>NZ_JBVHLD010000005.1:401296-408577 GCF_055559175.1 Streptomyces sp. NPDC024632
CAATCAGACGATCCGGGTCTGCGGGCGAAGGGGTTGTCGCCCTCCTTGTGTGGGGTATGCCAGGGCGCGACAACGGCGACCCGCCGGGCGGACCTGGATTTCCAGGTCCGCCCGGCGGTTCGAGGTGCTGCCGCGGTGCGCGTGTCCGCCCGCGTTGTTACGAGCCGTTACGCGCGCCGCCGTCGTACGCGGTGCCGCTACGCGCGGCCGGAGGTCTTCTGCGTACGGCGCGAGACCGAGTCGATGACCACGGCGGCGAGCAGAACGGCGCCGGTGATCATGTACTGGATCGAGGTGTTCATGTTGAGCAGGTCGAGTCCGGTCTGGATGGACTGGATGACCAGCATGCCGAGCAGCGCCGACCAGACGTTGCCGCGACCGCCGAAGAGGCTGGTGCCGCCGATGACCGCGGCGGCGATCGCCAGCATCAGCAGGTTGCCGGTACCGGCGGCGAGCGTCGCGGTGTAGGTCTGGGCGGCCAGGAAGAGACCGCCGATGGCGGCGAAGCCGCCGGAGATCGCGAAGACCGCGATCCGGATCAGCGCCACGTTGATACCGGCGCGGCGGGCGGCCTCGATGCTGCCGCCGACCGCGAAGACCTTGCGGCCGAAGGGCGTGCGGCGCAGGACGAAGTCGCAGATCACCAGGGCGACCAGGAAGATCACCAGGGCGTTCGGCACACCGGCGGACTTGTTGAGCACGTACGCGGCCACGTAAGCCACGACGGCCAGGGCGACGGTGCGCAGCGCGATCTCGCTGGTGGGGCGGAACGGGACGCCCGCCTTGCGGCGGCGGGTCTGCTCGATCAGCGAACCGGCGAGCAGCGCGACGACACCGACGGTCGCCAGGATGTAGGCGCCAGCGATGTCCTGGTCCATGAAGAAGGAGCGCTGGCCCAGGATGTGCATCGGGCCCTTGTCCTGGATGGACAGCGAGCCGGTGGAGCCGAGCAGCCACAGCATCAGGCCGTTCCAGCCGAGGTTGCCCGCGAGGGTGACCACGAAGGCGGGGACGCCGATCTTGGCGAAGAAGAAGCCGTGGATCGCGCCGATGCCGATGCCGGTGAGGACCGTGAGGATCATCGCCAGCCACATGTTCATGCCGTGCGTGGTGGAGAAGATCGCGAAGATCGCGGCCGACAGACCGCTGACCGAGGCGACCGACAGGTCGATCTCACCGAGCAGCAGCACGAAGACCAGGCCGACCGCGATCATGCCGGTGGCGGCCAGGAAGTAGCTGATGTTGACCATGTTGGTCGAGCTGAGGAACAGGCTGTCCTTCAGCTGGAACACGGTCCAGATGATGATCAGGCCGACGATGACGGGCAGCGAGCCCAGTTCACCGCCCTTGAGCTTGCGCTTGAACTCGGTGATGTAGCCCTTGAAGCCCTCTTGGCGGACCAGCAGCCGGGGGTCGATGACCTCGACCGCGGCCGGGGCCATTTCGTCGACCGGAGCGGCCGGCGGCTCCTCGTCGGCCTTCGACAGGGTGGTCTTGTCGCTCACTTCGCCGCCTCCACATTGCGCGACTGACGGCGGGTCACGGCGTTGTCCGTGGCTCCGGTGATGGCCGCGATGATCTGCTCGTTCGTGGTGCCCTTGACCGGGAAGGACCCGTTGTTCCTGCCCAGGCGCAGCACGTGGACGGTGTCCGCGACCGCCGTCACGTCAGCCATGTTGTGGCTGATCAGAATCACGCCGAGGCCGCGCTCGCGCAGCCGCTCGACCAGGTCGAGGACCTGGGCGGTCTGCTCGACGCCGAGGGCGGCGGTGGGCTCGTCGAGGATGACGACCTTCGGCTCGCCGATCAGGGCGCGGGCGATGGCCACGACCTGCCGCTGACCGCCGGAGAGGCTGGCGATCGGGATCCGCACGCTGGGGATCCGGATGGACAGCGTGTTGAGCAGCTCGCGCGCACGCCTTTCCATCGTGACCTCGTCGAGCACTCCGACCCGGAGGATCTCCCGTCCGAGATAGAGGTTGCCGACCACGTCGAGGTTGTCGCAGAGCGCGAGATCCTGGTACGTGGTGGCGATGCCGAGGCTCTGGGCGTCCTGCGGCCGGTTGATGCTGACCGCCTTGCCCTCCCATTCGATGACGCCTTCGTCGATGGGGTGCACACCGGCGATCGTCTTGACCAGTGTGGACTTACCGGCTCCGTTGTCGCCCACCAGGGCGACAACCTCTCCGGCGTGGACCTCCAACTCGACATCGGTGAGGGCCTGAACCGCACCGAATCGCTTGGAGACTCCGCGCAACGCCAGCACGGGCGTAGCGGACACGTGAACCATCTCCTTCGCCGCCTGACCGGCGGGGATGCCGCGTACTGGGGGGACAGCCGCGGGGGACGTGCAATAAAGCACTGGGATGACATCAGTCAACGGGGAACGGGCTCATACCCCTTCCCCGAACGCTCTACCCCGGAAGCGTTTCCGTCCGGTGCCCCGCCCCGGCAGCGGGGTGGAATGGTGGGGGCGGGGCACCGGACAGGTCTTTCGGGGGCGGGCCGAGGCCCTGGGTACTACTGGATGCCCGCGTCCTTGCACGCCTGGGCGAACTCAGCGGTGCAGATCTGGGCCACGGTGTACAGCTTGTCCTTGATGACCGTGTCCTTGATGTTCTCCTTGGTCACCGCGACGGCGCCGATGAGGTGGGCGGGGACCGTCTGGCCCGAGCCGCTCTTGGCGGTGGTGTCGGCGACGTCCTTGAAGTCCTTGCCCTCGAGCAGCGCGACCGCGATCTGGGCGGTGGCGTCGGCCTCCGGCTGGTACGCCTTGTAGATCGTCGCGGCCTGGGTGCCCGCGAGGATCCGCTGGATGCCGGGCAGTTCGGCGTCCTGGCCGGTCAGCGGCGGGTTGATGCCGGCGCCCTTGAGGGCGGTGGCGATACCGCCGGCCATGCCGTCGTTGGCCGAGTAGACGCCCTTGATGTTGGCCTTGCCGAGCTGGGTGATCGCCGCGGTGACCTTCTGGTTGGCGACGGTGTCCTTCCACAGACCCGACTGCTCGTAGGCGATGTTCACCTTGCCGTCGAGGATCTTGTGGGCGCCGGCCTTGAAGGAGGCGGCGTTCGGGTCGGCCGGGTCGCCGTCGATCATGACGATCTTCGAGGTCGGCTTGGCGTCGGCGCCCATGGCGTTGAGCAGCGCCTGGCCCTGGAGCTCGCCGATCTTCTCGTTGTCGTAGGAGACGTAGGCCGAGACCGGGCCCTGCGCGAGGCGGTCGTACGCGACGACCTTGATGCCCTTGTCGACCGCGGCCTGGACCGAGGACTGGATGCCGACCGAGTCCTGCGCGTCCAGGATGAGAACCTTGACGCCCTTGGCGATCATGCTGCTGACCTGCTGCGCCTGCTTGGCGGGGTCACCGGCGGCGTTGGCGTAGTCGACCTTGCAGTCGGAGCACAGCTCCTTGACCTTCGCCTCGATCAGGGGCCGGTCGAACTTCTCGTACCGGGTGGTCGCGTTCTCCGGGAGCAGCAGGCCGATGGTCTTGTCCTTGCTGCTGTCGGACGACTTGTCGCCCGCCTTGCCACAAGCGGCCATCGTGAGCGCGATCGAAACAGCGACCGTCCCGACGGCGATTCGACGCGTCATTGCGTTCATGTGAGGTTGCCTCCCTGACAGGGCCGCAACACCGCGGCCGAGGTGCTCGTGAGTCAACTCCGGCTGACGCCATGCCGTCAAGAAGTAAACACTTAACGAGATGGCAACGACCCGTTTCGTTAGCTGTGTGAACGCTCAGTTATGCCGAAAAGGCGGGTGTATCAACCGGAGTATTACCATCCAACAGTGTAGAATCACCCATCTCACTCAGCACCAGGGCAAGTGCCCCCAAAACCTCCGCACGGGCACCCAGCGACCCGGGCACCACGGACAGCCGTTGGGCGGCACTGGGGATCGCGTACCGCGACACGGACTCCCTTATCGGGCCGAGCACCAGCTCCCCCGCCTCGGCCAAGTCCCCGCCCAGCACGACCCTGCTGGGGTTCAAGAGGTTGCACAGACTGGCCACGCCCATGCCTATGTGGCGGCCCACGTCCCCGATCACGCGACGGCAGCCGGGGTCGCCCTCGCGTGCGAGCTGCACCATCTTCGGGACCGTTAGGCCATCTCCGTGGCTGCCGCGCAGGAGTTCGAGCACATAGCGCGCGGCGGTGAAGGTCTCCAGGCAGCCGCGGTTGCCGCACCGGCACACCGGACCCGACTCGTCGAGGGTGATGTGGCCGATTTCACCCGCCGTGCCCCCCGGTCCGCGGTAGATCCTGCCGTCGATCACCAGGCCCGCGCCGACGCCGCTGGCGACCTTGATGTACGCCAGGTCCTTCACGCCCCGGCCGCCGCCCCAGACCAACTCGCCCAGTGCGCCCAGATTCGCGTCGTTGTCCACCTGGACCGGCACACCGAGCCGGTCGGTCAGCTCCTGGCGGGGGTTGATACCGCTCCAGCCGGGCAGGATCGCGGTCGAGCCGAGCGTCCCGGACTCCACGTCGATCGGCCCCGGCACGCCCAGACCCACCCCGAGCACCTTGTCGGGGTTGATCCCGGTGGACTCCACCAGCCGCGCGACGAGTTGCTCGGCGCGGTCGAAGCCCTGGGAGGCGGAGGCGTCCACGTCGATCGGCTCGGACTGCTCGGCCAGCACCTGATGGGCCAGATTGCCGACCGCGACCCGGAGATGCGAATGGCCGAAATCGACTCCTACGACGATGCCGGCGTCACCGGACAGCGCCACGCTGCGGGCCCGCCGACCACCCGAGGAGGTCGACGTCACCTGCACCGTGCCGTTGTCCCGCAGTTCGCGGACGATGTTGGAGACCGTCGCGGCCGACAGGCCGGTGCTGCGCGCGATCTCCGCCTGGGTGAGTGACCCGGCCAGCCGTACGGCACGCACGACGCGTTCCAGGTTGGCCCGGTGCAGCGACGACTGCGATCCCGGAGTCTCGACCACGACATCCACTCCTGCCCGGCAGCCGGAGCGTCCCGGCTGCCCGCACGGACGGGGACCCGGACCGATGTCGTACCTGCCACATCGGTGAGACCCCGTCGTCTACAACATGTGAACTCTAAGTTGAGTGTTTGGGGTGATGTCCCGTCAAGGGGGAGAGCCACACCGTTATGCGAATCGGTCGCCAACGCCGAGGAGCGGCTCCGCGCCCTCGCGGAGCCGCTCCTCGCGGCGTACGGCCTGCTCAACGGCGCTCGGGGGCGCCGCCGTGGGCTACTTCAGGGTGCCCGCGGTGAGTCCGGCCTGGACCTGGCGCTGGAAGGACAGGTACACCACCAGCACCGGCAGCATCGCGATCACCATGCCGGCGAACAGCGCCGGGTAGTCGCCCGAGTACCCCTGCGACAGCGCGAGGTTCACCAGGCCCTGGGCCAGCATGGAGTGGTCCTTGTCGGTGCTGGTCTGCGGCTGCATCAGCGTGACCGGCAGGATGTACTGATTCCACTGCCCGAGCACGTTGAAGATGCCGACGCTCAGCAGACCGGGCTTGGCCATCGGCACCATCACCTGGAAGAACGTCCGGGTGTGCGAGGCGCCGTCGAGCACCGCCGCCTCATGGATGGCCGTTGGTAGCGTCTTGAAGAACGAGTGCATGAAGAAGGTCGTGAACGGCAGCGAGTAGGCGACGTACACCAGGATCAGACCCTGGTACGTGTTCAGCATGCCGAGGTTCTTCACCATGAAGAACAGCGGGACCAGCGCGAGGAAGTACGGGAACATCGCGCCGCCGACGAACAGGAAGTAGATGAACCTGTTGCCGGGGAACTCGTACCGGGCCAGCACGTAGGCGACCATCGAGCCGAAGAGCATGGTCAGCGGCACCGAGAACACCATCACGATCACGGTGTTCAGGAAGAAGTCGCCGATGCCCTTGTCCCAGGCGCGGCTGAACGCGCCGAAGGTGAAGTGCGAGGGCCAGGACCACGCGCTGGAGCCGATCTCGCTGTTGTTCTTGAACGAGCTGAGGATGATCCATGCCAGTGGCAGGATGATCATGATCGCCCAGACCGCAAGGAAGCCGTGCGAGAAGACGTTGAGCACCCGGCCGCCGGCTCCGTCGTAGCCGGCCTCCTCCGCTCCCTTGCCCTTGCGCTTCTTGCCGGGCCCGCCCTGAGCGGGTACCTGGCCCAGCAGTCCGCCGGACTGCGCCTCGGTGATGGGTGAGGTCATGGTGCTTCCCCGCTCAGAACTCGATGCGGTCACGGCGGGAGACCCGCAGCGTGACAGCGGAAACGATCAAGGTCACCAGCATGATGATCACGCCCTGTGCGCAGGCGTAACCGCTCTTGCCGAAGGACAGGAAGTTGCGCATCAGGTAGGTCGCCATGACCTCGCTGTGGTGGTCGGGACCACCGCCGTAGCCGGTTCCGGGGGTCAGTCCGGAGACCAGGGCGAAGAAGTCCATCGCGAAGATCGAGATGTACACCCACGAGGTCTGCACGCTGTCCCACAGCAGCGGGAGGGTGACCTTGAAGAAGGTCTGCGAGCGGCCCGCGCCGTCGAGCAGCGCGGCCTCGTAGATGTCCTTGGGGATGGACTGCATCGCCGCGGAGAACAGCACGAGGTAGAAGCCGACGCCTGCCCAGACCTGGATCGCCAGCAGGCACCAGAGCACGAGGTTGGGGTCGTTCAGCCACTCGATGGGGTTGTTGGCGTCCTCCAGGTGCAGCTTCACCAGGACGCCGTTGAGCAGACCGGCCGAGTCACTGCGGTAGACCGCGCCGAACAGCACGATCAGGATCGCGACCGACAGGACCTGCGGGAAGAAGTAGACGACCTTGTAGATCCCGGCGCCGCGGACGCCCTGGACACCGCCCGCCGTGCTGCGACCGCCCACGTTCACCATGAAGGCGAAGAACAGCGCCAGCAGGATGGTGATCACCGGCAGGAAGATCAGCAGCAGGATGTTGTGCCACAACGCGGTTCTGAAGACGGAGTCGTGGAACAGGGTCGTGTAGTTGTCCAGGCCCACGAAGTTGAAGGTCTGGGACTCGCCCTTCCAGTCCGTGAGCGAGTAGCCGATCGTCTGAAGATACGGCCAGATCACGAACGTCACATACAGGACGATCGGGACGATGAGGAAGCCCACAATGAAGGGGTATTTGCGATGCTGCATGGATCCTGCTCCTGATCGAGGGGCTATGCCGGTGGGGGGGGGGGGGGGGGGGGGGGCCCCCCCCCCCCCCCCCCCCCACGCCCCCCCCCCCCCTTTTCTTTTTCTCCGCGCCCCCTTGCCCCCCCCCCCCCCCGGCGGGGGGGGGGGTGCTGGCCCCCCC
>NZ_JBVHLD010000005.1:408587-455510 GCF_055559175.1 Streptomyces sp. NPDC024632
GGGGGGGGGGGGGGGGGGAGAAGACAGAGGGGGGGGGTTTTTGGGGGGGGGGGGGGGGGTTTTGGGGGGGGGGGGGGGGCGGGGGGGGGGGCGCCCCCCCCCCCCCCCCCCCCCCCCACCGCACGACGTCGCTGGGTCAGGCCTTCTTGGCCTTGGCCGCGAGCGCCTTGGCCTTCGAGATCCACTGGGCGGGGGTGAGGCGCTTGGCCATCAGCTCACCGCTCAGGTTCTGCAGGGCGACATCGAACTCGCTGTTGGTGTTCGGGTAGTTGTAGTTGAACGTGTTCGCACCGGCAGCGCTCAGCGCGGTCACGGTCGACGCGGTACCCGGACGGAGCTGGACGTCGGAGCCGACGCCGTCCTTGAGGACGGTGAGGGAGTTGGCGGCGGCGGCGAACTTGCCGGAGCCCTCCTTCGTCAGCATCATGCGCAGGAACTCCAGGCCGCCGGCCTTGTTCTTGGCCTTCTCCGGGACGATGAACGGCTCGCCCGCGCCCGCCCGGATCGCCTCGAAGGGCAGCTTGTCGCCCGTGAGCGACGGCATCGGCATGAACTTCATGTCGAAGTCGCTCGGGGTGGCCTTCATCTGCTCGTTCTCCAGCCAGGAGCCGCACGGGATGAAGGCGGCCTTGTACTGGTTCCACGCGGTCTGCGACTCGATGTGGGTCAGACCGTTGGTGCCGGGCAGCAGGTAGTTCTTGTCCACGATCTCGTAGACCGCCTCGATGCCCGCCTTGACGGCCGGGTCGTCCCAGGCCGTCGGGTCCATCGTGTCGATGCGCTTCTGGAGCTCCAGGCCGCCGTTCTTGGCGATGAGGTCCATGATCGCGACGTTGATGTAGTACGGGTACTTGCCCTGGTGACAGAAGGGCGCGATCTTCTCCTTCTTGATCTCCGCGGAAAGGGAGATGAAGTCGGCCCACGTCTTGGGCTCGGTCCAGCCCTTGTCCTTGAACAGCTTGCCGGAGTACCACAGGCCGAACACGGTGTAGATGTAGCTCAGCGAGTACATCTTGCCGTCGAGCGTGCCGGTCTCGATCGTGCCGGGCTGGAGCACGTCGCGGATCTTCTTGCTCGGGTCGTCGATGTAGGGCGCGTCGAGCAGCGGGGTGAGGTCCGCGAGCTGACCGCTCTTCTGCAGGACGTCCAGCTTGATCTGCTGGGCGCCCGAGTCGTCGATGACGTCCGGCGGGCTGCCGGCGTTGAAGCGCGGCTGGAGCTTGCCGGCGATGTCCTGCGTGGGCAGGACGCTGGACTTGGAGCCCGGGTGCTTGGACTCGTACAGCTTGCCGAGCGCGGTGGCGTAGTCGTGGCCGTAACCACCGTCGAAGATGACGATGTCGAGGGCCGTGGAGTCGTTCACGCCGAAGGGGTTGTCCTTCGAGGCCGCAGTCGCGCTCTTGGTGGGCTTGTCGCTACTGCTGTCACCGCCGCTGGACGCGCAGGCGCTCAGCAGACCGGCCGACGGAATGGCTACGAGGCCAAGCGCCGCGGAACGCTTGACCAGATCCCGGCGGTTCATTTCGGATCCCATGCTCAAGTCCTCGCTCTCATCAGGACTCATGCGGTGCAGCGGAATCCGCCGACGACCGCGAACAGTTGAAGCTTGAGTGATGCCGTGCATCCATCGAGGAGGGGTACGTCACCGTAGGCCGCCGGGTGTTTCTGCCCGACGTTCCCCCCCGCCCCGCCCCGCTGTGAGCGGGTTCCTTGGACGCCGACAGGTATAGTCCACTTGCAGTCGGCAGGGCAAGATCGAATGATGGTTTGGGCGGCAAGCTTTCCCGAGTTGAGACCTCCGCGAAACGTGGGATGTCTCACCGATCCCGAGCGCGCCGGATCTTGTATTCACTAGTCAACACGACTGTCACGGAAGTGCGTTCAAGTAGTGAAGACCGAACCGGGCCGAGCCGGTCTGCATGTACGGACATAAGCGGACGGGCCGCACTCCCCTGAGAGGAGCGCGGCCCGCCTGCGGTTTCTTCTGCGTATCCGCCGTAGCGGAACGTCACTTGATCGTTACTTGCGGATCAGCGACCGCAACACGTACTGCATGATGCCGCCGTTGCGGTAGTAGTCGGCCTCTCCGGGGGTGTCGATCCGGACAACGGCGTCGAACTCCACGCCGGTGTCGGTGGTGACCTTCACCGTGCGCGGGGTCGTGCCGTCGTTCAGCTCGGTCACGCCGGAGATGGCGAACGTCTCCTCGCCCGTGAGCCCCAGGGAGGCCGCGGAGGCGCCCTCGGGGTACTGGAGCGGCAGCACGCCCATGCCGATCAGGTTGGAGCGGTGGATGCGCTCGTAGGACTCCGCGACGACCGCCTTGACGCCGAGCAGCGCGGTGCCCTTGGCCGCCCAGTCGCGGGACGAGCCGGAGCCGTACTCCTTGCCCGCCAGGACGACCAGCGGCACGCCCTGCTCGATGTAGTTGCGCGAGGCGTCGTAGATGAAGGCGACCGGGCCGTCCGCCTGGGTGAAGTCGCGGGTGTAGCCGCCCTCGGTGCCCGGCGCGATCTGGTTGCGCAGCCGGATGTTGGCGAAGGTGCCGCGGATCATGACCTCGTGGTTGCCGCGGCGCGAGCCGTAGCTGTTGAAGTCGCGGCGGTCGACGCCGTGTCCGGTGAGGTACTTGCCCGCCGGGGTGTCGGCCTTGATCGCGCCGGCCGGGGAGATGTGGTCGGTGGTGACCGAGTCGCCGAGCTTGGCCAGGACGCGGGCGCCCTCGATGTCGGTGACCGGGGTGGTCTCCATCGTCATGCCCTCGAAGTACGGGGGCTTGCGGACGTAGGTGGACTGCGGGTCCCACTCGAAGGTGTCGCCGGTCGGGATCGACAGCGCCTGCCACTGCGCGTCGCCCGCGAAGACGTCGCGGTAGGACTCGTTGAACATGTCCTGGCCGATCGCGGACGCGACCACGTCGTTGACCTCGGCCTCGGTCGGCCAGATGTCCTGGAGGCGGACCGGCTTGCCGTCGGTGTCGGTGCCGAGGACGTCCTCGGTGATGTTCACCTTCATCGAGCCCGCGATGGCGTACGCGACGACCAGCGGCGGCGACGCCAGGTAGTTCATCTTGACGTCCGGGTTGATCCGGCCCTCGAAGTTGCGGTTGCCCGAGAGCACCGCGGCGACCGCGAGGTCCGCCTCGTTGACCGCCTTGGAGACCTCCTCGGGCAGCGGGCCCGAGTTGCCGATGCAGGTGGTGCAGCCGTAACCGACCAGGTTGAAGCCGAGCTTGTCCAGGTACGGGGTCAGGCCCGCCTTGTCGAAGTAGTCCGTGACGACCTTGGAGCCGGGCGCCAGCGTCGTCTTCACCCACGGCTTGCGGGTCAGACCGCGCTCGACCGCCTTCTTGGCGACCAGGGCGGCGGCGACCATCACGTACGGGTTCGAGGTGTTGGTGCACGAGGTGATCGCGGCGACGGTGACGGCGCCGTGGTCGATCTCGTACGTGCTGCCGTCGGGGGCGGTCACCACGGTCGGCTTGGTCGGCACGCCGTTGTGGGTGGCCGGGGAGTCGGAGGCCGGGAAGGACTCCTTGCCCGCCTCCTCGTCGTCGGTCACGTAGTTGCGCACGTCGCGGGCGAACTGCTGGGAGGCGTTCGCCAGGACGATACGGTCCTGCGGGCGCTTGGGCCCGGCGATCGACGGGACGACGGTGGCGAGGTCCAGCTCCAGCTTCTCGGAGAAGTCCGGCTCGGCGGCCGGGTCCAGCCACAGGCCCTGCTCCTTGGCGTACGCCTCGACCAGCGCGACCTGCTGCGCGTCGCGGCCGGTCAGCCGCAGGTACTTCAGCGTCTCCTCGTCGATCGGGAAGATCGCCGCGGTGGAGCCGAACTCCGGCGACATGTTGCCGATGGTGGCGCGGTTGGCCAGCGACGTGGCGCCGACGCCCTCGCCGTAGAACTCCACGAACTTGCCGACCACGCCGTGCTTGCGCAGCATCTCGGTGATGGTCAGCACCAGGTCGGTGGCGGTGGTGCCGGTGGGCAGCTCGCCGGTCAGCTTGAAGCCGACGACCCGCGGGATCAGCATGGACACCGGCTGGCCCAGCATCGCGGCCTCGGCCTCGATGCCGCCGACGCCCCAGCCGAGCACGCCGAGGCCGTTGACCATGGTGGTGTGCGAGTCGGTGCCGACCAGGGTGTCCGGGTACGCCTGGCCGCCGCGGACCATGACGGTACGGGCCAGGTGCTCGATGTTCACCTGGTGAACGATGCCGGTGCCGGGCGGGACGACCTTGAACTCGTCGAACGCGGTCTGGCCCCAGCGTAGGAACTGGTAGCGCTCCTTGTTGCGGCCGTACTCCAGCTCCACGTTCTGCGCGAAGGAGTCGGCGGTGCCGAAGCGGTCGGCGATCACCGAGTGGTCGATGACCAGCTCGGCCGGGGCGAGCGGGTTGATCCGGGCGGCGTCGCCGCCGAGCTCCTTGACGGCCTCGCGCATGGTGGCCAGGTCCACGACGCAGGGCACACCCGTGAAGTCCTGCATGATCACGCGGGCCGGCGTGAACTGGATCTCCTGGCTCGGCTGGGCCTGGGAGTCCCAGCCGCCCAGCGCCCGGATGTGGTCGGCGGTGATGTTCGCGCCGTCCTCGGTACGCAGCAGGTTCTCCAGCAGCACCTTCAGGCTGTACGGCAGCCGGGCCGCGCCCGTCACCTTGTCCAGCCGGAAGATCTCGTACGACTCGTCGCCCACGCGCAGCGTGCTGCGGGCGTCGAAGCTGTTCGCCGACACGACAGTCTCCTTCATGCGTCGTCTTGCGTCATTGCGCGCGTACCACCGCGGTCCCCCGGCCCGGCCGCATGTCGGTGACATGCCCGCCGGCCGGTCCGCTAAGGTGGGCCCTGGTTAGGTAACCCTTACCTCGTGCGGTGCGGTCGTCGTACGCCTCAGCAGATATCTCGATGTCGAGATAACTCTAGTACATGACCGCCGCTGGGTCATGCCCGGCCCGCCCGGGGACGGCGGCGTGGCGCGCGCCGGGTCGGACGGGCTGGTCGGACGGGCGTGACCAACGGGTGTGCCGTGCGGCGGGTCGGACGCGGGACGGGGCGCGGGCCTCGCGCGGGAGTGTGCCCGCTTGACGGGTGCCGGGACAATGCCCTCATGCGGTATGCGACGGAGGACGAGGGCGCGAGGGTCGCGGCGGTCCTGGCCGAGGCGGCGCGGCGGATGGCCGCGCTGCGGGGGGCGCCGCCTTTCCGGGTGTGCGCGGTGACCGGTCCCGCGCCGGAACCGGCGTGGTTCGCCGAGGGCCACAAAAGAGACGACGTATGGCAGCGGATCACCGTGCGGCACGGACGACTGGGGCAGGACGAGGCGGCGGTCTGGGTGACCAGCGCGGTGCGTGACGCCGAGCCGGTGAGCCTGGCCGAGTCGCTGCGGCTGGAGCGGGACGGGTACCCGCGGGCGGACGAGGACCCTTCGGCGCGGGAGGCCGGGGCGGGCCGTACGTCGCGGGCGGAGGTCGTCGTGGACGGTGCGCCGCGGGCGGCCGATGTCCTGACGGAAGGGACGTGGTGGGCGGCGCGGATCGAGGCGGTGGCGGATGCCTGTACGGACGCTGATGCGGACGCTGACGCTGAACCCGTCACGGTCACCGTCGTCGGGCACCACGTGCCCATCGGACAGGTCCGGTTGGCGACCGTGACCGACCTCGGACCGTACATCGACGCCAGGGAAGCGGAGTTGGCGCGACTGCGGACCTGACCCGCGGGACCCTTCGTGCGGCCGACGGGGAGATCCACAACGGCAACGGCACGTGATACCAAGGTGGGTGACGCAACGTCACACACTCGGGGGTCGACGGGTCATGCAGCACGGTGGGGTCGAATTGACCGCGTATCTGGTCAACGAGTCGCGGGCGCGCAAGCCCGACCTCGCCGAGGATCCTCTGGCGGGCGCGTGGATTCCGGACGGTGACCGGCCCGCGGTGAGGGAGTTGTGGCGGGAGTTCGCCGACGAGGTGTACCCGCACGACGACCTGGTGGTGTCGCTGCGCGGACGCTACATCGCCGACACCCTCGCGCGGGCGCTGCGCGCCGACCCGGACACGGTGCTCGTGGTGTGCGGGGCCGGTTTCTCCTCGTATCCCTGGCTGTTGCCGTTCCCCGCGGCGCTGGAGGTGGACCTGCCGGAGATGGCGGCGGCCAAGCGGCGGCGGGCGGCGGAGCTGACGGCGTCCGGTGTCGCGCCGGAGCGTGAGGTGCGGCATCTCGCGGCCGATCTGAACAGCGCGCAGGGCCGCGCCGAAGTGACCTCCGCCGCACGCGAGTTGGCGGCCGGTCGGCCGGTCGCGTACGTCGCGGAGGGCGTCGTCTTCTATCTGCCGGGGGACGCGGCACGGTCGGTGGTGACGCTGGGCGCCGGTTTCGGCACGACGGCGGTGACCGCGGTCAGCTACTGGCCCGCGGCGGCGGCGGGCTGCCGCGTCCTGGCCGAGCAGCGCGACTGGTTCCTGCGCAGGTCGGTGCCCGCGGACGCGAGCCATCTCACGCACGACGAGCTGGAGTCGCTGCTGGGCACGGCGATCGAGGACCGGGGCCCCGAGGATCTGCAACGCCGTTATCTGGGCGGGGTGTCGGTGAGCGAGTCCGACCTGATCCCGGAGTACGTGGCGGTCTCCTGGACCCCCGGCTCCGGCACCGGCCGCGCGGGCGCGGCGGCATGAGCGGCGGCGCGAGAAGCGGCGCGAGCGGCAGTATGAGCTTCGGCGCGAGCGAGGTGCTGCACCTCCAGAGCCGGGCGTATCCGCTGCACCACCGCTCCCCCGTCAGCTCTTTGGAGCTGGTCGCGGTGCCGGGCCACGGCGAGTTACGGCCGGTGGTCGGGGGCCTGCGGTCGCTGGCGTACAACCCGGACACCACCATCGAGATGGACCTGACCGGCATGGTCGGACCGGCGATCAGCCTGCCGGGCACGGAGATCGTGGCCTGCCACGCGCGCATCCTGACCGCGGGCACGGTGCTGGTGGTCTACGCGCTGCGGCACGAGGCCGATCTGCGGCGGATGGCATTGCATGACCTCGACGCGCTCGACGCGACCGTCAACCAGGCGCTGCGGGAGGCGGACGCGCCGATCCTGACGGCGGTGCTGGCCGCGGCCGTCGCCAGTGGTCTAGTCCAGGGGATCGCCCTGCGTCCCGATCTCGCGCTGACCGGGGCGGGTTCGCCGATCGACCGTCAATCGGCGCGCTACAACTGCCACTTCGTGACGCGGGACCCGCCGTGGGCGGCCGACGCACGGGTCCCCGCGCTGATATCGGGCCCCGACTGCCGGATCCTGCTGCCGTACACCTACGCCTGGGACCGCGATCCGGCGACGCCGCTGCACGATCTGCTGACCATGACCGAGCCCACGGACATCGCGGTGGCGCAGCAGTCGCTGCTGGTGGGCGCGCTCGTCGCCAGGCGGTGGGTGCTGGCCGACCTGGCGCACGGCCACCCCGAGACCACCGATGTGCACGCCTTCCGGCGGTTCCTCGACGGTCTGTGGGCCGACTTCCACCATCTCGACGGCTACCGGATCGAGTCGACGCAGGCGCACCGGGCCAGTTATCTCTCCGCGCGCCAGGTGATCGGGCTCGATGACACCCAGGAGCGCGCCGACAAGCTCCTCGGTTACGTCAGCAACTCCCTGCTGGCCGCGTCCTCGCAGCGCGCGGAGGCGCTGGACGCCCGGCTGAACCGTGTCGCGGCGGCGCTGACGGTGGTGAGCGCCGCGTCCTTCGGCCTCGACATCGCCGTGTTCGTCCTGCCGCAGGTCTCCCTGGCCACCAAGCTCGGCGTCGTCACCGGGCTGCTCGGCATGGCGGTGTGCTGCCTGCTGGCCGTGGTCCTGCCGCGTACGCCGCGGTGGGTGGCGCGCCGCCGGATTCCGGCGCCGCGGGCAGCGGCCGACGACGAGCGGATCTTCGTACCGCACGGGCGGTAGCGGGCACCGGCCGCGCTACGTCGGCGTGGCCGGTGTCGGGACCTTCGGCAGCTCCACCCAGTAGCCGTAGAGGCACACATACGTCGTGCCGCCGTGGACCCCCTGGTCGCTGTCGACGCATGGCGCGGACGGGTCGATCGTCGGCCGGACCAGCGTGTAGTGGCCGCACACGCGATACGGGTGTCCGGGGGTCGGGCATGTGCGCGCGTTCCCGCTCACGCCGGGCGTCACCGCGGTCGCGCCCGCGCGCGCCGGCGGCGCCGTGAGGGCGAACGTCGAGCCGGCCGAGGGCGATCCGGTACCCCGCGTGGCCGCGGCGCCCGTCGTCTCCGCCCGGGTCGGGGGTGTCCGGGAGGGTCCGCTCGGCGACCACCCGAAGGGCAGCTTCGGCTGGTCCCGCGAGGGGCCCGCGCCCCCGCCGCACCCGGCGAGCGCTCCGGCCAGGGCGAGTACGGCGACGGCCAGTCCCGCACCGGCCGCGCGGTGCGCGGGCCGGGGCCGCGTGGGCCGTGGGGAACGTATGCGCGTGAGCATGATCGGAAGTGTGCCGTACGCCGCGGCGGCGCGTGGCCGGGGCGTGCGCATCGGGCCGCGGGGGCCGGGGCCGCGCGGTCGGGTTGCGGGACCGGGTTCCGCGGTCGGATGGTGGGCCGGGCGGCGCTCCGGGTTGCGCGGCCGTGACCCGCGAGTACGGTGATGGCGGTCGCGGGTGCGGGCACGGGCGGCACGCGCTGGCGTACGCCGGATGGCACGCGGCGGGAGTGGGGTCCGTCACGGACGGCCGATCTGCGGTTGCCGCATCTCATATGTGAGATAGCCTCGGCGATATGACCGACGACTACCTCGTACGTATCGGCAGGCTCATCCGGGACGCCAGGCAGCACAGAGGCTGGACACAGTCCCAGCTCGCCGAGGCTCTCGGGACCAGCCAGAGCGCAGTCAACCGTATCGAGCGCGGCAACCAGAACATCAGTCTTGAGATGATCGCCCGCATCGGCGAAGCGCTGGACAGCGAGATCGTCTCCCTCGGCTACGCGGGCCCCATGCATCTGCGGGTGGTCGGCGGGCGTCGCCTGTCCGGCGCCATAGACGTCAAGACGAGCAAGAACGCCTGCGTGGCCCTGCTGTGCGCGACCCTGCTGAACGCCGGGCGCACCACGCTGCGCCGGGTGGCCAGGATCGAGGAGGTCTACCGGATCCTGGAGGTGCTGGGCAGCATCGGCGTCCGCGCCCGCTGGATCAACGACGGCAACGACCTGGAGATCGTGCCGCCCGCCAGCCTCGACCTGGACTCGATGGACACCGAGGCCGCGCGGCGCACCCGCAGTGTGATCATGTTCCTCGGGCCGCTGCTGCACCGCACCGACCGCTTCCGCATCCCGTACGCGGGCGGCTGCGACCTCGGCACCCGTACGGTCCAGCCGCACATGAACGCGCTGCGCCACTTCGGCCTGGACATCACCGCGACGGACGGCACGTACCACGCGGAGGTCGACCGGAGCGTCACCCCGACCCGGCCGATCGTGCTGACCGAGCGCGGCGACACGGTGACCGAGAACGCGCTGCTGGCCGCCGCACGGCACGACGGCGTCACCGTCATCCGCAACGCCAGCTCCAACTACATGGTCCAGGACCTCTGCTTCTTCCTGGAGGAGCTGGGCGTCCGCGTCGACGGCATCGGTACGACGACGCTCACCGTGCACGGCGTCTCCTCGATCGACCGCGACGTGGACTACGCGCCGTCCGAGGACCCGGTCGAGGCGATGAGCCTGCTGGCCGCGGCCGTCGTCACCGAGTCGGAGCTGACGATCCGGCGGGTGCCGATCGAGTTCATGGAGATCGAGCTGGCCGTGCTGGAGGAGATGGGGCTCGACCACGAGCTGACTCCCGAGTACCGCGCCGACAACGGCCGCACCCGGCTGGTGGACCTCACCGTCCGCCCGTCCAAGCTGCGCTCCCCCATCGACAAGATCCACCCGATGCCGTTCCCCGGGCTCAACATCGACAACGTCCCCTTCTTCGCGGCCATCGCCGCCACCGCCCAGGGCTCGACCCTCATCCACGACTGGGTCTACGACAACCGCGCCATCTACCTCACCGAGCTGACCCGCCTCGGCGCGGCCGTCAAGCTCCTCGACCCGCACCGCGTCCTGGTCGAGGGCCCCACCCGCTGGCGCGCCGCCGAGATGATGTGCCCCCCGGCCCTGCGCCCCGCCGTCGTCGTCCTGCTCGCCATGATGGCCGCCGAAGGCACCTCCGTCCTCCGCAACGTCTACGTCATCAACCGCGGCTACGAAGACCTCGCCGAGCGCCTCAACTCCATCGGCGCCCAGATCGAGATCTTCCGCGACATCTGACACACGGATGCCACCGCACCCCGTCTGACCTGCTGTTGAGCGGGTCGGTGCGGGGTGCGGCGGCTGGTCGTATGCTGGGCGCGTTCAGGGATGCGCTTGGCGTTTAGATATGTGATCGGGAGGATTTCCGTGGTGTCGTTACCGCCCGCCGGTGACCGGATCCGGTCGGTCAGATTGTCGTCCGTCTATCTGCCGCTGGCGGTGCCGGTGAGCGACGCCAAGGTGCTGACGGGGGTGCAGAAGGCGATGACGGAGGTCGCGCTGCTCTTCGCGGAGATCGGGACGGAGGACGGGCACGAGGGGATCGGGTTCGGTTACTCCAAGCGGGCCGGCGGTCCTGGGCAGTTCGCGCACGCGCGGGAGGTGGCCGGGGAGTTGGTGGGCGAGGACCCCAACGACATCGGGCGGCTGTGGGGGAAGCTGGTGTGGGCGGGCGCCTCGGTGGGCCGAAGTGGCCTGGCCACGCAGGCGATCGCCGCGTTCGACATCGCACTGTGGGATCTGAAGGCGAAGCGGGCGGGGCTGCCGCTGGCCAAACTGCTGGGCGCGCACCGGGATTCGGTGCGGTGCTACAACACCTCCGGCGGCTTTCTGCACACGCCCGTCGAGCAGGTGATGGAGAACGCGACGGCCTCGCTGGAGCGCGGCATCGGCGGCGTCAAGATCAAGGTGGGGCAGCCGGACAGCGCCGAGGACCTCAAGCGGCTCGCAGCGGTACGGGCCCATCTCGGCGACGGCGTACCGCTGATGGTGGACGCCAACCAGCAGTGGGACCGGCCGACGGCGGCGCGGCTGGGGCGGGCGCTGGAGTCGTTCGGGCTCACCTGGATCGAGGAACCGCTGGACGCGTACGACGCGGAGGGGCACGCCGCGCTGGCCGCCGCGCTGGACACGCCGATCGCCACCGGGGAGATGCTGGCCAGTGTCGCGGAGCACGTGGCGCTGATCGACGCGCGGGCCTGCGACATCATCCAGCCGGACGCGCCGCGCGTCGGCGGGATCACCCAGTTCCTCAAGCTGGCCGCGCTGGCCGACCACCACCGGCTGCAACTCGCCCCGCACTTCGCCATGGAGATCCACCTCCACCTGGCCGCCGCCTACCCGCACGAGCCGTGGGTCGAGCACTTCGAGTGGCTCGAACCGCTGTTCAACGAGCGGCTGGAGATCCGGGACGGCCGTATGCACCTGTCCGACCGCCCCGGCCTCGGCTTCACCCTCACCGACCGGGCCCGCGCGTGGACGCGCGACAGCTATCGGACCGGCGTGGACGCGTAGTGCCGCCAAGTGCGCAGCCCAGGCAGGGCGTTACGCGCGGAAGGGGGTTACGCGAGGAAGGGCGTTACGGCAGCACCGCGATGCCGTCCAGTTCCACCAGGGCCTGTTCGTCCCAGAGTCCGACCACCCCGATCACCGCCATCGCCGGATAGTCCCGGCCCGCCGACTCCCGCCAGATCCGGCCCAGTTCAGCGGCGCACGCGCGATACGCGGCAACGTCGGTGGTGTGCACGGTGAGCCGGGCGAGATCGGCCGGGGTGCCGCCCGCCGCGCGCAGGGCGGTCAGCAGATTGGCGAGGGCGCGCTCGAACTGGGCGGGCAGGCCGTCGCCGACGACCGCGCCGGAGGAGTCCAGCGCGGTCTGGCCCGCGAGCATCACCAGGCTGCGGCCGGTGGCGGTGACGGCGTGCGAGAAGCCGGTGGGCGGCGAGAGTTCGGCGGGGTTGATACGGCGCAGGCTCATCGGTACAACTCCCTGGCGATGATGGTCCGTTGGACCTCTGTGGCACCCTCGTAGATCCGCGGGGCGCGCACCTCGCGGTAGAGGTGTTCGAGCAGGTGGCCGCGGCGCAGTGCGCGGGCGCCGTGGATCTGGAGGGCGGCGTCGACCACGTACTGCGCGGTCTCGGTGGCGTAGAGCTTGGCCATCGCCGCGCGGGCGGTCAGGTCGGCGGCACCGGTGTCGTACGCGGTGGCCGCCGCGTGGACCAGCAGCCGGGCGGCCTCGGTGCGGGTGGCCATCTCGGCGAGCGGGTGCGCGACGGCCTGGAGGTCCTTCAACGGGCCGCCGAACGCGGTGCGTTCACCCGCGTGCGCGACGGCCGCGTCGAGTGCGGCCTGCGCCATGCCGACCGCGAAGGCGCCGACGCTGGGCCGGAAGAGGTCGAGGGTGGCCATGGCGGTACGGAAGCCGTGGTCGGGCACGCCGAGGAGGTCGTCGGCGCCGACCGGGACGCCGTCGAAGACCAGCCGTCCGATGGGGTGCGGCGAGAGCATGTCGAGGTGTTCGCCGGTCAGGCCGGGGCGGTCAGCGGGGACGGCGAAGGCGGTGACACCGCGCGCGCCGCTGCCGCCGGGGCCCGGCCCGGGGGCCGTCCGGGCGAAGACGGTGAGGATGTCGGCCTCGGGCGCGTTGGAGATCCAGCACTTCTCGCCGGTCAGCCGCCAGCGGCCCGCGCCGTCCGGCTCGGCGGCCAGGGACAGCGCCGCCGCGTCGGAGCCCGCGCCCGGTTCGGTGAGCGCGAAGGCGGCGACGGCCCGGCCCGAGGTCACCTCGGGCAGCCAGCGCGCGGCGACGGCGGGCGCGGTGAGCAGCGGATGGGCGCCCAGGCCCTGGAGGGCGAGGGCGGTCTCGGCCTCGGTGCACTCGCGCGCCAGCGATTCCCGCAGTACACAGAGATCGAGGGCGGAGACCGGGGCGCCGTCTCCCGGCAGGACGCGGGCCAGGAGTCCGAGCGCGCCGAGTTCGGCCAGCAGCGGCCGGTTGACGCGGCCCGGCTCACCGGCCTCGGCCAGCGGTTTCAGGCGTTCCGCCGCGAGCGCCCTGATCCGGTCCGCCCAGGCCGCCCGTGCCGGGTCGAGGGTGAACGCCACACGGGCGCCACCGCCGCCACCGGCGCCGCCGCCCCTACCGATGCCACCGCCACCGGCGCGGCCCACGGCTCCTTCCCCGGCCGCCGGACCGTCGGAATCCGCACCGCGGGAAACCCCGTCCTCCATCGCCCCGCCTCCCAGCTTTATCGCGTCCTGTTGACTGCCGTCATCAACACGTTACGCTGAAATCGTCCGCTGGATGCTTACTCGTCGAGGGGCACTGTCGCCATGGACCTGCTGCCGTCAGCCCATGTGGACACCTTCGCGCGCGATCACCTTCCGCCGTCCGACCAGTGGCCGCGCCTCGACGGCCTGGACGGCGATGACGGCGACGACGGCGACGACCGCGACGCCCTCGGTGAAGGCCCCGGAGCCGACGGCGGTCTCCGCTACCCCGATCGGCTCAACTGCGCCGCCGAACTCCTCGCCACCGGACGCCCCGACGCCCCCTGCCTCCGGCTGCCCGACGGCTCGGAGTGGACGTACGCCGAGCTGCGCGCGACGACCGCCAGGATCGCGCACGTCCTCACCGACGAGCTGGGCGTCGTCCCCGGCAACCGCGTGCTGCTGCGCGGCCCGACCACCCCCTGGCTGGTCGCCTGCTGGCTCGCCGTGCTGGAGGCGGGCGCGGTGGCCGTCACCGTCCTGGCCGCGCAGCGCGCGCACGAGCTGGCGGAGGTGGGCCGGATCGCCCGCGTCTCGCACGCGCTGTGCGACGCCGCGTTTCTGGAGGAGCTGACGGCGGCGCGCGTGCCGGGGCTGCGGATCACCCCGTACGGCGGTACCGGCGACGACGATCTGCTGCGGCTGGCCGAGGGGCGCGCCGAGACGTACGAGGCGGTGCCGACCTCGGCGGACGACGTGGCGCTGATCGCCTTCACCTCGGGCACGACCGGGCACCCCAAGGGCTGCATGCACTTCCACCGCGATGTGCTGGCCATAGCGGACACCTTCTCCGCGCGGGTGCTGCGCCCGGTGCCCGAGGACGTCTTCACCGGCAGCCCGCCGCTGGGCTTCACCTTCGGACTCGGCGGCCTGGTGGTCTTCCCGCTGCGCGCGGGCGCGTCCTCGCTGCTGCTGGAGCGGGCCGGACCGGAGGAGCTGCTGGCGGCGGTCGAGAAGCACCGGGTCAGCGTGCTGTTCACCGCGCCGACCGCGTACCGCGCGATGCTCGGCGACCTGCCGTCGTACGACGTCTCGTCGCTGCGCCGCTGCGTGTCCGCGGGGGAGAATCTGCCCGCCGCGACCTGGATGGGCTGGCACGAGCGGACCGGACTGCGGCTGATCAACGGGATCGGGGCGACGGAGCTGCTGCACATCTTCATCTCCGCCGCCGACGACGCGGCCCGGCCCGGCGCGACCGGGCTGCCGGTACCCGGCTACACCGCGCGGATCGTGGACGAGCGCCTGCGGCCGGTGCCGGACGGCGAGCCGGGGCTGCTGGCCGTGCGCGGACCGACCGGCTGCCGGTATCTGGCCGACGAACGCCAGACGGAGTACGTACGCGACGGCTGGAATCTGACCGGCGACACCTACGTCCGGGACGCCGACGGCTACTTCCGCTACGTGGCGCGCGCCGATGACATGATCATCTCGGCCGGGTACAACATCGCGGGGCCCGAGGTCGAGGAGGCGCTGCTGCGGCACCCGGACGTGCGGGAGGCTGCGGTGATCGGGGTGCCGGACGAGGAGCGCGGGCAGATCGTCCGGGCGTTCGTCGTCCTGCACGAGGGCGTGGACGGCGGGGACCGGGCGGCGGGCGCGCTGCGGGACTTCGCCAAGAGTGTGATCGTGCCGTACAAGGCGCCGCGCGAGATCCGTTTCGTGCCCGCGCTCCCCCGTACGCCCACCGGCAAGCTCCAGCGCTTCCGGCTGCGCGACCTGGACTGAGACGCCCTAGGGTGATCATGTGACCGAGCAGCACACACCGAGTTCCCTGATCCTCACCTTCTACGGTGCCTACGGGCGCGCGGAGTTGGCGGGCCGGGTGCCGGTGGCCGCGCTCATCCGGCTGATGGGGGCGGTGGGCGTGGACCCGCCGTCGGTCCGGTCCGCGGTCTCCCGGCTCAAGCGGCGCGGCCTCCTCGTGCCCGACCGGGTCGGCGGGGCGGCCGCGTACGCGCTGTCCGACGACGCGCGGCTGCTGCTCGCGGACGGCGACGGGCGGATCTACGGGGTCGGCGCCGCGCCCGATCCCGACCCGGAGGACTGGCTGCTCGCCGTCTTCTCGGTGCCGGAGTCCGAGCGGCACAAGCGGCATCTGCTGCGGTCCCGGCTGGCCGGTCTCGGCTTCGGTACGGCCGCGCCCGGTGTGTGGGTGGCGCCGGGCGCGCTGCACGAGGAGACCCGGCACGTGCTGCGGCGGCTCGAACTGGCCCCGTACGTCGACCTGTTCCGCGGCGCGCACCTCGGTTTCACCGCGACCGAGGAGGCGGTACGGCGCTGGTGGGATCTGGACGCGCTGGCCGCGCTGCACCACACCTTCCTGGCGGCGCACGAGCCGGTGCTGGGGAGGTGGTCGGCCGAGTCCGGGGCCGGGGCTGAGTCCGAGGTCGGGGCTGAGTCCGGGGCCGGGGCCGGGGAGCCCTCGCCCGAGCGGGCCTTCGGGGACTATCTGCGCGCGCTCGACACTTGGCGCCGCCTGCCGTACGCCGACCCCGGCCTGCCCCCGGCGCTGCTGCCCGCGGACTGGCCGGGCATCCGCTCGGCGGCGGTGTTCACGGCCCTGCATGTGCTGCTGCGCGACCAGGGGGCGCGCTTCGTGGCGGACCAGTAGCCCGGCCCCTTGCGCTCAGGAGTCCAGCGCCAGGCGGGGTTTCGGCGCGTCCGTACGGCCGGTGGGCGGCGGGCGGCGGCCCGCGAGGTACGGGGTGGGCCAGGGCGCGCCGGGGCCCTCGTAGGACTGGTCGGCGGCGGCGTGCAGTGTCCAGTGCGGGTCGTACAGGTGCGGGCGGGCCAGCGCGCAGAGGTCGGCGCGGCCCGCGAGCAGCAGGGAATTGACGTCGTCCCAGGAGGAGATGGCGCCGACCGCGATCACCGGCAGGCCCGTCTCGTTACGGATCCGGTCGGCGTACGGCGTCTGGTAGGAGCGTCCGAAGGCGGGCCGCTCGTCGGCGACGACCTGGCCGGTGGAGACGTCCACGGCGTCGGCGCCGTGCTCGGCCAGCGCGCGGGCGACGGCGACGGCGTCGTCTCCCGTGGCACCGCCCGGCGCCCAGTCGGTGGCGGAGATCCGTACCGTCAGCGGCCGGTCGGACGGCCACGACTCCCGTACCGCGTCCAGGACTTCGAGCGGGAAGCGGAGCCGCCCCGCGAGGTCGCCGCCGTAGCGGTCGGTGCGGTGATTGGTCAGCGGGGACAGGAAGGAGGAGAGCAAGTAGCCGTGGGCGCAGTGCAGTTCGAGCAGGTCGAAACCGGCGCGGGCGCCGCGCTCGGCCGCCGCCGCGAACTGGTCGCGGATCTGCGCGAGTTCGTCCGCGCGCAGGGCGTGCGGCACCTGGTTGACGCCTTCGCGGTACGGCAGCGGCGAGGGGGCGACCAGCGGCCAGTTGCCGTCGGGGAGCGGCTGGTCGATGCCGTCCCACATGAGGCGGGTGGAGCCTTTGCGGCCGCTGTGGCCGAGCTGGAGGCCGATGGCGGTGCCGGTTCCGCCAGCGCCGGTCCCACCAGCGCCGGTTCCGTCCGGGCCGGTTCCGTCCGGGCCGCTCGCACCCGCGCCGGTCCCGCCCGCGCCGCCCTGCTGGTGGACGAAGTCGGTGATCCGCCGCCAGGCGGCTTCCTGTTGGCCGTTCCACAGGCCGGTGCAGCCGGGGGTGATCCGGCCGCGCGGGCTGACGCAGACCATCTCGGTCATCACCAGACCGGCCCCGCCGAGCGCCCGCGCGCCCAGGTGGACGAGGTGGAAGTCGCCGGGCACACCGTCCCGCGCCACGTACATGTCCATCGGTGACACGACGACGCGGTTGCGCAGCGTCAGGCCGCGCAGCCGGAAGGGGGTGAACATCGGCGGTGTGCCGGGCGGCGCCCCGAAGCCGCGCTCGACGCGGTCGGTGAACTCCCGGTCGCGCAGCCGCAGATTGCCGTGCGTGACGCGGCGGCTGCGGGTCAGCAGATTGAACGCGAACTGTGTCGGCGGCTGGTCCACGTAGCTGCCGAGCCGTTCGAACCACTCCAGGCTGGCCAGCGCCGCCCGCTGCGTGCTCTCCACCACCGGCCGCCGCTCGCTCTCGTAGGCGGCCAACGCCGTTTCGGTGTCGGGCTGTTCGCGCAGGGAAGCGGCGAGCGCCAGCGCGTCCTCCATGGCGAGCTTGGTGCCGGAGCCGATGGAGAAGTGCGCGGTGTGGGCGGCGTCGCCGAGCAGGACCGTACGGCCGTGCCGCCAGCGCTCGTTGACCACGGTGGTGAAGGGCTGCCAGCGGGAGCGGTTGGCGTGCAGGGCGCGGCCGTCGAGGAGGCGGGCGAAGAGCTTTTCGCAGGCGGCGATGGTGGCGGCGGTGGCGGCTTCCGTATCGGACCCGTTCGCTGCGCCCTCCGCGCCGACAGCGCCGACGGCGCCGACAGCACCCTCGGCGGCCTCGGCGGCTTCGGCGGCCTCGCGGTCGAAGCCCGCGCGCCGCCAGACGTCCTCGGTCATCTCGACGACGAAGGTGCTGGCGCCCGGCCGGTACGGGTAGGCGTGAGCCTGCATCACACCGTGCGGGGTCTCCAGGATCTCGAAGCGGAAGGCGTCGAGCGGGAGGTCGGCGGAGAGCCAGATGTAGCGGCAGCCGTGGGTGGTCAGGCGGGGGCGGAAGACGTCGGCGTGCGCGGCGCGGGTGGCGCTGTGGGCGCCGTCTGCGGCCACCACGAGGTCGTGGTCGAGAGCGAGCCGGTCGGCGGAGGGGGCCGGGGTGCGGACGCGGACGTCCACGCCGAGGTCGCGGCAGCGCTCGTACAGCAGCGCGAGCAGCCGGCGCCGGTCGAGGGCCGCGAAACCGTGGCCGCCGGAGCGGGTGAGGCGGTCGCGGTGCCGGATGTCGATCGCTTCCCAGCGGATGAACTCCTCGCGCATGGCGGCGTAGACGGCCGGGTCGGCGTTCTCGATGCCGCCCACGGTCTCGTCGGAGAAGACGACACCGAAGCCGAAGGTGTCCTCGGGCGCGCCGCGTTCCCACACCGTGACCGTGCGGTCCGGGTCGAGGCGCTTGAGGAGCGCGGCGGCGTAGAGGCCGCCGGGGCCGCCGCCGATGACGGCGACGCGCTCGGGACGGCGGGCGCCCGCGGTCCGGTGACCGCCCGGCATCGCTAGTGGCCTTCCCACGTCGGCTCGCGCTTCGCGGTGAAGGCGGCGTGGAATTCGGCGTAGTCGCCGCTGGTCATGAGCAACGCCTGGGCCGCGGCGTCCATTTCGACGGCGGCGCCCAGCGGCATGTCCAACTCGGCGGTGAGCAGCGCCTTGGTCTGCTGGTGGGCCAGCGCCGGGCCCGCCGCCAGCCTGCGGGCGAGCGCGGCGGCGGCCTCGTCGGCGCCGCCCTCCGGCGCCGGCTGGCTGACCAGGCCGATCCGCTCCGCCTCCGCCGCGTCGACGCTGTCGCCGAGCATCAGCAGCCGGGTGGCGTGGCCGAGCCCGACGAGCCGGGGCAGCAGATACGCGGCGCCCATGTCGGCGCCCGACAGGCCGACGCGGGTGAACAGGAAGGCGAAGCGCGCGGAGGGCTCCACGATCCGGAAGTCGGCGGCGAGGGCGAGCACCGCGCCCGCGCCCGCGGCGACGCCGTGCACGGCGGCGATCACCGGGAAGGGCGCCTCGCGGATCGCCCGGACGACCTGTCCGGTCATCCGGTTGAACTCCAGCAGCTCGCCGGTGCCCATGGCCAGGGTGGCGCCGATGATCTCGTCCACGTCGCCGCCCGAGCAGAAACCGCGGCCCGCGCCGCCGAGGACCAGGGCGCGGGTCCCGCCCTCCCTGGCCAGCTCGGCCAGCAGGTCGCGCAGGTCGGCGTAGGCGCCGAAGGTCAGTGCGTTGAGCCGTTCGGGCCGGTCGAAGGTGACGGTGACGACGCCCTCGGCCCGGTCGACGCGCAGATGGCGCCAGTGGCCGGTGGGGCTCGCGGAGCTGGGATACGGACTCATGCGCGGCCTCCTCGTCCCGACGTTATCACCTGTTTGTGACTGTCGTCAGGAGGGCGAGACAAGGAGGGGGCGGGGCGCGAACACAGGCGGAACGAGAGCGGCGCCCGCGCCGGGTACGGGCAGGAGGTCCGTCCGCTCGCGGGCCTTTGGTCCCTACGACCTCCTTCCGGACGCCTCTGCTGACCGTATTGTCCGATTCCTAAGGTGGAGGACATCGGGGTGAGCGAGCCCCCGCCCCGTCCGGATCGGAGTAGCGATGACCAGCCCCACCCGCACCGCAGGCGAGTTCCCCGACCGGCCGACGGTCTGGCGGATCGACCTGCCGCACTCCCCCGCCGCCGTCCCGCTGGCGCGCGCCATGGTCCGTACCGTCCTGGTCGAACTCGGTCAGGACACCGGCCCCGACACCGACACCGCGGAGCTCCTCACCGCCGAGGTCGTGGCCAACGCCGTGGAGCACACCCCGCCGGGCGCGATCGAGCTGTTCGTGGAGCTGCTTCCGCACGGCTTCCAGGTCGAGGTCCACGACCAGGGCCTGGACTTCCCCGTCGGCCTCAATCTCCTGATCCCCGCCCAGCCCGACCCCCCGTGCCACGACGAGCTGGCCGAGCACGGCCGCGGCCTGATCCTGATCCGCGCGCTGAGCGCCGACTCCGGCTGCCGGCTGACCGGCACCGGCAAGGCCGTCTGGTTCACCCTGCACTGACCGCCGGGGCGGCCGGGCCTGGCCTCAGGACCGAGGCGGCACCGGGCTCAGGCCAGCGTCGCCACCAGGACCGCCTTGATGGTGTGCATACGGTTCTCCGCCTGGTCGAAGACGACCGACCGGTCGGATTCGAAGACCTCGTCGGTGACCTCCAGCGAGGTCAGCCCGGTGCGCTGGTGGATCTCGCGGCCGATCGCGGTGCCCAGGTCGTGGTACGCGGGCAGGCAGTGCATGAAGCGCACGTCCGGGTTGCCGGTGGCGGCGAGGACGTCGGCGGTGACGGCGTACGGCGCGAGCAGCGCGATCCGCTCGTCCCAGACCTCCTTCGGCTCGCCCATCGACACCCACACGTCGGTGTGGACGAAGTCGGCGCCGCGCACGGCCTCGGTGACGTCCTCGGTGAGGGTGAGGCGGGCGCCGGAGACCTCGGCGAGGCGGCGGGCCTCGGCGACCACGGACTCCCGCGGCCACAGGGTGGCGGGCGCGGCGACACGTACGTCCATGCCCAGCAGCGCGCCCGTGATCAGCAGCGAATTGCCCATGTTGGAGCGGGCGTCGCCGAGGTAGGCGTATGCGATGCCGGTGAGCGGCTTCGCGCTGTGCTCGGTCATGGTGAGGACGTCGGCGAGCATCTGGGTGGGGTGCCAGTCGTCGGTGAGGCCGTTCCACACGGGGACGCCCGCGTGGGCGGCCAGCTCCTCGACGACGTCCTGGCCGCTGCCCCGGTACTCGATGCCGTCGAACATCCGGCCCAGCACGCGGGCGGTGTCCTTGACCGACTCCTTGTGTCCGATCTGCGAGCCGGACGGGTCGAGGTAGGTGGTGGACGCGCCCTGGTCGGCGGCGGCGACCTCGAAGGAGCACCGGGTACGGGTGGAGGTCTTCTCGAAGACCAGCGCGATGTTACGGCCGCGCAGCCGCTGCTCCTCCGTGCCCGCCTTCTTCGCCGCCTTCAGCTCCGCGGCCAGCTCCACCAGGTGGCGGAACTCATCGGGCGTGAAGTCCAGCTCCTTGAGGAAGTGGCGGCCCTTGAGGTCGACGGCCATGCGGGGACTCCTAGGTCGGGGTGCGGGACGGACAAGACTGGAAGTCTATACGTAGATCGGCATTCTTATACAGACCCCTCCCGCGCCGCACACGCGCCCCGCCGAGATCAGGCGTTCAGACCCCACCCCGCCCCCGACCAGGCGTTCGGGCCGCCCCTCAGCTCCGGTCGGGCGTTCAGACCGCGTCCCGCTCGATCGGGCAGCTCATGCAGCGCGGGCCGCCCCGGCCCCGGCCCAGCTCGCTGCCCGGGATCTCGATCACCTCGACGCCGCGCTTGCGCAGAAACGTGTTGGTGGTCGCGTTGCGCTCGTAGGCGACGACCACGCCCGGCTCCACGGCCAGGACGTTGCAGCCGTCGTCCCACTGCTCGCGCTCGGCGGCGTGCACGTCCTGGGTCGCGGTGAGCACGTCGATGGAGTCCAGGCCGAGGGCCGCCGCGATGGCCCGGTGCATGTGCTCGGGCGAGTGGTCGGTGACCTTGAGATCACCCGCGCCCGAGCCCGGCTCGATGGTGTACGAAGGCAGCATCCCCAGCCCCGCGTACTGCGTGAACGTGTCGCCGTCGACCATCGTCATCACCGTGTCGAGGTGCATGAAGGCCCGCCGCTTCGGCATGTCCAGGGCCACGATGGTCTGCGCGGAGCCGGCCTCGAAGAGCCCCTGCGCCAGCATCTCCACGGCCTGCGGGGTGGTGCGCTCGCTCATCCCGATCAGCACGGCGCCGCTGCCGATGACCAGGACGTCGCCGCCCTCGATGGTGGACGGGTAGTCGGCCTGCCCCTCGGACCAGACGTGGAAGCCGCCGCCGGAGAACAGCGGATGGTGCCGGTAGATCGCCTCGAAGTGCACCGTCTCGCGCTGCCGGGCGGGCCACCGCATGGCGTTGATGCTGACGCCGTCGTAGACCCAGGCCGAGGTGTCGCGGGTGAAGATGTGGTTGGGCAGCGGGGCGAGCAGGAAGTCGTCCAGGTCCATGGCGTGGAAGCGGACGGAGACGGGTTCGGCGAAGCGCTCCAGGAATTCGCGCTTGGTCATGCCGCCGATCAGCGCCTCGGTCAGCTCCACGACGCCCAACCGGTCGAACGCCTCCCGCAGATGGGGCGTGGCCAGCGGTCCGTACTCCTTGGCGTCGAAGACCCGGTCGAGGACCAGCTTCTTGGCCTCGGGCACCAGCATCGACTCGCGCAGCAGGTCGCCGAAGAGGTGGACCTCGACGCCCCGGTCGCGCAGCACGTCCGCGAAGCCGTCGTGCTCGGCGCGGGCCCTGCGCACCCACAGGACGTCGTCGAAGAGCAGCGCGTCCTTGTTGCTGGGGGTCAGGCGCTTCAGTTCGAGGTCGGGGCGGTGCAGTATGACGCGGCGCAGCCGCCCGGTCTCGGAGTCGACGTGGAATCCCATGCCTCCATCCTGACCACCGCGCCCGCGATTCACGCGCCCCGGCGGCAGGACGCGCCGCGCGCGCCCTGCCAGCCCGCGCCCGCGCACCCCGGCGGGTACGCCGAACTCCCCATCTCGTCCTCTTGACGATAAGAGGATCGCTCGATATCGTCGCACTGACGAGAAGGAGGGGCCCACCATGGCCGACATCACCAGGCGCTTCGGCTGGCGCCATCTGCGTTCGGCGCCCACCGCGCACATCTGCCACCACTCGCGCGGCGCGCTCGTGCACGACGGGCCCGGCCTCAGCTTCTGGTACCGGTCACTGACCGCGGCCCTCTCCGAAGTGCCGGTCGACGACCGCGAGTTGGCGATGTCCTTCCATGCCAGGACCTCCGACTTCCAGGACGTCAGCGTGCAGTCGACCGTGACGTACCGGATCAGCGCCCCGGCCACCGCAGCCGAGCGCCTGGACTTCTCCATCGACCCCGACACCGGGATCTGGCGCGGCGCCCCGCTGGAACAGCTCGCCACTCTGCTCACCGAGACCGCCCAGCAGCACGCGCTCGACGTCCTGGCCCGTACCGCGCTGGCGTCCGCGCTGGTCGACGGCGTGGCGGCGGTACGGCAGCGGATCGCCGACGGGCTCGCCGCCGAGCCGCGACTGGCCACCACCGGCATCGAGGTCGTCGCCGTACGCGTGGTGGCGATCCGGCCGGAGCCCGAGGTGGAGCGCGCGCTGCGGACGCCCGCCCGCGAGCAGATCCAGCAGGAGGCGGACCGGGCCACGTACGAGCGGCGGGCCGTCGCCGTCGAGCGCGAACGGGCCATCGCCGAGAACGAGTTGGCCAGCCGGATCGAACTGGCCCGGCGCGAGGAGCAGTTGGTCGAGCAGCACGGCACGAACGCGCGCCGCGAGGCGGAGGAGAACGCGGCGGCCGACGCCGTGCGCGCCGAGGCCGAGGCCGCCCGGCTCGTCCGCCTCGCCCGTGCGAAGGCCGAGGCGGCGCGCGAGGCGGGTACGGCGCGCGCCGAGGCACAGGCCGGGTGGCTGCGGGTGCACGGCGACGTGGATCCGGCGACGCTGCACGCGCTGGCGCTCAACCGGGTCGCGGAGAATCTGCCGCGGATCGACAGCCTCACGCTCACCCCCGACATGCTCACCGGCCTGGTGGAACGGCTCGGGCGCCCCAGTGGCGGCGGCGCGGTCCCGGGCTCCGGTGGTGAGCGGCGGTGAGCCTCGCCCCGCGCGCGGTGCTGGTGCACCGGGTCAGCGAGTACGAGGAGTTGCTGGCCCGGCACGGCACCCACGGCCAGGCGGCGTTCTTCCTCTCCTCGCGCGGCCGGAGCATCCAGGAGGTGCGCGAACGCCATCAGCGCGGGCGGGCCGCGCTCGCCGAGGTGGCCGCGGCGGTGCCGTTGCGGTGGCGGCAGGCGCGGGTGGAGCGGGCCGATCTGGACCGCTTCCTCTTCGCGCCGGAGGACGTGGTCGTGGTGATCGGCCAGGACGGGCTGGTCGCCAACGCCGCCAAGTACCTGTCGGGGCAGCCGGTGGTGGGGATCGACACCGACCCCGGCCGTAATCCGGGCGTGCTCGTACGGCACCGGGCGGGCGACGCGGGCAAGCTGCTCGACTCCGCCGCGCGCGGCGGCCGGGCCGACGAACTGACCATGGTGGAGGCCGTCGCCGACGACACACAGCGGCTGCTGGCGCTCAACGAGATCTACCTCGGACCGCCGGGACACCAGACCGCCCGCTACCGGCTCGGTCCCGACGACGACGCCGCGCCCGCGGAAGCCCAGGCGTCATCGGGCGTTCTGGTGGGTACAGGCACGGGTGCCACGGGTTGGCTGCGGTCGCTGTGGCAGGAACGCGGCAGCGGCCTTCCGCTGCCGGGTCCCGCGGAGCCGCGGCTGCTGTGGTTCGTCCGCGAGGCCTGGCCCTCCCCCGCGACCGGCACTTCGCAGGTCGCGGGCGTGCTGGCCGCGGCCGACCGGCTCCGGCTGACCGTCGAGTCCGACCGTCTGGTCGCCTTCGGCGACGGCATGGAGTCCGACGCGCTGGAGCTGACCTGGGGTCAGACCGTACGCCTCGGCCGGTCGGCGACGGCGCTGCGGCTGCTGGGGTAGGACCGGTTCGGCACACGGGGATCGAGCCCGGTCGGACCGCCCACCGGAGGGGTGTGGGCGGCCCGACCGTTCGACGGGCACGACTCACGGCGTCACAGCCGGGGGTCGACCGGCTCCGACTCCAACGCCAGTACGGCGAAGACCGCCTCGTGGACGCGCCAGAGCGGTTCGCCGGCCGCCAGCCGGTCCAGCGCCTCCAGGCCGAGCGCGTACTCGCGCAGGGCGAGGGAGCGCTTGTGGCCGAGGAAACGGGACCGCAGCCGCTCCAGGTGCTCCGGACGGGTGTACTCGGGACCGTAGATGATCCGCAGATACTCCCGGCCGCGGCACTTGATGCCCGGCTGCACCAGCCGCCCCTTCTCGGTGCGGACCAGCGCGGCGAGCGGCTTGACGACCATGCCTTCGCCGCCCGCGCCGGTCAGTTCGAGCCACCAGCGCACTCCGGCCGCGACCGACTCCTCGTCCGTGGTGTCGACCAGCAACCGCCCGGTGGTCCTGAGCAGCCCGGTGGGGTCGGCCTCGACCAGCCGGTCGATGAGCGCCAACTGCTCGTCGTGCGGGAGCGCGGCGAGGCTGCGGCCCTGGACGGCGAGGAGCTGGAACGGCGCCAGCCGTACGCCGTCGAGCCCGTCGGTGGTCCAGCAGTACCGGCGGTAGGCGTCGGTGAACGCCGCCGCGTCCGACGCCCGTTCGCGCTGTCTGCCCAGCAGGTCCGCGACATCGGTGCCGCGAGCCGCCGCGGCTTCGAGCGCGCTCAGGGCGGCGGGGAAGACCGCGCCGCCCGCGGCGCCGACGGCCGCGTACTGCTTGCGCAGCAGACCGGACGCCTTCAGCGACCAGGGCAGCAGTTCGGCGTCGAGCAGCAGCCAGTCCGTGGACAGCTCGTCCCACAGTCCGGCCGCCGTGACGGCCGCGCGCAGCCGGGCCAGCACCTCCTCGGTGACGGCCCCGTCGTCGAAGAACGGCCGCCCGGTACGGGTGTGCACCGCGCCGGTCGTGCCCTCGGGCGCGTCGAAGCGCCTCCGCGCGGCGGCCTCGTCACGGCAGACCAGGACGACCGCGCGGGAGCCCATGTGCTTCTCCTCGCAGACGACCTGGGCGACACCGCTCTCGCGGTAGTCGGCGAAGGCGTCCGCCGGGTGCTCCAGCCAGCCCTCCTGCCGCGAGGTCGCGCAGGGCGACATCGTCGGCGGCAGGTAGGCGAGCAGGCGCGGGTCGACGGCGAAGCGGCTCATCACCTCAAGGGCCGCCGCCGCGTTCTCCTCGCGGACGGCGAGCCGTCCCATCTGCCCGGTCTCCACGATCCGCCGCCCGGTGACGTCGGCGAGGTCGAGCGGGCGCCCGTCATGGCCACCGGGCGCCTCGACCACGAGCGGCTTGGCCGGCTCGTACCAGACCCGCTCGGCCGGTACGTCCACGATCTCGCGCTCGGGCCAGCGCAGCGCGGTCATCTTGCCGCCGAAGACCGCCCCGGTGTCGAGGCAGATGGTGTTGTTGATCCAGGACGTGTTCGGAACCGGGGTGTGGCCGTAGACCACGGCGGCGCGCCCGCGGTAGTCCTCGGCCCACGGGTAGCGCACGGGCAGGCCGAACTCGTCGGTCTCGCCGGTCGTGTCGCCGTACAGCGCGTGCGAGCGGACCCGGCCCGAGGTGCGGCCGTGGTACTTCTCGGGCAGACCCGCGTGGCAGACCACCAGCTTGCCGCCGTCCAGCACGTAGTGGCTGATCAGACCGTCGATGAAGGCCGCGACCCGCTTGCGGAACTCCGGGTCGCGGGCGTCCTCGCGCTCCAACTGCTCGATGGTCTCGGCCAGTCCGTGGGTCTGCTGCACCTGGCGGCCCTTGAGGTAGCGGCCGAGCTTGTTCTCGTGGTTGCCGGGCACGCACAGCGCGGTGCCCGCCTCGACCATGCCCATGACGCGGCGCAGCACACCGGGGCTGTCCGGGCCGCGGTCGACGAGGTCGCCGACGAAGACGGCGGTGCGCCCCTCGGGGTGCGTGCCGTCGGTGTAGCCCAACTCGGCCAGCAGCGTCTCCAGTTCGGAACTGCACCCGTGGATGTCGCCGATGATGTCGAACGGCCCGGTGAGGTGCGTCAGGTCGTTGTAACGGCGCTCGGTGACGATCTCGGCGGAGTCGATCTCCTCGGTGCCGCGCAGGACGTGCACCTTGCGGAAGCCCTCGCGCTCCAGGCCCCGCAGCGAGCGGCGCAGTTCGCGCTGGTGCCGCTGCACGACGTGGCGCGGCAGCGAGGCCCGGTCGGGGCGCCCGGCGTTGCGCGCGACGCAGACCTGCTCGGGTACGTCGAGGACGACGGCGATCGGCAGCACGTCGTACTCGCGGGCCAGCTTGATCAACTCCCTGCGGCTCTCCGCCTGCACGTTCGTGGCGTCCACGACGGTGCGGCGGCCCGCCGCGAGCCGCTTGCCCGCGATGTAGTGCAGGACGTCGAAGGCGTCGGCGCTGACGCTCTGGTCGTTCTCGTCGTCGCTGACCAGGCCGCGGCAGAAGTCGGAGGAGATGACCTCGGTGGGCTTGAAGTGCCGTGCGGCGAAGGTGGACTTGCCGGAGCCGGTGGCGCCGATCAGGACGACGAGGGACAGGTCGGTGACGGGCAGCGTGCGCGGTGCGGTCATGCCGCCGCCTCCTTGCCGGTGGTCGTGGTCGTGTTCGTGGTCGTGCCGGTGTTGGTGTTCGTGGAAGTGGTCGTGTGACGGGTGTCGGTCGTGGGCGCGGCGATCGTGAAGACCGCCATCTGGGTGGGCGGGCCGACCTCGGGGTCGTCGGGGCCGACGGGGGTGAAGGCGACGTCGTAGCCGTGCCGGGCGGCGACCGTCGTCGCCCAGCCGCGGAACTCCTCACGGCTCCACTCGAAACGGTGGTCGGCGTGCCGGACATGGCCCGCGGGCAGCGACTCCCACCGCACGTTGTACTCGACGTTCGGCGTCGTCACGACCACGGTCCGCGGCCGGGCGGAGCCGAACACCGCGTACTCCAGGGCGGGCAGCCGCGGCAGGTCGAGGTGTTCGACGACCTCGCTGAGCACGGCCGCGTCGTAACCCTTGAGCCGCGCGTCGGTGTACGCCAACGAGCCCTGGAACAGCGTGACCCGCGCCGCCTGCCGTTCGCTCAACCGGTCCAGGCGCAGCCGCCGCGCCGCGCTGCCGAGCGCCCGCACCGATACGTCGACGCCGACGATCTCCGTGTACCGCACGTCCTTCAGCAGCGCGCCCACCAACTGGCCCTGCCCGCAGCCCAGGTCGAGCACGCGTGTGGCCCCGGCGTCGCGCAGCGCCCCGAGGATCGCCTCGCGCCGCTGGACGGCCAGCGGCGTCGGCCGCTCCTGCGCCTCCTCGCCGTCCGGGCCCACGGTGTCCTCGACCGCGTTGTCGATGGCCTCGACCTCGATGTCGTCGGCGTCCGCCAGCCGGGCCAGCTCAAGCCGCTCCATCGCCTGCCGGGTCAGCGCCCAACGCCGCGCCAGATAGCGGCTGGTGATCAGCTTCTGCTCCGGGTGCTCCTCCAGCCACCCCTCGCCGAACCGCAGCAGCTTGTCCACCTCGTCCGCCGACACCCAGTAGTGCTTGGCGTCGTCGAGCACCGGCAGCAGCACATAGATCTGCCGCAGCGCGTCCGCCAACCGCAACTCCCCTTCGAGCACCAGCCGTACGTACCGCGAGTCGCCCCACTCGGGGAACCGCGTGTCCAGCGCCACCGGCTCGGCCTCCACCCGCCAGCCCAGCGGCTCGAACAGCCCGGCCACCAGCGCGGGGCCGCCGCGGGCGGGCAGCACCGGCACCTCGATCCGCAGCGGCAGCGGCGCCGCCGCCCGCTCCGGCATCGAGCGGCACTCGCCGCGCAGCGCGCTGGAGAAGACGGTACGCAGCGCCACCGCGAGCAGCGACGAGGCCGCGTAGGGCCGGTCGTTCACATACTGCGCGAGCGCGGAGTCGGGCGCGCCGCCCCGGCCTTTGCCCTTGCCCTTCCCCCGGCGCGCCAGCGCGGGCGGATCGATCTCCAACAGCAGTGCGGCCGTGGTCCGCTCGACCGACGCCTCGGGATAGAAGACGTGCGCGTTGCCGTAGGAGGTGGAGAAGGTCTGCGCCTTCTCCGGGTGCTTGTGCAGCAGAAACCCCAGGTCAGTAGCCGGGGCAGCCGCGGTGCCGGTGGTGGAGATCGTCAGGAACACCTCACCGAGTATTCTCTTCCGGCCGCCCCCCGACCAGGGGATTTTCCCGGCCCTAGCCGCCGCCCAGCACCTTCGACAGGGCGCTGATCCGGGCCGGGCCCACTCGGCAGCAGCCGCCGATCAGGCGGGCGCCCGACCGTTCCCAGGCGGTCACGCGGGCCGGGGAGAAGGTGGCGGCGCCGTCCCAGCGGCGGAGGCCGGCGTCCCAGTGCTCGCCGCTGTTGGGGTAGACGACGACGGGCTTGCCGGTGACCGTCGCCGCCGCCTCCACCGCATGGTCCGCGTCGGCGGGCGCGCAGCAGTTGACGCCCACCGCGATCACCTCGTCGCGGCCCGCGGCCACCGCGAAGGCGTCCGCCAGGGGCTGCCCGGCCCGGGTGCGGTCGCCGTCGACGGTGTAGGAGAGCCAGACCGGCACGCCGGTCCCCTCGGCCGCCCGCAGCATGGCCTCGGCCTCGTCGGTGTCCGGCACCGTCTCCAGGGCCAGGACGTCGGGACCGGCCGCCGCCAGGGTCTCGATCCGCGGCCGGTGGAAGCGCTCCAGCTCCCGCACGCTCAGCCCGTACCGCCCGCGGTACTCGCTGCCGTCCGCGAGCATCGCCCCGTACGGCCCGACCGACGCCGCCACCCGCACGTCGGTCCGGCCCGCGCCCGCCCGCCGGGCCAGCTCCACGCTGCGGGTCAGCAGCGCGGACGCCTCGGCCCGCCCGATGCCGCGCCGGGCGAACCCCTCGTAGGTGGCCTGGTAGCTGGAGGTGATCAGCACCCGGGCGCCCGCCCGCACATAGGCGGTGTGCGCGGCCTCGATCTGCTCCGAGGCGTCGGCGAGCAGCCGGGCGGACCAGAGCGGGTCCGACAGGTCGCAGCCCTGGTCGGCGAGTTGGTTGGACAGCCCGCCGTCCAGGACTAGTGCCCTCCCGGCGGCGGCCGGGAAGAGCGGTGCGGGCGGGGTCATGGACATCGCGGCCTCAGCCCACCTGGGTCCTGACCTGGGACGAGATCAGCTCCAGGTGGTCGAGGTCGGACAGGTCGAGAATCTGGAGGTAGAAGCGGGTGGAGCCCTGCTCCGCGAACTGCCCGATCCGGTCGACGACCTCGGCGGGCGTGCCCGCCAGCCCGTTCGCCTTCAGCTCGTCCACCTCCCGGCCGATCGCGGCGGCCCGGCGGGCCACCTCGGCGTCGTCCTTGCCGACACAGGCCACCAGGGCGTTGGAGTACACCAGGTCGTCGGGGCCGCGCCCGGCCGCCTCCGCCGCCGCGCGCACCCGGCCGATCTGGAGCCCGCTGTCCTCGACCGAGGCGAACGGGATGTTGAACTCGGTCGCGTAGCGCGCCGCCAGTTCCGGTGTCCGCTTGGCGCCCATGCCGCCGATCAGCACCGGGACCTTCGCCTGCGCGGGCTTGGGCAGCGCGGGCGAGTCCTTGAGCTGGTAGAACGTCCCGTCGTAGTCGAAGGTCTTGCCGACCGGGGTCTCCCACAGGCCGGTGACGATGGCCAGTTGCTCCTCAAGGCGGGCGAACTTCTCCTTCGGGAAGGGGATGCCGTACGCCGTGTGCTCCTCCTCGAACCAGCCCGCGCCGAGGCCGAACTCGACCCGTCCACCCGACATCCGGTCCACCTGGGCGACCTGGATCGCCAGCACACCGGGGAGCCGGAAGGTGCCGGCCGTCATCAGGGTGCCGAGCCTGATCCGGCTGGTCTCGCGGGCGAGTCCGGCCAGGGTGATCCACGCGTCCGTGGGTCCCGGCAGTCCGGTCCCGTCGCCCATCTTCAGGTAATGGTCGGAGCGGAAGAAGGCGTCGAATTCCAGGTCTTCGGTCGCCTTCGCGACGGTGAGCAGGGTGTCGTACTCGGCACCTTGCTGGGGCTCGGTGAAGATTCGCAGATCCATTCCTCCATCCTGCCCCCATCACGGCGATCTCCGTCAACGGTCCACCTCCCGGGTCAGCGCGCGCACGCGGTCCTTGGCCTCGTCCACCGCGTCCAGCGCCTCGATGCAGTTCCAGTACGCCGCCTCGTCCTCCGCCGTGCAGGTGATGGCGACCAGCGACAGGCCGATCTCGCCGAGCAGCGCGCGCAGGGCCCGCAGCGTGCCGTGCGGGTCGCGCACCCCGGTCAGCCGTGCGGCCCGCGGCGGGTCGCCGCCTGACGCGCCCACCACCGGTCCCGGCCCGGCGCGGACCACCGGCCGCTCGTGATCGGCGGTGAGCAGCCGTCCCACGGCCTCGGTCAGCTCGAACGCCTGCCATGCCTCCGCGATGACGTCGTCCGGCTGCGGCGACCGGCTCATCACGCGCTCCGCCTGGGCCACCAGTCGCGCTGCGTCCATGTCCCGCACCCCCTCTGTCCTGCGGCGATCCCTTCGCCATTACTCAGAGTGACAGAGTTTCGCGGGTGCGGAAAGGCCCCTCGGGAGATCTGTGGACAACTCCGCGCCTGTGGAAAACCTCGTCACCCGGACGAGGGATCGGCCCGCGGGAACCGCAGCTCGTTGCGGTCGATCTTCGCCGCCAGCGCGGCCAGCACGTCGATGCCGAGCACTTCGCAGAATTGCAGCAGGTACGCCAGCACGTCCGCGACCTCGTCGCGGACCCGGTGCGCGGTCCCGTCGTCCGCCATCACCTCCGCCGCCTGTTCCGGGGTGAGCCACTGGAAGATCTCCAGCAGCTCCGCGGCCTCGACGCTCAGCGCGGCGGCGAGGTTCTTGGGCGTGTGGAACGGCTGCCAGTTCCGGGCCGCGGCGAAGGAGGCGAGGCGGTGCTGGAGCGCCGCGAGATCGGGTGCGTCGGTTTCTTCGGTCACCCCGACTGGTCTACCGCATCCTCGCGGCGGCGTGGCCTCGGGACCCCGAGCGCGGTGACCGAGACACCGCCGATCCCCTCCGCGAAGCTCGCGTCCTGGACGGTGCCCAGCAGCCGGATGTGCCCGCGTTCCGCGGCCGGGCCCGCCAGCCGCAGCAGTTCGGTCAGTTGACGACGGTCCAGGCCGTGGTCGAGGCCGTCGCCCAGCACGGTCAGCACCTGACTGGCGGGCAGCAGTTCCGTACTCGTGTCGACGTCCAGCACTCCGGGGCCGGTGAGCAGCACCAACGCCAGCGCGAGGAAGCGGAGTTCGCCGTCGCCGAGGCGGTCCACCGGGACCAGGCCGAGCGGGCCTCGGTCCACCGCGGCGATCACGGCGTCCACCGCACGCGCCGTTTCCGCCACCGACCCGCCGCCCGCGCGGGCGCCCTCCGCCGTACCGGCACCGGTACGCGGACCGGCGCACGTACGCCCGCCTGCGCCCGTGCTCGCGGCGGCGCCCGCCGCCAGCGCCGTGATCCCCTCCACCGGCGGACTGCACACCGCGCGCACCGCGTTGACCAGCGCCGCGTGCCGGGTGCCGCACTCGCCTTCCGTCCTGGCCAGGACGGCGGACAGATTGTCGCAGGAGGCGCGCAGCCGTCCGTCGCCGACCGGGACGGGGCCGCGCATCAGCTCGGGGCGCGGTGCGATCGGGAAGACCCCGCGCAGCGCCACGACGACCTGTTCCGCGGCGGCCAGCACCAGGCGCTGCCCGTCGGTGCGTCCGGCGACGCGCAGCGGCAACAGGGCCGTGGCGAGGCGGTCGTCGGGCAGCGGCGCGCGGGTGACGGCGACCAGGCCCGCGGTGTGCCAGGCGGCCTGCACCGTGGGGCGTTCCGGGTCGCGCAGCGCCGTCGTCAGCAGCGTCTCGCCCGCGCCGGTCAGCCGCTCGCCGACGATCCGCAGCGTGGGCTCCGCCTGGACGGCGACGTCGAGCCGCACGGGACCCACCGGGCCGGTGACCGTGCAGCCGATCCGGAAGCCGCGCCGTCCCTGCGGGTCGGGCTGCGCGTCCTGCGGTACGCACGCCGCCGCGCCACCGCGCACCACGGACTCGAAGACCTCGTCGAGCCCGTCCCCGCAGGCCAGCCGACCGAGCGCGGCCAGCGCCTCCAGCACGCTCGACTTGCCGGTGCCGCTGCCCCCGCAGAGCAGGGTGAGCGGCCCGAGTCCGAACGACGCGCCCCGGTGCGATTTGAAGGCCGACAGCCGCAGTTCGGTGACGACGGGTCTGTCATGGATGCTGGTCATATGCGCGAACGTAACCAGGCCCCGGCCTGCCGAACCGTTCCAGCGACCGTACCGTCCTCCGAACGAGGGACATCGCGCATGATTCGCGCGACGCCGCGCTTGCCCCGGCACCACCCGGAATCGACCGATTGTCAGTGCCGGCCGCTAGCGTGGCGATCGTGACGACCAAGGCCACCGGCGCCAAAACCAACACCAAGACCAACACCAGGACCAGCACCGGCACCAGTAAGAGCACGACCCCGGATACGGACACGGATACCCGCTACGTCGCGCTGCTGCGCGGAATCAACGTCGGCGGCAAGAACAAGCTGCCCATGCGGACCCTCAGGGACCTGCTGGCCTCCATCGGCGCCGCCGACATCCGCACCCACCTCCAGAGCGGCAACGCCGTCTTCACCCACGCGCAGGCCGATCCGGGGCGGCTGGCAGCGGATTTGGAGCAGCGGATCAGCGACGAGTTGGGGCTGACCGTCGCCTGCCTGATCCGTACCGGCGCGGACCTCCGGCGGGTCGTGGACGCCAACCCGTTCCCGATGGACGGGGTGAATCCGTCGCGCTTCATGGTGACGTTCCTGTCGGGGCCCGTCCCCCTCGACAAGCTGGCGGCGATCGACGCGGCGGCGTACGCGCCGGACGAATTCCGTCCCGGGCAGAGCGAGATCTACGGCCACTTCCCCGGCGGTGTGCACAATTCCAAGCTGGCCGCCCAGTTCTCCGACCGCCGCCTCGGCCTGACGGCGTCCACCCGCAACTGGAACACGGTCACCAAACTGGTGGCGATGAGCGAGGAATAGCCTGATGCCATGAACGCCGATCGTGTCGACTGGACGTCGGTCGCGGCCAACGGATTCCCCTTCCCCGAGGGCGTCCCCGCGCCGCGGCTCGCCGCCGAGCTGTCCGTCATGCTGACGTCCCCGGACCCCGGGACACGCGACGACCACGCCTATACCGGCGCTGCCCGCTGGATCAGGGAGGGGCGTCTCGACGCCGTCCTCGAAACGCTCGGGGACGACGCGGCCGGCCGTCTCACCCACCCGGAGGTTCAGGCCAGGGCCTTCGCACCGCTGATCATCTGCTCCGTGCTGACGCGGGGCGACGCCGTGCCCGGGCTCGTGCCGCGAGAGGCGGCGGAGCGCTGGTACGCGCGGTTCTCGGCCTGGTATCCGGCCGAGCGCGACACCCGCGGCTGGGACGACGCGCTGGGCTGGCTGCACGCCGTGGCGCACGGCGCCGACGCCGCCGCCGCGTTCGCGAAGGCTCTGCCGGAGCGCCGCACCGGACTGCTGGAGCTGTGCGCCCGCAGGATGACGGTCGAGCAGACCGACTACCGCTACGCGCAGTTGGAGGACGCGCGGCTGGCCCGCGCGCTCACCCGTGTCCTCCAGGCCCCCGGACTGACCGTCGAGGAGGCCACCGACTGGCTGACCGTCGTTCACAAGGCCCTGGAGGGCGGCGGACCCGGCGCGGTCCCGGTCTGGGCGTTCAACACCTTCGCCACCCTCCAGTCGCTCCATCTGCACCTGATACGCGGCATCGCCGACGAGGGCGTCCCGCCGCACGCGCGGGAGGTCGCCGCACGCGTCGCCGACCTCCTGCGCCTGCCGTACTACTGGCTGGCCTGAGGCTGCCGGCCGACCGTCGCCGAGCGGCCGGCCCGCGGGCGGGCCTCCGGCTGGTCGAGCCCGAGGCCGTTGAGGACGCCTTGCAGGTAGCCGATCGCGTGGGCCCGACCGCGGCTGCAGTACGCCTCGGAGGAGATGTCGCCCCAGGTGTCGAGGTCGCCGATCATCGCCGGGACGTGGTCGTCGATGAGGAACCCGTCGAATCCGGAGTCCTCAAGACGGCGGATGACCCGCGCCGGGTTGAAGTTGCCCTCGCCGAGGAAGCACTCGCTGAAGCGGGGCACGGTGCCGCGGACGTCCCGGAAGTGGACGTAGAAGATGGACGGCCCCAGCAGGTCGATGACCTCGTTGACGCTCTCCTCGCCCGCCATCTCCGACACCGTGCCCAGGCAGAGGTTCAGGCCCCAGGACGGGCTGCCGCCCGCCTGGTCGCGGGCCCGTCCGATGGCGGCGGGCGAGGTGAAGATCCGGGCGATGCCGCCCAACGGCACGTCGACGGGCGGGTCGTCGGGGTGCAGGGCCAGCCGTACGCCGACCTCCTCGGCGACGGGCAGGACGGCGTCGAGGAAGTACTGGTGGTTGGCCCACATCCGGTCGGCGGTGGCCGGCTCGTCGACGGGGTGGTCGGGGGTGAGCCGGTATCCGGCGAGCGCGTTGCCGCGGGAGACGTCCGCCAGGTCGAAGGCGCTGACCTTGGCGCCGCCGCGGCCCGCCGCCGCCATGTCCGTGCGCCAGACGTACGTGGCGAGGAAGTTGTAGCCGAGCAGGTCGATGCCCACGGCGGCGAGGTTGCGGATGGTTCTGAGGTAGTTCTCGATCTGCTCGTCGCGGCCCGGCAGTCCGCGCTGGATCTTCCAGAAGTGCGCGAGCGGTACGTTCTCCAGGCCGTCGATCGCGAGACCGTCGGCCTCGCAACGGTCCTTGAGGGCCCGCAGTTCGGACTCGCTCCAGAAGCCGTCCTCGCCGGGCAGCAGGTCGGGGGTGTGGAGCTGCACGCCGGTGAGACCGAGTTGGCGCGCGAAGGTCGCGACCCGCGCGTCGTAGGTGTCGATGTGTCCGAGCGAGAGTCGTATGGTCATGCCCGGCCGACCCGCTGCCGCTGACGGCCCAGCCCGTCGATCTCCAACTCCATGGTGTCGCCCTCCTTGAGGTAGGGGAAGCGGCCCGACAGCGCGACGCCTTCGGGCGTGCCGGTGTTGATGACGTCGCCCGGTTCGAGGACGGTGAACTGGCTCAGCTCGTGGATCAGCGTGGCGACGTCGAAGATCATGTCCTTGGTGCCGGACGCCTGGCGGGGTTCGCCGTTGACCCAGGAGCGCAGGCCGAGGGCCTGGGGGGACGTGATCTCGTCCGGGGTGACCAGCCAGGGACCCAGCGGGTTGAACGTCTCGCAGCTCTTGCCCTTCGACCACTGGCCGCCGCTGGTCTCCAGTTGCAGGGCCCGCTCGGACACGTCGTTGGAGATCGTGTAACCCGCCACGTGGGCCAGGGCGTCGGCGGGCGAGTCGAGGTAGCGGGCCCGGCGTCCGATGACGATCGCGAGCTCGACCTCCCAGTCCGTCTTGGCGGAGCCGCGCGGCAGCAGGACGTCGTCGTCCGGTCCCACGACGCAGTGCGGTGACTTGTAGAACACGACCGGCGCCTGGGGCGGTGCGGCGCCCGATTCCGCCGCGTGCGCCGCGTAGTTCATGCCGACGCAGAGCACGACGCCGGGGCGGGCGACGGGCGGGCCGACGCGCTGCCCGGTGACGTCGACGGCCGGCAGGCCGCCCGCCTCGATCGCGTCGCGCAGCCGGTCGGGGCCGTCGCCCGCGAGGAAGGCGCCGTCGATGTCGTCGGTGAGCGCGGACAGGTCGAGGTGGCGGCCGTCGGGAAGCAGGGCGACGGGCCGTTCGGCCCCGGGTGGGCCGACACGCATGAGCTTCACGGTGATCCGTTCGGTGGTAGGGATGGTCAGCCGGCGAGCAGCCCGCCGTCGATGACCAGCTCGGTGCCGGTGATGAACGCGGCGGCGTCGGAGGCGAGGTAGAGGGCGGCGGCGGCGACCTCGGCCGGGGTGCCGAGGCGGCCCATCGGCTGCCGGGCGACGAGTTGGGCGCGGGCCTGCCCGGGGTCGTCGGCCGCGGCGAGCAGGCGGCCCACCCACGGGGAGTCGACGGTGCCGGGGCAGACGGAGTTGCAGCGCACGCCGGTGCCCGCGTACTGCACGGCGACCTGGCGGCTGTAGGCGATCACGGCGCCTTTGCTGGCGCAGTACGCGGCGCGGTCCTTCAGTCCGACGAGTCCGGCGGCGGAGGCGGTGTTGACGATGGCGCCGTCGCCCTGGGCGAGCATGTGCGGCAGGGCGAGTTTGGTGCCGAGGAACACCCCGCGGGTGTTGACCGCGAAGGTCGCGTCCCACTCCTCGACGCTGCACGCCAGGGTGTCGGTGCTGGAGGCCAGGCCCGCGTTGTTGCAGAGCACGTGCAGCGCGCCGGTCTCCGACACCGCCCGGGAGACGGCCGCGGCGAAGGAGTCGGGGTCGGTGACGTCGGCGGTGAGCGGGATGCCGCCGTCGGGCACGTCGGCGGGGTCGAGGTCCGCCGCGTAGACGGTCGCCCCCTCCGCCACGAACTGGCGCGTCATCTCGCGGCCGATGCCGGAACCGGCGCCTGTGACGAGAACCGTCCGTCCGGCGAACCTGTTCACGTGGGGTTGTCCTTTCGTCGCGGTGATTCGGTGCACCTGACTGTCATGCGCGGTCGTGCGTGGTCGTGCGCGGTCGTGCACGTTATGGGGCGGTCGTACGACGCTGCCCCGCCCGGTCGTACGACGCTGCCGCGCGTGGTCGTACGCCCCCGCGCCCGGTCGTACGCCGCCGCGCGCGGTCACGCCGTGAAGTAGTGCGGATACTGCGCGCGCAGCCCTGGCACGCGTTCGAGCGCGCGTCTGGCGTGACGGCTGATCAGGGCGCGCCCGCCCGCGATGTCGCGGGACTCCAACGCGTCGACGATCAGCCGGTGTTCGTCGATCAGGTCACGCATCGTGGCGGTGTCGGGTTGGGCGAGCCGGCGCACTCTGTCGAGTTGCAGCTTCATCCGCTGGACGACCTGCCACGCGCCGGGGTGGCCGCTGAGGGTGAAGATCGCACTGTGCAGGGCCTCGTCGGCCTGGAAGAACGTGTCGTAGTCGGCGGTGCAGTAGGCGTGCTCCTGCTGTTCGAGCAGGTCGCGGAGGATGCCGACGTCCAGTGCCGGATTGCCGCAGGCCGCCTCGAAGGCCGAGACCTCCAGGCTCTCGCGCACAAAGCGCGCTTCCTCGACGTCGCGTAGCCGGATCAGCCCGACCTGCGTGCCGACCTGCGGCACGACGTGGACGAGGCCGGTGTCGGCGAGCCGGGCGATGGCCTCCCGGACGGGCGTACGGCTGACGTGCAGCCGTTCCGCGATGTCCGTCTCCGACAGGGAGGAGCCGGGGGCGAGCCGCAGTCTGCGGATCGCGGAGACCAACTCGTCGTAGACGTGGTCGGAGGCGCGGTTCCGCGTGCGGTCCCGGGTGATCGGCGACAGCCCTCCGGCGGGGCCGGGGGGTGCCTGCTCCTGGATGCGTGCTGGTCGGGGAGGATTCACGTCCGAATCCTTGCATGCCAGTATTCTTGTATGCAAGTATCCCGGTCGCCTACCCGGTGTCGTCCGCGGCGGTATGTCCGCTCCCCCATCGCCCCCTCATCGCCCCCGCCAACGCCCCCCATCACCACGGCACGAAGACACGAACCGCGCTGTACAGCAGCAAACCGAGAGGTCGCCATGATCATGCGCAGGGCAAGACTCACCACCGCCGCGGTCCTCGCCGCGCTCAGCCTCGCGCTGACCGGATGCGGCGGCGGCAACGGCAGCGGCAGCGGCAAGGCGGACACCGGCGGCCCGGCGGACATCACTTTCTGGGGCTGGGCCGCGGGCTACGAGAAGTCCGTCGCGCTCTGGAACAAGACGCACCCCGACGTCCACGTGAAGTACGAGGCCATCACCAACGGCGGCGCCGGCGGCTACGACAAGATGCTCACCGCCGCCAAGGCGGGCAAGGCGCCCTGTCTGGCCCAGGTCGGGTACGAGACGTTCTCCAGCTTCCTCGCGGCGGGCGTGCTCCAGGACGTCAGCACGTACGTCAAGGACGGCAGGAGCGAGTTCCCCGACTGGGTGTGGGGCAACGTCGGCGTCGACGGCAAGGCGTACGGCGTACCGGTGGACACCGCGCCGATGGCGATGTTCTACCGGGCCGACCTGTTCAAGAAGGCGCACATCGCACTGCCCAGGACCTGGGACGAGTTCACGGCCGCCGCCGCCGCGGTGAAGGCCGCGGACCCGGCGTCGCGGATCATGAACCTGCCCACCGACCCCTACCTCTACGCCGGGTTCGCGTGGCAGGGCGGCGCCCCCTGGTTCGGGGTGAAGAACGACGCGTGGTCCGTGTCGTTCGACAGCGCCGCCAACCGCAAGGTCGGCGACTACTGGCAGGGCCTGTACGACAAGGGGCTGCTCGCCTCGTACCCCGCCTTCGACGCGGCGCTGTACTCCGCGTGGAGCAAGGGGACGGTCTGGGCCGAGGTCGGTCCCGTCTGGTCGGCGTCCCTGATCCGGGACAACGCCTCGGGCTCCGCGGGCAAGTGGGCCGTCGCGCCGATGCCCCGATGGGCCGGTACGGACGCGGTCGGGAACTCCGGCGGATCGGCCACGGCCGTGATGAAGGACTGCTCGCACCCGAAGGAGGCGACCGAATTCGCCACCTGGATGTCGACGGACAAGGAGTCGGTGTCGAACCTCATCGCCTCCGCGGCCATCCTGCCCGCGTCCAAGTCCGGGCTCACCAACCCCGCGCTGGACGCCCCGCAGAGCTACTACGGCGGCCAGCCCGTCTACCAGTTGTTCCGCACCGAGTCGGCCAAGGTCAACTCCGGCTGGATGTGGGGGCCGATCATGTCGATCTCGGCCACGACGCTCGGTGACGGCCTCGGCAAGGTGCACACGAAGAAGGCCACGTACGAGAACGCGCTCGGCAACGCCCAGAAGGACACGCTCAAGGCGCTGAAGTCCCAGGGCTTCTCGGTCAATTAGCCGGGGCCAGGAAGAAGGGCCGCGCGGGGGCCGCGAATCCGCCGCCCCCGCCGCCGCCCTGGCCCTGCCCTGCCCTGCCCTGCCCTGCCCTCGCCCCCGCCCCCGCCCCCGCCCCGACAAGTCCCCCAGCACCCACGTTCCTTCAGAGAGAAGGTGACCGTGTCCTCCGTGACGACTCAACGGCGCCGACTACGCGAGCTCCGCCGGGCCGCGCCGTTCGTCCTGCCCTTCCTCCTGCTCTTCGTCGTCGTCTACCTGATCCCCACCGCGTACTCACTGGAGCAGAGCCTGTTCTCGGTGAAGCGCTCCGGCCTCGGGCTCGGCGGCTCGAAGACCGTCTTCGCGGGCTTCGACAACTACGTCGAGGTGTTCCACGACGCGGACTTCCTCGCCTCGCTGGGACGGGTGGCGTTCATCGGCGTGATCCAGGTGCCGGTGATGCTCGGCATCGCGCTCGTACTCGCCCTTCTCCTGGACTCCGCGGCGATCAAGGGCGGCCGGTTCTTCCGGCTCGCCTACTTCGTCCCGTACGGGCTGCCCGGTGTGATCGCGGGACTGGTCTGGTCGTTCCTGTACGCGCCGTCGCTGAGCCCGATCACCCGCGCGCTCGACTCGATCGGCGTCCACGCCAGCTTCGTCACCGACGCCGCGCTGCCGTTCTCGATCGCGAACATCCTCACCTGGGCGTGGACCGGCTACAACACGATCCTGCTGTACGCGGCGCTCCAGGCGATCCCCGAGGAGACCATGGAGGCCGCCGCGATGGACGGCTGCACGGGGTGGCGGGCCGCGTGGCTGATCAAGGTCCCGCAGATCCGCCCCGCCCTGCTGATGACCCTGGTCTTCTCGATCATCGGCACGTTCCAGCTCTACAACGAGCCCGCGACCATGAAGTCCGTGGCGCCGAACCTGTCCTCCACCTACACGCCGATCATGGCCACGCTGCGGTCGGTCTCCTCCAACAACTTCAACTACGCGGCCACGCAGTCGGTGGTGCTCGGTGCGCTGATCTGTGTGCTCTCCGTCGCCGTCTTCCGCGCGTCGGCCAAGAGGACCGACTGATGACCGCCACCGTGGAATCACCCGCGCCCGCCACGCCGGCTCCCCCGAAGCCGCGACCGGGGCCCAAGCGCGCCTCGGGCAGCCCGCTGACGACCGTGAACCCGGCCTCGCGGATGTTCGTGCTGGCCGTCATGGGCCTGTTCGCCCTCTACTTCCTGCTCCCGGTGTGGTGGCTGATCGTCTCCGCCACCAAGGGCAGCGGGGAGCTCTTCTCCGGCAACGGCTTCTGGTTCGGCGCGCACTTCGCCCTCTGGGACAACGTCCAGACGCTGTTCGAGGCCCAAGGCGGCATCTACTCCCGCTGGTTGCTGAACTCGCTGCTGTACGCGGTCGGCGGCGGCGTCGTCTCCACGCTGCTGGCCACGATGTGCGGCTACGCGCTGGCGAAGTTCCCCTTCCCCGGTCGTGAGGCGGTCTTCGGCACGGTGCTCGCCGCCGTCCTGCTGCCCGCCCCCGTACTCGCCGTCCCGCTGTATCTGCTCTTCAGCCACACCGGCGTGATCAACACCTTCTGGTCGGTGTTCATCCCCAGCATCGTCAGCCCCTTCGGCGTGTATCTGAGCCGGATCTACGCCGCGTCGTCGATCCCGGACGCGCTGATCGAGGCCGGACGGATCGACGGGGCGGGCGAGTTCCGCATCTTCGTGATGGGGATGCGGATCATGGCGCCCGCGATGGTGACGATCTTCCTGTTCCAGTTCGTCGCGATCTGGACGAACTTCCTGCTCCCCTCACTCATGCTCGCCGACAGATCGCTCCAGCCCGTGACCGTGGGGCTCGTCGGCTGGCGTGAGATGCAGGGCTATCCGATCGGTTACGCGACCGTCGTCACGGGCGCGCTGCTCTCGGTCGTGCCCGTCGTCGCCATGTTCGTGTCCTTGCAGTCCTTCTGGAGCAAGGGCCTGGTCGCGGGGTCGGTCAAGTAACCGGTCGGTTCAACGGTCGGCAAGTCAGCCAGTGCCAACGAAAGGATGATCAATGAGAGTCCTGTACGGAGCCATGGCGTCCGCGTGCGTCATCGTGCTCCTCGCGGCACCGTCCCAAGGTGCCGTCGCCGCCGACGACCCACAGGTCAACCTGCTCGCGGCGGACATGGACACCACGATGGACAGCGGCACCAGTCCGCTGACCATGTCCACCGCCTCGGGCGGGGGCAGCCAGCAGATCGTGAGCGTCGGCGGGAACAACGCGCTCGAACTGCGCGACGCCTCCCAGGGGACCAACCTCGCCAGCTACTTCTACCACCGGTTCTCCACCGGCTCGCTGGTGAGCCGCGTCAACGCCGTCTACGGGGCGCCGGTCGGCAGCCCGGCCGAGCAGTTCGTCCTGAAGTTCGACCTCAAGCGCGCCGCGGCCAGCAGCAAGCCCGTCGCCAAGGACATCTACGCGGAGATCCAGTTCGGCAACGCCGACAACGTCCTGGTGCCGCGGTTCGCCGTACCGGCCGTGAGCCTGACCGGCACCGCCGCGTACAAGAGCACGTCGGGCGCCCTGGCGACGGTCGACGACAGCGACATCCCCGAGTACCGCTTCACCGTGGTGCCCAACGGCGGCCAGCGGCTCGTGACGACCGTCGAACTCGGCTTCCAGGTGCGCGTCGACACCGGCGGCACCGACGAGGCGATCGACGTCGACAACGTCGGTGTGTACGACGCCGGCGCGGTGTCCGACAGCGCGCCGCCCACCACGCCGACGTCCCTGCACGCCGGGACGGCCTCCTCGGACAGCGTCCCGCTGCTGTGGAACGCCTCGACCGACGACACCGGGGTCAGCGGCTACGACATCTACCGCGACGGCTACCTGGCCTCCTCGGTCAGCGGCTCCAGCACCTCCGCGGTCGTCACCGGCCTGATGCCGAGCACGGGTTACGACTTCGCGGTGCGCGCGAAGGACGCGTTCGGCCACGTCAGCGCGCTGAGCGCCCCCGTGCACGTCACGACCGCCACGTACGTACCCGCGGCTCCCGCCCCGTTCCCCGGCACCCAGCAGACCCGGACGCAGTGGCTGTGGGACCGGACGAAGGCCATGAAGGAGGAGGACGGCCCCATCAACGTGGCGCAGTACACCGCGCAGTTGGTGGACCACCAGAACGTGGCGGCCAACCTCGGCAAGCTGGACAAGCTCTACCAGGGCTACGACTACGAGCAGTACAAGATCATGGCGAAGATGTACACGTACCTGATGGCGGGTGACCAGTTCAGCCCCGCGATGCTCCAGGACGTGCGCGCGTACTTCGCCAAGTACGGCTACCAGAAGCTCCCGCAGACCGAGAACCTGCGGATGAGCACGTACGTCACCGGCTATCTGGTCGGGCAGTACTTCCCGGACGTGGCCGACCTCAACGGCAGCTCCGGGGCGGCGCTCAAGGCGAGCAGCAAGGCCAACATCGAGGAGATGGTCAAGGCCGGGGTGCGGCGCGGCTGGGCCGAGTACGAGAGCCCCGAGTACACGATCATGACGTATGTCGGTCTGAACGCGATCTACCAGTGGTCCGACGACCAGCAGTTGCGCTCCGAGGTCAAAATGGCCATGGACGTCATGTGGTTCGAGTGGGCGAACGACTGGGACAACGGCTACCTGATCTCGTCGGAGAGCCGCGCCAAGGGCGACCTGGCCTCCGCCAACGACCCGACCTGGCGGTCCGCGGACCACACGACGCTCGCCTGGACGTACTTCGGGGAGCACCGGGCGCAGCAGGGCGTGGGCGAGTCGGACAACACCGCGCCGTCGGCGTACCGGCCCGACCTGGAGTACGTGGGCATGCTGGCCTGGTCCGGCACGTCCTACACGCCGCCGCCGCTCGCGGTGAAGATCGGTCGGATGACCGACAAGTCGTACAGCGCGTACAAGGCGAATCTGCAGAACTCCGGCGGCAACGCGATGGACGTCTACCGCACCAGCTATGTGCGGCCCACCTGGGGACTGGCCACCGAGACGCAGTACCGCAGGGTCGACAACTGGATCGAGGACATGCCGATGGTGCTGCGCTGGCAGTCCAACGCGGCGAATCCGCTGTTCCGGATCTCGCTCGACCAGGGCACCGCGCAGATCGGGTCGTACGACCAGCCCGACAACCACCGGGTGATGCAGGACGGTCCGACGGCGCTGGGCATCTACAAGTCGTCGGGTGACCAGACGTCGAACTACATCAACGCGATGTTCCCCGACAACGGTTCGATCGTGGAGCGCAAGCAGGTGGACGGCTGGACGGTCGTCAGCACCGGGCCGATGTACTTCGCGTTCAAGCTGGCGAAGCCCGGCACCTGGTACCACCAGACGCCCAACGACCCGTCGAACAAGGTGAAGACGACGACGCAGATCCACCCGACCGCGACGCTCGGCTACACCTACGACATCCTGCGCAGCCAGGCCGACACCAACGCGTGGGTGCTGGAGACGGCCGACGCCTCCGCGTACGCCGACCTCGACGCCTTCGCGACGGCGCTGACCACGCAGACCGGCCTGGACACCAGCCACGTGAACGACGCCACCCCGCGCGTCGTCTACCACAGCCTGGCCGGGGACGACCTCGACCTCACCTACGACAAGGCGTCCCAGGCGCCCGGCGCGACCCACCTGGTCAACGGCCAGGCGATCGGTTACGACAGCTTCAAGCTGTTCGACACGCCGTGGCTCCAGCAGGACAAGCTCGGCTCGACGTTCACCGCGACCGTCGGCGACGAGTCGGTCGCGTACGACTTCGACCAGTGGACGGTGACGCCCGGCACACAGAGCGCGAAGCGCTGACCGCCGCGTCGCATCGATGAGACACACGGCCGGCCGGGTCGCGGGACCCGGCCGGCCGCGGTGTGCGCGGGACCCGCTGCCCGACGGACGAATCCCGATATCCTGACGAGGAGTTTGGCCCGAAAATCTTGCGAGGGTGGAACGATCGTTGAACAGCCCCCCAGCGGAAGCGCGCGGCGGCGGCTCCCCGCTGCGTCCGGTCGTCCGCGGTCGCGCCCGCACCTCCGACCGCGTCTACGAAGAGCTGGTCTCGGCGATCAGGACGTTGCGCATCGCGCCCGGCGCCTCGCTGTCCGAGACCGACCTGTCGGCCAGGCTCCAGGTGAGCAGGACCCCGGTGCGCGAGGCCATCGCCCGCCTGGTGGACAACGGACTGGTGACCGTCATCCCCCAAGTCGGCACCACCGTGGCGAAGATCAGCCTGCGCGACGTCGAGGAAGCGCGGTTCGTCCGCGAAAGCCTGGAGATCTCCGCCTTCGCCGTCGCGTGCGCCGCTCCGGACCGCCGCCTGGGCGTATGCCGCGCCCTGCTGGCGGAACAGGTCCGCTGCGAGGCGGAACAGGACCTCGCCGGATTCTTCGACGCCGACGAGGCCCTGCACGAGCAGATCTTCGTGATCAGCGGCTACCACGGCGTCTGGACCGTCATGCAGCCGATGAAGCTCCAGCTCGACCGGCTGCGCCGCCTCAGCCTCCCCGACCCCGACACCGTCCGCGCCCTGGTCGCCGAGCACACGGCCATCGTCGACGCCCTCGAAGCCGCCGACGTCACCGGCGGCCGTCGCCTGCTCAGCGACCACGTGAGCCGCGTCCGCCGCTACGGCGTCGCCCTGCGCGAGCAGTACCCCGACTACTTCACGGACTGACTGTCGGAGCGGGAGGGAGTCCTCGTTGCTGCTGTGCATCGCCCAGGGGACCGGGCAGGGGCCCTCGTGGTCCGGGTCGGGGCAGAGCGCTTCGGACAGCCGGTCCATCAGCCGCTCGTGTTCGGCGGCCGTGGCGACCAGGGCGAGCCGGACGCCCCGCGCGTCATTCCGGCGTCAGGCGTCCTTCTTCTCCGGCTTCTCCGGCACGAGGATCGCGACGCACTCCACGTGGTGGGTGACCGGGAAGAGGTCGAAGGCCCGCAGGGTGGTGGGGCGGTAGCCGGCTTCGGCGAAGTAGGAGAGGTCGCGGGCGAGGGCGGCGGGGTCGCAGGCGACGTAGGCGATGCGGCGGGCGCCGAGGGCGGCGAGCCGGCGGACGGTCTGCTTGCCCGCGCCCGCGCGCGGCGGGTCGAGGACGATGAGGTCGGCCTCGTCGATCCGCGTCTTGGGCAGGACCTGCTCGACCTTGCCGTGCTCGATGCGGACGCGGTCGAAGTCCTGGAGATTGTGCCGGGCGTCCTCGACGGCGCGCTTGCCCGACTCGATGCCGAGGACGGCGCCCTGGTCGCCGACGCGTTCGGCCAGCGCGCCCGCGAAGAGGCCGACCCCGCAGTAGAGGTCGAGCGCCATGTCGCCCTTGCGCGGCATCAGGCCCTGCATGACGGCCTCCACCAGCAGGTCGGCGGCCTTCGGGTGGACCTGCCAGAAGCCGCCGTCGCCGACGCGCCAGGTGCGTCCCGCGGCCCGCTCACGGACGAAGGGGCGGCCGTGCACGCGGTGCACGGCGTGGTCGCGCTCGCCGATCCGCTGCACCGACACCGGCTGGTCCAGCTCGACGATCGGCAGCCGCCCGCCGGGGCGCGGGGTGAGGATCACCTGACGGTCGTTCGAACCGGTGGCGGCGATGGCCTCGACGGTGGCGATCTGCGGCCACGTACGGTCCTCGACGCCGAGGTCGCTGACGCCGGGGGCGGCGATCAGGCAGTGGTCGACCACCTCGACCTCGTGGGAGCGGTGCTTGCGCAGTCCGGCGCGGCCCTCGGCGTCCACCGCGTACTGCACGCGGGTCCGCCACGCGGGCACCTCGCCCTTGGCGACCTTGTCGCCGGGGGCGGGCATCACGGTGCCGTCCCAGCCGGCCTGCTCCGGAGTGAGCCCGGCAAGCCGTTCGAGCTGTTCCGCGACGACCGTCGCCTTGAGGCGGCGCTGCGCGCCCGGCGCCGCGTGCTGCCAGTCGCACCCGCCGCAGCGGCCGGGCCCGGAGAAGGGGCACGGCGGCTCGACCCGGTCCTTGGACGCGGTCAGCACCTTCACGGCGTCGGCCCGGATGAACCGCGCGCCCTCCTCGCCCTCCGTGACCCGCGCGACGACCCGCTCGCCGGGCAGCGCGTGCCGGACGAAGAGCACCTGCCCGGCGTCGGTGCGCGCGACGCAGTGGCCGCCGTGCGCCACCTGGCCGACCTCGACCTCGTACTCCTGGCCGACCAGTGACGGTGCGGATTCGGTCTGCATGGGGGCGGTGCTCCTGAGCTTCAAGGTGGGGTGCGCGGGGACGGGCCCCGCGCGTGCCGGGGTGTCCGAGGGGACAAGCCCTCCAGTCTACGTGCCCGCGCCCGGCCGGAATTCCGGTCCCGGGGGGGGGGGGGGGGGGGGGGGGGGGGGGGGGGGGGGGGGGGGGGGGGGGGGGGGGGGGGGGGGGGGGGGGGGGGGGGGGGGGGGGGGGCG
>NZ_JBVHLD010000005.1:455518-459393 GCF_055559175.1 Streptomyces sp. NPDC024632
GGCCAAGGAAGGAACCCCCCCCCCCCCCCCCCCCCCCCCCCCCCAACCCCCCCCCCCCCCCCCCCCCCCCCCCCCCCCCCCCCCCCCCCCCCCCCCCCCGGGCCGGGCGTCACTTCTGGCGTCCGCCGTTGCCGGTGTGCTCCCTGTCGCGGCGCGGCGGACCGACCGGACCGCGGCGGATCGCACCGGGCGCGTTCCAGTCCGCGCGGCGCCTGGCACGCGCCTTGGCGACCTCGGAGGACTCCAGTTGCCAGGGCACCGAGGTGACCATCACACCGGGGGTGAACAGCAGCCGCCCCTTGAGCCGCAGCGCGCTCTGGTTGTGCAGCACGTGCTCGTACCAGTGGCCGACCACGTACTCCGGGATGTAGATGCTGACCACATCGCGCGGACTGCTGCGGCGCAGGCCCCGTACGTACTCGATGATCGGCCGGGTGATCTCGCGGTACGGCGAGTCGAGGACCTTCAGCGGTACGTCGATGCCGCGGCGCTGCCATTCGGTCTGGAGCGCCTTGGTGTCGTCGGGGTCGACGTTGATGCTGAGCGCCTCCAGGGTGTCGGAGCGCATCAGCTTGGCGTAGGACAGCGCCCGCAGGGTGGGCTTGTGCAGCTTGGAGACCAGCACGATGGAGTGCACGCGCGACGGGCGCACGTAGTCGTCGCCCGGCTCGTCCTCGGCGGCGATCTCGTCCGCGACCCGCGTGTAATGGCCGCGGATCGCGGTCATCAGCGCGTAGAAGGCGATCATGCCGAGCACCGCGACCCAGGCGCCGTGGGTGAACTTCGTCAGCAGCACGATGACGAGCACCAGGCCGGTGAGGAAGGCGCCGAAGGTGTTGATGGCGCGGGAGCGGTGCATGTGGCGGCGCTTGGCCGGGTCGGTCTCGGTGCGCAGGTGCCGGTTCCAGTGCCGGACCATGCCGGTCTGGCTGAGCGTGAAGGAGACGAAGACGCCGACGATGTAGAGCTGGATCAGCCGGGTGGAGTCCGCGCCGTAGATGTAGACGAGGACGGCGGCGAAGCCCGCGAGCAGCACGATGCCGTTGGAGAAGGCGAGCCGGTCGCCGCGGGTGTGGAGCTGGCGCGGCAGGTAGCGGTCCTGGGCGAGGATCGAGCCGAGGACCGGGAAGCCGTTGTACGCGGTGTTCGCCGCGAGGAAGAGCACGAGCGCGGTGACGGCGGCCAGGAAGATGAACGGGATCGAATTGTGGCCGAAGACCGCCTCGGCGACCTGCGCGATCACCGGGTCCTGCGTATAGCCGGAGCCGACCGGGACGCCGTTGTTCAGCAGGTCGGTCGCCGGGTTGGAGGCCATGTGCACCTTGGTGTTCATGGCCAGCGCGATGATGCCGCAGAACATGGTGACGGCCAGCAGGCCCATCGCGGCGAGCGTGGTCGCGGCGTTCTTGGACTTGGGCTTCTTGAACGCCGGGACGCCGTTGCTGATCGCCTCGACGCCGGTGAGCGCGGCGCAGCCGGAGGAGAAGGCGCGCAGCAGCAGGAAGATCAGCGCGAAGCCGCCGATGCCCGAGGTCTCGGCGTGGATGGTGTAGTGCGCGGTGGGCGCCTGCATGTCGTGTCCGGTGGCGATCTTGAAGGTGCCCCAGGCGATCATGCAGAAGACGCCGACGACGAACGCGTAGGTCGGGATGGCGAAGATGCTCCCGGACTCGCGCACCCCGCGAAGGTTCATGACCATCAGCAGGAAGATCATGCCGACCGCGCCGAGCACCTTGTGGTCGGCGAAGAAGGGGACGGCGGAACCGAGGTTCTCGATTCCGGAGGCGACGGAGACGGCGACGGTCAGGACGTAGTCGACGAGCAGCGCGCTGGCGACGGTGAGTCCGGCCTTGGGCCCCAGGTTGGTGGTGGCGACCTCGTAGTCGCCGCCGCCGGAGGGGTAGGCGTGGACGTTCTGCCGGTAGGAGGCCACCACTGTGAACATGAGCACGACGACCGCGACGGCGATCCACGGGCTGAAGTGGTAGGCCGAGGCCCCCGCGATGGACAGGACGAGCAGGACCTCGCCCGGCGCGTACGCGACGGAGGACAACGGGTCGGAGGCGAAGACGGGTAGCGCGAGCCGCTTGGGGAGGAGCGTTTCCCCCAGCTTGTCGCTGCGTAGCGCCCGGCCGATCAGGATCCGTTTCGGCAGGTCGGTCAGTTTGGACACCCCGCGATGTTAAGGGATCGTCAATACGGGCGCTCCCCCCACTGCCCTAAGGACTGTGGGGGACTTGGTGACGGGCGGGGTACGGCTTCGGTGGGGAAGTTGTGCGTCCGGTCGGCGCAACCTTCTCGCCCGCCGCACGCGTGTGTAGCTTTGGCCGCGGTCTGAGACGCTTGTGCTGACCAACAGTGCTCCGCGGGGCTCCACAAGAGCCCGGCCACAAACGTTTGACAGCCGGAAGGACGGTCGTGCACGTCGTGATTATGGGATGCGGGCGAGTGGGCTCCACTCTCGCGCACTCCCTCGAACAGCAAGGTCATACGGTCGCGGTGATCGACCAGGACCCGACGGCCTTCCGCCGCCTGGGCTCCGGGTTCGGCGGGCGCCGGGTGACCGGAGTCGGGTTCGACCAGGACACGCTGCGCGAAGCCGGAATCGAGGAGGCGGGAGCCTTCGCGGCGGTCAGCAGCGGCGACAACTCCAACATCATCGCGGCCCGGGTGGCCCGTGAGATGTTCGGCATCGAGAACGTGGCGGCCCGGATCTACGACCCGCGCCGTGCCGAGGTGTACCAGCGCCTGGGCATCCCCACCGTGGCCACCGTGCGGTGGACGTCCGACCAGATGATGCGGCGGCTGCTGCCGTCCGGTGCCGAGCCGCTGTGGCGCGACCCGAGCGGCGGCGTACAGCTCGCCGAGGTGCACACGTCGGTCGCGTGGATCGGGCACAAGATCAGCACGCTCCAGGAGGAGACCGGCGTCCGTGTGGCGTTCCTCACCAGGCTGGGCGAGGCGATGGTGCCGACGTCCCAGACCGTCCTCCAGGAGGGCGACCTGGTGCACGTGATGATGCGGACCGACGGGGTCGCCGAGGTCGAGGCGGCATTCGCCAAGGGTCCCGAGGAGGCGCGCTGATGAGGGTCGCCATTGCCGGGGCGGGGGCCGTCGGCCGGTCCATCGCCGGCGAGCTGCTGGAGAACGGGCACGAGGTGCTGCTCGTCGACAAGAACCCCACCTCCATCTCCGTGGAGCGGGTCCCGCAGGCGGAGTGGCTGCTGGCCGACGCCTGCGAGATCACCTCGCTGGACGAGGCCGCGCTCCAGCGCTGCAACGTGGTCATCGCCGCCACCGGTGACGACAAGGTCAATCTGGTGGTCTCGCTGCTGGCGAAGACCGAGTACGGGGTCCCCCGGGTGGTCGCCCGGGTCAACAACCCCAAGAACGAATGGCTGTTCAACGAGTCGTGGGGCGTGGACGTCGCCGTCTCCACCCCGCGGCTGATGTCGGCGCTGGTCGAGGAGGCCGTGAGCGTCGGCGATCTCGTACGGCTGCTGCGCTTCAGCCAGGGCGACGCGAATCTGGTGGAGCTGACGCTGCCGGAGGAGGCCGCGCTGGTCGGCACCAGGGTCGGCGACGTGGAGTGGCCGCAGGACACCTCACTGGTCACGATCATCCGCGGCAACCGGGTGCTGACGCCGTCCAAGGACGACGCGTTGGAGGCCGGTGACGAGCTGCTGTTCGTGGCCGCGCCGCACCGGGAGGAGCAGTTGGAGGATCTGCTGTCGCTCCAGGGCGACGGTGGCACCGCCACGGAGTAGTCGCTCCTTGACGACCCGCGAAAAAGGGGGCGGGGGGGGGGGGGGGGGGGGGGGGGGGGGGGGCCTTGCTCTTCTCCCTCGTCGAGAGCGGGAGGGGTGATGGGGTGG
>NZ_JBVHLD010000005.1:459403-493503 GCF_055559175.1 Streptomyces sp. NPDC024632
CCCTCAAGGGCGGAACACCACCAACACACCACCACCCCCCCACCCACCAAAAAAGAAACCGCCCCCCCCCCCCCCCCCCCCCCCCCCCCCCCCCCCGCCCCCTTTCGCATGCCGTACGGACGCGCGGGTCAGGGCCTGGCGTGCTTGGCGGACTTCCCCGTCGTGCCCGTCCGCTCGGCCTTTTCCGTGTTTTCTGCCGTTCCGGCTTTTTCGGCTTTTTCGGCCTTCTCCGCGGCCTCGGCCGCCTCCATCTCCGCGATCACGTCGATCGGCGGCGGCGCCTTCACCAGGAAGATCCAGGTCAGGTACACCGACAGCAGGAACGGCGGGATGCCGAGCGCGACCTTGACCCAGCCGAGCTGCGTCGCGTTGCCCCACCAGTACAGCGGGAAGAGGATCGCCGACTTGGCCAGCAGGATCAGGCCCCAGGCCCAGCTCGCCTTGGTGTACGCGCGCAGCCGTCCGGGATTCCGCTTCCGCCAGGACAGGTTCTCCTTGAAGATCGGCCCGAGGATCAGGCCGAGCAGCGGGAAGCCCGCGGCGGCGGAGACCAGATACGCGACGGCCAGGCCGAGCGTGTAGAGCATGCCGGGCAGATAGAAGTTCTTCGCGTTGCCCGACATCATGGCGAAGACCGCGCCGAAGGCGACGCCGAAGACCCCGCTGAAGGCGTGCTTGAGGGTGTCCTTGCGGGCCAGCCGCGCCACGCCCATCAGCACCGACAGCGCGAGGGCGGCGATGGCCGAGCTCTTGAGGTCCTTGTTGACCGTGTAGATCGCGACGAAGACCAGGCCGGGCACGGTGGTCTCCACCATGCCGCGCAGCCCGCCGAAGGCGTCGAAGAGCGCGGCCTCGGTGACCGCCCGCGACTCGTCGGTGATCCCGCCCGCGGCCTCGCCGGTGACCTCGTCGGTCCCTGTACCGTCCGTGCTCCCGCCGGGCGGCCGGGAATCCGCGCGGACCGTCTGATCCGTGTTGTCGATCGACGCCACCTGTTACTCCTGTCCGACCGGACGCAGTTCGTACTTGGGGTTGAACAGCACCGGACGACCCCGGTTCATGGAGATCCGGCCGGAGGCGATGATCCGACGGCCGGGTTCGATACCGCTGATACTGCGGCGGCCGAGCCAGACCACGTCCAGCGCGGCGGACCCGTCGAAGAGTTCCGCCTCCAGCGCGGGCACACCGGCCCGGGGACGGAGGGTGACCGTACGCAGCGTACCGGTGACGGACACTATCTGGCGGTCGGAGCAGTCGCAGATCCTCGTGCAGCCGACGGCCAGGGCGTCCTTCTGCAGCTCCTCGGAGTGCAGCTCCTCCTGCGAGGAGGACAGGCGGTCGAGCATGCGGCGGAAACGTCCCGCGGGTCGGTCCGAACGGATGGCACCACTCATATTCCCCAGGGTACCGGCCAGTCAGAGCCCGGTCATTGCCCCGAAGGGGCGGCTCCGGGAGAGCCGGGTCACTGCCGGACCGGGTCGCCACCGGACCGGGTCGCCACCGGAAGCCCGGTCACTGCTCGAAGCGGTACCCCATGCCCGGTTCGGTGATGAAGTGCCGGGGGCGGGCCGGGTCGGCCTCCAGCTTGCGGCGCAGCTGCGCCATGTAGACCCGCAGGTAGTTGCTCTCGGTGCCGTAGGCGGGCCCCCAGACCTCCTGGAGGAGCTGCTTCTGGCTGACCAGCCGGCCGGGGCTGCGTACCAGCACCTCCAGCAGGTGCCACTCGGTCGGGGTGAGGCGTACGTCCGCGCCGTCCCTGTTGACCTTCTTCGCCGCCAGGTCGACGGTGAAGGACTCGGTCTCGATGACGGCGGCGTCGTCGTCGGGTCCGGTGGGCGTGGCGCGGCGGACCGCGGCGCGCAGCCGGGCCAGCAGCTCGTCCATGCCGAACGGCTTGGTGACGTAGTCGTCGGCGCCCGCGTCCAGCGCCTCCACCTTCTCGTCGGACGCCTGCCGGGCGGACAGCACGATGATCGGCACGCGGGTCCAGCCGCGCAGGCCGCGGATCACCTCGACGCCGTCCATGTCGGGCAGCCCGAGGTCGAGGACGACCACGTCGGGATGGCGGGCGGCGGCGACCCGCAGCGCGGTGGCGCCGTCGTGCGCGGCGTCGACCTCGTAGGCGCGGGCCCGCAGATTGATGACGAGGGCGCGGACGATCTGCGGCTCGTCGTCCACCACGAGCACCCGGTACATGTGCGTCCTCTTCTGTTCGCTCTTCTGTTCGCTCTTCTGTGCGATCTTCTGTGCGCTCTTCTGTTCGGTCATGAGACGGCCGTGGCGGGCCGGTCGGGAACGCCGGGCGCTGCGGGGGCCCCGTGCGCGGCGGGCAGCGTCAGCACCATCGTGAGGCCGCCGCCGGGTGTGTCCTCGGCGACCAGTGTCCCGCCCATCGCCTCGACGAAGCCGCGCGCCACCGCGAGGCCGAGGCCGACGCCGTTGCCGCGCGGCGCGTCCCCGTACCGCTGGAACGGCTCGAAGATGTGGTCCCTGGCGCTCTCGGGGACGCCGGGGCCGCGGTCGACCACGCGCAGTTCCACGCGGTGGCCGAGCGCGCTGGCGGCGACCAGCACCTTCTCGTCCTCCGGGCTGTACTTGACGGCGTTCTCGACGACGTTGGCGACGCTGCGCTCCAGCAGGCCGGGGTCGACGGCGACCATCGGGAGCGTTTCGGGGATGTCGAGGGTGACGCTCTGCTCGGGGACGCCGCCGAGCGCCATCGGCACCACCTCGTCCAGGTCGAGTTCGCGGATCAGCGGGGAGACGGTGCCGGTCTGGAGCCGTGACATGTCCAGGAGGTTGCCCACCAGGTGGTCCAGGCGGTCGGCGCCGTCCTCGATCCCGGCCAGCAGTTCCGCCTCGTCCTCCGGCGACCAGGCGACGTCCGCGGAGCGCAGCGAGGACACCGACGCCTTGATCCCGGCGAGCGGGGTGCGCAGGTCGTGCGAGACGGCGGCCAGCAGGGCCGTACGTATCCGGTTGCCCTCGGCAAGCTCCCTGGCTTTGGCCGCCTCGTCGGTCAGCCGCTTGCGGTCCAGCACCACGGCGGCCTGCGCGGCGAACGCGGACAGCACGCGGCGGTCGGAGGCGGGCAGGACGCGGCCGGTGAGCGCGAGGGTGAGCCGGTCGTTGACGGGCACCTCCACGTCGGCGTCCTCGGGCCGTACGCAGGGGGTGCTGCCGACGCTCGCGGCGCAGTGCCAGGCCGCGTGCTCGTCGTCCCGTTCCAGCAGCACCACGGCGTCCATGCCGAAGGTCTCCCTGACCCGTTCCAGCAGCGCTTCGAGCGAGCTCTCGCCGCGCAGGACGCTGCCCGCCAGGTACGACAGGATCTCGGCCTCCGCGCGCAGCCGCGCGGCCTGCTGGGTGCGGCGGGCGGCCAGGTCCACCACGGAGGCGACGGCGGCGCCGACGACGATGAAGATCGCGATGGCGATGATGTTCTCTGGCTGGGCGATGGTGAAGGAGTGCGTCGGCGGCGTGAAGTAGTAGTTGAGCAGCAGCGAGCCGACCAGGGCCGCGGCCAGCGCGGGCAGCAGTCCGCCGATCAGGGCCGCGGCGACCGTCATGGTCAGGAAGACCAGCATCTCGGTGGCCTGGCTCATGCCGGGGTGCCAGCGGGTGAGCAGCACCGCGAGCAGAACGGGGCCCGCGACGCCGGTCAGCCAGCCCGCCACGACCCTGGAGCGGCCGAGTTTCGCGCCCCGCGCGGAGGGCAGCCCGCGGCCCTTGGCGGCGTGCTCGTGGGTGACGATGTGGACGTCGATGTCGCCGGAGTCGCGGGCCACGGTGCTGCCGACGCCCGGCCCGAACACGTACTGCCACGCCTTGCGGCGGCTCGTGCCGAGCACGATCTGGGTGGCGTCGACGCCGCGCGCGAAGTCCAGCAGCGCGTCCGGCACGTCGTCGCCGATGACGTGGTGGAAGGATCCGCCCAGGTCCTCGACCAGGGCCCGCTGGACGGCCAGTTCCTTGGCAGAGCCGGACACCAGGCCGTCGCTGCGCACGATGTGCACGGCCAGGATCTCGCTGCCCGAGCCCTTGGCGGCCATCCTGGCCGCCCGGCGCAGCAGCGTGCGGCCCTCGGGGCCGCCGGTCAGGCCGACCACGATCCGCTCCCTGGCCTGCCACGCGGCCGATATCCGGTGGTCGGCCCGGTACTGCTGGAGGTATTCGTCGACCCGGTCCGCGGTCCACAGCAGCGCCAGCTCGCGCAGCGCGGTCAGATTGCCGGGGCGGAAGTAGTTGGACAGCGCCGCGTCGACCCGGTCGGGGGCGTAGATGTTGCCGTGCGCCATCCGGCGGCGCAGCGCCTGGGGCGACATGTCGACCAGCTCTATCTGGTCGGCCCTGCGCACCACCTCGTCCGGCACCGTCTCGCGCTGCTTCACCCCGGTGATGGACTCCACCACGTCACCGAGTGACTCCAGGTGCTGGATGTTGACGTTCGAGACCACGTGGATCCCGGCCTTCAGCAGCTCCTCGACGTCCTGCCACCGCTTCGCGTTCCGCGACCCCGGCACATTGGTGTGCGCCAGCTCGTCGACCAGCACCACCTCGGGCGCCCGCTCCAGCACCGCGTCCACGTCCATCTCCGTGAACACGGTCCCCCGGTAGTCGCTCTCCTTGCGCCGGATCTCCTCCAGGCCCGCCAGCATCACCTCGGTCCGCGGCCTCCTGTGGTGCTCCACGTACCCGACCACCACGTCCGTACCGCGCTCCGCACGCCGATGCGCCTCCGACAACATGGCGTAGGTCTTCCCCACACCAGGTGCCGCCCCCAGATAAATGCGCAGCTTCCCGCGTGCCATGTCTCCATCGTCCCGCTCCGCCGCCCCCTTCGCCCGGACGGCCCGGCAGGCGCACCCTCCGACTCTAGAACCGCGCAACGGGATATTCCGGGCGCGCGGCCACCGCCGGGGCGACCTTGACGGCGTCTTGACGCCCCGAGCGGGACCGGTCCGTTGCCGCGAGCGTGACCCGGAGAACGCTGCGCCGGGCGCGGACTTCGCGCCGTCGCGGCCCGTTCGCTCCCCCCGGGTCCCAAGACCGCCCGTCCCCCGGCCTGCCGGGCAAGGTTTCGGCAAGGGTTTGGCAAGCCTTCCGCCAGACGCCCGGGGCAAGCCGCTTCCTGCGGCCGGGCACCGGTCGCAGGAGAGAAGACTCACTTCGGGGGGTTTCACCCATGTCAGCGGTAGACGGGCTTACCGGCCCGGCCATACGCGATCCCGGACGGTGGTCCACACTGTCCGACTGCAAGCGAGTCCTGGTCGTGGTGCACACCGTGGTGTACGGGCAGCGGCTCAAGGACGTGTTCGAACTGCTCCGCTCCGATCTGCGGATCCACGTACGCTTCACCATCGCCCCGCACGCCTTCAACCCGGGTGTCGGCGCCTTCCTGACGGCGCTGGACGCCCAGGTGCTGCCCTGGTCCGAGGCGGTGACCGAGGAGTACGACCTGGTGCTGGCCGCGGGCTCCCAGGGCCTTGAACAGTTGCGCGGCCCCCTGCTGCGGATCCCGCACGGCGCGGGGCACATGAAGCTGTCCGGGCCGTCCGGCGCGGCTCGGCGGGGCGTCAGCGGTCTGGCCAGGGACTTCCTGATGATCGGCGACCGCGTGGTCCCGGCCGCGTACGCCCTCGCCCACCGAGACGACCTGGCGCTGCTGTCGCGGTCCTGCCCCGAGGCGCTGCCCATCGCCGAGGTGGTCGGGGACGCCTCGTACGACCGGATCGCGCGCAGCCTGGGGCGCCGGGACGAGTACCGCAGGGCGCTGGGCCTGCGGGACGGGGAGAAGCTGGTGCTGGTCTGTTCCACCTGGGGCCTCGGGTCGAGCTTCAACCGGCTGGAGGCACTGCTGCCGCGGGTGCTCGCCGACCTGGACCCGGCGGACGGCTTCCGTACGTATCTGCTGCTGCACCCCAACGCCTGGGCGGGCCACGGCGGATGGCAGGTGCGCGCGTGGCTGGCGGGCGACGGCCGGCAGGCCGTTCAGCCGATCGCGCCCGATGTCGACTGGCGTCCGCTGCTGGTCGCGGCGGACGCGGTGATCGGCGACCACGGCTCGCTGACGCTGTACGCGGCGATGTGCGACGTCCCGATCGTGATGGCCCGCTTTCCCGGTCAGGACGTCAATCCGCACTCGCCGGGAGCGGCGCTGGCGGCCCTCGCGCCGGCGATCTCCCTGACGCATTCGCTGTCGCGGCAGCTCCGTTACGCGCGCGACCACTACGACCGGCGCGCGTACCGCAGGATCGCCGCGCGGATCTCCTCGGAGCCGGGCCGCTTCAACGGTCGGATGCGGCGGTTGATGTACCGGCTGCTGGAGCTGGGCGAGCCCGCCCACGAGCCGGAGACGCGGGAACTGGATCTCCCCGACCCGCTGCCGCCGCCCGTGGCATCGGCCGAGGGCGGCGGGTCACCGTGAGCCGGGATTCCGGGCACGCCGTGCCGGGGTGCCGCGAGGTCCGGGTGGAACTGCTGGTGGGCGGTGACGGGGCGCCGTTCGGGGGCGCCTTCGCCGACGAGCACCTGAGCGTCCGCTGGGACGACGCCCGTTGCGTGCCCTGGCGGGACAGCGCCGACGTGCTGTGGCACGGTCTGCCGCTGCCCTCCCGGGCCGTCGCGCTCGCCTGGACGCGGCGGGTGTTCCGCCGTCATCCCGGCGTCCTGGCGGTCTGCGCGGGATACGGTGGCGGGGGCTCCGCGTGGCTCGCCGCCGTCACCGGCGCTCCCCCGCTGACGGTGTACGCGTCCGGGCCCCCGGGCGGGTGCGGGACGGTCGGCGGGGGCGCCCCCACGGCCGCCGTCGGGTCGCTCCTGCACGCGTGCGCCGCTGCCCGGCTGCCGCTGAACCGTCCACTGCTGGTCGCGGCGGCCTCACGAGGTCCCGGCGGGGCCGGCCGGTGGGCCGTTCACCTCGTGCCGGAGCCGACGGGCGGATCCGGCTCGGGTGCCGTACCCGGTCCGGCGTCCAGCTCCGCAATCCGGGCCGTGACCCGGTCCGTGTCGGAGGCCCCGACGCTCTCGTAGAGCGCGACCGACCGCTCGTACGCACGCCTCGCGTCGTCCGGGCGGTCGGCCCGCTGAAGGACCACACCGAGCATGTCCAGGCTGTACGCCTCCCAGTGCACCGAACCGCGCGCCTCGAATTCCGCGGCTGCCTGCCGCAGACAGGTCTCGGCCTCACCGGTCCTGCCCGCCTCCCCGAGCGCGCGGCCGAGCAGCGCCAGCGCCCGGTTCGCCTCGTACGCGTCGGGCAGTGCCAGCAGGTCGGCCCGCGCCTGGCGCAGCGCCGCGACGGCGGCTTCCGGACGGCCGGCCAGCCGGGCGGTGTCGCCGAGGGACATCCGGGAGAGCGCGGCGCCGCGCACGTAGCCGATCTCCTCGCGCAGCCGCAGGGCCCGGCCGAACCAGTCCGCCGCTTCGTCGAGCCGCCGGGCGTAGTGGTGGGACTGGCCGAGGCCGTGGAGTGCCTGGGCCTCGCCGAGCCGGTCCCCCGCCGACCGCGCCAGGTCGAGCGCCTGGCCGAACCACACGATCGCCTCGTCCGTGGCACCGGAGTCGCACAGACCGGTGGCACCGGAGGTCAGCATCCGCAGTTCGCCCGGCGTGTGCCCGGCGCGGCGGGCCGCCTCCAGGCCGAGGCGGTGCGCCTCGACCCACAGCGCGTAGGGCCTGAGCCGCAGCCACAGCGGCCACAGCGCGTCCACCAGTTGCCAGCACAGGCCGTCCCAGCCGCGCGCGGCGGACAGCCGCACCGCCGTCATGAGGTGGTGCTGCTCGGCCGCCAGCCAGGCGAGCGCCCGCTTCTCCTCGGTGAAGGCGTGGGCCCGGTCGGGGGACAGCGCCGGGTAGTCGCGGTCCAAGGTGCGGTGGGACGGGCTGATCAGCTCCTCCGCGGCCGTCGCCGTCGCCAGGTACCACTCCAGCGCCCGGCGTACGGCGGCCGTACGGACCGGCTCCGCGTCGCGCGCCTCCGCGAGGCCGCGGGCGTGCAGGCGCACCAGGTCGTGGAAGCGGTGCCGTCCGCCCGCCGCCTCCTCCAACAGGCTGGCCTCGGCCAGCGTTTCCAGCAGCCGGTCGGCGACGGCCTCGCCGCGGCCGGTCGCGGCGGCGGCCAGCGGCAGGCCCACGTCGGCGAAGGGCAGTACGCCCAGCAGCCGGTACAACGCGGCGGCGTCCTCCGGCAGCAGGCGGTAGGACGCGTCGAGGGCGCTCTGCACAGCGGCTTCTTCTCCGATCCGCAGTTCCGCGAGGCTCTGCTCCCCGCGGTCGAGGGCTTCGGCCGTCGCCGCCAGCGGCTGGCCGGGGCGGGCCGCCATCCGCGCGGCGGCGACGCAGACGGCCAGGGCCAGGCCGCCGCAGGAGTCGATCACCCGGCGCACGGCCGCGGGCTCCGCCTCGGTCCGCAGGACGCCCACCCGCTGGGCGAGGATGTCCGCGGACGCCTCGGCGTCCAGCACCCCGACCGGGTGGAAGACCGCGCCCTCCAGCCCGAGACCGGTCAGCCTCCGCCTGCTGGTGACGACCACGACGCTCTGCTCGGAGCCCGGCAGCAGCGGCCTGACCTGGGCGGCGGAGATGGCGTTGTCGAGCATGAGGAGCAGGCGGCGGCTCGCGGTGACGGACCGCCACAGGGAGGCGAGTTCGGCCGGGTCGCCGGGGATCGCCGTCATCCCGAAGGCGCGCAGGAACATGCCCAGTGCCTCGGGAGGCGCCGCCGGGCCCTCTGGGGCGTGCCCCCGCAGGTCGACGTAGATCTGCCCGTCGGGGAAGTCCGCGGCGACGCTGCGCAGCCAGTACGCGGCCAGGGCCGTCTTGCCCACTCCCGCAGGCCCGTTGACGACGGCGACCAGGGGACCCGCGCGGAATTCGCCGTGCAGCATGGCGTCGAGGTCCGCCAACTCCCGTGTCCTGCCGGACAGACGGCGAGGGGCGGGGATCAACTGCCGCGGAGTCGGCAACGCCACGGGCGCCGGAGCGGCGTGCCAGTGGACGTCGCCGATGGTGTGTCCCTGGACGACGCCTCCCCGGTGGTCGCCGCCGGTGACGGTGTTGACCAGGCGGTCGGCGGGCGGGGCGTGCGGCGCGTCGACCGCTGGGGGACCGGGGTGCCGGGGGCCGGCGGTGCCGGTGCTGTCGGCGGCCGTCGACGCGATCCACCGCGCCAGGCGTCGGCGGAACGTGTCGCTGACGGCCGCGGCGGCGCTCAGCGTCCGCGCCGGATCGGCGGGGTCGGCCGGGGACGTCCCGTCGAGCGCGGTGGCGCTCTCCGCCGCGAGCAGGTCAACGGCCTCCCGCAGCAGTTCCTCCGCCGTCGTCCGCCCCGCCGCGTCCGCCCGCCGCAGCGCGGCCTCGACGTCCCCGCGACCGATCGCCTCCACAGCCGCTCTCCCCCGCTCTGCCGTCGGGCCGCGCGCAAACGCGGCCCTGCTGTCCCGCCGTCCGATGCCCGTGCTCGGTACTCCGTGCGCCTACGCCTCCTTCGGCCACCAGCCGGAGCCGTCCTGGTCGTCGCGGGCCAGGGAGCGCCTGATCCGGTCCGCCTCCAGCGGATTCAGCGGTTCGAAAAGGGCCAGGGCGTGCCGCCACAGCGCGCGGGCCTCCTCCGCCCGTCCCTCGTCCCACAGCAGCCGGGCCAGTACGTCGGTGGCCAGCGCCTCCTCCTCGGGTGCCTGAATGCGCCGGGCGAGGGCCGCCGCGGCCTCCAAATGCATCCGGGCCTCGGGGAATTCACCGAGGGCGCGCTCCACGGTTCCGGTGCCGCGCAGAGCCGCGGCCTCTTCGTGACTGGCGCCGATCCCCCGGGCCAGACGCAGCGCGTCCTCGTGGTGGGCCTTCGCCTCCTGCCACAGGCCCGCGCCCAGCAGCACCTTGCCGAGCACATTGAGGGCGTGCGCCTCGTGCCGTACGCCCCCGGTGCGGCGGAAGGTGGTGAGGGCCGTCCTGCCCAGTTCCAGGGCCGCTTCCGGGTCGCCCAACTCCCCCAGTGCGACGGCCAGATTGGTCCTGATCACCGCCCGGTCGGTCTCGCTGAGCACGACCGCCCCGATCGCCAGGGCCTCCTTGAAGCAGGCACGGGCCGAGTCCGTGTCCCCGGTCCTGAGGTGGAATTCGGCCAGGTTGTTCACGAAGGTCGCCTGGAGTTCGACGTCACCGGCCTCGCGCACCGCCGCCAGCGCGGCGGTGAAGTTCTCCAGAGCGCCGCGATAGTCGCCCATGGAGAGGTGCACGATGCCGACGTTGTTCAGACTCCTGCCGCAGCCGCGGATGTCACCGGAGCGGCGCCGCAGCTCCAGGCACTCCTGGTGCAGCACCAGGCCCGCGTCGTATTCGCCGACATGCCATTGCAGGACGCCGAGTTGCCCGAGCGCCTCCGCCGTCACGACGTCGTCCTCGCAGCCGCGGGCCAGGGCGAGGGCGCGCTCGACGGCCTCGGCCGACTGCGGGTAGCGGCTCACGCGGGCGTGGGCGGTGGCCAGGTCGAGCAGCGCGCGGGCCTCCGCCCGCGGATGGTCGGCGGCCCGCCAGTGCGCGGCGGCGGCCTCGTGCATGGTCACGCCTTCCCGCCAGTAGCCCTCGGAGTCCGCCAGTTCGCCCAACGCGTGGGCCAGTTGAGCCGCCTGCCGGACGTGTCCCTGCTGGCGGAGGCCGCGTTCGACCGTCAGCGCGCCTTCGAGTTCGGCGCCGAGCCAGGTGCGGGCCGCGGCGGCGTCCGCCATACGGGGGACGCTCACCCGTCCCTGGGGTGCGAGTTGTCCCAGCCGGTTGCGGTGCGGGTGCAGCAGCCGGTCGGCGCGGTCGGCGGCCCGTAGCGCGTAGCCGCCCAACCGCCGCAGGGCCGCGTCACGTTCCTCCGCCGGCTCCTCCAGCCCCGCCAGCGTGGCGGCGAATTCGCCGAGCAGGTCGTGGAAGCGGTACCGCTCCGTCCGGGGCTCCTGGAGCAGGCAGTACTCGAGCAGGTCCTCGATGAGGCGTTCGGTGCGGTCCAGCGGTTCGCCGATGACCGCGGCGGCGGCGTACAGGCCGAAGTCGGGCCCGGGGTGCAGGCTGAGCCTGCGGAAGGCGGAGCGCTGCTCGGGGGTGAGCGCGTGGTACGACATCTCGAAGGCGACGGCCACTTCGCGGTATCCGTCGCGCAGTTCCTGGAGTCTGCCGGGGCTGCGGGACAGCCGCTCCATCAGATGGTCCAGGTCCCAGGAGGGTCTGGCCTTGAATCTGCTGGCCGTGATCTCGACGGCCAGCGGGAGCAGACCGCAGCGGGTCACGATGTCGGCGATCCGGTCGGTGTCCGTGGCGCGCTCCGGCCCGACCAGCCGCTGGAAGAGGCCGACGGCGTCGTCGAGCGGCAGCACGTCCACGAACAGCGGGTGGGCGGCGGGCAGTTCGACCAGCCGGTGCCTGCTGGTGATCAGCACGAGCGAGGGTGAGCCGTCGGGCAGCAGCGGGAGCACCTGCCGTGTGCCGGCGGCGTCGTCCAGCACGATGACCGCGCGCTTTCCCGCCACGAGCGTCTGCCACTGCGCGGTGCGCGCCTGGAGGTCGGGGCGGATCTCCTGCGGCGGTACCTCGAAGCCCCGCAGCAGTGCGGCCAGCGCCTCCTCGGTGGTCAACGGCGACTGGGCGACGGAGTGTCCGCGAAGGTCCACGAAGACCGAGCCGTCGGGGAAGCTGTCGCCGAGCCGGTGGGCCGCGTGCAGGGCGAGGGTGCTCTTGCCGACGCCCGCCATGCCGGAGATGGCCTCGATGGCGATGACCCAGCCCGAGCCGCCCGACCGGTGCCCGGCCCGTAAGAGACGGCTGATCTCCTGTTCCCGGCCAACCAACTCCTGCCTGCGGCTGGGCAGATGGCGCGGCGCGGCCCGTACCGGCGGCGCGGTCACCTCGACGGGCTCGGCCGTCGGCGGCGCCGAGGGCCGCGGCGCGGGCGGGCGCAGGCCGGGGATGAGGTCGGGGAGCGCGGCCCGGCGCAGGATCTGTCCGTGCACCCGTGCCAAGGGCTCGCCCGGCTCGCTGCCGAGCTGGGCGCGGAAGAGGGTGCGGGCCCGCTGGTAGACGGCCAGCGACTCGGCATGCCGCCCGACCGCGTAGAGGGCGACCATCAACTGCCGTGCCAGGGTCTCGTCCAGCGGATGACGGCCCGTCAGCTCCGATACCTCGGAGACGACATCGGCGAAGTGCCCGAGCCGTAGGCGCAGCGCCAGCCGGGTGTGCACCGTGGCGAGCCGCCGCTCGGCCATCATGTCCCGCGCCGACTGCGGCCAGATTCCCGGCAGTCCCGCCAGCGCCTCACCGATCCACAGCCCCTCGGCCGCGTCCAGGCCGTCCAGCGCCCGTGTGTCCTCCCCCGCTCGCGCGGCGACCGCCGCCTCCCGCGACAGCCGCACGAACCGGTGCCAGTCGACGCTCTCCGACTCCGCTTCCAGCGTGTACGTGTGCGCCCGCAGGGTGATCACCGCGGGCGGCTTGGAGCGCTGGGCCGTCGCCGCGCCGACCGTGCGCAGGGCGTGCCGCAGCCGCGAGATGTACGTGTGGAGGTTGGCGCGGGCCGTCTTGGGCGGTTCGTCGTCCCACAGCCGCCCGACGAGGACGTCCTGACTGACCGGGCGGCCGACGTCGAGAGCGAGCGACGCGAGCAGACAGCGTTCTCTGTCCGAACCGAGCCGTACGACCGAGCCTCGCGCCGATAACTCGACCGCGCCAAGAAGATGAACCTCCATCGTTGCCCCTCCGGCCGATGGGCACGCTCTGAAGAGTGAGCATGACACGACGGTGCGTCACGGGGCCATACCACCTCCGCGCTCACGCACGCGGGAAATCCCCGAAGGTTCGCTCGCGCGACGGCGCCTTCTGCTAGGTGCGGCCGGGCCGCGACGGGTTCACGCATCGCGTGCAGTTTTGCATATGCCTGAAGCAGGTGCCAATGACATATGTCCAAGATCAGCGCATTGGCCCTAGCTTGCGCGGTTGATGATCGTTCGGGCAGTCTCTCCCGCTGTACCTCAGCACCCTCATTTCTTCAACAGAACGAGGAACAAAGAGACATGAAGCAGTCACTTGCCGCCAAGGTCGTCGGCGTTGTGTGCGGTGTGGTCGCCTTCGCGGCCTTCGCCTCCATTTGCATCCCGTCCGTCATAGGCGGTTCGTCGGCCATGTTCTGACGGTCGACGCGCCCGCACGGCGCACACAGCGCGGCCCGCCCCGGCAGGTGCAGGGGCGGGCCGCGGCGCGTTGCGAGGGGGACGGGGGGCTACGGCGGGCTCTGGAGGGTGAAGGGGGCGCCTTCGGGGTCGGTGAGGGTGGCGGTGCGGCCGTGGGGGGACGGGTGGGCGGGGTGGATGACGTGGCCGCCGAGGGCCGTGACGCGGGCGGCGGCGTCATCGACGTCCGCCACGGCGAAGTGGGTCGTCCAGTGGGCCCCTCGGTCGCGCGGGACGCGGGAGCCGACGCCGTGGATCGCGGCGACGGGGTGGCCGCCGACGCGGAGCAGGACGTCGTCGGAGTCGGAAGCGGCGTCTTCGGCCTCGAGACCGAAGACGGCCTCGTAGAACTTGCCGACGAGCGACGCGTCCCGCGTCACCAACTCGCTCCAGGCGAGGGTGCCGGGCTCGCCGGTGGCCTCGGCGCCGCCGAGGAGTCCGCCCTGCCAGACGCCGAAGACGGCGCCCGAGGGGTCGACGGCGAGGGCGAGCCGTCCTTCGTCGTTGACCTGGAGGGGGCCGATGCCGACGGTGCCCCCGCATTCGCGGACCAGTTCCGCGGTCTCGTCGACGTCGTCGGAGGCGAGCATCGTGGTCCAGGCGACCGGCCGGTGCGGCTCGGGCGCCCCCTCGCCGATACCCGCGATGCGGCGGCCGTCCAGCTCGGCGAGGGCGTACGTGCCCAGTTGGGGCGGTCCCGGTACGAACTCCCAGCCGAACAGCGCGCCGTAGAAACTGCGCGCAAGGTCGGCCCGGTGCGCCATGAGGCTGACCCAGCAAGGGGTGCCAGGTGGGCGACGGTTCGGTACCTCGGTCATGGCTACGGTCTCCTGGCGGGCAGCCGGCACGGCGTGCCCCGCCGGTCGGGAATGGTGTGGCACAGCCGATCGTCGCACCACCCGGAGCGGCGCGCGCCGTGACCGCGCCGCATTCATCACCCTGGTGCCGCGCGGCAACCGAAATGTCATGTCGCTTCCGTTTCGCGGCCGTTGCCGTACGGTGTCCCGCCGTACGGCGGCTACGACCGGTCGACCACAATGTGCGTATGGAACCCCTCATCTCCGTGACCGAACTCGCTTCCGCCGCAGAGCGGGACGGCGTCACCGTCCTCGATGTGCGCTGGCAGCTCGGCGGCCCTCCCGGCCACCCCGCCTACCTCGAAGGCCACGTACCCGGCGCAAGGTACGTCGACCTGGACGCCGAACTGGCCGGGCCCGCCGGGGCCCGCGGACGGCACCCGCTGCCCGACCCCGAGGAGTTCGGCGCCGCCATGCGCCGGGCCGGGGTGAGCGGCGACCGGGACGTCGTCGTGTACGACAATTGGCAGGGCTGGGGCGCGGCCCGCGCCTGGTGGCTGCTGCGCTGGGCCGGGCACACCCGCGTGCGCGTCCTCGACGGCGGCCTCGCGGCCTGGACCGCGGCCGGACACCCGCTGAGCCGGGACGAACCCGCGGGGGGCACGGGGGACTTCGTGCCCGCGACCGGCGCCCTGCCACTGCTCGACGCGGCCGGGGCGGCCGACCTCGCCCGCCGCGGGGTGCTCCTCGACGCCCGCGCGCCCGAGCGCTACCGCGGCGACTCGGAGCCGATCGACCGCGTCGGCGGCCACATCCCCGGCGCCGTCAACGCACCCACCACGCAGAACACCGGCGCCGACGGCCGGTTCCTGCCCGCCGCCGAACTCACCGACCGCTTCACCGGGTTGGGCGCAGGGCCGGACGCCGAAGTGGGCGTCTACTGCGGCTCGGGGGTCTCCGGCGCCCACGAGGTCCTCGCCCTCGCCGCGGCCGGGATCACGGCCGCGCTCTACGTCGGCTCCTGGAGCGAATGGTCCGCCGACCCGGCCAACCCGGTCGCCACCGGCCCCCAGCCGGGCTGACCCCAGCGACACCCCCTACCAGGCCCGGGCAGGACCCCGTACCGGCCGCACGCGAACCCGGTAACGCGCGAGCCGCCGCACAACGCGTCAGGGGCAGCCACCAAGGTGGCTGCCCCTGACGGCCGTCGGCTCCCGGTCTGTCCAAGCCGCGCGCCACCCGCGCTACTCCTGCTTCTTGCGCCTGCTCCCGAACACGATCTCGTCCCAACTCGGCACCGTGGCCCGGCGTCCGGGGCGGACCCCGTCGGCCTCGGCCTGGCGGTCGGTGGTGCCGACCAGACGGTCGCGGTGACCGGCGACGGCGCGCGGCATCAGGACGTCGGCGTAGGCGGACCCGGCGCTGGCGGCCGGAGCCGCCTCTTCCTCGGTCTCCTCCTCCGGCTCCACGGCGGGCACGACGTCCGGAGGACCCGGCGGGCCCGGCGGAGGCGCGGGCACGACCATGTCGCCGCGGAAGTTGGGCACCGCTTCGAGCAGGCTGGTCAGCGAGTCGCGCTCCTCCGGCTCCGGCCGGTCCTCGGCACGGGCCTCGCGGTCGGCGCGGTCCGGCCGGTCGGGCCGTTCCAACTGCCGGTCGAGGGCCCGGTCGAGAGGCCGGTCGCGCGGCAGGCGGGCGATCCTGGGCACGAAGGGGAAGCTCGGTTCCTTCGTGCTCTCCTGCTGCGCGGCGTTCTCACCGATCAGCGCCCTGGCCTCGTCGTCGACGGCCGCGACCAGGCGGCGCGGCGGGTCGTAGGTCCAGCTCGCGGTGTGCGGTTCACCGGCCACCCGGTAGACCAGGAGGACTTCCCACGTGCCGTCGTCGCGGCGCCAGGAGTCCCACAGGACGGTGTCCTTCTCCGCGCCGCGCAGCAACAGCCGCTCGGCGACGGCCTCGCCGAGCTGGGGCCCGGTGCTCTCGCCCTGGCGGCGTACGGGCGTCTTCCTGGCCCGCTCGGCCATGAAGGCGCGCTCGGCCAGGACGGGACCCTCGAAGCGCCGTACGCGCTCGACCGGGATGCCGGCCATCGACGCGACCTCTTCCGCCGACGCACCCGCACGTATACGTGCCTGGATGTCGCGGGGCCGCAGATGGCTCTCGACCTCGATCTCGATCTGTCCGAGACGGGCCCGGTCGTTGCGGACGGCGGCGCGCAGCCGTTCGTCGATGGGGAGTGTGTATTCCGTGCTGTCGGCAGCCTTGAGCACCAGTCGTGTGCCGTCATTGCTGACGGCCACAACCCGCAGTTCGGGCACGGTTACCTCCCGGGTGGTGCCTGCCGACGTCACGTGCGTCGCTGCTCCCGTTGGACGAGTGTGGCCTGCCCGGGTGCAGCGTGCCACAACCTTGCAGAGTTACCCGGCGTGTCGGGGTGACACGGTGACACGCCGTTATGGGACGGTGGTCGATTGGCCACTCAGCGTGACCGATCGCGGCACCCCGGGACGAGTGCCGTCGGGCTCCCCTCCCGCCGTTCCGGACCAGCTACCGACCACCCGGACGGGCAACCGGGAGCCAGGATTCGCCACGGTACTCCATTTGGGCCAGCGGGGTGGGCTGCCGCGCCGTCGAATCTGGGCCAGGAGCGCGGGAGTTGAGTGGCACGGCTCACACGAAAGGGTTGCGCGCCGAGTGCAAATGCGGACTTTCCCGCATGAAGCGACTACGAGCCCAGCACCCGCCGGAGGTAGTCGTTCATGAACCGCCGGTCCGGGTCCAACCGGTCCCGCAGCGCCGTGAATTCGCCGAAGCGCGGATAGGCCGAGGCGAGGTATTCCGCGTCGCGGGTGTGCATCTTGCCCCAGTGCGGACGCCCGCCGCGCGCGGTCATGATCCTCTCGACCGCGGTGAAGTACTCCTGGTAGCGGCTGCCCCGGTACATGTGCACCGCGATGTACGCGCTGTCCCGGCCGGACGCCGTCGACAGCGCGATGTCGTCGGCGGGCGCGACCCGTACCTCCACCGGGAAACTGATCCGCAAGTCGGACCGCTCGACCATCGCCTTCAGCTCGCGGATCGCGTCGACCGCCGCCTCGCGCGGCACCGCGTACTCCATCTCCACGAAGCGCACCCGGCGCGGGCTGGTGAAGACCTTGTACGGGATGTCGGTGTACGAACGGGCCGACAGGGCGCGGCTGGAGAGCTTGGCGATGCCGGGGATGACGGCGGGCGCGGCCCTGCCGACCACGCAGGCGGCCTGGAAGACGCCGTTGGACAGCAGCTCGTCGTCGATCCAGCCGCGTACGGCGGGGACGGGCGCGGCCGGGCCCTGGCTGCGGTTGTTCCGCTTGGTGTTGCAACTGTCGGTGTGCGGGAACCAGTAGAACTCGAAGTGCTCGTTCTCCGTGGCGTGCTGCTCGAACTCCGCCATCACCCGGTCGAACGCCATCGGCTCCTCGCGCGCGGTCAGCAGGAAGACCGGCTCGACGGCGAAGGTGACGGCGCTGACCACGCCGAGCGCGCCGAGCCCGATCCGGGCGGCGGCGAAGACGTCGGGGTTCTCCTCGGCCGAGCAGGTCAGCACCGAGCCGTCGGCGGTGACCAGTTCGAGCGCGGTGATCTGGGCGGCGATCGAACCGGAGTCACGGCCGGTGCCGTGCGTGCCGGTGCTGGTGGCGCCCGCCACCGTCTGCTCCATGATGTCGCCCATGTTCGTGAGCGACAGGCCCTCGGCGGCCAGCGCCGCGTTCAACTGCTTGAGCTGGACGCCCGACTCGACGGTGACGGTGCCCGCCGCGCGGTCGATGGCGCGGATCGCGGTCAGCCCCTCGGGGCGGATCAGCACCCCGTCGGTGGCCGCCGCGGCGGTGAAGGAGTGCCCGGAGCCGACCGCCTTCACCGGCAGGCCGTCCTCGGCGGCCCGCCGCAGCACGGCCGCCAGTTCGCCCACGGAGGCGGGCGCCACGGCCCGCGCCGGCCGGGCGGAGACGTTCCCCGCCCAGTTACGCCACGCCTTCTGTTCGGCCCTGCTTGTCGTGCGTGCCGTACTGCCCGTCGTGCTCATCGCGCGGCCCCTCCCGCTCTGGCGCCGGCTTGAGCCGGCGATACCCGAGAAACGCCACCGCCACGGCGAGGACCGCCGAGGCGGCGGGCACCGCGAAAGCCGCCGACGCCCCGTGCGAGTCGATCACCCGACCCGCCACCGAGGCCCCTGCGGCGACCCCGACCGCCATCCCCGTGGAGGTCCACGTGATGCCCTCGGTCAGTTTCGTCCGCGGTACCAACCCTTCGATCAGGCCCATCGCGGTCACCATCGTCGGAGCGATGGTCAGGCCCGAGAAGAACAGCGCCACGGCCAGAAACGGCAAGTTTCCGACCAGTAGTGGCGGGATCATACTCACGGTCATCAACGCGATGCCCAGCAGGAACCTCCCGGTGGGCGTCCCGCGCGGGGTCATCAGCCCGAAGACCAGCCCGGCCAGACACGATCCCAGGGCGTACGTCGCCAGCACCAGACTGGCCAGCGCCTTGTGCCCGCGCTCGTCCGCGAAGGCCACCGTGGCCACGTCGACCGCGCCGAACAGCGCCCCGGTGCCGACGAAGACGCCGGTGACCACCAGCAGCCCCGGCTCGCGCAGCACCGACCGGTCCGAGAGGCGGTCGCGCGGATGCGGCGGCGGCTCGGTGGCGTGCTGCGCGGTCAGCAGCAGTACGCCGGTGCCCAGGAAGACCGCGGCCAGCAGCGGGCCCGCCTCCGCGAACCAGGCCGTGCACAGCCCGATCGACAGGATCGGCCCGAGGATGAAGACGATCTCGTCCACCACCGACTCGAAGGAGTAGGCGGTGTGCAGGAGTTCGGGAGAGCCGCGGTGGATCCGCGACCAGCGGGCGCGCACCATGGCGCCCATGCTCGGCGTGCAGCCCGCGCCGACCGCGCACACGAAGTACACCCAGTCCGGCGAACCGGCCCGCACCGCGATCAGCAGGGCCGCCACCGACAGCACCGTCACGGCGCTCGCGGGACGCAGCACCCGCCGCTGTCCGTACCGGTCGACCAGCCGGGAGATCTGCGGTCCGATCGCCGCCCCCGACAGGGCCAGCGCGGCGGCGAGCGCGCCCGCGAGCCCGTACCTCCCGGTGACCTGGGAGATCATCGTCACGATGCCGATGCCCAGCATGGACAGTGGCATCCGCCCGATCAGCCCGGCGGCGGAGAACGCCTTGGTGCCGGGAGCGGTGAAGATCGCGCGATAGGGGCTGGACAAGGGCGCTCCCGGCGGCGTCGCCGAATTCTCGGTAAGGAACGTAGCTGGCGCGTACAGCTTACGAGTCCGCGCAACCGAATTGTGCCGCGCGGCGCCCCGGATTCCAGCGCGCGGATTCCACCGCGCGGAGGGCGCCCGCGGCGGCCACCGCGAGCCACCGCGTGACCGGGCGCACCCGCCCGGGGAGGCGGAGCGCGGCGAGATCGTCGCGGGGTGGCAGGATCGATGACATGTCCGATCAGCCGCCTCAGCGCGACCCCCACGACGCCGGGCCGTACGACGCCCTGCTGCTGCTCTCCTTCGGCGGCCCCGAGGGACCCGACGACGTCGTGCCCTTCCTGGAGAACGTCACCCACGGCCGGGGCATCCCCAAAGAGCGCCTGAAGGAGGTCGGGCGGCACTACTTCCTCTTCGACGGCGTCAGCCCGATCAACGCGCAGAACCGCGAACTGCTCGACGCGCTCCGCAAGGACTTCGCCGGGCACGGCCTCGACCTGCCGGTCTACTGGGGCAACCGCAACTGGGCGCCGTATCTGACCGACGCCCTGCGGGAGATCGCGCGGGCGGGCCACCGCCGGGTCCTGGTGCTGGCCACCAGCGCCTACGCCTCGTACTCCGGCTGCCGGCAGTACCGCGAGAATCTGGCCGCCTCGCTGGCCGTGCTGGCCCGGGAGGGCCACCCGGTGCCGCGGGTGGACAAGCTGCGGCACTACTTCAACCACCCCGGCTTCGTCGAGCCGATGACCGACGCGACGCTGGCCGCGCTGGACGCGCTGCCCGCGGACGTACGCGACGGCGCCCGGCTCGCCTTCACCACGCACTCGATCCCCACCTCGGCCGCCGACACCTCGGGACCCGTCGAGGGCCACGGCGACGGCGGCGCGTACGTCGCGCAGCACCTGGACACCGCCCGGGTGATCGCCGACGCGGTACGCGCCGCGACCGGCGTCGACCGGCCGTGGCAGCTCGTCTACCAGTCGCGCAGCGGCTCCCCGCAGATCCCGTGGCTGGAGCCGGACATCTGCGACCACCTCCAGCAGGCGCACGCGCAGGGCGCGCCCGCGGTCGTCATGGTGCCGATCGGCTTCGTCTCCGACCACATGGAGGTGAAGTACGACCTGGACACCGAGGCCGTCGCCAAGGCCGCGGAGCTGGGGCTGCCGGTCAGCCGCGCCGCGACCGTCGGCGCCGACCCGCGCTTCGCCGCCGCGGTGCGCGACCTGGTGCTGGAGCGGGCCGCGACCGAGCGGGGAGCGGCCCCGGCGCGCTGCGCGCTGGGCGCGCTCGGCCCCAGCCACGACATCTGTCCCGCGGGCTGCTGCCCGGCCAGGACCCCGCTGCCCGCCGCCGCCGGAACCGACTGACCGGTACCGACCGGAGCCGGGCGGCGGGACACCACCGACAGGTACCGACCCCGCCCGGAGACCGGCTGTGACCGGAACCGACTAAGGAGCCCCCCGTTGAGCCCCACCCCCGACGCGTCGTCGACCGAGCCCGCCGCGCTGCTGGAGATCGCCCTGGAAGCCGCGCGCAGGGCCGGTGAGCTGCTGCGCGACGGCCGCCCCGCCGACCTGGGCGTGGCCGCCACCAAGTCCAGCCCGATCGACGTCGTCACCGAGATGGACATCGCGGCCGAGAAGCTGATCACGTCCTACATCAGCGGTCTGCGCCCCGACGACGGCGTCCTCGGCGAGGAGGGCGCGAGCAGCGAGGGCACCAGCGGGGTGCGCTGGGTGATCGACCCGCTCGACGGCACGGTGAACTACCTCTACGGCCTGCCGTCCTGGGCGGTGAGCATCGCCGCGGAGGTGGACGGCGAGGCGGTGGCCGGTGTGGTGGCCGCCCCGATGCGCGGCGAGACGTACCAGGCGGTACGCGGCGGCGGCGCGTTCGTCAACGGCGAGCGGGCCCGCTGCCGTCCGGCCCCGGCCTTCTCGCACGCGCTGGTCGGCACCGGCTTCGGCTACCTGTCCGAGCGCCGGGCGGCGCAGGCGACGGTGGTGAGCGCCCTGCTGCCGCGGGTCCGGGACATCCGGCGCGGCGGCTCGGCCGCGATCGACCTCGCGGACGTGGGCTGCGGGCGGCTGGACGCGTACTTCGAGCGCGGCCTGAACCCCTGGGACTTCGCGGCCGGGGCGCTCTTCGCCCGCGAGGCGGGCGCGCTGACCGGTGGACGGCCGGGAGAGGCCGCCTCGGGCGAGCTGACGGTCGCGGCCCCCGGCGGCCTCTTCGAACCGCTCCAGGAGCTCCTGGACGGCTTGGGCGCCTGGCACGGCTAGAGCGTCGGCACGGCGGCGGGGGCGGCGGGCCGGACCGTGGCGCTCGCCGCGTTCGTAGGACCCCGCGGGGCTCGCAGCGCTCCCAGCGCGTGTCACGCCGACCGTCCGATGAGCGGCCGATATCCGCGCGTAGACATGCGAACGCCCCGGCACCTGTGAGGTGTCCGGGGCGTGCGGCTCGGGGTCAGCCGGTGTGGATCAGGCGACCTTCGGCCGTACGTCCACGCCGTTCTCCGACGCGAGTCGGCGGAGGTCTTCCAGTTCCGCCTGCTCGACGTCGGCGAGGAAGTCGTCGCCTGTCTCCCGGGCCCGGCGCAAATCGGTCTCCGTGCTGTGTATGCGCTGGAGGATTCCGGTGGTGAACGCGTCCATTAGGCGCCCCCTCGTCGTCGTCGTTGACACGGGGTGTGTCAAGCCAGGTACCACGCGAGGGAAACGCGTGGCGAGGCGTGGTGGGTGGGTGTGCAGTCGTCTTGCCCACCCGCTTCGGAGCGGAAACCTCCGTCGGCCGGAGGAATATTCCGTCGTCGGTCCCTTACCGCCGATTTACGGTCCTCAGGTGCAGGATGGTGGAGCATTCGCACAGCTCATGCCGTTCCGGCCGCGGCTCCGCGCCGCCGCAGGACCGCTCATGTCCCCCCGCTCTGGAAGGAACAGCGCCTTGCGCGTACTGGTCGTCGAGGACGAGCAACTGCTCGCCGATGCGGTTGCCACCGGGCTGCGCCGCGAGGCGATGGCCGTCGACGTGGTCTACGACGGCGGCGCCGCCCTGGAGCGGATCGGGGTCAACGACTACGACGTGGTCGTCCTCGACCGCGACCTCCCGGTCGTCCACGGCGACCAGGTGTGCCGCGAGATCGTCGATCTCGGCCTGCCCACCCGGGTGCTGATGCTCACCGCCGCCGGTGACGTCAGCGACCGGGTGGAGGGTCTTGAACTGGGCGCGGACGACTATCTGCCCAAGCCCTTCGCCTTCACCGAGCTGACCGCGCGGGTCCGCGCGCTGGGCCGTCGTACGACCGCGGCCCTGCCGCCGGTCCTGGAGCGCTCCGGCATCAGGCTCGACCCCAACCGCCGCGAGGTCTTCAGGGACGGCGCGGAGGTGCATCTGGCGCCCAAGGAGTTCGCGGTCCTCGAAGTGCTGATGCGCAGCGAGGGCTCGGTGGTCTCCGCCGAGCAGTTGCTGGAGAAGGCGTGGGACGAGAACACCGACCCGTTCACCAATGTGGTGCGGGTGACCGTCATGACACTGCGCCGCAAGCTCGGTGAGCCTCCGGTGATCGTGACGGTCCCCGGTTCCGGTTACCGGATCTGATCCGCGTGGCGTCCCCCTCCGCCGGCTCCCCCGCGCCCGCACCGCCCTCGGCCCCGCCGACCCCGCCCAGGCCCCCCTGGGACCCGCTGCCGGGCGAGAGCCCGCTGCCCTGGCTGCGCCCGACCATCCGGATACGGCTGACCGTGCTGTACGGCGGCATGTTCCTGATCGCCGGTGTGCTGCTGCTGTGGATCATCTATCTGCTGGCGGCCCAGGCCCTGCACCAGGGCAGCGAGCCGCTGTTCACCGTCAACAGCGGCCGGGTCAACATCGTCAGCAACACCTGCCCGAGCCTGATCAACGAGACGGATTCGGGGCGCTTCAACTCCGCCCTGGCGCAGTGCATGGCCGTCCAGCGCGAGGCGGCGCTCAATGTGCTGCTCAAGCGCTCGCTGCTGGCGCTGATCGGCCTGGCCGTGGTCGCGCTGGTCTTCGGCTACGTGATGGCCGGGCGGGTGCTCGCGCCGCTCGGGCGGATCACCAGGACCGCGCGGGTCGTGGTCGGCTCCGACCTCAAGCGCCGGATCGAGCTGGACGGCCCGGACGACGAGCTGAAGGAGCTGGCCGACACCTTCGACGAGATGCTCGACCGGCTGGAGAGATCCTTCGACGCCCAGCGCCGCTTCGTGGCCAACGCCTCGCACGAGCTGCGCACACCGCTGGCGATCAACCGGACGCTGCTGGAGGTCCAGCTCTCCGATCCGGACGCCTCGGCCGACCTGTTGCAGCTCGGCAAGACCCTGCTGTCCACCAACGAGCGCAGTGAGCAGCTGGTCGAGGGCCTGCTGCTGCTCGCCCGCAGTGACAACGAGATCGTGGACCGCAAGCCGGTGGACCTGGCGGAGGCCGCCTCCCGGGCGCTCGACCAGACCCGCGCCGAGGCACAGGGCAAGGGCGTGGAGCTGCGCTCCCGGCTCGACGGCGCGGTCGTCCAGGGAAACGGCGTGCTGCTGGAAAGGATCGCCCTGAACCTGGTACAGAACGCGGTGCGGTACAACGTGGCGGAGAACGGCTGGGTCGACGTCTCCACGGCCGTGGAGGGCGGTCAGGGGCTGCTCGTGGTCGCGAACACCGGACCGGTCGTTCCGGCGTACGAGATCGACAACCTTTTCGAGCCGTTCCGGCGTCTGCGTACCGAGCGGACGGGAAGTGACAAGGGGGTGGGACTGGGACTGTCCATCGCGCGGTCGGTGGCACGGGCGCACGGAGGCGTCATCGTGGCCGAGCCGCGCGAGGGAGGCGGCCTGGTCATGCGGGTCGCGATCCCGTTGTGAACCGCGTCACGCCCAGGACGGCCACCGGCGACGACAGCACCGACGAGTGTTCGCTATGCGAGAAATTTCGCGGTCTGTTCCCCGCCGGGAACCGTTGTGATCGACAGCACATGCTATCGGAGGGACACCTACACACAGTGATCAAGACATTGGGGAAAAAGACCGGAAAATCCATGTTTCCCCAGGTCATGATCACGGGAAGTACACGTGATGGCACCCGCGACATACGACTTTCAGACTGTCGCGAGTGACGATCGGCCACCCGTGCGATCACCCCTTCGGGGGCGACCTTGGGTGTCGATTGAGTAACAGGCCTTGATGTGAGGCAAAATCTCCGCCTCGGGTCGGGCACAAGTCCGGCCTCCCGCGCGTTACGTGCGCTGGAGACACCGCAGACACCCACAGGGGGAGAGCGAAAAATGGCTACGGATTACGACACCCCACGCAAGACCGACGATGACGTCAACGAGGACAGCATCGAGGAACTGAAGGCCCGGCGGAACGAGAAGTCCACCTCCGCGGTGGACGTCGACGAGTTCGACCAGGCGGAGTCCCTGGAGCTGCCGGGCGCCGACCTCTCCAATGAGGAACTGTCGGTTCGCGTACTGCCCAGGCAGGCCGACGAGTTCACCTGCATGAGCTGCTTCCTGGTCCACCACAGGAGCCAGCTCGCGGCGGAGAAGAACGGCAACCCGATCTGCCGCGACTGCGCGGCCTGATCCGCGGGCGCGGTGACGGGCTCACGGCGGGACGGCCGGGCGGACGACGCCGGCCGGGCGCAGGACCAGGACCGGGACCGGGCACAAGGCCCGGTGGAGGGTCCGACGGAAGGCCGGGTGGAAGGCCGAGAAGGCGACGAGCGGGGCCGCAGGGCCTCGCTCGCGGCCACGACCGCGCGCGGGGCGCGCGGAATACGCAGCGGGGCGCGCTACGGCGGCAGGAAGGCGATGGCGGGCATGGGCTCGGTCGCCGAGCGGCTGATCGAGGTCGCCCCGCGCATCCCGGTGCGTGACCTGGCGACGCTGCGGGGGCAGTTTCCCGGTCTCGGCCCCGAGGACATCGCGGACCGGCTGATCGCCACCGCGGTGAAGGGCACCATGACCGTCGGCGCCGGTGTGGGCGCCGCCGCGATGCTGCCCACCCCGCCGGCGATGCCGGCCGAACTGACCGCCGAGACGCTCGGCGTCGCCGCGGTCGAGTTCAAACTCATCGCGGAACTGCACGAGGTCTACGGACTGCGTGTCCCGGGCAACTCCCGGGAGCGCGCGACCGCGTATCTGTGGTCCTGGACCGAACAGCGCGGTATCGATGTGCTGAAACTCTCCACGGTCAACGTGGCCCTGGGCAGCAGCATGAAGAAGGAGATGCGCCAGCGGCTGCTGCGCCGCACGCTGCGCAATATGCCGACGCTGACGCCGTTCATGATCGGCGCGGCCGTCGGCGCGGTGATGAACCGCCGCGACACCCGCAAGCTCGCCCAGCGGATCCGCCACGACCTGCGCGCCGCGCAGCTCCCGTGGCCCGAGCTGCCCGCCGTCGGCGCACCGGCCGACGCGGCCCTGACCGGCACGCTGTGGCAGCCGCCCGCCATCGAGCCCTGACCGGCCGCGGGCGCCCCCGCGGGGGCCGCCCGGCACCGTGCGGCCCGGCCGGTCCTACTGGGGCGCCTTCACGGCTTTCAGCGCCTCCGCGAGCCGCTTCGGCGAACGCGTCGACAGATAGACGTACGGCGTCGGGTCGTCCGGATCGGTCACGTCGACCTTCAGCGCCGTCGGCACGTACGAGCGCAGCAGCATGTACGCCCGCGGGTCGGCCTTGTGGGAGCGCCAGGCCACCGTCTCCGCCGCGTCGAGCACGGTCGCCTCGCCCAGTGCCGCCAGCGGGATCCGGGCCTTGCCCGCCACCAGCGAACCCGCCACCACCCGGATCCGCGCGGACCCGTACGAGCTGACCGCCATCATGGCGACGGCCGCGCCGGCCGCGAGCCCGGCCAGCATCGGCAGCGGGCCGAACGGGAAGAGGATCAGCGCCATCGCCACACCCACTCCGGCGGCCAGGAACCACCAGGAGCGCGGCACGGTGAGACGTTCGTCGTAAGGCTGCATGGCACCAGACTGCCATGCGGTCCTGTGCTATCTGCCGCGAAGGCGCGCCAGCGCACGGGTGACCCTCGGCGGTGCCTGCCGCAGCCCGGTGGCGAGCTGCTTCGCCCAGTCGGAGGCGGCCGTCGGCGCCACCGCGTCCAGCACCGCGGTCGAGCGGGCGCCGCCGCCCACCAGATAGCGCGGCAGCGGGTGCCGGGCGGTCAGCGCCTTGCGCACCGCGAGCGCCACCGGGCGCGGCCCCGGCAGGTCGCGGCTGCCGCGCAGCACGTCCCCGGCCGCCGCGTACTGCTCCTGGTACGCCGACGCCCGCTCGTCGGGCAGCAGCCCGGCGCCGGTCTCCCAGATCCCGGTGCCGTAGGAGCCCGGCTCGATCAGCGAGACCTGCACGCCGAACGGCGCGGTCTCCATCCGCAGCGCGTCCGTGACTGACTCCAGGCCGCGCTTGCTCGCGCAGTACCAGCCGAGCATCGGCAGCGACACCCGCCCGGCGATCGACGACACGTTGACGATCCGGCCCGCCCGCCGGTCCCGCATCGCGGGCAGCACCAGGCGGGCGATCCGCGCGGGCGCCACCAGATTGGTCTCCAGCTGGCGCCGTACCTGCTCGTCGTCCACGTCCTCCACCGCGCCCGGCTGCGCGAACCCCGCGTTGTTGACCACCGCCCACGGCCCGCCGTCGGTCATCGTGGCGATCTCGGTGAACGCCCGGACGCAGGACGTCGCGTCGGCCACGTCGAGCACCGCGGTGCGCACCGCCGCGCCCGTACGGTCGACCGCCGCGCGCAGGGCCCGCGCGTCCCGGTCGTTGCGGACCGTGCCGATCACGTCGAAGCCGCAGTGCGCCAGCTCCAGCGTGATGGCACGGCCGATGCCGCGTCCGGCTCCGGTGACGACGACGGACTGGCCTACTCCTGGGGACATGCGCGCGCTCCGGTGCTACCAGATGACAACGGGGGGACTGCGGGGGCGGTACGAGGGTGGTACAGGGGGCGGTTTCCGCCGGCCGCCGGGCGGCTCCCCCGGGACCAACGGACACCGGCAGGGAAAGGATCCCGCGGAAGGGTAGGGTCTCGGGCGTGAGTGGAGCGAACACACCCAGAAGCGCCGGACGGTCGTCGTTGACGCCGCCGCCCGACGCCACCGCGCCCACGCGGCACCCGGACGCCCCGGCGCCGGGCGAGCTGCTCGGGGCGCACTACGACCAGTGCTTCGGCTGCGGCGAGGGTCTGCCGCACGGGCTGCACCTGGCGGCGCGGGCGGGCGAGGGCGTCAGCGTCACCGCCGAGTTCACCGTCAAGCCCGCCCACCAGGGCGCGCCGGGCCTCGCCCACGGCGGGGTCCTGGCCACGGCGCTGGACGAGACGCTGGGCTCGGTCAACTGGATGCTGCGCGCCATCGCCGTCACCGGACGGCTGGAGTCGGACTTCCTGCTCCCGGTCCCGGTCGGCGCCACGCTGTACCTGTCGGCGCGCTGCACCGCGGTCGCCGGACGCAAGATCTACAGCTCGGCCGAGGGCCGGATCGGCGGCCACGACGGGCCGGTCGCGGTCCGCGCGGAGGCGCTGTTCGTCGAGGTCAAGCTCGACCACTTCACGCAGAACGGCCGCGCGGAGGAGATCCGCGCGGCGATGTCGGACCCCGACCAGGTGAAGGTCGCCCGCGCCTTCGAGGTGAACCCATGAGCCGTGAGCCGCTGCGCCTCGTCAGCGAGGTGAACCCGTGAGCACAGAGCGACAGCCGGTGGACGTACTGCTGCACCGGCTCGACGAGTCCGTGCCCGTACCGTCCTACGGGCATCCCGGTGACGCGGGCGCGGACCTGACGACCACGCTGGCGGCGGACCTCGCGCCCGGTGAGCGCGCGGTCCTGCCCACCGGGGTGTCGATCGCCCTGCCCGACGGGTACGCGGCCTTCGTGCATCCCCGCTCGGGGCTGGCAGCGCGCTGCGGTGTGGCCCTGGTGAATGCCCCGGGAACGGTGGATGCCGGGTACCGTGGAGAGATCAAGGTGATCGTCGTCAACCTCGATCCGCGCGAGACCGTGCGGTTCGAAAAAGGTGACCGGATCGCCCAACTGGTCGTCCAGCAGGTCGAGCGGGTCCGTTTCCATGAGGTGGCGGAGCTGCCCGGCTCTGCCAGGGCCGCGGGGGGCTTCGGCTCCACGGGGGGTCATGCCGCGGCGCCGTCGGCCGACACGTCCAGAGTCGGATTCGCATCGGTCGTTGCAGACCGGGAAGGACAGTGACCGTGTTCCGTCGTCGCAAGGAGCGCGAAGACGACCTCGACGAGCTCGACGAGGCCGCAGGCCCTGACGAGCAGGTCGAGGACGCCGAGGAGTCGGACGACTCCGGTGAGTCCCTCCGGTACAACCTTCCGCCCGCCCCGAGGCCCGACGGCCCGTGGGACCTGAGCGAGGTCAGTGAGCCCGGCGAGGGCCGCGTCGACCTCGGCGGACTGTTCGTGCCCGGAGTCGAGGGCATGGAGCTGCGGGTCGAGGTCGCGGGCGAGTCCATCGTCGCCGCGACCGTGGTGCTGCGGGACAGCGCCGTGCAGCTCCAGGCGTTCGCCGCCCCCAAGTCCGAGGGCATCTGGGGCGAGGTCCGCGAGGAGATCGCCGCCGGTATCACCCAGCAGGGCGGCATCGTCGACGAGCTGGAGGGCCCGCTCGGCTGGGAGCTGCGGGCCCAGGTGCCCGTCCAGCTCCCCGACGGCACCAATGGCGTGCAGCTCGTGCGGTTCATCGGCTGCGACGGCCCGCGCTGGTTCCTGCGCGGGGTTATCTCCGGCCAGGGCGCGGTGCAGCCCGCCGCCGCCGGTGTGCTGGAGTCCGTCTTCCGCGACACCGTGGTGCTGCGCGGCGACACCCCGATGGCGCCGCGCGACCCGATCGTGCTGAAGCTGCCGAACGACGCGCAGATGGTGCCGGACGGCGCCGCGCCGACCGAGCAGGGCGAGCCGTCGAAGTTCGGCGACGGCATCGACCCGCTGCGCCGCGGCCCGGAGATCACCGAGCTGCACTGAGGCGTCGCTCCGCGTACGCGCCGTTCGCGGCCTTCGTGGCCCCTCGTGGCCCGGATCCGTTCCCACGGGTCCGGGCCACGGCGTTTGCGCGTACCGTCCACGGCGTTTGCGCGTACCGTCCACGGCGTTTGCGCGTACCGTACGGATACGCGACGGCCTTACGGTGGCCGGCGCGCCGCGGGCGGGGGCCGGCAGGGGATGCGGCCAGGACGGGGAGGACGCATGAGCGAGGGGTCCACGGGACGTGCGGCGACGGCGGTCGCGGACGGTCCGCCGTCCGGGGACATGGTCGTCGTCGAGGATCTGCGCCGCACCTACGGCAGCGGCGACACCGCCGTGCACGCCCTGCGCGGTGTCTCGTTCTCCGTCCCGCGCGGCGAACTCGTCGCGCTCAAGGGCCGTTCGGGCTCGGGCAAGACCACCATCCTCAACCTCGTGGGCGGTCTCGACAGCCCCGACGGCGGCCGGATCATGCTCGACGGCACCGATCTGGCCTCGCTCGGCGACGACGAACTGCTCGCCCTGCGCCGGGACCGTATCGGCTTCGTCTTCCAGTCCTTCGGGCTGCTCCCCATCCTCAGCGCCGCCGAGAACGTGGGGGTCCCCATGCGGCTGCGCAAGACCCCGCCGCGGGAGCGCGAGGAGCGCGTCGAACTCCTCCTGGCCCTCGTCGGCCTCGCCGACCACGCCGCCCAGCGCCCCGGCGAACTCTCCGGCGGCCAGCAGCAACGCGTGGCCATCGCCCGCGCCCTCGCCAACCGCCCCGTCCTGCTCATCGCGGACGAGCCCACCGGGCAGCTCGACGCCGACACGGGCCTGGCCGTCATGGAGTTGCTGCGCGCGGTCGTCCGCAGCGAGTCCGTCACCGCCCTCGTCGCCACCCACGACACGCAGCTCCTCGCCCTGGCCGACCGCGTCCTGGAACTGCGCGACGGGCAGATCGTCCAGACCACGGACTGAGCGGCCTGACGCGGGTCAGGCCGCTTTTCGGGGCAGGCCGCTCCGGGTCAGGCCGCTTTCCGGGGCAGGCCGCTCCGGGCCAGGCCGCTTTCCGGTCAGGCCGCTCCGGCGAGCAGTGAGGCGGCGTCGGCGAGGACGAGACCGGCCGCCCCGCGGACCTCGGCGCCGTCCCCGAGGCCGCCGGTGACGATCTCCAGGCCCTCCGCGGCGGAGGGAAGGGTGTGGCGGCGGACACCGGCCCGCATGGGTTCGAGGATGTCGGCGCCCGCGGCGGCGAGGTCGCCGCCGACCACGATCAGGCGCGGGTTGAGGAGGGTGACGAGCGTGGCGAGCGCGCGGCCCACGGCGTCTCCCGCGTCGCGGACGGCGCGCAGGGCACCGGTGTTGCGGTCCCGGATGAGGGCGGGGAGGTCGCGGGGTGCGACGGTCTCGCCCCAACTGTCGGACAGCAGGCGGGCGATGGCGACCGGACTGGCGACGGTCTCCAGGCAACCGCGGTTGCCGCAGCGGCAGATGAGGCCGTCGGTGATGAGCGGGAGATGGCCGATCTCCCCGGCGAGGCCCCGTGAGCCGAGCAGGAGGCGGCCGTCGCTGACGATGCCCGCGCCGATACCGGCGGAGAGCCGGACGTAGACCATGTCGCCCGCCTGCCGTCCGGCGCCGTACATGCGCTCGGCGAGGGCGCCGGCGTTGGCGTCGTTGGTGACGCGGACCGGCAGCGAGGTGCGGTGGCGCAGTTCGTCGGTGAGGCGCAGGCCGACCCAGCCGGGCATGATGCCCTCGGCGCCGAGGGCGCCGCTGCCCTTCTCGACCGGTGAGGCGATTCCGGCGCCGATGCCGAGGACGCGCTCGCGGGCGACGCCGGTCTCCTGGAGAGCGCGGCCGACGAGGACGGCGACCAGGTCGAGGGTCTCCTGCGGGGCGCGGTCCACGTCCTTGGCGACCCAGTGCTCCCACAGGACGGCGCCGAACAGGTCGCAGAGGATGACGCGTACGTGCTGGTGGCCGATGTCCGCGCCGATGGCGTAGCCCGAGCTGGGGACCAGCGAGAGGGACTGGGCGGGCCGTCCGGTGCGGCGGGGCTCCGGCTCCTCGGGGCCCTCGTCCTCGGTGACCAGGCCGACGGTGATGAGGTCGGCGATCAGCGAGGAGACGGTGGCCCTGGACAGGCCGGTGACGCGCACGAGTTCGGGCCTGCTGCTGCGTGCGGTGGTGTGCAGGGCCTCGAGGACCCGGAGCCTGCCGACCTCGCGGAGATTGACTGGAGTGTCGATCACTGCCCCCCGGATGTGTGACGTCTCGGCAACCGCACGGTGCCCTGTTGCCGTCACCGACGTCAAGAGCCTTGACTTATGCCGAAGTTCAGGCAGAAACTGCCGAACTGTTCTATCCGGCGCCGTGAGTTTCAGTCGATGCCGGATGAATAACGATTCACGGCCCGTACCAGGAGCGGCATTCCGCCAGGAGGACGTACGTGACGACGACACCACCCCCGGTCCCCGCGCTGCGGATCGGCATGGTCGGCCATGCCTTCATGGGCGCTGCGCACTCCCACGCCTGGCGCACCGCGGGCCGCTTCTTCGACCTGCCGGTACGGCTCGAACTCACCGCCGTCTGCGGCCGGTCGGCCCAGCGGGCGGCGTCGGCCGCCGAGCGGTACGGCTGGGGGTCGTACGAGACGGACTGGCGGGCGCTGGTGGCGCGGCCGGACATCGACGTGGTGGACATCTGCACGCCGGGCGACAGCCACGCGCGGATCGCGGAGGCGGCGCTCGCGGCGGGCAAGCACGTGATGTGCGAGAAGCCGCTGGCCAATTCGGTGGCGGAGGCCGAGGCGATGGTCGACGCGGCGCACAAGGCCCGGCAGGCCGGGGTGCGTTCGATGGTGGCCTTCAACTACCGCCGGGTGCCCGCGCTGGTGCTGGCGCGGCGGCTGATCGAGGAGGGCAGGCTGGGCACGATCCACCAGGTGCGGGCGCAGTACCTCCAGGACTGGCTGGTCGACCCGGAGTTCCCGCTGGCCTGGCGGCTGCGCAAGGACCGCGCCGGGTCAGGGGCGTTGGGCGATCTCGGCGCGCACAGCATCGACGCGGCGCAGTATCTGACGGGTCAGCGGATCAGCTCGGTCGGCGCGCTGCTGGAGACCTTCGTGACCGAACGGCCGCTGCCGGAGTCGGCGAGCGGTCTGTCGGGCAAGGGCGGTTCCGAGCGCGGCCGGGTCACGGTGGACGACGCGGCGCTGTTCACCGCGCGGTTCGACGGCGGCGCGATCGGCGTGTTCGAGGCGACCCGTTTCGCCACCGGGCACAAGAACGCCATGCGGATCGAGGTCAGCGGCTCGCGCGGCACACTCGCCTTCGACGCCGAGTCGATGAACGAGCTGGCCTTCCACGACCGTTCCGAGGACCCGGACACCGCCGGTTTCCGCCGCGTCCTGGTCACCGAGCCCACCCACCCCTACCTTGACGCGTGGTGGCCGCCAGGCCATCTGATCGGCTACGAGCACTCCTTCACGCACCAGGTGCGCGATTTCGCCGAGGCGGTGGCGGGCGGTACGGATCCGCGGCCGTCGTTCGCCGACGGGCTCCAGGTGCAGCGGGTGCTGGCGGCCGTGGAGACCAGTGCGGCGGCCCTCGGCGTGCACATCCCGGTGCCCGCCCCTCAGTCCTGAAGCCCCGATCCCTGGAGGACGCACATGGCCCGACCCGTCACGCTCTTCACCGGCCAGTTCGCCGACCTGCCCTTCACCGAGGTGTGCGCGCTCGCCTCGCGGTGGGGGTACGACGGCCTGGAGATCGCCTGCTGGGGTGACCACTTCGACGTGGAGGCGGCGCTCAGCGACGACGCGTATCTGCCGCGGCTGCGCGACACCCTGGACAAGCACGGACTCAAGAGCTGGACCATCTCCTGCCATCTGACCAGCCAGGCGGTCTGCGACCACCCGATCGACGAGCGGCACCGCGGCATCCTGCCCGCCCGTATCTGGGGCGACGGCTCGCCCGAGGGGGTGCGGGAGCGGGCGGCGGAGGAGATCAAGAACACCGCGCGGGCCGCCGCGGCCTTCGGCGTGGACACCGTGGTCGGCTTCACCGGTTCGTCGATCTGGCACACGGTGGCGATGTTCCCGCCGGTGCCGGAGGAGATGGTCGACCGCGGATTCGCGGACTTCGCCGACCGCTGGAATCCGATCCTGGACGTCTTCGACGAGGTCGGGGTCCGGTACGCGCACGAGGTGCACCCGGGCGAGATCGCGTACGACTACTGGACGACGGTGAGGACCCTGGAGGCGATCGGCCACCGCCCGGCCTTCGGGCTCAACTTCGACCCCAGCCACTTCGTGTGGCAGGACCTGGACCCGGTCGGCTTCCTGTACGACTTCCGCGACCGTATCTACCACGTGGACTGCAAGGAGTCGGTCAAGCAGTTCAACGGCCGCAACGGGCGGCTCGGTTCGCATCTGCCGTGGGGCGACCCGCGGCGCGGCTGGGACTTCGTGTCGACCGGGCACGGCGACGTGCCGTGGGAGCCGGTCTTCCGGATGCTCAACAGCATCGGGTACGAGGGGCCGATCTCGGTGGAGTGGGAGGACGCGGGGATGGACCGGATGACGGGCGCGCCCGCCGCGCTCGCGCACGTACGGGCGCTGGCCGCGATCGAGCCGCCCGCGGCCTCCTTCGACTCGGCGTTCAGCTCGTCCTCATGAACGTCTGGGATCGTCGCTGACGTCCTGCGGCTCCTCCCGGCGGGCCCGGTCCTGACAGGCTGGCCTGCCGGGCGGCGCTCGGGGGGGGGGGGGGGGGGGGGGGGGGGGGGGGGGGGGGGGGCGGGGGGGGGGGTGGGGGGGGGGGGGGGGGCGGGGGGAAGGACGACATGGAGGGGAT
>NZ_JBVHLD010000006.1:0-100258 GCF_055559175.1 Streptomyces sp. NPDC024632
GCCCTGTGAGGGGTGGAGCTGACTGGTACTAATAGGCCGAGGGCTTGTCCATTGTTGCTCGCGTTCACTGTGTGGTTCTGAAACAACCAGCCCACCACCATGCCCCCTTCACCGGGGGTGTGGGGTGTGTGTTTCATGGTGTTTCGGTGGTCATAGCGTTAGGGAAACGCCCGGTTACATTCCGAACCCGGAAGCTAAGCCTTTCAGCGCCGATGGTACTGCAGGGGGGACCCTGTGGGAGAGTAGGACACCGCCGAACAATTTTTATGGAAGAGGCCCGGCCTCGGATCTTAGGATCTGACGCCGGGCCTCTTTTGCGTTCTCCGCCACCCACCGAAAAACCGGTTTTCGAGTCCGCCTATCAGCCGGGCGTCGAGGACAGGAGGAGCGGGAGGGCGAGGAGGACGAGGAGGGCGCTGGTCCAGAAGGGGGCGAGGGGACCGGCGCTTGTGCGGAGGGTGGCGGCGGCGGCCAGGGGGCCGAGGGCCGCGCCGAGGTTGAGGGCGGCGGTGGCGTAGGAGCCGGACATGGTGGGGGCGGCGGCTGCTTCGTAGAGGACGCGGGTGATCAGGGTGCCGCCGAGGAGGAAGGACAGGGCGCCCTGGAGGAGGACGAGGGGGAGCAGGGCGGCCGGTCGGTCGGCCAGGAGGGCCAGGGCGAGCCAGCCGAGGAGCAGCAGGGGGCCCGCGGTGGTGAGGACCAGGCCGGGGCGGTGGTCGGCGAGGCGGCCCGCGAGGGTGATTCCGGCGAAGGAACCGGCGCCGAAGAGCATCAGGGCCACCGAGATCCACAGGCGGCCGAGGCCCGCGGTGTCGGTGACGACCGGTGCGAGGAAGGTGAAGCTCGCGAAGGTGGCCGCGTTCACCAGGGCGCCGAGCAGCAGACTCGTCATCAGGCGCGGGGACGTGAGCAGTGCCAGCTCGGTGCGCAGGCCGGGTCCGGCCTTGGACGTACGGGCCGACGGCCGGGCCGGAACGCCCTTGAGGATTCCGGCGGCGGCGGGCAGGCAGAGTGCGGCGACTGCCCAGAAGGTGGCCCGCCATCCCAGCAGGGTGCCGAGCACCGCGCCCGCGGGCACCCCGGCGACCGTGGCCACTGTCGTCCCGGAGAGCAGTACGGCCAGCGCGCGCCCCTTGCGGTCGGGGGACACGAGGGTGACGGCGGTGGTGAGGGCGACGGCGAGGAAGCCCGCGTTCGCGAGCGCGGCGACGATCCGGGTGGCGAACAGGACCGGGAAGCTGTCGGTGACGGCGCCCGCGGCGTGCGCCGCCGCGAAGGCGGCGACGAAGGCGAGCAGGCTGCTGCGGGCGGGCCAGGCGCGGGCGAGGGCGGCCATCAGCGGGGCGCCGACGACCATGCCGATCGCGAAGGCCGAGGTGAGCGTGCCCGCGGTCCCGACCGTCACGTCGAGGTCGGCGGCGATGTCCGGCAGGAGGCCGGCCAGCATGAATTCGGAGGTGCCCATGGCGAAGACGGCCATGGCGAGCAGGTACAGCGGAACAGGGAGACGGAGAGGCATCGGGAAAGGCTCCGAGGTGAGGAGATGCACGAGTGGAAACGTGAAAACGTCGTCTCGTCACCGCGGTCAGCACCCGGGGTGCGGCAGCCGTCCAGCCATGGCCGCGCGAAGAGCCGCGCGGAGAGTCGCACGAAAGCGCGGAGAGTCGCACGAAAGCCCGGAGGGCCGCCCAAAAGCGCGGAGAGGGCCGCGAAAGGCCGCGCAAAAGGAGCGTGCGAAAAAGGCGGACGGTGAAAGGGAGCTACGAACTCAGTGGTTCAGGGGGCTGACGGCGTGACCGAAAGCCCCCGCCTTGGATGCCTCGGGGCTCGACATGGCCCGTACGCTACCGGATGCGTGCCCCCAACTACAGTGGCCGTATGCGGTATGACCTGGTCATCTTCGACAACGACGGCGTCCTTGTGGACAGCGAGCCGATATCCAACCGGATTCTCGCCGGGCACCTGACGGAGGTGGGGCATCCGACGACGTACGAGGACTCGATCCGGGACTACATGGGCGCGGCGGTGCACCGGGTGCACGACGTGGTGTGGGAGCGGTCGGGGCGGCGGCTGCCCGAGGGGTTCGACGAGGAGCTGCACGCGCGGGTCTTCGCGGCCTTCGAGCGGGAGCTGGAGCCGGTGGCGGGGGCGGCCGGGGTGCTGGACCGGCTGGTGGCGGAGGGGGTGCCGTACTGCCTGGCGTCGTCGGGGAGCCATGAGCGGATCAGGGTGGCGCTGCGCAGGACCGGGCTGTACGAGCGGTTCGGGGAGGAGCGGATCTTCTCGTCGCAGGACGTGGGGCGGGGGAAGCCGGCGCCGGATCTGTTCCTGCACGCGGCGGCCGTGATGGGGGTGGCCCCCGAGCGGTGCGCGGTGGTCGAGGACAGTCCGTTGGGGGTGCGGGCGGCGGTCGCGGCGGGGATGGACGTGTACGCGTTCACGGCGATGACCCCGGCGGAGAAGGTGGCCGACGCGACGGCCCTGTTCGGTGCGATGGAAGGGCTGCCCGACCTGCTGCTGAGGTGAGCGGGAGCGGTCCGGGGAGCCGTCCGGCGCGGGTTGATCACAATTGTGACCCCCGCCACCTACTCATCCGTAGCTTCCGCGTTTACGCTGCTCGCTCATGGACGAAGCCGCGCAGAGCGCCCCCGGGGGGCCCGCCGCCCCCGTGAAGTACCGGCAGCCGGACGACCGGCTGCGGCACGGGCGGGCCGCGCTCGCGATCAGCTTCTTCGCGCAGGGCGCGCTGTTCGCGCTGCTGGTCACCCGGATTCCGGCGATCCAGGACCGGTACGGCATCAGCGACGGGCTGTTGCCGGTGTTCCTGGCGGCGGTGCCGATCCTCGCGGGCCTGGGCAGCGTGGCGACCGAGTACGTCGTGCAGCGGATCAGGCCGAGTGCGGTGCTGCGCTGGGTGCAGCCGGTGGTGGCCCTGGTCCTGCTGCTGCTCGGCGCGGGCGACCAGTTGTGGATGGCGGCGGTGACGCTGGCGCTGTTCGGGGTGTGCGTCGGCGGTCTGGACGCGTCGATGAACATGCTCGGGGTGAGCCTCCAGCACACCTACGGCCGCAGCATCATGCTCGGCTTCCACGCTTCGTACAGCCTGGGCGGGATCGTCGGGGCGTGTCTGGCGTGGTCGGGGGCGCACTGGCACATCTCGCTGGTGGCGCTGTACGGGCCGGTGGTGGCGCTGCTGATCCCGCTGACGCTGGTGGCGAGCCGCTGGTACGCCGACCAGGAGCAGCCGTCCGTCACCGAGCTGGGGGGCGAGAAGCAGGCCGTCGTGATGCGGCTGCTGATGCCGCTCTGTCTGGTGATGGCCTTCGCGTACATCGGTGACTCGACGGTCTCCAACTGGAGCGCGAAGTACCTCCAGGACACCTTGCACAGCTCGGAGCAGCTCTCCACCGTGCCGTACGCCGTCTACATGGTGACGACGCTGATCGGCCGTTCGGTGGGTGACTTCGGGGTGCGGCGGTACGGTGCCGCGTCCGTCGTGCGGCTGGGGACGGTGCTGGCGATGGCGGGCTTCGCGGTGGTGGCGGTGGCGCCGGGGGCGTGGGTGGGCATGCTGGGCTTCACGCTGCTGGGGCTCGGGCTGTGCGTGATCGTGCCGCAGACGTTCGCGGCGGCCGGGCGGATGTTCCCCGGTGCCTCGGACTCGGCCATCGCGCGGCTGAACATCTTCAACTACGTGGGTTTCCTGGTCGGCTCGCCGCTGGTGGGCGCGCTGGGCGATGTGTGGAGCTACCGCGGGGCGATGCTCGTGCCGATGGTGCTGGTGGGGGCCACGCTGTTGTACGCCAAGTCCTTCGAGGCCGGGCCCGCCGGGTACGGTGTCGGCCATGAGCGGCCGAGCACAGTTGATGTGGGATGAGCGGGTAACCAAGTACGACTTCGGTCCGGGCCACCCGATGGACCCGGTGCGGCTGTCGCTCACGCGCGGGTTGGTGCGGGCCTTCGGGCTCGACCGGGAGCTGTCGGTGGTGGCGGCGCCCGCGGCCGGTGACTCGACGCTGGCGCTGGTGCACCGGGCGGATTACGTGGCGGCGGTGCGGGCGGCGTCCGCCGATCCGGCCGCGGCGGATCTGTCGTACGGGCTCGGTACCGAGGACAATCCGGCGTTCGCGGGGATGCACGAGGCGTCCGCGCTGATCGCGGGGCAGTCGGTGGGCGCGGCCGAGGCGGTGTGGCAGGGCGATGTGCTGCACGCGGTGAACTTCGCGGGCGGGCTGCACCACGCGATGCCGGGCGCGGCGGCGGGTTTCTGCGTCTACAACGACGCGGCGCTCGCGGTGGCCCGGCTGCTGGAGCTGGGCGCGGAGCGGGTGGTGTACGTGGACGTGGACGTACACCACGGCGACGGTGTGCAGACGGCGTTCTGGGACGACCCGCGGGTGCTGACGATCTCGCTGCACGAGCATCCGCGGACGCTGTTCCCGCAGACGGGGTGGCCGGAGGAGACGGGCGGGCCGTCCGCGGAGGGCGGCGCGGTCAATGTGGCGCTTCCCGCGGGGACGGGTGACGCGGGCTGGCTGCGGGCCTTCCACGCGGTGGTGCCGGAGCTGGTGGCGGCGTTCCGGCCGCAGGTGGTCGTCTCGCAGCACGGCGCGGACACCCACTTCGAGGATCCGCTGGCGCATCTGGCGGTGTCGCTGGACGCGCAGCGGCTGGTCGCGGAGGCGTGTCACGCGCTGGCGCACGACCACGCGGAGGGCCGCTGGGTCGCGCTGGGCGGCGGGGGTTACGCGGTGGCCGATGTGGTGCCGCGTACGTGGACGCATCTGGTGGGGATCGCGGCGGGCGCGCCGGTGGCGCCGAAGACGCCGGTTCCCGAGGAGTGGCGGCACGAGGTCTACGCCCGGACCCGGCAGCAGGGGCCGCTGCGGATGACGGACGGCCGTGATCCGCACTGGGCGGACTTCGCCGACTCCGGTTACGACCCGGCGGACCGGCTCGACCAGGCCGTGATCGCCACCCGCCGCGCGGTCTTCCCGCTCCACGGCCTGCTGCCGTAGGGCCTGTCCGGCGGCACGCCGTAGCGCGTTGTCCCCTTTTCCGGCGAGCGTGGCGCTCCTTCTCCACGGAATCCCCCAATTTCGCACACGCCGTCACCGCGTTGTTCGGTAACCCGTTACAGCGGGGCGCGTACGCGTGTGGCGTAGGTCTTCTACGTCCGGAGCGCACTCGGCGCGGGTCACCCGCACGGGGTGTTTTTGGCGGTTTCGTACCCGGCGGGCGGAGGGAGTCGGGACGATCAAGGGGTGCTGAGTGTCGGCGCGCTGCGCGCGCATCTGGTGGCGGCCGGGCTGGCGGGACGGGTCTCGACCCCGAGGGAGAAAAGTCTGCACAGTTACCGGCTCTTCGCGGCGCGGGATCCGCGCCAGACGCTGGGGCTGGATCCGGAAGGGGAGTGGGGCACGGCGGAGTTGCTGCGGCTGATGGCCGACCGCTGCGGTGTGTCGCCGGACCCGGCGGACACCTCGGGGCAGGATACGATCGACCCGGACTGCACGGTGGCGGCGCTGGACGCCTTCGCCGAGCGTCTTGGCAGGGCGGCGCAGGATCGTATCCCCGTTCTGCTGGGGACGGGCCACCCTCATCGGCTGTTGGGCTTCTACGCCTCTTTGGCCGCCGCACTGTCGGCGGCGGGATGTGTGATTCTCACCCCTGCGTACGGCGGCTACGTCGATATGCCGACACAGTTCGGGGTACGGCGTCACAATCTTTGGTACGTGGGAGGTGTCGCGGTGGTGCGCCCCGTGCCTGGTGCGGAGGGTTCGCAGGAGGGTGCGGGGGCGGGCGAACCGGGTGCTCATACGCACTCCCCGCTGCCCGTCAGAGCGGCCCTCGCGGCAGCCGCGGAGCAGGGCGGAGTGCTGCCGCGGCTGGTGGTCGGGGACCACGGATTCGTATGCGGGGCAGGGCAGTTGGGCATCGAGGCGATCGGTCTCGCCGACTCCGACGACCCCGCGGTGTTCGTCGCGGAAGCGGAGGGCAGGGTGTCGGTCGCGGTACCGCTGGACGACACCGTGCGGTCCGATTACTACCGGCCGCTTACCCGCTACGTACTCCATCGGGCGTGGCTGTCACAGTAATCAACTATTGGCAACTCCTCTTCCCCACTTGCATCATGCGCCCCTAATCTGAGGGGGAGCGCACTTGACTGTTGGAGTCGCCGGAGGGGAAGCCGGTGGCCGTCAGGTGCGGAAAGTTCAGGTGTGTCATGGCTTCAAGCGAAACCAGGCCTCTCAACGAGGTCGTGTTCCTTACCGTGGCCGAAGTTGCCGCGGTCATGCGCGTGTCCAAGATGACGGTGTACCGGCTGGTGCACAGCGGTCATCTGCCGGCGATCCGGGTGGGGAGGTCTTTCCGGGTTCCGGAGCAGGCCGTCCACGACTACCTGCGTGAGTCCTATGTGGGGGTGGGGGTGGGGGAATCTGCCTGATCTCGCCCGCCGAGGGCCGCTGACCGCCTGCGTGGGGCTCGGTTTATGCTCGTCCGCCTCGGGCGGGTAGGCTTGGCCGACGTAGGTCGTGTGGGCTCGGACGCCCCGCACCGAGTGAAAACGAAGCGAGGGTAGTCGTGGGCTCTGTCATCAAGAAGCGGCGTAAGCGTATGGCCAAGAAGAAGCACCGCAAGCTGCTGAAGCGGACGCGCGTTCAGCGTCGCAACAAGAAGTAAGCGGGCTCGACGCAGTACGCCGCTCTTCCTGCCCCCTCCACCGCCCGTAGGCGGCGGAGGGGGCAGTGGCGTTTTCCGGGGCAGGTGTGACGGAGGGGGCAGCGGCGTGACGTCGGCGGCCCGCACAGCGGGCCGTCACTGCGGCGCAACAACGAACGGGTACGGTGCGTACAACCCCGTAGGAAGGCGCTGAACCGTGGGCAAGGTGGTGCTCGTCACCGGAGTCGCGCGACCGATCGGCGGCCGTTTCGTCCGCCGCGTCCTGCGGGAGCCGGAGGTCGACCGGGTGATCGCGGTCGACGCCGTACCGCCCGAGCACGATCTGGGCGCCGCGGAGTTCGTCCGCGCCGACATCCGGCAGCCCATGATCGCCAAGGTCCTCGCGCAGACGTCGGTCGACACCGTCGTGCACCTGGACGTCAGCGCCACCACCACGATGGGCTCCGGCGGCCGGACGCAGGTCAAGGAGACCAACGTCATCGGCACGATGCAGCTCCTGGGCGCCTGCCAGAAGGCCCCGACCGTACGGCGCCTGGTCGTGAAGTCCACCACCAGCGTCTACGGCGCCGCGCCGCGCGACCCGGCCGTCTTCACCGAGACGATGCCCGCCAAGTCGCTGCCGAGCGGCGGCTTCGCGAAGGACGCCGTCGAGGTCGAGGGGTACGTGCGGGGCTTCGCGCGCCGCCGCCCGGACGTCGCGGTCGCGGTGCTGCGGTTCGCGAACATCCTCGGCGCGCACGCCGACACCCCGCTCGCGGAGTTCTTCGCGCTGCCCGTGCTGCCCACCGTCCTCGGCTACGACCCCCGGTTGCAGTTCGTCCACGAGGACGACGTGAACGAGGTGCTGGTACTGGCCGCGCTCGACGCGCGGCGCGGGACGCTCAACAGCGGGACGTTCAACATCGCGGGCGACGGGGTGCTGCTGCTGTCGCAGACCGCGCGGCGGCTCGGCAAGCCGACCGTGCCGGTGCTGCTGCCCGCGGTCACCTGGATCGGGCGGACGCTGAAGGCCGCGGGCGTCACCGACTTCTCGCGCGAACAGATTCGGCTGTTGACGCACGGCAGGGTGGTGGACACCCGGCAGATGCGTGAGACGCTCGGTTTCGTGCCGGCGTACACGACGGCCGAGACGTTCGCCGACTTCGCGCGCAGCCGCGGGCCCGGGCTGCTGCCGCCGGACCGGATGGCGCGCGCCGTCGACCGGCTCGCCGCGGCGGCGCTGACGCCCGACGCCGCGGACGCCACCGACGCCGACCACGCGTGACCGCACCAGGCAGAAGGAGTCGAACCATGGCAGACGCCAAGGTGATCCCGTTCGGCGACGATTCGCGGGCGCGGCGTACGGGCTCGGGTTCCGGCTCGGGTCCGGGGTCCGGCTCGGGTTCCGGCCGATCGCGCGGCGGCCGGTCCGCGGGCGCCAGGAAGAAGGACGGCGCCGCGTCGTCCGGCGCGGGCGGGCCGGGCACGCAGCCGCTGGCGGCGGTGCCCGAGGTGCCGGAGCCCCAAGAGACGGCCGAGGCGGGCTCAGAGCCGGGCGGTACGGGCGCCGCGGTCCCCGCGCAGGGAAGCGGCGGCGGGACCGAAGCGGAATCCGCCACGGGGGCGCGTACGGGTTCCGGTTCCGGGTCCGCTTTCGGGTCCGCCTCAGGGTCCGCTTCCGATTCCGGTTCCGCCGCGGGGGACGAGGGGCCGGGGCTGGCCGCCGCGCTCGGCGGGGTCGCCGACCGGCTGCTCGGCGGGGACTGGGAGCGGAAGGTCGCCTCCGGCCTGTCGTTCCTGCGGCGCCGGGTCACCGGCGAGTACGAGGTCGACGAATTCGGCTACGACGCCGAGTTGACCGAGCAGGTGCTGATGTCGGTGCTGCGGCCGTTCTTCGACACGTACTTCCGGGTCGAGGTGAAGGGCATCGAGAACATCCCCGCCGAGGGCGGGGCGCTGGTGGTCTCCAACCACTCCGGGACGCTGCCGGTCGACGGCCTCATGACGCAGGTCGCCGTGCACGACCACCACCCGGCGGGACGGCACTTGCGGCTGCTCGCCGCCGACCTGGTCTTCATGCTGCCGGTGGTCAACGAATTCGCCCGCAAGGCCGGGCACACGCTGGCGTGCGCGGAGGACGCCGAGGTCTTGCTGGAGCGCGGTGAGGTCGTCGGGGTCATGCCCGAGGGCTTCAAGGGACTCGGCAAGCCGTTCTCGGAGCGCTACAAGCTCCAGCGGTTCGGGCGCGGCGGATTCGTCGCGACGGCGCTGAAGACGAAGGTGCCGATCATTCCGTGCTCGGTGGTCGGCGCCGAGGAGATCTATCCGATGGTCGGCAACTCCCGCACCCTCGCGCGCGTGCTCGGCGTCCCGTACTTCCCCCTCACCCCCACCTTCCCCTGGCTGGGGCCGCTCGGGCTCGTCCCCCTCCCCACCAAGTGGACGATCCAGTTCGGCGAGCCCATCCTCACCGACGCCTACCCGCCCGAGGCGGCGGAGGACCCCATGCTCGTCTTCAACCTGACCGACCAGGTCCGCGAGACGATCCAGCACACCCTGTACAAGCTGCTGGTGGACAGGCGGTCCGTCTTCTTCTGAGGGCGGTCCCGCCACGCGGCGGGCGGTGTTCTTCTGAACGTGAAAGGGCGGCCGGTTCTCCTCGCGGGGAGCCGGCCGCCCTTGGGTGTGCGGTGGTGCTAGTCGTTCGAGTCGTCCACGCCGAGGCCGAGGCCGGGGAGGAGACCGGGCAGGAGCGGGGGGAGGGTGACGGAGTGGGGCGGGGTGGCGGAGGTGGACGGGGTGTCCGTGGCGCCGTTGCCGCTGCCGGGAGTGCTGTTCGGCGGGGGCGGGAGCAGCGGGCCGCCGATCAGGCCCTCGTGCTGCGGGGTGGTGGGCGACACCGACGGGTTGCCGCTCGGCGCCTGCCCGGACTTGCTGTCCCCGGACGCGGGCGCGGACGGCGTGCCGGAGCCGGAGCCCGTACCGCTGCCCGTACCGTCGTCGCTTCCGCCGCCGGAACGCCGGTGGCCCCGGGAGCCGGAGGAGCTGTCGTCCTTCGGCTTGGGGAGCACGGATTCGAGCGGCTTGACGTCATCGTCTATGGCGGCGAAGACCGACGAGACCTGGTCGGAGACATCGGTGAGCTGGCTGGGCAGCTTGCCCCGCATCTCGGTCCAGCCCTGCCGGTGCGACGCGGCGAAGGTGTTGAGCAGCGCCATCGGCTGGAGCGAGCCGTCCTTCGCGTACGCCTGGGTGAGCAGCCGGTGTCCCTCGGCGGCCTCCTGCCGCATGCCGGACAGCGCCTTGCGCACATCGCCGACGGACTCGTCGTCGAGCTGTCCGCCGCGCTGCCGGTCCATGAGCCGCCGGGCCTCCTGCATGCGCGTGGAGGCCATGTCGAGGTAGACCTTGCCGCGGGAGGCGTCACTGCCCGCCATGTCGAGCTTCAGGTCCTCCATGCCCCGCTTGAGGCCGTAGAGGGTGTCACCTGGCAGCGCGTTCGTACTGGCCGCCGCGACTCCGCCGAAGGCACCGGCGGCGACGCCGACGGACAGGCCGCCGACCGCGAGCCGCCGGGACAGCCGGGAGCGCGGGGTGAGCTTGCGCAGCCGGTGGGCCCCGTGTCCGCCGGTGCCCTCCGAGCGCTGCTCGGGAACCCGGCCGGTGACCTCGAAACTGCCGTCGGCGATGGCCTGTTCCATCGCGGCGATGAGCTGCGCGCGCTGGACGGTCTTCTTCTCGGCGTCCAGTACGGGCGCCGGCCGGTCGCCGATGGCCGCGGCGAGCGACAGCAGCGAGTCCTGTTCGGGATCCGCGTGCCGGGCCGCGGCATGGCTGCCGTGCTGCCCGCTCGCCGGTCCGGCACCGCCGCCACCGCGCTCGCCGGTGGTCTCGTCGAGGACAGCAGCGTCCTCAAGGGCCTGGGCGAAGGCGTTCGCCCGGCGGTGTGCCGTTGCCTGTCCGATCACGGGCGGCACCTCCTCTCGTCATCCACACTCGACTCCCCATGCCGCCCGGAAGGTTGCGTTCCCGGCTGCCGTCCACCCGATCGAGTGAACAGCAACAGGCAGCGCGCGGCACAGATATGTCTGCATGTGATGCAACGAGTGCCGGGCCAGTTGGGTTACGCAGGTCTGATGATCGGGTCGGCTCTGATGATCGGACTGATAGGCCGAATGACGGCCTGCCGGGGTACGGGACAACGCGGACTCACCGGGCGTCTTCCGGTAGCAGCCTGGCCAGGGTGCGGACCGCCCGGTACTGGAGGGTCTTGATCGCCCCCTCGTTCTTGCCCATGATGCGGGCGGTCTCGGCCACCGAGAGACCTTGGAGAAACCGCAGCGTCACGCACTCCTGCTGCTGCGGATTGAGCTTGCGCACGGCCTGGAGCAGCGCCTCGTTCGACAGCGACTCCAGAACGGAGTCCTCGGGGCTGCGCTCGACCTCGTTCGCGTCGAGCATTTCACCGGTGGTCACTTCCAACCGGAACCGGCTCGATTTGAAGTGGTCGGCGACCAGATTGCGGGCGATCGTGACCAGCCACGCGCCGAAGTCACGGCCCTGCCAGGTGAAGGTACCGATTCTGCGCAGGGCGCGCAGGAACGTCTCACTCGTCAGATCCTCGGCCGTGGCTTTGCTGCCGACGCGGTAATAGATGTAGCGGTAGACGGTGTCGGAGTAGTGGTCGTAGAGCCGTCCGAAGGCTTCGGTCTCGCCTTCCTGGGCCCTTTCGACCAGGTCCATCATCCGGCCGCTGTCGGTGTCGGAGGCCGGGCGGCGGGCGGTGGTCGTGGCGGTCGACTGACCGCCGCCGGAGCCGTTGCCCGCGCCGGTGGTGCTGGTGGAGCTGCTGCGGGTGCGTCTGCCTGCGGCTGTGCTGACTTCGGCCAGCGCGTAAGCGTGGCCGGGGACGGTGGGACCGGACGTGGCGAAGGCGGGCGCGGCGTACGTGGGGACTGTGCGCATCAGGCGGTCAACCACCAGTGCGCGCAACGCAGCCAGGCCAGAGGTGTCAACCCCGTCGTGTGGGTACACGGGACTCCCAGAGGCAGAACTTCCATCACGTGCAGTACGGGACCGTTCACTCGTCGTGGCGACGTGTGGGTACCGGAATGCGTCTGAGGAGAATAACGCTTCGTACAGGCGACGCTACACCGAGTTGCTCAAATCGCCGTTTCCGCCACTTCCTAAGCGGAATGGTGATCGAGCAATTATCGAACAGGCGCCCTTAGTTGACCACTTCTGCTCGTGAAATGGTCGCGGAGAGAGCGTGTTGTGGTCGTGTTCACGCGTGTCGCTCCCGCCACTTCGGACGCCCCGCGGCGCGGCGGATCCGCGGCGTCACGGGGGTCACAGGCGTCCCGTGACGGCTGCGTCAGGAGTGCCGGCGGCGGCTGATCGCGACGGCGGCCAGGGCGCCGCCCGCCACCGCGCCCATCCCGGCCGCGGCGGGGATGCCGATCTTGGCGGCCTTGCGCCCGGTGCGGTAGTCGCGCAGCCGCCAGCCCTCGGCGCGGGCGTGCTTGCGCAGCCTGCTGTCGGGGTTGATGGCGTAGGGGTGGCCGACCAGGGACAGTATCGGGATGTCGTTGGAGGAGTCGCTGTACGCGGCGCACAGCGACAGGTCCAGGTCCTCGGCGGCGGCCAGGGCGCGTACGGCCTCGGCTTTCGCGGGTCCGTGCAGCGGCTCGCCGACCAGGTGCCCGGTGTAGACGCCGTCGATCGACTCGGCGACCGTGCCGAGCGCGCCGGTCAGGCCGAGGCGGCGGGCGATGATCGTGGCGGTCTCGACGGGTGCGGCGGTCACCAGCCAGACGCGCTGCCCGGCGTCCAGGTGGGCCTGGGCGAGCGCGCGGGTGCCGGGCCAGACCTTGCCCGCCATGTACTCGTCGTAGATCTCCTCGCCGATGGACATCAGTTCCTCGACGCGGTGCCCCTTGATGATGGACAGCGCGCTCTCGCGCACGTCCCGCATGTGCTCGGGGTCCTCGTTGCCCGCCATGCGGAAGTACGTCTGCTGCCAGGCGAAGCGCAGCAGGTCGCGGGTGTCGAAGAACTTCCGCTTGTACAGGCCGCGGCCGAAGTGGAATATCGCGGCGCCCTGCATCACGGTGTTGTCGAGGTCGAAGAAGGCCGCCGCGCGGGGCTGGTCGTGGGCCGGGAACTCAGGTTCCGCGGGCTCGTCCGGCTTCCCCGTCCTGGCGGATTTCGCGGACGCCGCGGATCTCGCGGACGTGACGGTTTCCTCCGGCCCGGCGGAAACCGCGTCCCGCGGCCGGGTCTTGGTGGCCAGGGCGGCCTCCGCGGCCAGTGCCGCGGCCTCGCCTGCCAGCACACTGCGCTCGGTGCCGGCCTGCCTACGGGGGGTGAGCCATCTGCGTGCGGCCATACCGCGAGCATAACCACCCGGCGCGTCAAGCCCTGTTCGCGCACGATGCGGGGGCGTGAACGCCGCACGACCGGACAGTGACCGGCTGCGGGTCCCGGCCGGGTCAGCCCGCGGTGAGCGCCGCGCGCAGCCGCTTCTCGTCCACACGCCAGAACGTGTGCTGCTCGCCGTCGATGAGGACGACGGGGATCTGCTCCCAGTACCGCGCGTACAGCGCCTCGTCCCGGGTGATGTCCCGTTCCTCCACGGCCGCGCCGGTCTCGCCCGCCACCTTCTCGATCACGGTGCGCGCGTCGTCGCACAGGTGGCAGCCGGGCTTGCCGATGAGCGTGACCGTGCGCACGGCCGCCGCCGCGGTGTCGTCGTTCGTCATACGGGCCATTGTGCGCCGGACGGTCCGGGCGCCCGTACGGCGCCGGGTCGCACCACCTGTCACCCGTGACCCTCCGTGCGGCCGTACTGCACCTGTGTCACAGGCGATATGCGGGCGTTACTCGCACTCGCGCACATTCGATTACGATCGAGGTCGTTTTGTACGGCCGGGGGCGATGCGTGAGGAGTGTGACCGCGTGCTCTCGGCTCCGAGCCAGGCTTCGGCGTACGGCTTTGCCGTGGTCGACGTCGAGGCGACCGGTTCGTCGTCGCGGCGGCACCGGGTGGTGGAGCTGGCGGTCGTACTGCTGGACAAGGACCTGACTCCGCAGGGCGAGTTCACGACGCTCGTCGATCCGCACGGTCCGGTCGGCCCGACGCACATCCACGGCATCGAGGGCGGCGACCTCGGCGGGGCGCCCTCGTTCGACGGCATCGCGGCCCGGCTGCTGAGCCTGCTGCGCGGCCGGGTGCTCGTGGGGCACAACGTGGGGTGCGACCGCTCGTTCCTGGCCGCCGAGTACGCCCGCGTCGGGGTGCGGCTGCCGTCTATACCAGAACTTTGCACGATGCGGATGGCCGCCGCCCGCTTGCCCGTTCCGCACGGACTGTCACTGCGCGACTGCGCCGAGGCAGCGGGCGTCACGGAGTGGCACGCGCACACCGCGCTGGGTGACGCCCGTGCGACGGCTGAGCTGTTCTCGCACTACGTTCGGGGTGCGGAATCGGTCGAATTTGCGGAATCCGCCGTTCTGGACGAGCGGCTGGCGCAGGCCGCCGCGGTGGAATGGCCGCAGGCCACTGGCCTACCGGGGGTCGTTGACGCACTCTGGAAGCGCCGCAGCAACGATTCCGCACGGCGAATGGTGCCCAATGTCCGTAATGGGAGCGCGTGATGCCGGTCACGTCCGCCGGGCAAATCGGACACCATCTTTGTGCACGCGTTCACAAAGACATAGCCTGCTGTCCACGGGGCGGCCCCAAAGACCGTGGTCGTCTTCAGCCCAGCTCTACCCGCAGGAGCACCGTGGCAACTGGCCGATCTCACCGACCGGCGACCCGCAGCCGAGGGATTCCCGAGGCCACCGTCGCCAGACTTCCGCTGTACCTGCGGGCACTGACAGCACTCTCCGAGCGCTCGGTGCCCACCGTGTCGTCGGAGGAACTCGCCGCCGCCGCCGGGGTCAACTCGGCCAAGCTGCGCAAGGACTTCTCCTACCTCGGCTCCTACGGGACCCGTGGCGTGGGCTACGACGTCGAGTACCTCGTCTACCAGATCAGCCGTGAGCTGGGCCTCACGCAGGACTGGCCGGTCGTCATCGTCGGTATCGGCAACCTCGGCGCCGCGCTCGCCAACTACGGCGGGTTCGCCTCCCGCGGCTTCCGGGTCGCCGCGCTGCTGGACGCCGACCCCGCCCTCGCGGGCCGTCTGGTCGCCGGGCTCCCGGTCCGCCACATCGACGAGCTGGAGTCGATCGTCGACGACAACCAGGTGTCGATCGGCGTCATCGCCACGCCCGCCGGCGCCGCCCAGGAGGTCACCGACCGCCTCGTGGCCGCCGGTGTGACCTCGATCCTCAACTTCGCGCCGACCGTGCTGACCGTTCCGGACGGCGTCGACGTACGCAAGGTCGACCTCTCCATCGAGCTGCAGATCCTCGCCTTCCACGAGCAGCGCAAGGCGGGCGAGGACCGCCAGGACCCGGACGGTGACGTACCCGCCGTGATGCCCGCATGAGCGTTCTCGTCGTCGGACTCAGCCACCGCAGCGCACCCGTGAGCGTCCTGGAAAGGGCCGCGCTCACCGGGGACGCCCGCGCCAAGCTGCTCCAGGACGCGCTCGCCGCGGAGCCCGCGGCCGAGGCGGTGGTGCTCTCGACGTGCAACCGCATCGAGCTGTACGCGGACGTCGACAAGTTCCACGCCGGGGTCGCCGAACTGTCCACGCTCCTCGCCCAGCACAGCGGCGTCGGCCTCGAAGAGCTGACCCCGCACCTGTACGTGCACTACGAGGACCGGGCCGTCCACCACCTGCTCTCCGTGGCCTGCGGGCTGGACTCCATGGTCGTCGGCGAGGGCCAGATCCTCGGCCAGATCAAGGACGCGCTGGCCGCGGGGCAGGAGCTGCACACCGCGGGGCGGCTGCTCAACGACCTGTTCCAGCAGGCCCTGCGGGTCGGCAAGCGCGCCCACTCCGAGACCGGGATAGACCGGGCGGGCCAGTCCCTGGTCACCTTCGGCCTGGACCAGCTCGCCGTGACGACGGGACCGCTCGCCGGCCGCCGCGCCCTCGTCGTCGGCGCGGGCTCCATGTCCTCCCTGGCCGCCGCCACGCTCGCGCGCGCGGGTGTGCGCGAGCTGGCCATCGCCAACCGCACGGTCGACCGGGCCGAGCGCCTCGCGGCGACCCTGGCCTCCGACAACGGCGCTCTCGACAGCCGCGCGATCACCATGTCCGAGGTGTCCGCCGCGCTGCGCACCGCCGACGTCGTGGTGTCCTGCACCGGCGCGACCGGCCTGGTGCTGAGCGCGGACGACCTGCGCGCCGCCCTCGCCGAGCGCCCGGCGGGCACCGACCTCGCCGTGCTTGACCTCGCCATGCCGCGCGACATCGACTCGGCCGCGCACGCCCTGCTCGGCGTGCACCTGGTCGACATAGAGTCGCTGGCCGCCGCGTCCGCCGACGCGCCCATGGCCGCCGACGTCGACGCCGTGCGCGGCATCGTCTCCGAAGAGGTCGCCGCCTTCGGCGCGGCTCAGCGTGCCGCTCGCATCACGCCCACCGTGGTGGCGCTGCGCGCCATGGCCGCCGACGTCGTGGCGGGTGAACTTTCCCGCCTCGAAGGTAGGCTGCCCGATCTGGACGACAAGCAGCGCGCCGAGATCACCCAGACGGTGCGCCGCGTCGTCGACAAGCTCCTGCACGCGCCCACCGTGCGGGTCAAGCAGCTCGCGGGCGAACCGGGCGGCGCGGGCTACGCCGACGCCCTGCGCGAGCTCTTCGACCTCGACCCGCAGGCCGTAGCCGCCGTCCGCTCCGCGCCGACCCGCACCACCCTGGGCGTCCCAGAACCGAATCGAGGCCGCTGAATGAACGAGACGGGTGCCCCGCACGAGCCCGGGGCTGTGTCTGATCTGGGGCTGCCGCCGGGTGGGCGCGAGGTGCCGGACGCGGCTGGACGTGCCCCGCAGGGGCGCGGGCCTGTGTCTGATGTGCGGCTGCCGCCGGGTGGGCGCGAGGTGTCTGAGGCGGTGCCGGACGCGGCTGGACGTGCCCCGCAGGGGCGCGGGGAACTGCGCGGCCGGCCGGTGACGGCCGGTGGTCCGGGAACAACCGGCAGTGCCCCGCTGGACCCGGCGCAGACGAGCGGCGCCGCCGCGGCTGAGGCCGCGGTGCCCCACGCCCCCGAGGGGGCACCCTCCGTGCGCGAGGAAGCCGTCGAGGGGGCACCCTCCTCGCACGGGGCGCAGCCCCTTCGGCTGGGGACCCGGCGGAGCAAGCTGGCGATGGCGCAGTCGGGCATGGTCGCCGCCCAGGTGACGGAACTGACCGGCCGCCCGGTCGAGTTGGTCGAGATCACCACGTACGGCGACGTCTCGCGCGAGAATCTGGCCCAGATCGGCGGCACCGGCGTCTTCGTGTCGGCCCTGAGGGACGCCCTCCTGGCCGGCGAGATCGACTTCGCGGTGCACAGCCTCAAAGACCTGCCCACCGCGGCGGCGGACGGCCTGACGCTCGCGGCGATCCCGGTACGGGAGGACCCGCGGGACGCACTCGTGGCCCGCGACGGCCTGACGTTCGAGACGCTGCCCGACGGAGCGCGGGTCGGCACGGGCTCCCCGCGACGGATGGCGCAGCTCAACGCGTGGGCACGGTCACACGGCAGGGCCGTGGAGACGGTGCCGATCCGTGGCAATGTTGACACCCGCATCGGGTACGTTACTTCCGGCACGCTCGACGCGGTCGTACTGGCCGCCGCCGGGCTGAACCGTATCGGCAGGCTCGCGGAGGCGAGCGAGCTGATCGCTGCCGACGCCGTACTGCCCGCTCCCGGCCAGGGAGCGTTGGCGGTCGAATGCGCCGCCTCCAACCAGGAGTTGGCCGCACAGCTCGCCGAGCTCGACGACCCGTTCACCCGGGTCGCCGTGACCGCCGAGCGATCCCTGCTCGCCGCCCTCGAAGCCGGCTGCTCCGCCCCTGTGGGCGCGCTCGCCGACCTCGTGGCCGACGGGCAGACTACCGAGCTGCGCCTGCGCGGTGTCGTCGGCACGACCGACGGCGCCTCACTGGTGCAGATGTCCATCACCGGCCCCGTACCGGCGTCCGACGACGAAGCGCGTGCCCTCGGGCGCGAGTTGGCCGTCGAGATGCTCGCCAAGGGTGCGGCCGGTCTTATGGGGGAGCGCGCACTTTGAACCCCGCCGCCGTCGCTGCAACGACGAACACCGCCGGGACCGCCGGTTCCAACCGACCTTCTTCCGGCCACGTCACCTTCCTCGGTGCCGGGCCCGGAGACCCCGGGCTGCTGACCTTGCGCGCTGTGGAGGCGCTGGCCCGTGCCGACCTGCTGGTCGGCGACGCGCCGGTGCTCGACGTGGTCCGCACGCACGCCCGCGCGGACGTGGGCACGGCCCAACCCGCCGCAGACGGCGAGGTGTTGGACATCTCCGCTGTCTCGGCTGCTGCCACCCAGCTTGTCATGGCGTCCGCGCGGACCGGAAAGCGGGTCGTCCGTGCGGTCGCGGGCGACCCCGGCCTCGACTCGTCCGCGGCCGAGGAGATGCTGGCCTGTGCCCACGCGGGCATCCCCTTCGAGGTCGTGCCCGGCGTGGCCGCCGCCGTCGGCGTACCCGCCTACGCGGGCGTGCACTTGAGCAGTGACGTGCGCTTCGTGGACGCGGCCACCGCCGGCGACCGCTGTTGGAACGAGGTGGGCGCGAGCGACGCGACACTGGTGGTCTCCACCACGCTCCAGACCGTCGCGATCGCCACCGCGGAACTCATCGCCGCCGGACGCAAGCCCGACACCCCGCTGTCGGTGACCGTCGCCGGGACCACCACCCGGCAGCGCACCTGGACCGCGACGCTGGCCACCATCGCCGCGGAGCTGAAGGCGACCAAGGCGTTGCCGACGCCCGAGGGACCGATCGCCGCGATAGCCGTCGTCGGCGAACGCACCGCCCAGCGCCAGCACTTGTCGTGGTTCGAGACCAAGCCGCTGTTCGGCTGGCGGGTCCTGGTGCCGCGCACGAAAGAGCAGGCGGCGTCGCTGTCCGACCAACTCCGCTCGTACGGCGCCGTGCCGCACGAGGTGCCGACCATCGCGGTCGAACCGCCGCGCACCCCGCAGCAGATGGAGCGGGCCGTCAAGGGCCTGGTCACCGGACGCTACGAGTGGATCGCCTTCACGTCGGTGAACGCCGTCAAGGCGGTGCGCGAGAAGTTCGAGGAGTACGGGCTCGACGCGCGGGCCTTCGCCGGTATCAAGGTCGCCGCGGTCGGCGAGCAGACCGCCCAGTCGCTGGTGGAGTTCGGCGTCAAGCCGGACCTGGTGCCCAGCGGCGAGCAGTCCGCGGCCGGGCTGCTGGAGGACTGGCCGCCGTACGACCCGGTCTTCGACCCGATCGACCGCGTCTTCCTGCCGCGCGCCGACATCGCCACCGAGACGCTGGTGGCCGGACTGGTCGAGCTGGGCTGGGAGGTGGACGACGTGACGGCCTACCGGACCGTGCGCGCCTCGCCGCCGCCCGCCGACACCCGTGAGGCCATCAAGGGCGGCGGATTCGACGCGGTGCTGTTCACCTCGTCCTCGACCGTACGCAATCTCGTCGGCATCGCGGGCAAGCCGCACAATGTCACCGTGATCGCCTGCATCGGGCCCGCCACCGCCAAGACGGCGGAGGAGCACGGGCTGCGGGTGGACGTCATGTCGCCCGAGCCGTCCGTGCTCGCCCTCGCGCAGGCCCTCGCCGACTTCGGTACGGCCCGCCGGGTCGCGGCCGAGGAGGCGGGCGACCCGGTGACCCGTCCCAGCGAGCGCCGTCCCGGCTCGCGCAGAAGGGCCCGCGTCTAGGGCCCGGATCTGAGGCCCGCGTCCAGGGCCCGGACCCAGGGCCCGGACCCAGGGCCCGGACCCAGGGCCCGCGTCGAGGACCTGGTGGGCCCCACGGGCCCACGACTACCGCAGCGCCGGGGGCAGTTGCTCCCGGTGGACGACGCCCAGGCGCTGCGTGGCGCGGGTGAGCGCCACATACAGGTCGCTCGATCCGAACCGGGCGGGCTCCACGACCAGCACATGGTCGAACTCCAGGCCCTTGGCCTGGCGCGGGGCCAGCAGCACCAACGGCCGGGTCAGGTCGGGCGCTTCGCCCGCCGTGACACCGTCCAGCGCGGCGGCGATCTCCTCGTGCAGCTCGCGCGGCGCGATCACCGCCAGGCGGCCCTGCCCCGGCAGCGGCGTCAGCTCCGCGGCGGCCTTGGCGACCGTCCCCGCCAGGTCCCCGCCCGCGTCCCGCGTCCACGGCCGCTCGCCGGTCGACCGCACCGACACCGGCAGGACGTACTGCGGGTCCTGCGCCCGTACGACCCTGGCCGCCAGCTCCATGATCTCGGCGGGCGTACGGTAGTTGACCTTCAGCGTGACGTGCTCGAAGCGGTCCCCGACGTACGGCCGCAGGATGTTCTCCCACGAGCCGACGCCCGCCGCCTCCGACGTCTGCGCCGGGTCGCCGACCAGCGTCAGCGAACGCGTCGGGGTGCGGCGCATCAGCAGCCGCCACGCCATCGGCGACAGGTCCTGCGCCTCGTCCACGATGATGTGCCCGAACGCCCAGGTGCGGTCGGCGGCGGCGCGTTCGGCCGCGCTGCGGTGGTCGTCCTCCTCGTGCCGCTCCGCCATCCGCTCGGCGTCGATGATGTCGTGCGCGGCCAGGACCTCGGACTCCTCGTCCTCGAACTCGTACGACTCCGAGCCCCGCGACAGCTCCAGCACGCCCTGCGCGTAGGCGATCCGCTCCTGCCGTACGGCCTCCTCGGCCGCCAGCCGGGCGCTGTCGTCCACGCCGAGGAGTTCGGCGGCCTCGTCCAGCAGGGGGACGTCCGCTGGCGTCCACGGGGCGTCGAGGGGGTTGTCGGGGCGCGGGCGCCGGATCGCGTCGGCGTCCTCGGCGGGCAGGTACACCGGCGCGGCCAGATAGTCGGCCAGGAACGCCTCGGGGGTCAGCGGCGGCCACAACTCGTCGACGGCGGCGTGGACTTCCTTGCTCGCCGCGATGGCCCGGCCGAGCAGCGCGATGTCGTCGGGCCCGAGGAAGTTGGGCCCGCCGTACGGGTCGGCGCCGATCCGCTCGGCGAGCTGCGCGGTCAGCGCGTCGATCACGCGGAAGACGAAGTGCGGGCGGCCGAGGTTGTGCGGCAGCAGGGTGTCGCGGGCCGCCTGCCGGGCCTCGTACGCGATCTCCCAGTCGAGGATGAGGTCGCCGTCGTCGTGCCGGATGATCAACGGGGCGCCGGGCTCGGGCAGTTGCTGCCGGTCGCGGACGGCCGTCGCCAGCGCCTCGGCCATCTCCTCGCCGCCCTTGACGGCGGCGGCGCGCGGCGTGTCGGTGCCGGTGGCGTGGACGCCGGGGAAGAGTTCGGCCTGGGTGGCGAGCAGGACGCCGGTCTCGCCGAGCGCGGGCAGCACCTCTTCGATGTAGCGCAGGAACGCCGGGTTGGGGCCGACGATCAACACCGCGCGCTTGGAGAGCAGTTCGCGCTGCTCGTACAGCAGGAACGCGGCCCGGTGCAGGGCGACGGCGGTCTTGCCGGTGCCGGGGCCGCCCTCCACGACCAGGACGCCCCGGTGCGGGGCGCGGATGATGGTGTCCTGCTCGGCCTGGATGGTCCGCACGATGTCGCCCATCCGGCCGGTGCGCGCGGAGTTGAGCGCCGCGAGCAGCACGCTGTCGCCGTTGGGGTCCTCGAAGCCGGTGCGTTCGCCGTCGGCCAGGTCCAGGATCTCGTCGTGCAGCTCGGTGACGGTGCGGCCCTCGCTGGCGATGTGGCGGCGGCGCCGCAGGCCCATCGGGGTGTGCCCGGTGGCGAGGTAGAAGGGGCGGGCGACGGGCGCGCGCCAGTCGATGAGCAGCGGCGTACGGTCGGCGTCGTCCTCGCGGATGCCGATCCGGCCGATGTGGTGCGTGGCACCGTCGGAGCGGTCGACGCGGCCGAAGCACAGCGAACCGTCGACCGCGTTCAGCGCCGCGAGCAGGCCGGAGCGCTCCGCGACCCGGATGTCGCGTTCGAGCCGCGCCTGGAGGCCGGTGCCGACCGGCGTCAGCGCGTCCTCGACGCCCTGCGCCGCGACACCGCGCAGCGCGTCGACCCGCGCGTGGACGCGGTCGATGAATTCCTGCTCTTCCCGCAATTCGACGCTTTCCCGATTTGACAAAACGGCTCCCCGTCGGATATGGTTCTTCTTGTTGGCCCCGTGATCGGGGCCTTTCCCATGTGCGCTGAATGCGCGCAGAAGAAACCAATATACGCGTGGCGATCCCCGGTCGGCAATTGCCCACCGGGGATTTCTCGTGCCCCGCGGCCCGTACCCGGTCGTCCTCTGCTCGCCCGGCGCGGGCGACCCGCGCTCGATGGGCACCAAGCTCTACGACGACCTCGCCTCGCGCGGCTACGACCGCCCCTCGCACCGCTGCCCGGAGGCGCGCTTCTTCTCCGGGTGAGCCCGGCCCGCATCGGCAAGGCGCATTCACCAGGCCGCGACACCCCCTGGGCCGCGACGCCGATGGCCCGTCGGCAACGCCCGAATTTCCGGTGGGCGCCTTTCCGCGGATACGGCGGCGGCCGACGAATTGCGCGGCGCGGAAGCGAACGGATCTTCTTCTCCTCCGCATTGCCGCGGGCCTTTGCGGAGCCGACTGGGCGTCGGGAAAAGCACACCGGGAGCGGGCGTACCGTGGGAGAGAGCCCTCGATCGTGAGGGTGCCTCGATCTCCACGGGTTCGGACCCACGGGAAGGCGGCGCAGCCATGAGCAGCCAATACGGCGAGTTTCCGGGCGCGCGCCCGCGACGTCTGCGGACGACCCCGGCGATGCGCCGCATGGTCGCCGAGACCCGGCTGTCCCCGGCGGAGCTGATCCTGCCGATGTTCGTCCGCGAGGGCATCAGCGCGCCGCAGGAGATCTCCTCCATGCCCGGCGTCGTCCAGCACACCCGCGACTCGCTGCGCAAGGCGGCGGCGGAAGCGGCGGCGGCCGGGGTCGGCGGCATCATGCTCTTCGGCGTGCCCGAGGTGAAGGACGCGGTCGGCAGCCAGGGCACCGAGCCCGACGGCATCCTCCAACTCGGCATCCGCGACGTCGTGTCCGAGGTCGGCGACGCGCTCGTGGTGATGTCCGACCTGTGTCTGGACGAGTACACCGACCACGGTCACTGCGGCGTGCTCGACGCCGAGGGCCGCGTCGACAACGACGCCACGCTGGAGCGCTACGCCGAGATGGCCCAGGTCCAGGCCGACGCGGGCGTCCACGTGGTCGGCCCCTCCGGCATGATGGACGGTCAGGTCGGCGTCGTACGCGACGCGTTGGACGAGATCGGCAAGCAGGATGTGGCGATCCTCGCGTACACCGCGAAGTACGCCTCCGCCTTCTACGGCCCCTTCCGCGAGGCCGTCAACTCCTCGCTCAAGGGCGACCGCAAGACGTATCAGCAGGACCCGGCCAACCTCCGTGAGGCGATGCGCGAGCTGGCGCTGGACCTGGAGGAGGGCGCCGACATGGTGATGGTCAAGCCCGCGCTGCCCTACCTGGACGTGCTGCGCCGCGTCGCCGACGAGGTGAACGTGCCCGTCGCCGCGTACCAGATCTCCGGTGAGTACTCGATGGTCGAGGCCGCCGCCGCGAACGGCTGGATCGACCGCGACCGCGCGATCATGGAGACGCTGACGTCCATCCGCCGGGCGGGCGCGAACATGATCCTCACGTACTGGGCGACCGAGGCCGCCCAGCGGCTCTAGGGCCGGACAGGCCCTAGCCCGCCCCTGCCTCCGAGAAGTCCTCGAACTCGCAGTCGGACAGCGCCGCCAGGGCGTCGGCGTACCCCAACTCCTCGGCCCGCAGCAGCCGTTTGCGGTCGGTCTCCGTCCGGCTGGTCAGGACGTCCGGGTCGGACGGGGTGACGCGGTGGATCGGGACGGACCCGAACGAGCCCTGGACCATGATCTGTTCGGAGACCCGCGCCAGCGGGTTGTAGGCGAGCATCAGGCCGCGCACCGGGGCGGATATGCCGGGCGCGGTACGGATGACCAGCGCCTCCTTGCCGCTGAGGTGGTGGCCGAGCGAGCCCGCGCCGACCGTGGAGACGGCGATGACGGCGCTCGGATTGCGCGCCAGCGCGCGCAGCAGCGGCAGCGGGTCGGAGATGCCGCCGTCCACGTACGTCTGGGACCGCAGCCGGACCCGCCGGTGGTAGAGCACCGGGATGGCCATGGTGGCCCGCAGCACCTCGAAGAGTTCGGCGTCCGAGGTGCACCGGCCGAGGTCGAAGTACTCGGCGATGGACGTGACCGCGTTGGTGACGGCGACCTCGAAGGTCAGCGCGTGCTTGGTCAGGCTGGCCACCGAGAGCCCGGTCTGCTCGCGGATGACGGAGACGAGCAGGTCGACGTCGACCATCTTCGTCACGCGCCTGCTGTCGATGAAGTTCCGGCCGCTGAGGTCGTCCAGGAACGTCTTCACCAGCCCGGTGAGGTCCGGCGCGTCGTCGGCCCGCGCCTGCCCGGCGAGCACCGCCCCGGCCACGCACCCGGCGCTGGAGGAGTGCACGGAACCCACCTTGCTGTGGATGCCGAGGTCGACCATGCCGCGGACGACCCCCAGCGCGTAGATGGACCGCATCGCGCCACCTTGAACAGCGACCGAAAGCATCGGGGCTCCTTGACTACGGTGAGTACGGTGATCGCGGGGATGGCGACCACGGCCAGCGGCTACGGCTACGGCTACGGCTTGATGAGCTTGATGACCTGGACGGCGATGGCGACCGTCGGCGCGAGGACGGACAACGCGCCCGCGAACAGCAGGCCGTTGCGGATCGGCATGGACGGCAACTTCTGTACGTCGCGCAGGCGTTGCAGCGCCACCAGGTAGCGCACCCCGGCGGACGGATCGGTCGAGTCGGGGTCCGGCATGGCGGCGATGATCTGGTCGATCTGCTCCTTGCGGTCGACCCGCACCTGCCGCCTGATGTGCGTCATCGAGCCGATGAACACATAGAGCACCATGCCCACGAAAGCCGCCAGGCACAACAGCGTCGGATAGGTGCCGATGGCCGGCTGGAGGAAGAAGAACATGGCGAAGGACGTCGCGAAGGTGCAGGTGAGTCCGCCCTGGAGGTTGGACACCGCCTGCCGCAGCTTCGCCCAGCCGTAGAAGTTGTCGGGGTTGAGCGGGTTGGTGCCGAATTTGTACTCGTTCTTCAACTGCTTGAGGAATTTGACGTAGTGGATGCCGACGACGCCCTCCGCGTACGCCATGTACATCCCGACCGTGCCCATGAAGATCCACACCACACCGCCGAAGGTGACCGGCGCGGCCCGCCCCCACCACTGGTCGTACAGCGCGTCGGAGCCCAGGAAGTGGAAGAGGTGGCCCTGGAGGCGGAGGTTGATGCCGGTGACGACGGCGACGATGCCGAGCAGCACCAGCCAGGAGTATTTGCCGTGCTTGGCGTATTTGGCGTTGAGGTCGTCCACGGCCGACTTCAGGTGGGCGCGCGCCTGGTCGTCGCAGCGGATGCAGCCGGACTTGTCCAGGCTCTCGTGGAGGGTCTGGAGGCTGCGGAAGATGCCGTAGACCAGCGGGACGGACCAGGCGATCGAGAAGGTCAGGATGCAGGAGGGGTAGTCGCGCAGGAACGGTACGGCGTTCGCGTCCGGGTCCGCGCTCTCGCGCCGCGACAGGAACGACCACACGTCCGAGAGCACGCTGAGGTCCCAGTGCGGCCGGTAGAACGAGTTCATGATCAGCGCCGACCAGGACACGAGCAGGCAGGCGAGGAGCACCGCCCAGATCGCGACGACGTACGGCGACCGCTCGTCCTCGGGGCTGCCGACGGGGCCCGGCGTCACGGACCGTTTCTTCAGCAGCCGCGAGACGAGGATCGGCTCGACGAGGAAGGGCTTGATGTTCAGCGCTTCGGAGGTGATCGGGACGGGCGTGGGAGGCGGGCCAGGGGGCGGTACCGGGGTCGGCCCCCCCGCGCCTCCGGCGCCTCCGGCGGTCGGCGCGGGAATCGGTCCGGTGGTCGGTGCGGTCACAGTTTCCCCCCGTGTCCAGCGGTGTCCTGCGGTGCCGGGTTCTGTCCTGCGGAGTTCTTTCCGGCGCGGTTCTGTCCCGTGCCGCTCTGTCCCGTGCCGCTCTGTCCCGTGCCGCTCTGTCCCGTGCCGCTCTCCGGCACGGAAAGCGCCCGGATGAGCCGGCCGTGCGATTTCACGGCCGCCCACATGGACGGATGCGTCCGTACCGTCATTTCGGTTCCGGCGAGCAGGGCGACGAGCCGTTCCGTCGCCGCCGGGAGTTCGGGAAAGGTCAGCGTGGGCGCGAGGTGATGGACGCAGTGATACGTCGTGCCGCCGCTGAGCCAGTACCAGAATCCCCGGCCGCCGCCCACGTCGGTGGACCGGGAGAGCTGAGCGGAAAGCGATTCCGTTCCGTCGACGGAAGGACCGTATTCGGCCAGATCCGTATTGTGCTGCACCTGGGTGATCAGCGAGACGAAGGTCCCGGATATCAGGTGGAACAGCAGATACGTCAGCAGTGCCCGGCGCGTCGGCAGCACCAGGAAGACCGGAATCCAGACAACGGCGTGCGGCAGGTACTTGTCGGCCAGCAGAAACCACGGCCAGCCGCGCCCCCGGGGCCCGACCACCCGCCGGACGACCGCCTGCCGTGTCGTCCACAGCTCGCTCGGCTTGAGCATGTTCAGCGTGGAGAACGGCAGCAGCAGCCACATGTAGAGGTGCTGCGCGCGGTGCAGGGCGTGCCACGGCTGCTCGGCGGTCACCCGCCCGAACCAGCCGAACTGGATGTCCGGGTCGAACGCCGGATTTCCCACGTACCGGTGGTGCAACCGCACGTGCTTGTGAAACCACCAGCGCGGCCCGAGGCCGATCGCCGCCGACCCCGCACGCAGTACGGCTTCCGACCTCCACCGGCCGCCGCGCACATTTCCGTGCACCGCGTCGTGGAACCAGGACCCGACCATGGAAACGGACGCCAGTGCGAAAAGCGTGATTCCGCCGAACCACGCGATACCGCCGGGCGAGACGAACGGCGACCGTGCGAAGGCGAGTACCAGAACGTATCCGGCGGACATGAGCGCGACCCGTACCGCGAAGTCCACGGCATAACGGGAAGCGGGCGGTCTGGCCCTTCGGGATAACTCCGACTGCCGAAATCCGCGCAGAAGGTGATCGGACGCAGGCGGGCCCGATTCGAGCAGGGGAGTGGAGGCTAATGGACCTGAGGAGATACGGCTCTGCATTGGTGCTCTCCGGTGCCTGTACGCCCCGAAAGCGGCGGACGATTGGCAGACCGTAGCACCGCCGGTAACCGGCGGTGCGCGGTTTCGTCCAAGGCGATACGCGGAGATACGCCCGAGTCCGGTGGGTTTTCTGGTGCTACCCGGCGGGCGGTTTCGAGTCGGCCCCGGTTGTCGGCGCGGGGACCGGCTTGGCCGGCTTGGCCGGCTTCTTGGGTAGCAGCCAGTTCTTCAGCGCCTTGGCCAGCGGCGTCTCCACGTATGTGTGGACGAGCCAGGCCGCCAGCAGCATCACGGCGACCAGCGCCGGAACCAGGATGCGGGCCGGGAGCACCCCGTGCGTGTGCCGGATGATCTCCCACCCGATGTCTTCGTGCAGCAGATACAACGGATACGTCATCGCACCGGCGACCGTCAGCCAGCGCCAGTTGAAGAAGTTCAGCTTCCCGAGCGCGGCGCCCAGGACGAGACCGTAGAAGATGCTCACGACGGCCAGCGACCACCACCACGACAGATTGGTGTGCGTGGACGCCTCGGCGCTGGCCACCAGATCCGTGAGCTGGTTCTGTGCCATCAGCCAGGACGCCCCCAGCAGCAGCCACAGTATGGGCGTGGGCCCCACCCGGTGCATCAGGTAGATCACGATGCCGCTGACGAAGAAGGCCGCGTACTGGGGAACGATCATCAACTGCAGCAGATCGATCCCCGACTGCGGCGCGATTCCGGCCAGCAACAGCCAGGCGATGCAGAAGGTGACCACTCGCCTGTAGGTCAGCCCCATCATCGCCACGACCATGAACAGCAGGTAGAACCGCAGCTCCACCCAGAGCGACCAGTACACGCCGTCCACGTCCTGCGCGCCCAGCAGCTCCTGGAACATCGTGACATTCGTCAGCACGTCGCTCGCGGCAAGGGTCGTTCCCCCCGGCCGCGTCACCAGCACCGTCGTGGTCACCGCGATGGCGAACCAGTACGCCGGATAGAGCCGGACGAACCGCGACACGGCGAACTGCTTCGGCGTCCGCCCCCAGCACGACATGCAGATGACGAACCCGCTGATCAGGAAGAACAGCTCGACGCCCAGCCATCCGTACCCGGCCACCTCGTGGACGCCGGGGAAGACCGCGCGCGAGGACTTCCCCCACGGGGACTCGAACCAGTCGTCGAAGCCCATGTAGTGGTAGGCGACCACCATGAGCGCGGCTATCAGCCGCAGACCGTCCAGCACGTACAGCCGCTTCTTCGGCTGCGGTGCCCCGCTCCCGGCCTTGCCTCCGGCGGCGGGCTCAGGAACCGGTGCGAGGTCGGGCAGCGGCGCGGAGCCGGTGGGGGCGGCATCTCCGCGAACAACGGTGCTCATAGGTGGGGTGTCCTAGAGGTGAACTGAGGCGAATTGGGGATTCCGCCCACCTTACCCCCGGGTAATTTTTAGGAATGTCCTAAAGAAGTGGCGTTTTATCGGTCATATCGGAACCCGGCGCCGCCGTGGCGGTGGCGGTCGCGGCGAAGGTGGCGAAGGCCGCCCATGCGGCCGGGGTGAACGTGAGGCTCGGACCCTGGGGGTCCTTGGAGTCCCGCACGTGCACGGCGGCCGGGTGAGCCGCGACCTCGATGCACTCGCCGCCTTCACTTCCGCTGTAGCTGGACTTACGCCACGCGTAGGCGATCTCGACGCAGTTCCCGCCGTCACTTCCGCTGTAGCTGGACTTGAACCACTTCAGTGGGGCGCTCATTACTCTCCTAGCAGCCGGTCCAACAGGCCCTGTGTGTCATAGGGGTTGAGGGCCTGCGTGCGCAGCATGGCATACCTCATTGCGAGGATGCTCACCTCGTCCGGGTCGTAAATGACGAGGCTGCCGCGCTGGGTTTCAGCGTAGGCGAGATGCTCGTGCTGACGGGTCTCGAAGAGGACGAACGACCCGTCGAGCGCAGGGTGGGACTGCTGGGCGAGCGGCAGGATCTGGATCGTGACGCCGGGGAGATCGCTGCACTCGCGCAGATGCCGGAGCTGGTCTCGGTAGACCTGTTCGCCGCCGAGACGGTCGCGCAGAACGGCCTCCGAGATGACGAAGGAAACCGACACGGGCTCCTTGCGGTGCAGGACCGCCTGTCGTTCGATGCGGCCCGAGACCTGGAGCTCGATCTCCTCCTCGCTGAGGATGGGCAGTCGGCTCCGGAACACCGCCCATGCGTACTCCCTGGTCTGCAAGAGACCGGGCAGCACCTGGTTCTCGTATGAGGAGATGGCAAGGGCGTCGCGCTCGTGGTCCATGTACTCCGCCGCCCACGTCGGGTAGACGTCGATGTCCGGCGTGTAGTTCACGGCCACCTCCAGCGCACCCTTGGTCTCCAGGGCACGGTCCAGTTCCTGGGCCAGGGCGAGGGTGAGGGGGCGCCGACCCTGCTCTATCGAGGCGAGCTTGCTTTCGCTGATGATGACGAGGGGAGCCAACTCGGCCTGCGTATAACCCTTCGCGACGCGGAACAGGGCTAATTGCGCGCCGATCAACTGGAAGACGGTCCGGTTCGGCTTCTTCGGCTGCTGCCGTTTGCGTGGTGCCATGGACCTGAAATACCCCACTCCTGCCCGACTTGTATCGCCTGTTACTCGTACACAGGACGTGTACGAGTAACAGGTCTAGTACACCCCGAACACGCTGCGCGACGCTGAGCTTCATGAACGAAGACGTCCAGCACCTGGACCGCCGGGAGCGGTTCTACCGTCGGGAACGGCGCTCGGTCCCCGCCGCGCGGGAGTTCGCGCGGGAAGCTCTCACCGCGTGGGGGTTCGAGAGCCGGGAGGACGAAGTCCTCCTGTGTGTGAGCGAGTTGGCGACCAACGCGCTGCTGCACGGCGTGCCCCCGGGGCGCGGCTTCCTCTTACTGCTGCGCCGCGACCTCGGCACCACCTTGCGGGTCGAGGTGCACGACAGCGGCGGCGGCCGTCCGCACCTGGCCGACCGGCCGGGGCGTGAGCGCGATCAGGAGGAGTCCGGGCGCGGGCTCGTCCTGGTCGACGCGCTGGCCGACAAGTGGGACGTGGGGGAGCGGAACCCCGGCAAGATCGTGTGGTGCGAGTTCGCCGCCCGCTGACCGGGCGTCAGTCCCACCAGAAGGACCACGTGTGGACGTCGAGGACGGCCTTCTCCGCGTACTCGCGCAGCGTCTCGTAGGTGCCCTGGTCGATGTTGTCCGGGCAGAAGGCGTAGTGCTCGGCGGCGACGGCCTCGGCTTCTTCCCGGGTGCTCGGGGGCGCGGCGACGGAGACGGTGAGGCGGTCGAAGGCGAGGGCGATGACTCGTATGCCGAACCGGTCCTCCCACGAGCGGAGCACGGCGCACAGGCGGGCGGGGTCGCTCTCGTAGTTGAGCGGGCCGCTCCAGCCGATCGCTGCGGGTATGTCGGCGCTGCGGCGGGCGTGGACCAGGGCCGCGCGCGGATTCTCCAGCCAGCCGGAGCCGACCATGTCGGCGGTGACCTCGGCGGCCAGGTCGTCGGGGTCGTCCACGGCCTTCGCGGCGGGGGCCAGGCCCGGCCACGCCGCGCCGTACGGCGCGAGGACGTCGTCCTCCTCGACGTCCTCGGCGTCCTCCTCGATCAGGCCCGCCCAGAACTCGGCGAGCACTTCCTCGGCGTCGTGGTCCCCGGCGTACGACGCGTGGTCGGGCATCAACTGCCAGTCCACCGGGCCCTTCGAGTACGGCGCGCTCGCCTCTATCAGCAGCGGTTGCAGGCCCGCCGCCCGCGCGGGCAGCAGACTCGCCCACGCGCCGTCCGCCGCGGGGCCGTCCGCCATCCACAGCAGCGGCTCGTGCCAGCGGCCCTCGAACGTCGTGTCGACCAATGTGCCCGCGGGCAGCCGCAGGTCCAACTCCGCGAGTCGCGGCAGGGGGTTAGGAAGCATCGCCATGCGCCCGACTCTAGGGGCGACCACTGACAGCCGGACAGCCGTGCGTCCCGGACCGTGGGGACGGGATCCGGGACGTACGGTGCGGCCCTGCGGGCCGGGCTTTCCCGGCGGTCAGGCGCCGGGCCCCGGCCCGGCTCCGCGGGGCCTCGTCAGAGGACCGGGCCCGTGCTGTGGCGGTCGGGATACCAGTCCCAGCCGTCCGCGCAGTACCAGACGCCGTGGTGCCGGTAGCACTCGTCGGCCATCGCCGAGGGCCGCCCCTGTCGTGCGGGTCCGGCGGCCGAGGCCGGGCCTGGCACAGAGGCGAGCAAAAGTATTGCCAGCGCCGTGATCGCAGCCGTCCGACCGAGCAACTTCCGCATGCTCAAACTCCTGTTGACCTGGGGGACAGGGACGCCTGATCCCTACCACCCCGGCCTCCTCCCCTACGCGCATATGCCACCTTTCCCCCAAGTAGCCCCACGGTGCCCTTGCGCAGGGCCATGCTTTTGGGGGCGCGGCCCCTGTGCCCTCCCCTTGCGCCAGGAGGTTGCCCACCGTGGGCGCGGGGAACTGCGCGCTCAGCCCGCGCGGTGGTGCGCCTTTGAGAACCGGCCCCAGCGGGGCAGACGCTGTTGTTTTCGGGCTGACAGCCCGGTGGGGGCTGGTCGCGCAGTTCCCCGCGCCCCTGAAAAGATCGGCCAGCCGTCTTGGCAGGGGAACCGCCGAGGGGCGCGCCCCTGAAAAGACCGGCCAGCCGCCCCGGCAAGGGGGTCAGCAGGAGAGGTTGCCGCCGCCGACGTCGGTGCCGAGGAGGCGGGTGAACTTCTTGTAGAGGTTGATGCGGTCGTTGCGCTCGTCCGGATTCTTGCCGTTGCATTCGAGGTCGCCGTTGATGCTGCGGATGGTCTCACCGAAGCCCTTGCCGTTGACCATCGCGTTGTGCGGGGTCATCCTTCCGGCGCCGCTCTGGGTGTTCCAGAACCACAGCCCGGTCTTCCAGGACACGGCGGCGTCGCGCTGCACCAGGGACGGGTTGTGCAGCAGGTCGATGCCGAGGGCGTCACCGGCGGCCTTGTAGTTGAAGTTCCAGCTCAACTGGAGAGGGCCGCGCCCGTAGTAGGCGGCGGTGCCGGCCGGGCAGCCGTAGGGCTGGCCGCGGTCGCAGTAGTGGGAGTAGTTGGCGGTGTTCTGCTCGACCACGTACCGCAGGCCGCCGGTCTCGTGGCTCACGTTGGCCAGGAAGGCCGCCGCCTCGCGCTTGCGCGCCGAGCCGTCGCCGGAGCGGGCGAAGCCGGGGTAGGCGTCCAGCGCGCGGACCAGGCCTTGGTAGGTGTAGAAGGAGTTCCGCGCCGGGAACATCTGGCCGAACTGGGCCTCGCTGACGACGAACGAACCGGCCGCCGCGGCGGGCGCCGCCGGAACGGCGACCGCGAGCCCGCTCGCGACGGCTGCGGCGCTGAGCACCGCCAGAAGGCGGGACCGGGTGCGGGACACGGCACGGGACAGGGACATCTGCGCTCCTTGGGTGAGGCGGGCACGCGTCGCTCGCCGCCCGGACGGGACGGTCCGGGCGGGGGGAGACGGAGAGCGACGCAACGGCCGCCAGAATTACAGCCGTTCGCCCGAAATGCGCATATGACGCGCCGATATGCCGTCAAGAGTGTGGATCACAAGGCCGCGGCCGGCCGGGGTCAGCGCTCGTACACCCCGGTCAGCCGGCCGCGGGCGAGGACGGGGGAGGCGACGGCGGGCAGGACGGTACGGGGGCGGGCGCGGGTCAGGTCCTTCGTGGTCGGGGCGCCGTCGGTCACGGGGGCGGCGAGGGCGAAGAGCTGGAAGACGTAGCGGTGCGGGCCGTGGCCCTTGATCGGCGCGGGACCGTGGTAGCCGCGGCCGATGGTCGACCGCAGCACCCGTACGCCCGGGGCGGGTTGACGCGCGGACAGGGCGCCGGTGTCCAGGCGGCCGGCCGTCGCCGGGTCGATCAGGGCGAGGCAGTGCACGGCGGGCTTGGACATGGGGACGTCGATGTCCTCGACGGACAGCAGGAGTTGGGCGGTGCCGTCCGGCAGCGGGGTCCACGCCAGGCGCGGGGAGAGGTCGGCGCCGCCGACGTTCTTCGCGCACTGCTCCAGCGGCAGGGGGCCGCCGTCCGTGAAGTCCTCGCTGGTGAGGGTCAGCAGGTCGGGGCCCTGGAGGTTGGGCAGGTGCCACGCCGCGTGGGCGTCGCCCGACTTGCGGTTGCTGAGGAGTCGGCCGAGCAGGGGCATGTGTCTCTCCTGGAGTGAGGGGCCGTCGGCGGCGTCAGGGAGCCGTGGACGGCTGGTGCTCGCGCTTCCGGCGCTCGCGGCCGGGAGCGGCGGGGTTGGCGCCGCGCAGCATCGAGGCGACGGCGGCGAGGAAGGCGAGGACGGCGCCGAAGGCGAACACGATGACCAGGCCGGAGTGGAAGGGCCCCGAGATCAGGTCGGGGAAGAACTCGTGTCCGGTCAGCGTCTGCCGCTGCGCCGCCGTCAGACGTGCCAGGGTGCCGGTGGGTTCGAGCAGGTGCTGCACCGGGTTGACGCCGAGCTGCGCGGCGAACAGGGACGAGACCGGGGGCAGGCCGCCGACCTGGGCCGCGACGTGCGCCGGTACGCCCTGCTGCTGGAGGCCGCTGGTGAGGGTGTGCGGGAGGCTGCTGGCCAGTCCGGCGATCATCAGGGAGAAGAAGACGCCGATGGACACGGCGGTGCCCGAATTCTGGAAGGTCGCCCGCATGCCGGACGCGACCCCGCGCAGCTCGTCCGGCACGCTGCCCATGATCGAGGAGGAGTTGGGGGAGGCGAACATGCCGCTCGCGATCCCGTTGAGCGCGATCAGCAGCGCGAAGATCCAGTAGCTGAAGTCGATCGGCAGGAGCATCAGGCCGAGGAAGCTGGCGCCGAACAGCAGCGCGCCGCCGGTGGCCAGGCCGCGGGAGCCGATCCGGTCCGACAGATAGCCGGAGACCGGGCCCGCGGCGAGGAAACCGGCGGTCAGCGGCAGCATGAAGATGCCCGCCCACAGGGGTGTGTCGCTGTAGTCGTAGCCGTGCAGCGGCAGCCAGATGCCCTGGAGCCAGATGATCAGCACGAACTGCATGCCGCCGCGGCCGATCGAGATGGCCAGGCCCGCCAGATTGCCGAAGGTGAAGGCCCGCAGCCGGAACAGCCCCAGTTGGATCATCGGCGAGGTGGCGCGTCTCTCGATGACGACGAACGCCGCCAGCAGGGCGAGGCCGCCCACGACCAGGGCGACGACCAGCGGATTCGTCCAGCCCATGGTGTGGCCGCCGTAGGGCTGGAGGCCGAAGGTGACCGCGATCAGCACCGCGCTCAGGCCCACCGCGAAGGTGATGTTGCCCCACCAGTCGACACGGCCGCCGCCGCGCTTTCCGGTGTCGCGCAGGGTGCGGTACGCCCACAGGGTGAAGAAGACGCCGACCGGCACGTTCACCCAGAACACCGCGCGCCAGTCCCACGCGGCGAGCAGGCCGCCCGCGACCAGGCCGATGAACATCCCGGCCAGGGCCGCGACCTGGTTGATCCCGAGCGCGAAGCCGCGCTGTTCCCTGGGGAAGGCGTCGACCAGGATCGCGGCGGAGTTGGCCGTCAGCATCGAGCCGCCCACGGCTTGCAGCACCCGCCAGCCGATCAGCCACATCGCGCCGTGGCCGCCGTCGTACGGGTCGAAGGAGAGCAGGATCGAGGCGAAGGTGAAGACGGCGAAACCGGAGTTGTAGATACGGACCCGGCCGTACATGTCGCCGAGGCGGCCGACGGTGACGACGAGGACGGCCTGGACCAGCCGGTACCCCATGATCATCCACAGCAGGTACGCGATGTTGCCCGGCGCGAGCGGGTCCAGGTGGATGCCGCGGAAGATGGCGGGGAGCGCGATCAGGACGATCGAGCCGTCGAGCGCGGACATGAAGACGGCGGCGGTGGTGTTGGTCAGCGCCGTCCACTTGTACCGGTCGCCCAGCGCCTGGGAGGGATGGGACATCGGCTCGCTTCCTGTCGCGTCCGGGGGCTTCCCGACGGGTCCTCGGGCGGGGTCCGTCGCGTCAGACGGCCTGGGCCAGCCGGTCGAGCAGGGGTGCCGCCGCCGCGAGCTGTGCCAGTTCGGCCGGGGTGAACGCGCCGCTGGTCAGGGCCCGGGTGATCTGCTCGGTGCGCGCGTTGCGCTTGTCCTCCAGCGCCCGTCGGCCCGCCTCGGTCACCGTCAGCACCACGCGCCTGCCGTCGTCCGGGTCCTGGCCGCGGTCGACCAGGCCGCGGTCCCGCAGTCCGGCGAGGGTGGTGCCCATGGCCTGGGCGGTGATCTGCACCTGCCGGGCCAGGGCGGAGGAGGTCGTGGGGCCCGAGCGGTTCAGGAGCGACAACGCCGTCCGCTCGGGCATGGTGAGGCCCCCGCCGGTGGGCACCTGCCGGGCGCGGCGCACCAGTGCGCCGACGCCGGTCAGGAGGGAGGCGGCGACGGCTGCGGGGTCCAGATCCTCGTTCATGTGCTAAGGCTACCTTATCAACCTGCCTTATCTGTTTTTCGTCTCACGGAAGTGAGGGCGGGGGCGGGGTGGCGTGCGGGCGGGCGGGCGCGTCAACGGCGTCCGCGGCGCGTCAGTGGTGTTCGCCGCCGCGGCCCAGGGTCTGCTCGGCGGTCACGCCGGGACGCGTCCACTGCGGTACGGGCCGGCCGGTCGGGCCCCAGGTCGCGTTCCCGTCCACGTCCGCGCGCCAGTACCAGCACGGACCGTTCCCCTCGGGCCAGCCCTCCGGCGTGTCCTGCCACGCCTCGCGCCGCCCGTACGGCGTCATGTCCAGCAGCGCGAAGCTCCCGCTGGCCGCCTCGGTGCCACGGCCCGTCGTGTCGTACGTGAGGAACGTACGGTCGCCGTCGCGCAGGTAGGAGGTGAGGTGGCCCATCGCCCCGCCGACCGGCGCGGCCACGTCGCGCACCGAGTACCAGGGCTCGGTGTAGCCCATGAACTCCATGAACGGCGGGACCTCCTCCCAGCGTCCCGTCGTCAGCACGGCCCACGAGATGCCGCGCGCGTTCAGATACGCGGCGTCCTTCATGTGCCACGCCGTGACCGTGCACCCCTCGCACTGGCCCTGGTGCGGCGCCCCGTCGTGCCACATGTGCTTGTAGACCAGCAGCTCGTTGCGCCCCTGGAACAGGTCCCTGAACGGCACCGGGCCCTGCGCGCCCGTCACCTCCACCGACCCGTCGAACTCCACCATCGGCAACCGGCGCCGCGCCGCCGCGATGGCGTCCCCCTCGCGCGTATGGGCCTTCTCCCTGACCAGCAGCTCGTCCCGCGCCGCCTGCCACGTCTCCATGTCCACCACCGGCGGCCGTCCGCCGCCCGCTTCGCCCTGGGTGCTCGTCACGATGTCCTCCGCGCTCTGTCGTGAGTGTTCTCGGCCGTGTCGTCGGCCGTGCTTTCGGCCGTGTCCGGCGCCGGATTTCCGGCGGCGGTCACTACAGGAGACTCGGGGCGGGCCCGGAACTCATCGCGGAGGTTCGGCGGGGTCGGCTGGTTCGGCGGATTCGGTCGCGGAGGTGAGGCGGGTCAGGAGGGCGGTGAGGTGGGCGAGGTCTTTCCGGGAGAGGGCGGAGAGGGCCGGCGGGGGGCGGTGGAGGATCGCGTCGGCGGTGGCGATGGCGTCGTGGCCCGCCGGGGTGAGGGTGACGAGCTTGCGGCGGCGGTCGGCGGGGTGGGGGAGGCGTTCGACCAGGCCGTGGGATTCGAGTTTGTCGACGATCAGGGTGGTGTAGGGGGCGTCGGCGCCGATGGACGCGGCGAGTTGGGTGAGGGTCAGGGGCGCGTCGCGCAGGAGGAAGAGGGCCTTGCCGCGTCCGGCGCCGAGCCGGAACCCGAGGGCTTCGGCCAGCTCGCCGTGGCGGTTGTGGGCCTCGACGAAGCCGTGCATGAGGGCCCAGACGGTCTCGGCGGAGGGGGCGGCGGGTTCCGCGTCCGGGGGCGGGGTCACCATGCGACGGTGTTGCCGAGGTAGTCGACGTAGTGCAGGCCGGGGCTGTCCCGGAGGGAGTCGAGCGTCCTGACGACGTTCGGAATGCTCTCCTCGACGGTCAGCCGCCCGCCGGGTCCGCCGACGCCGATGCGTACCCAGCCGGGCGCCATCAGCACCAGCGGCCGGGACTCGCCCTCGTGCCGCGCCGCGTAGCTGCGCATGAAAGTGTTCAGCGCGGCCTTGCTGCCCCGGTACACCTCGTGCCCGCCGCGCTCGTTGTTGGCCACGCTGCCCTGGCCCGAGGACATGACCCCGATGGTGCCGGTCCCGGTCACGAGGTCCGAGAGCGTTTCGACGACCCGCAGCGGGCTCAGCGCGTTGGTCACCATGACCCGCACGAATTCCTCGGTCGACGTCTCCGCCACCGTCCCCTCGGGCTCGTTCGTGACGCCCGCGTTCACGAAGAGGAGGTCGAAGACGCGCCCCTCCAGCCGCTCGCGCACCGCCGTGACCTGCTCGGGGACCGTGACGTCCACCGTCTCGATCTCGACGCTGTCCGGGTGCGCCTCGGCGAGGTCGTGCAGCTCCGTCCGCCGGGTGCCGCGCACGGTCGCGACGACGTGCCACCCCTCGCGCTGCCACTCCCGCGCGAGGGCGAGGCCGAGGCCGCGGGAGGCGCCGATGAGCAGGACGCGCTTGCCGGATGCCGAATTGGTTGTAGTCATAACAATGATTGTGGGTCGTATAACTACCCGCGTCAAACGGAGCCGGGACTCCCCGAGCCGGGGGTTTCGCGGCGCGCGCGGCCCCGACGACGTACACCGTCAACGTGGCGTGCGCCCGTGACCTCCGGAAAACGGGGCGATCGCGCACGCAGGGGATAAGGTCGGCGGGCGCACGGCGTCCGTCGTCCGTACAACACCCGGCTGAGGGGACGCCATGCGGGTGGCCGCTCGGACAGATCAGCCGCAGGACAAAGGGTGTTGGGCGCTGAGCCGTGATCAGTGACGCGATGGCGGAAGCACTGGTGTCGCTGCGCCGGGGCGAGTGGCCGCAGCGGGCGCGTCTCGCGGCCGTGGCGCTCGGGGTGGACGGCGTGTCGACGGCCCTGGCGGGGGACACCTCGCCGCGGAAGACCCCGGGGAGCCGGGAGGCGGCCGAAGTGCTCTGGTGCTCCGGCCCGTTGAGCCGTGCCTTCGAGGACTTGCAGTACACGGTCGGCGAGGGCCCGGCCGCCGACGCCGTACGTACCGGCCACGCCGTCCTGGCACCCGACCTGCGCCGCGTGCGCGCCGACCGCTGGCCCGCGCTGGTGCCGGAGGCCGAACGGCTGCCGGTCCGCGCGGTGTTCTGCTTCCCGATCGCGCTCGGCGCCATCCGGATCGGCGTGCTGACCGCCGTACGCGCCACGGCCGGGGCGCTCGGCACCGAACAGACCGGCGACGCCCTCGTCCTCGCCGACGCGCTGGCCGCCCGCTACCTGGGGGACGAGGGCGGCGCCGAACTGCCCGGCACGCTGTACAGCGCCGTCGTCCACCAGGCGGCGGGCATGGCGAGCGTGCAACTCGGCCTCCCGCTCGCGGACGCGCTCCTGCGGCTGCGGGCGCACGCCTTCCGGAGCGGGCGGCCCATCCGCGTCGTGGCGCATGATGTGGTGGCCAGACGGCTGCGCCTCGATGTCAACGGCGACGGCACCCTCCCCTCCACCGCAGCAGACAAGGACTGATCCCCATGACGCGTGTGCAACGCCTCACCGAAGTCTTCGTGGAGGTCGCCGACTCGCTCACCGACGACTTCGACATCATCGACTTCCTCCAGCGGCTCGCCCAGCGCTGCGCGGAACTGCTGGACATCGCGACGGTCGGCATCCTGCTCGTGGACGAGCACGGCACGCTGCACCCGCTGGCCGCGTCCGACGAGAGCACCCGGCTGCTGGAACTCTTCGCGTCCCAGCACGACCAGGGCCCGTGCGTGGAGTGCTTCCGCACCGGCGACGCCCGCATCGACGTGGACCTGACCGCGCCGATCACCCGGACCCGCTGGCCGCACTTCACCACGCGGGCCACCGAGGCCGGATTCGTCCGCACCCACGCCTTCCCGATGCGGCTGCGGCAGCGGGTGGTGGGCGCGCTCAGCCTCTTCCAGCGCGAGTCGACGCCGATCAGCGAGGAGGACCGGCTGCTGGCGCAGGCGCTCGCGGACATCGCCACGATCGCGATCCTCCAGCAGCGGACCCTGGAGCGCAGCCAGGTCGAGCGCGTGCAGCTCCAGACCGCGCTGACCAACCGGATCGTGATCGAGCAGGCCAAGGGCGTGCTCGCCGAGCGCTGGGGTCTGTCGGTGGACGACGCCTTCGGCGCCTTCCGCCGCTACGCCCGCGCGCACCACCTGCGGCTCGCGGCGCTCGCCTACGACGTCGTCCAGGGGGACTTCGACACAGCGGCGATCTTCCGCGAGCCGGAGGGGCCCGAGGGGTCCTAGCTCCTAGAGGCGCTCGGGGGTACGGATACCGAGCAGCGTCAGACCCTGCCGCAGGGTGCGAGCGGTGACGTCGCAGAGGAAGAGCCGGTTCTCCACCACGGCGGGGCTGTCCGCCTTGAGGACCGGGCACTGCTCGTAGAACGTCGCGAACGCCGAGGCCACCGAGAAGAGATACGCGGCGAGCTTGTGCGGCTCGTACGTCTCCGCCGTCGAGGCCAGCGCCTCGCCGAACTCGTCGAGCAGCAGCCCCAGCGCGCGCTCGGCCGGTGCCAGCGGCAGCTCGGGGTGGGCCGCGGGCCGCGCGTCGCCCGAGCGCCGGATGATCGACTGGATCCGGGCGTACGCGTACTGGATGTACACGCTCGTGTCGCCGTTGAGCGACACCATCCGGTCCAGGTCGAAGACGTAGTCCCGGCCCAGGGACGTGGACAGGTCCGCGTACTTCACCGCGCCGATGCCGACCTCGGCGCCGCGCTCGGCGACCTCCGCGTCCGACAGCTCGCCCTTGGTGTCCTTCTCCTTGACGACGGCCGTCGCCCGCTCCACCGCCTCGTCCAGCAGGTCCTCCAGCTTGACGCTCTCGCCCGCCCGGGTCTTGAACGGCTTGCCGTCCTTGCCGAGCACCGTGCCGAACGGGATGTGCTTGACGGTGACCTCGTCGGTCAGCCAGCCCGCCCGCCGGGCGGTCTCGAAGACCATCCGGAAGTGCAGCGCCTGCCGGGCGTCCACCACGTACAGCAAGGTGGTGGCGTGCAGATTCTGCGTCCGGTCCCGCACCGCCGACAGGTCGGTGGCCGGGTAGCCGAAGCCGCCGTCGGACTTGCGGACGATGAGCGGGACCGGCTCGCCGTCCTTGCCCTTGATGTCGTCGAAGAACACGCACAGCGCGCCGTCGGACCGGACCGCGACACCGGACTTCTCCAGCAGGTCGCTGGTCTCCACCAGCATGTCGTTGTACCCGGACTCGCCGACGATGTCCTCGTCCTGGATCGCGATGTCGAGCTTGTCGTAGACGGAGTGGAAGTAGATCAGCGACTCGTCGACCAGCCACTGCCAGATCTTCAGCGTCTCCGCGTCGCCCGACTGGAGCTCGACCAGCCGCTTGCGGGACCGGTCCTTGAACGCCTCGTCGGAGTCGAAGAGCGTCCGCGACGACTTGTAGAGCCGGTCGAGCCGGGACATCGACGCCTCACCGGCCACCGCGGAGTCCGCGGTGATCTGCGTGCTCTCCAGCTCGTCCGGGTGCTCCATTAGGTACTGGACGAGCATGCCGAACTGGGTGCCCCAGTCGCCGATGTGGTGCCGCGGGATCACCGTCTCGCCGCTGAACCGCAGAATCCGCACGATCGCGTCGCCGATGACGGAGGACCGCAGGTGCCCGACGTGCATCTCCTTGGCGACATTCGGCTGCGCGTAGTCGATGACGGTGGTGCCGGGGTGCTCGGCCAGGGGTACGCCGAGCCGGTCGTCCGCGGCCCGCAGCGCGAGGTTGGCGGTGATCGCGGTGTCCGTGACCGAGATGTTGAGGAAGCCGGGTCCTGACACCTCGATCTCGCCGATCAGCCCGTCGGGGCCGTCCGCGGGCAGCCCGGCCAGCACGGCGGCGGCCAGCTCCCGGGGATTGGCCTTCGCCTTCTTGGCGAGGCCCAGCACGCCGTTGGCCTGGAAGTCGGCCCGGTCGCTTCGGCGCAGCAGCGGGTCGGCACCGTCGGCCGACGGCACGGCGGCCGCGAGGGCGGCCGAGACACGCTGCTGGAGTGAAGCGGACAGGGAGGTGACCGAGGCCATGGGTGTGCCGTTCCGTGTGTCGTGGATAGCGGACTTCGCCTCGCGGTGAGGCGAGGTCCCAGTGTCCCACGCGAGCCCCGATGGGCCGAGCCGGTTATCCACAGGTGGGGACGGAGCAGGCGAGTTATCCACAGGCCGGGTTATCCGCTGGCGATCGGGGGCCGGATGTCTGGGAGAATCGGAGCCGTCGGAACACCCCCATCGAACCCTCAGGAAGAAGAGGACCGTGGCTGAGAGCAACGAGGCCGACTGGGTCTCCCGTTTCGCGGACGACGTCATCGCCGAGTCGGAGCGCCGCGCACCCGGGAAACCCGTTGTCGTCGCGTCCGGGCTCAGCCCCTCGGGCCCGATCCACCTCGGGAATCTGCGCGAGGTCATGACCCCGCACCTGGTCGCCGACGAGGTGCGCAGGCGCGGGCACGAGGTCAGGCACCTGATCTCCTGGGACGACTACGACCGGTACCGCAAGGTCCCGGTCGGCATCCCCGGGGTCGACGAGTCGTGGGCCGAGCACATCGGCAAGCCGCTGACCTCGGTGCCCGCGCCCGCCGGGTCCTCGTATCCGAACTGGGCGGAGCACTTCAAGGCGCAGATGGCCGCGTCGCTGGCCGAGCTGGGCGTGGAGTACGACGGCATCAGCCAGACCGCCCAGTATCAGGCGGGCGCCTACCGCGCGCAGATCCTGCACGCGGTGCGGCACCGCGCCGACATCGACGCGATCCTCGACCAGTACCGGACGAAGAAGGCCCCGGCCAAGCAGCAGTCGCAGAAGCCGGTGGACGCGGCCGAGCTGGAGGCCGCCGAGGGCTCGGGCGCGGCGGGCGAGGACGACGGCAGCGGCTCCGGCGTGGGCTACTTCCCGTACAAGCCGTACTGCGCGGTCTGCGGCAAGGACCTCACCACGGTCACCGCGTACGACGACGAGACGACCGAGCTGACGTACACCTGCGCCTGCGGGCACGGGGAGACGGTCCGGCTGGAGGAGTTCGACCGCGGCAAGCTGGTGTGGAAGGTCGACTGGCCGATGCGCTGGGCGTACGAGGGCGTGATCTTCGAGCCGTCGGGCGTCGACCACTCCTCGCCGGGCTCGTCGTTCCAGGTCGGCGGGCAGATCGTCGGCCCGATCTTCGGCGGGAAGCAGCCGATCGGCCCGATGTACGCCTTCGTCGGCATCTCCGGCATGGCCAAGATGTCGTCGTCCAAGGGCGGTGTGCCCGTCCCCGCCGACGCGCTGCGGATCATGGAGCCGCAGATCCTGCGCTGGCTCTACGCCCGCCGCCGCCCCAACCAGTCCTTCAAGATCGCCTTCGACCAGGAGATCCAGCGGCTCTACGACGAGTGGGACGCGCTGGAGCGGAAGGTCGCCGAGGGCACCGCGCTCCCGGCCGACGTCGCCGCGCACAGCAGGGCCGCCCGCACCGCCGCCGGTGAGCTGCCGCGTACCGCACGGCCGTTGCCGTACCGCACGCTGGCGTCCGTCGCCGACATCACCGCGGGCGCCGAGGCCCAGACGCTGCGCATCCTGACCGAGCTGGACCCGGACCGGCCGATCGGCTCGCTGGACGAGGTGCGGCCCCGGCTCGACCGCGCCGAGTCCTGGATCACCACCCAGGTGCCCGCCGAGCAGCGCACCGTGGTGCGCGCCGAGCCCGACACCGCCCGCCTCGCCGCCCTCGGCGACAGCGAGCGCGCCGGGCTCAAGCTCCTGGTGGACGGCCTCGACTCGCACTGGTCGCTGGACGGTCTGACGACCCTCGTCTACGCCGTGCCCAAGGTGCTGGCCGGTCTTGAGCCGGACGCCAAGCCGACTCCTGAGCTGAAGGTCGCCCAGCGGTCGTTCTTCGCCCTGCTCTACGAGCTGCTGGTCGGCCGCGACACCGGTCCGCGCCTTCCGACGCTGCTCCTCGCGGTGGGCGCCGACCGCGTCCGCACGCTGCTGGGCGCGGGCGAGGGCGCGGGCGCGTAAGGGCTCGTACGGCATCGGGGGCGGGACCGCGACCGCGGTTCCGCCCCCGTCGTATGCGTGGCCCCCGGCCTGCGGCCTGTGGTTCACGGCCCCCGGTCTACGGGATGTGCTCGGTGTCCGACTCGGACTGGAAGCGGTAGCGCAGGTCGCGCAGGGACGGGACCAGCTCGCGCTCCTCCGGCGGCGTACCGGTGTACATGTCGGAGAGGTAGCGGGCGAACTGCCGGGCGTTGGGGAAGGTGCCGAATTCGCGGACGTAGCGGCGGTAGGCGCCGAAGAACGCCTCGTCCTGCGAGATGCCGTCGGGGAATTCGAGGCCCGAGACGAATTCCGGCGCCGGAGGCTGCTCCGGCTCGGGTGCGGGCACCGCTTCCGGCTCCGGAGCGGCGTACTGCGGCTCGGGGCCCTGCTGGAAGCGCTGCTGCGCGGCGGCGGCGCTGCCGTTCAGTCCGGAACCGCCCAGCGGGCGCGACCGGTTGGGGCCGGCCGGGACCATGATCTGCGGCTGCTCCGGCTCCGGCTGCTGCTGGATCTGTTGGCCCTGCTGCCCTTGCTGCCCCTGCTGCTGGGCCTGTTGCATCTGCTGCGCCATGAACGCCTGCTGCTCGCGCTGGGCCTGGAGCTGGGCGGCGGCGAACCACGGGCTGTCGTGCGCGCCCGGCGTGTCCTGCTGGGGCCACTCCTGCGGGTACGGCTGCTGGTTGTACTGCTGATACTGCTGGAACTGTTCGAACTGCCGCTGCTCGTACGCCTGTTGGTGCTCGAACTCCGACTGCGGCTGGAACTGCCGCCCGTCCTGGTGCCCCGCCTGCTGTCCGCCCGGTTGTCCGCCCGCGAGTCCGTTCTGCTGGGCGCTTTGCTGCTGCCGGGCCGCCTCCGCGAGGGCCGCGGCCGCCTCGGCCGCGAGGTCGGGAACGCCGTTCGGGAGGGCGTGGCCGTTCACATGGCCGTTCACCGCCCCGTTCACGGCTCCGTTCACCGCCCCGTTGACCGTCCCGTTCGCGGCGGCCTTCGACGGCGCCGCCGTCACCGGCTCCGCGGCCTCCGCCGCGGTCGGCGCGGCCGACTCGGGCCCGGCCGTCAACTCCTTGGCGGGGCGCGTGATCTCGATGCCCGCCGCTTCGAGTCCGGCGTCGGCCGTCTCCGCCAGCGGCACCCCGTACTTCGCCAGCCGCAGCGGCATGATCGCCTCGACCGGGGCCTTGCGACGCCAGGCGACGCCGTACCGCGCCCGCAGCCGCGCCCGGTAGACCAGGCGGTCCTGCTCGCGCCGGATCGTTTCCTCGTACGACCGCAGTTCCCACAGCTTCATCCGGCGCCACAGCCGGAAGGTGGGGATGGGGGCGAGGATCCAGCGCGTGATGCGCACCGACTCCATGTGCTTGTCGGCGGTGATGTCGGCGATCCGCCCGATCGCGTGCCGGGCGGCCTCCACCGAGACCACGAACAGCACCGGGATGATCGCGTGCATGCCGACGCCGAGCGGGTCGGGCCAGGCGGCGGCGCCGTTGAAGGCGATCGTCGCGGCCGTCAGCAGCCACGCGGTCTGCCGCAGCAGCGGGAACGGGATGCGCAGCCAGGTCAGCAGCAGGTCGAGCGCGAGCAGGACGACGATGCCCGCGTCCACGCCGATCGGGAAGACGTTCGCGAACCAGCCGAAGCCCTTGTCCAGGGCGAGCGAGCGCACGGCCGCGTACGAACCGGCGAAGCCGATCCCCGCGATCACCACCGCTCCGGTGACGACCACGCCGATCAATATGCGGTGCGTCCGGGTCAAACGTATCGCGGCCACCCGCGACCCCTCCTACCCCTTGGCTCCAGCCTCACTGGCGGACCGGAGCCGTACCGGCTCCGGCGGGCCCCAGACTGCCATACGGGTGAGAAGGAGAGGCGCGGCGTTGACGAACGAACGCCGTACAAACGCGCGAATACCGGGGCGAGGGGAGCGGGAGTTGTTACGCGTTCGCCGCCGCGACCGCCGCGACGGCCTCCTTCGCCGCCCGTTGCGCACCGCTCTGTACGTCGCCGGCCGACGGGTTCTTCTTGCCTTCGAGGCCCGCGCCGTTGAACTCCACCAGGACCACGACATTGCCGCTGCGGACGACCACCGAGTCGTTCTGCGAGGTGACCTTCGCGACGGTGGCCTTGCTGACCACCGAGGCCGCCTGGTCGCCGAGGCCGGTGAGGGTGGCGGAGGCCGCGCCGGGGACCTGGTTCAACGTGCCGACCTGCTCGGTGTACCGCTTCTCCGCCTGGTCCTCGGCCGTGCCGAGCGCGGTGGAGGACGTGAAGCGCTGAAGGGTGACCGACAGCCAGCGGTACTGGTAGCCGTCCTTGCCGTTGCCCGTCCAGGAGCAGCCGGCGCGCGAGGTGATGTCGTCGGACTTCACCGGGGTGCCGCCGGGCGTCTTGGCCTTCGGCACCAGCGCGTCCACGGTGGCCTGCGTGATCGCCTTGCAGGACGCCGGGAGCGCGGCGAACTTCGCGGGCGCGAGGGTCGGGGTGGCCGAGCCGCCGGACGGGCCGGAACCCGTGGAGGAGGAGGCCGAGGACTTCGCGTCGGATGATCCCGAACCGGACGAGCATCCCGCGAGAGCCATCGCGGGGACGGCCGCACAGGCGAGCAGCAGAGCGAGGCGGGAGGCGGTGTGTCGACGTTCCATGGGGGTCACCCTAAAGGGCCGCGCTGTCGGCCCCCGGTCAGTCCTTGACTTTCCTCAGGAGCTGCTCCGCGACCTGCTGGGCGCCTTTTTGCAGGTCAGCGCTGTCCGGTGGCGTACTGCCACGGGGTGACGACTCCGCGTAAGTGACGGTCACCAGGACGTTGGCGGTGCGGAAAACCAGTGTCACGTCGCGGCGGGGAGGCTGTGCGTGGGGCTTGAGGACGTCATTGATAAATGCGGCGTTTCCCACATCGGTGAGGCGGCGGGGGAGGAGGTCGGTGCCGCCGCCACCGGCCGTGCCGGAACTCGTCGCCGACCCCGTGCTCGTACCGTTGCCGCCGTTCGTACCGCTGCCGGTGGTGGAATTGTTGCCGTTCGTCGTACCGCCGGTCGGCGTGGCGGTCGTCTGCTGGCCGCTCGGGGTGGCGGAGGACGACAGCGGCGGGATCGAGGCGTCGGTCGCCTCGTTGGAGAAGTCGAGGTCGGCCTGGACCTCGTCGCTGACGGCCGGGTCGTACGACACGACGCGTTCGAGGTCGATCTTCAGGGTGTTCGACGTGCCGTCGGCCCGGGTGCCGCGCCAGGAGCAGCCGACCCGGCGGTCCGTGTCGTACGTGAGCGACTCCGAGCCCGCGACGTCGGGGACGGCGGGGACCAGGGACTTGAGCAGCTCCTGGCCGACGGCCGTGCAGGGGGCGGGCAGCGTCTGGTACTTGCCGGGCGGCGCGGGCGAGACCGTGCTCGCACTGCCGCCGCCCGCGAGCTGCGCCTTCTGGTCCGAGGCGGAACCCGCCGAGTCCCCGCCGCCGGTGCACGCGCCGAGCGTGGCCAGGGCCAGCGCCACCGCGGTCACGGCCGTGCCGACGGCGGCCGGGAGGCCGCGTGCCGCCGGAGCACGTCGCGTCGCCTGGGCACCTCGCGCCGCCGGGACACTTCGCGTGGACCGCACTGGGCGGGCCCCCTTCCCCTCAGGTTCTGCCGCTCCCGCGCGCTAAACCTTTGGCGTGAGCGGGTGCGCCGTGGACACAATGTCTACCGCAAGCTTCACCCAAACCACCTCTTGGGGCGGTTTTATCGCGTGAGGCATCCTTGATTTTGCCGTTTACGGGGGATTGTCATGTCTTATACCGAGGTGCCGGGTGTCCGGGTGCCGATCCGGATGTGGACGGACCCGACCACGGTCGAGGACGTCGCGATGCAGCAGCTCCGCAATGTCTCCTCGCTGCCGTGGATCAAGGGCCTGGCCGTCATGCCGGACGTCCACTACGGCAAGGGCGCCACGGTCGGTTCCGTCATCGCGATGCACGGCGCGGTCTGCCCCGCGGCGGTCGGCGTCGACATCGGGTGCGGTATGAGCGCGGTCAAGACCTCCCTGACGGCGAACGACCTGCCCGGCGACCTCTCCCGGCTGCGCTCCCAGGTGGAGCAGGCGATTCCGGTCGGACGCGGCATGCACGACGACCCGGTCGCGCCCGGCCGCTTCCACGGCATGGCGACCTCCGGCTGGGACTCCTTCTGGGACCGTTTCGACGGGCTCGCGGAGGCCGTGAGGTTCCGCGCCGACCGCGCGACCAAGCAGATGGGCACGCTCGGCGGCGGCAACCACTTCGTGGAGGTCTGCCTCGACGAGTCCGGCGCCGTATGGCTGATGCTGCACTCCGGCTCCCGCAACATCGGCAAGGAGCTGGCCGAGTTCCACATCGGCCAGGCGCAGAAGCTCCCGCACAACCAGGGCCTGGTCGACCGCGACCTCGCGGTCTTCGTGTCGGACACCCCGCAGATGGCCGCGTACCGCAACGACCTGTTCTGGGCGCAGGAGTACGCCAAGAAGAACCGCGCCATCATGATGGCGCTCCTCCAGGACGTCATCCGCAAGGAGTTCAAGAAGGCCCGGCCGACCTTCGACGAGGTCATCTCCTGCCACCACAACTACGTCTCGGAGGAGCGCTACGACGGCATGGACCTCCTGGTCACCCGCAAGGGCGCCATCCGCGCGGGCTCCGGCGACCACGGCATCATCCCCGGCTCCATGGGGACCGGTTCCTACATCGTCCGCGGCCTCGGCAACTCCGCCGCGTTCAACTCCGCCTCCCACGGCGCCGGCCGCCGCATGAGCCGGAACGCGGCCAAGCGCCGCTTCACCACCCGCGATCTGGAGGACCAGACCCGCGGCGTCGAGTGCCGCAAGGACTCCGGCGTCGTCGACGAGATCCCGGCCGCCTACAAGCCCATCGACCAGGTCATCGACCAGCAGCGCGACCTGGTCGAGGTGGTGGCCAAGCTGAAGCAGGTCGTCTGCGTCAAGGGCTGACGCGTCGGGCGCACGGCTCCTGGAGCCGTGCCCCCGTGGCGGGTTCCTTCCTACGGCTACGGCTACGGCTATGGCTTCGGCTACGGCTATGGCTTCGTGTGCGGGGGCACGGCTCAGGCCCTGCGGGCGTGCAGGACGGTGCCGTCCAGGGGGAGGGGCGAGCGGCCGACAAGGGTGAGGCCCGCGTCGGCGAACAGCCGGGCGTAGTGGTCGGCGCGGCGTTCGCGACCGCCGACGTTGCACATCATGTGCAGGTCCCAGGCGGTGGCCAGGGAGGCCGAGCCGTCGTCGGGCAGGACGCGTTCCACGACGAGCAGTTCGGCGGCCGGGGACATCGCGCGGGCGCAGTGCCGCAGGATCTCGCGGCAGCGGTCGTCGTCCCAGTCGTGCAGGACGCGGGACAGAATGTAGACGTCGCCGCCCGCGGGCACGTCGGCGAAGGAGCCCGGGAGGAAGGCGCACCGCTCGGTGTGACCGGCCGCGCCGAGCAGGCGGCGGGCGGTCTCGACGGTGTGCGGGCGCTCCAGCAGGACACCGCGCAGGCGGGGGTGTGCGGAAAGGATTCGGCCGAGCAGTTCGCCGTTGCCGCCCGCGATGTCGACCACGGCGGCTCCTTCGGCTCCCTCGGCTTCTTCGGCCGCCGCTTCGGCCGCCCCTCCGGCCGCCGCGACGAGGACCGGGTGGTCGGGCAGCGGGTCGAACATCCGGGCGCCGGCGGCCATCGACTGGTCGAACAGCCCGGCGAGTTCGGGATCGCGGGCGAAGTGCTCGAAGTGGTTCTCGCCGAAGTGCCGTTCGAAGGCGACCTGTCCGGTGCGCACGGTGTGGTCGAGCCCGGCGAAGGACGCGTAGAACGGCCCCCCGTACATCAGCGCCAGCGACCGCATCGACCCCTCGGCGTCCGCCCGCAGCAGCCCGCCGGTGTCCGTGAGCCGGAAGCCGTCGCGGTCCTCGCTCACCACGCCGAGCATGGTGAGGTACCGCAGCAAGGTGGCCAGGTTGGGTGCCAACGCGCCGACCGTGTGGGCCAGTTCGGCCAGGCCGATGCCCCGCTCCCCGTCCATCGCGTCCGCCGCCTCCAGCCGCGCGAACGCGGCCAGCGCCTGCGTCGTCCACGCCCCGGTCAGCAGCCGCAGCAAGGTCTCGGCGGGCTGCCGCGCCCGATGCGCCTCCAAGTGCGCGTCGAGCAGGTCGCGGTGGTCGCCCGGCACGTACAACTCCACCCGCCCGTAACCGGCCTTGGCCTCGGCGGGCGCGGCGAAGTAGAACACCGTGCCGTTCTCGTGCGGGTTGTAGCCGCCGCCGTCGGGCGTCGCGCCGTACTGCCCGAAGGCCGCGCACAGACCGCGCAGCACCAGCGGGTCCGGCGCCTCGACCTCGAAGGCGACATGCGTCTCGTGCTGCCGCGCCCGCTCGTACGCCGCGACCTCGCCGAGGCCGGAGCCCGGTGGCACGGTCAGCGCGAACACCTCGACCGTCCGCCGTACCCCGTCCCGGCACTCCACCGCGGGCCGCAGAATCGCGACGTCCAGCTCCGCCGCGCGCCGCTTGTGCCGTACGGCCAGCCGCTCGCGTACGACGACGCTCGGCGTCGGCGGCGCGTCCGCGACCAGCCCGCAGTCGGCGAGCGTGGCCTCCAACTCCGCCCGGCCGGACGGGAAGACGAGCAGCGCCGCGTGCGAGAAGGCGCAGCGCTCCGCCAGCGCCCGCAACTCCGGGCCGTCGAGCCCGGGAAGCAGGAGCCGGAGCAGCGTGGCGGTGTCCTGCTCCTTGACGAAGTCGACCGTCGCGCGCAGGCGGGACGCGTCGGACGTCTCGCCCGACAGTGCCGTGATCATGTGCGGGGGGACCCTCATTCGTTCCGGGGTTCGGTCGTCCGCGTACGGGTGTACGCGAGACGGGTGCGGGGATGCGGCGGTACGGGATGCGGCGGTGCGGGATACGGCCGCACGTACGGGCGTGCGTGAACGGCGTTGTGCGGGCGGGTGGTTGGGGCGGCGGGCCGGAACGGCTAGACGCCGACGTAGTGCTCGGCGAACCAGTCCTGCTGGCTGCGCGACGTGCGCAGTGAGGCGAGGCGGGCGCGGCGCAGGGAGTTGTGGAACAGCGACTCGCCGTCCGCGCCGGTCGGGCCGTGCAGCAGCCCGATCATCCAGTGCGAGAACTCCTGCGCCCGCCAGATGTGCGTCAGGCAGCGCGCCGAGTAGGCGTCGAGGCCGCGCGGGTCCCCGGCCGTGAGAGCGGCGGCCAGGGCGTCGGCCAGGACCGCCGCTTCGAGTACGGCCAGATTGGCGCCCTTCGCGGCGGACGGGCTGATCAGACCGGCGGCGTCGCCGACGAGGAACAGCGCGCCGTGGCGCAGGGGTTCGAGCACGTCGGACTCCAGGTCGACGACGGACCGCTGGACGAACCGGCCGCGCCGCAGCGGCCCGAACTCCCGCGCCCGCATGCGCAGTTCCAGCTCGTCCCAGATCCGCTCCGCCGGCCACGCGTCGGCCGGGGCGCCGCGCTCGTACTGGAGGTAGTAGCGGGTGACCTCGCTGGTCCTGGCCATGTGCCCGGCGAACCCACGCTCGTGCACCGCGTATCCGACCGCGTCCAGGCTGGGCGGCGCCTCGGCGAGCAGACCGAGCCAGGTCACGCCGTGATCGCGGTGGTGGCGGACGGCGCCGGGCGGCAGCGAACGCCGGGCGGCGCCGTGCCGCCCGTCGCAACCGGCCACGTACCGCGCCCGCCACAGGCCCGGCCGTCCGTCGGCCTCGCGCACGACGACCTCGGGCCGCTCGCCGTCGGCGTCGCGTACGGCCACGGCCTCGGTGCCGAAACGAATCTGCCCGCCCCGTTCCTGGAACCGGGTCAACAGGTCGCTCACCAGGTCCTGTTGGGGGTAGACGGTGTGCGGTTCGCGCTGTCCGAGCGCGCCGTAGTCCAGCCGGAACCGGCCGTCCTCGGTACGGAACTCGCAGGTGCTGTGGGGCTGCCCGCGCCGCCGCAACCCCTCGGCGAGGCCGTGCCGTTCGAGAATCCGTACGGTGTTGGCCGCCAGGAATCCGGCGCGCGCACGGGTCCGCACCCGCGCGGCCCCGGCCCGTTCCAGCACGACGCAGTCGATCCCCCGGTCCACAAGGATGTTGCCGAGCACGAGCCCGGCGGGACCGGCCCCGAGGACCACCACGTCGGTCGCGCTGCCGCCCGTCCCGCTGGTGTGGTCGGCCGGTCGCCGCCGGCTCTTCCCGTCTGTCACGGAACCAGATACTAGGTGGCTGAAAATCGCCCTTCGTACCGGAATCACCTGAATGCGCGGCTCGATACGGCAAAGAGATCGTCGGGCCCGTTGTCAGTGGCGGGGGTTACGGTGGCGGAGACCGGCACGGAGCGTGACGCAGGACGTGACGCAGGACGTGACGCCCGACGTGACGCTCTGTGCGACACAGGGCGTGGGCAGAACGGCGCGTGAGCAAGGGGGAAAGACCATGACCACTCTCAAGAACCGGCCGCACACCGCACTCCTCGTGGTGGACTCGCAGGTGGGCGTGCTCGACGGCTGCCACGAACGGGACGCGGTGGTCGCCAACATCGCCGCGCTGGTCGCGCGGGCGCGGGAGAAACAGGCCCCGGTGGTCTGGGTCCAGGACTCCGGCGAGGACCGGACGAAAGGCAGCGAGCCGTGGCGGATCGCGCCAGAACTGGGCGCGGACGACGCCGAGCCGCACATCGACAAGGTGTACGGCGACTCCTTCGAGGACACCGACCTGGAGGAGGTCCTGGCCGGTCTCGGCGTCGGGCGCCTGATCGTCGTCGGCGGCCAGACCGACGCGTGCGTCCGCTCCACGCTGCACGGCGCGTTCGTGCGGGGATACGACACGACGCTGGTCGGGGACGCCCACACGACGGAGGATCTGACCGAGTGGGGCGCGCCGCCCCCGGCCCAGGTGATCGCCCACACCAATCTCTACTGGAGCTTCCAGGCGGCCCCCGGCCGCACGGCGGGGACGGTCGCGACGAAGGACGTCGAATTCTGAGGCCGCCGCTGCCGCGACGTGCGTACGCGAAGGCCCCCTGCCCGGTGGGGGGTTGAGCGGGCGGGGGGCCTTCGGCCGGGTCGGGGCGGGCGTCAGTCGTTGGCGTTGAGCACCGGCAGGTAGCCGCTGGAGTGGCCGGTCGCGGTCGGGTGGTACGACTCCCAGCTCGGCGAGATGACCAGCGAGTGGAGGTAGGCGTCGCCCGAGCACAGCTCGTGGCCCTTGAACGTGGAGCGGACGTCGCCGAAGGAGAAGCCGTGCGCGGCGGCGCGGGCTGCGGTGGTGGTGTCGAGCACGTCGGCGGCCTCGTCGATCTTGGCGTGCTTGGTGGCGCTGAGGCCGACGCAGAAGGTGTTGAGGGTGTACATGTCGGGGTAGCCCAGGACGACGACGTGCGCCGAGGGGGCCTTGGCGTGGATCGCGTTGTAGACCGCGTCGAGGCGGGCGGGCAGCGTGTTCCTGACGAAGTTCTCCGCCGTGTTCACCCGGTTGACGCAGTCGCTGTCGGAGCCGGTCACACAGGCGGTCATGACGTCGGAGAAGCCCGCGTCATTGCCGCCGATGGTGATGGTGACCAGGCCGGTGGAGGAGTTGAGGGGGCCGAGCTGGTTGTTCAGCACGTCCGAGGTCACCGCGCCGGAACAGGCGGTGTCGGCGAAGGAGGACGGGGCGTGCGCGTTCTTCCACAGGTACGGGTAGGCGCTGAAGCTGCGGTGACAGTCGCCGCTGGCGCTGTCGTAGTTTCCCGCGCCGTTTCCGGCCGAGTACGAGTCGCCCAGGGCGACATAGGCGGGGCCTGCGGCGTGGGCCGGGCTGACGCCCACGAGGGCCAGGGCGGCGCCCATGACCAACGTGGCCAGCATGGAGAGGGACTTGGTGCGGTTCACGGAACCTCCATCGGCGGGACGATCGCTTCAGCGATCACTTCAGCAACGAGTTGCGCCGGGGTGCGCTGAGGTGGACATGTCAAGATGGCTCTGAGCGGTAGACCGCGATGGCGGTGACGGTGGGGGGTGAGGGTGGGGGGTGTGGGGGTGAGTGGGGGGACGGGGTAACGCTCTGATCTCTGGCTGCACAGGGTGTTGCATCAAGCGGCTCCAGCGTCAACGGCCCTGCTGTCGTAAGGATCTACGCGCGAAGAACGCCGCAGGAATCATCCCCAATGATGTGGCTCCGCCAAACATGCTCACGTCAACCCACACCACATCAGCACCATCCCGCCATCCGGCGACGGTTCCGTGTCCACCCTGTGCAACCCCGCCCCGGCCGGGGGTGTCCGCCGGAGGCGGGGGGGTGCCGAGGGGTCGGCGGGGGGTTGGGGTGGGTGGGGGGTAGAAGTGGGGGTGTTGGGTTGGTGCGGGTGGATGAGGGAGTGGTGGGTGTGGCGGGTCGTGGGCTGGTGGTCTGGGGGCAGCGGTGGGTGGTGAATCCGGTGGCGCGGCGGACGGCGGCGTTCACGCCGGGGGCGGCGGTGGTGGAGACGACCGGGCGGGTCAGCGGGAAGCCGCGGCGGACGCCGGTGGGGGGCGCGCTGGAGGGGACCACCTTCTGGTGGGTCAGCGAATTCGGCCGGCAGTCGCAGTACGTGCGGAACATCGAGGCGGACCCGCGCGTCCGCGTACAGATCAAGGGCAAGTGGCACGCCGGCACGGCCACCCTCGTGGACGACGACGACCCGCGTGAGCGGCTGAAGCGGCTGCCGAAGTTCAACAGCGCGGCGGTCCGGGCGTTCGGGACCAACCTGCTCACGATGCGCGTCGACCTCGACCCGGAGGACTGAGTCCGCCACGGACCGGCCGGGTCACTCGCCGGGCGGTTCGACCCGGGCCAGCCACTTCGTCAGCAGGGCTTCGAGCTGCGCGGCCTCGTCGCCGGTCAGGGCGCCCAGCAGGCGGCGCTCATTGGCCATGTGGGCCGTGAAGGCGCGGTCGATGACCTCGCGGCCGTGCGCGGTGAGCGCGACCACCCGGCCCCGGCCGTCGAGTTCGCTGGGGCGCCGGGTCGCCAGACCCGCGCGCTCCAGGCGGTCGATCCGCTTGGTCATCGCGCCGGTCGTGACCATGGTGTGCTCGGCCAGCTCCGAGGGCGCCCGCTCGAAGGGGGCGCCCGCGCGGCGCAGCGCGGCCAGAACGTCGAAGTCGCCCTCGCCGAGGCCGTGTTCGCGGTAGACGACGCACAGCTCCTCGGTGAGGCGGCCCGCGAGCCGGTGCAGCCGGCCGATGACGCCCTGCGGCCGTACGTCCACGTCGGGCCGTTCGCGGGCCCACTCCCGCTGGATCCGGGCGACGTGATCGAGCGGTTCGGGCGAGTCCAGCGATCTGCGTGCGCTCATGCCCTCCACAATACCTTCCGAGGAAGCTACATTAGCTTCCATGGAAGCTAATGTGCGGTGGTCCCTCGTCACCGCCGTCGCCCCGGTCGCCTGGGGCACGACGTACTACGTCACCCGCGAGGCGCTGCCCGCCGACTACCCGCTGTACGGCGCGGTGCTGCGCGCCCTGCCCGCCGGGCTGCTCCTGCTGGCGGTCCGCAGGCGGGCGCCGCGCGGCGCGTGGTGGTGGAAGTCGCTGGTGCTCGGCACGCTCAACATGGGCGCGTTCTTCGCGCTCGTGTACGTCGCCGCGCAGCTCCTGCCGACCAGCGTCGCGTCCACCGTCATGGCCACCTCGCCCGTCGTGATGACGCTGCTCGCCTGGCCGCTGCTGTCCGAGCGCCCGCGCGCGCTGCCGCTGCTCGGCGCCTGCGTCGGCATCGCGGGCGTGTGCCTGATGGTGCTCGACGGCTCGGACGGCATCGACCCGCTCGGCCTGCTCGCGTCCGTCGCCGCCATGACGATGTCCTCGATCGGCTACATCCTGGCCAAGCGCTGGGGCGGCGCCGTGGACGTCCTGTCCTCCACGGCCTGGCAGCTCGTCGCGGGCGCGCTCGTCCTGCTGCCGGTCGCCGCCGCGGCCGAGGGCGCGCCGCCCGCCCTGGACGGCCGCGCGCTGCTCGGCTTCGGCTACGTCACCACGGTCGGTACGGCCGTCGCCTTCGCCGCCTGGTTCACCGGGCTGCGGCACCTCACGGCGGCCGGGGTCGGGCTGATCGGCCTGCTCAACCCGGTCACCGGCGTCCTGCTCGGGACGCTGGTCGCGGCCGAGACGCTGGGCGGGCAGCAGTGGGGCGGCCTGGCGCTCGTCCTGGCCGGTGTCCTGATCGGGCAGCCGGTGACGGCGCGGGCGGTACGGCTCGCGCGCCGCGTACGCCGTGCCCGCAGGGAACGTCATGAGGGCGACACGCGGCCCGCGGCTACTTCCGGAGCACGCCCATGATGTTCCGCGCCGTCTCGATCAGCGCGGGCTGGTACTGGACGAGGTCGGGGGAGAGCGGATAGCCGCCCCCGTCGAGGCCGTTGATGGTGTCCTCGGAGACGTTGACGTCGCTGTAGGCGTTGAGGGTGAGCGAGATGACCGCGCCGCCGTGCAGGATCTTCAGCTCCTGGCCCTCGTCGCTGCGCGTGAGGAAGTACGCCTGGTCGCCGAGTCCCGGCACCGACGAGACCTCGCTCGCGGCCTGGAGGCTGCCGGTCATCATCCGCACCTGGTCCTCGAACTCGACGCGGGGATCGGTCTTTTTGTGCAGGTCGACGGCGACGGCGACGATGTAGGACATCGTGGCGCCCCGCGCGTACGGCGCCTGGGTGGAGAAGTCGCAGGCGACCTGGTCGAGGGCGGGGCCGAGGTGCTGCATCGCGGGCGACGACGTCTCGGGCGTCTCCACCGAGAGCTTCCCCGGGCTGTTGGCCCGAACGGCGGCGGTCAGCGGCTGGAGGGTCGGGCCCTCGCAGGGGCTGTCGGCGATGTGGTAACCGTGCAGGTCCGGCAGGTCGCTGTGGCCCCGGTCGTACACGAACAGGCCGCCCGCCCACAGCGCGGAGGTGACGACGGCCGCGCCGAGCACCCACACCCACGGCGGTCGTACGCGGGAGGCGGCGGCCGGAGGCGGGGGCGGGCCGCCCTCGAAGTCCACGACGAGGTCGGCCGTGCGGCCCGAGGCGCCGGGACCGTCGGCCGTATCGGCGGCGTCGGGCGTGCCGAGCACCCCGTAGTCCGGCTCGCCGCGCTCGTGGGGTCCGCCGCCCGTCAGCTCCGGCTCGGATATCACTGCGGCTCCTCGCGGTGCACCTTGTAGTTGCTGGCCTGCGCGCGCGGGCGCAGCACCAGGAGGTCGACGTTCACGTGCGCGGGCCGGGTCACCGCCCAGGAGACGGTGTCGGCCACGTCGTCGGCGGTCAGCGGCTCGGCGACGCCCGCGTAGACGGCGGCGGCGCGGTCGGCGTCACCGCGGAAGCGGGTCAGGGCGAACTCGTCGGTACGCACCATGCCGGGCGCGATCTCGATGACGCGCACCGGCTTGCCGTTCAGTTCCAGGCGCAGCGTCTCGGCGATCACGTGCGCGCCGTGCTTGGCGGCCACGTAACCGCCGCCGCCCTCGTACGTGGCCAGGCCCGCGGTCGAGGACAGCACGACGACGGTGCCGTCGCCGGAGGCGGTCAGCGCGGGCAGCAGCGCCTGCGTCACGTTGAGCACGCCCAGCACGTTGACCTCGAACATCGCCCGCCAGTCGGCCGGGTCCGCGGTGGCCACCGGCTCGGTGCCGACGGCGCCGCCCGCGTTGTTCACCAGGACGTGCACCGGCGGGTACTGGTCCAGACCCGCCGCGAACGCGTCCACGGCCGCCCGGTCGGTGACGTCCAGCCCGTACACGGACGCCGAACTCCCCTGCTCCGTCAGCTCCTTGGCCAGCGCTTCCAGCCGGTCCGCGCGGCGCGCGGTGAGCACGACATGGAAGCCCGCCTCGGCGAGCTTGCGCGCGGTGGCGGCTCCGATGCCGCTGCTCGCGCCGGTGACCACTGCGGTACGGGGGCTCATGTGGTGCTGCCTTCCACGGACGGTGCCTGCTCGGTTCTGCTCCGGGGCCCCGGGCTCTGCTGTGGCCAGAGCCCTGCTGGGTGTTTTCCCTGGGCAGCAGCAGCATAAGCGGCCGGTTGTCCGGTACCGGGCGGCGCGGGTCGGCGGGTGGCGCTGTGCGGTCGGGCGGGTACGTCACGTGTTTTCGGCCAGCGCCGCCGCGTTGTGGCTCATCTCACGTGGAGCGCCGCCAACTGCGGAATTCATGCTGCGCGGCAGTCGCGTCAGGCTGCTTTGAGCCATGTCGCCCTGGCCGCCTTGAATGCGCGGTGAGCGACCTCCTAAAGTTCAACCATCGACCTCACCCAGCGTTTCCGGAAATAATCCGCGCTGGCCGGTTCTCTCAATGTCGAGTGTTTCCGGCAGTTTGCCTGAGGTACCTCCTTCGTTACCCCTGTGCTACATCGGCACGGTGTCGGCGTCATGCCTTCGCCGGTCAACTGTGCTGCTCAGAGGCTTGCTTGCTGACACGGATTCCCTCGGTGAACCGGACAGTGCGACGAAAGGACCCGGCACAGTCATGTCCAATGCGCCGCGATTACGCGAGGCTTCGGAAAATCCCGCCGCCGACGAGAACGTCCGCAATATCGCGCACCTGCTGCTGCGCGCCGCGGAAAAGCACCAGGACTCGGGCATCCGCTACTGTCACGGAATGGCCGGTGAATCCACCCGGCTCCAGACCTACCCGCAATTAGTGGACGACGCGCGCCGGTCGCTCACCGGACTGCGCGCACACGGGCTGCGCGCGGGCGACAAGGTCGCGCTGCTGGTGGAGCGCCCGCACGAATTCCTCACCGTCTTCTGGGCCTGCCTGCTGGGCGGCCTCGTGCCCTGCCCACTGGTGCCGCTGCGCGGCGACCCGGAGCGCTGGGCGGCCCAACTGGCGCACGTCGACCAGTTGCTCGACAAGCCGCTGCTGATCGCCGACGAGGCGCTGGCCGCCGAACTCCCGCGCGTGCCGGGCCTGTCGGCCGTACCGCTGGAAGGGCTGCGCGGGCACGAGCCCGCCGCGGAGCTGTACGACGCGGAGCCCGGTGAGCTGGCGCTGCTGGTGCTGACCTCGGGCTCGACCGGCAACTCCAAGGCCGTGATGCTCACCCACGCCAACCTGCTGGCGTCGATGGCGGGCAAGAACGGCTTCCACCGCCTCACCCCCGCCGACACCTCGCTGAACTGGGTGTCCTTCGACCATGTCGCGGCGCTGCTGGAGTGCCACCTGCTGCCGCTGTACGCGGGGGCGCTCCAACTCCACGTCGAGCCGCAGGTGGTGCTCAAGGAGCCGCTGGACTTCCTGCGGCTGCTCTCCCGCCACCGGGTCACCATGACCTTCACGCCCAACTTCCTGCTGGGCCTGGTCAACGCGGCCGTGAGCGGGGCGTCCTCGGTCACCGAGGGCGCGAGCGGCGGCGAACCGCTCGACCTGTCCCGCCTGCGCCACATCATCAGCGGCGGCGAGGCCATCGTGTGCGCCACCGGCCGTACCTTCCTCGACGAGCTGGCCCCGTACGGCCTGTCGTCCTTCGCGCTGTGGCCCGCCTTCGGGATGACCGAGACGTGCGCGGGCAGCGTCTACTCCACCGGCTTCCCCGAGCTGGACGCCGGGCAGGAGTTCGCCAACCTCGGGCTGCCCGTGGAGGGCCTGGCCATCCGGGTGGCGGACGAGGAGACCCACCGGCCGCTGGCGGAGGGGCAGGTCGGTGAACTCCAGCTCCGCGGGCCGATGATCACCGGCGGCTACTACAACAACGGCCAGGCCACCGCCGACGCGTTCACCGCCGACGGCTGGTTCCGCAGCGGCGACCTCGGCCGGATCGACGGCGGACGGCTCACCCTGGTGGGCCGCAGCAAGGACAGCGTCATCGTCAACGGCGTCAACTACTACAGCCACGATATCGAGACCGCCCTGGAGCAACTGGACGGCGTCGCCCGCTCGTTCGTCGCCGCCTTCCCCACCCGCGTGCCCGGCGCCGACACCGAACAGCTCGTCGTCGCCTTCCACCCCGAGATCCCCGCGGCCGACGAAGCCGGACTCTTCCGGCTGCTCACCGCCGTCCGCTCCACCGTCGTCATGCACTGGGGCTTCCGCCCCGCGCTGCTGCTGCCGCTGCCCGAGAGCGCCTTCCCCAAGACCAGCCTCGGCAAGATCCAGCGCTCCCTGCTGCGCAAGCGCCTGGAGAACGGCGACTTCGCCGCCGCCACCGCGGCCGTACAGGAACTGACCTCGCGTCAACTCGGCGGCTACACCGCGCCCGAGGGCGAGACCGAGTGGCAACTGGCCGCGATCTACGCCGAGATGTTCGACACCACCGCCGACCGGATCAGCGCCACCGCCAGCTTCTTCGACCTCGGCGGCACCTCGCTCGACATCCTGCGGCTGCGGCTCAGTGTCGCCCGGCGCCTCGGCGTCGCCGACCTCCAGATCATCACCGTGCTGACCGCCCCCACCGTCCGCGACCTGGCCGCCAGGATCACCGCCGACCTCGCCGCCGGGGACACCACGACCGGCGAGCGGCCGTACGACCCGATCGTCCCCATGCAGCTCAGCGGCGGCAAGATCCCGCTGTTCTGCGTGCACCCCGGCGTCGGCGAAGTCCTCGTCTTCGTCAACCTCGCCAAGTACTTCGTGGCCGACCGGCCCTTCTACGCGCTGCGCGCCCGCGGCTTCAACCGCGGCGAGAAGCCCTTCGCCACCTTCGCGGAGATGGTCGCCGCCTACGTGGACGCGATCCGCGCCAAGCAGCCGCACGGGCCGTACGCGGTCGCGGGCTACTCCTACGGCGGCGCGGTCGCCTTCGAGATCGCCAAGGTCCTTGAGGCGCAGGGCGAACGCGTCGACTTCGTCGGCAGCTTCAACCTCCCGCCGCACATCAAGTACCGCATGGAGGAACTGGACTTCGTCGAGACCGCCGCCAACCTCGCCTTCTTCCTGGCCCTGATCAACAAGAAGCAGTCGCTGGAGATCCCCGGCACCCTGCGCGGGCTGCCCCGCGAACGGCAGCTCCAGCACTTCATCGACATCGCCCCCGCCGACCGGCTCGCCGAACTCGACCTGACGGCGGAGAAGTTCGCCGCCTGGGCCGAACTCGCCGACGGCCTCACGGACCTGGGCCGCGGTTACCAGCCGAGCGGCACCGTCCGCTCGATGAAGGTCTTCTACGCCGTCCCGCTGCGCGGCACCAAGCAGGACTGGCTGGAGAACGAACTGCGCCGCTGGGACGACTACACCACCGGGCCCAACGACTACATCGACGTACCGGGCGAGCACTACACGCTGATGGGCCCGCAGCACGTCGCCGCCTTCCAGGCCATCCTGCGCAGGGAGTTGGACCGCGCCATGGGCGACGCAGACGCAGGCGCGGACGCATACGCGGACGCGGACGCGGAAACCGACACCGACACCGACACCGGGGACGTGACAGCGTGAAGGGCAAGAAGATCCTGGTCACCGGCGGCACGGGGCAGGTCGCCAGGCCCGTCGCCGAAGCGCTCGCCGCCGACAACGACGTCTGGTGTCTCGGCCGCTTCGGGACCCCCGGCGTCGCCGCCGAACTCACCGCGAGCGGCATCACCACCTTCCGCTGGGACATGGACGACCTCGGCCCCGACACCCTCAAGGGCCTCCCCGACGACTTCACCCACGTCGTCCACTCGGCCGTCCGGCGCGGCGAGGACGGCGACTTCAACGCGGCCGTCGCCGTCAACTCCATCGCCGCCGGGCGGCTGATGACCCACTGCCGCAGCGCCGACGCCTTCCTGTACGTGTCCACCGGCGCGCTCTACGCCCGCCAGACCCTCGACCACCGCTACACCGAGACCGACCCCGTGGACGGCAAGGCCGACTGGCTGCCCGCGTACCCGGTGGGGAAGATCGCCGCCGAGGGCACCGTCCGCGCCTTCGGCCAGGTGCTCGGCCTGCCGACCACCATCGCGCGGCTCAACATCGCCTACGGGCCCGGCGGTTACGGCGGCGTCCCGATGCTCTACTTCAAGCGGATGCTGGCGGGCGAGCCGATCCCCGTCCCCGTCGAGGGCCAGAACTGGTGCTCGCTCCTCTACACCGACGACCTCGTACGCCAGGTCCCGCGCCTCTGGGAGGCCGCCGCCGTCCCCACCACGCTCGTCAACTGGGGCGGCGACGAAGCGGTCGGCATCACCGACTGCGTGCGGTACCTGGAGGAGCTGACCGGGGTCACCGCCACGCTCGTACCGTCCGAAGTCACCCGCGAGACCTACCAGTTCGACCCGGCGCTGCGCCGCGAGCTGACCGGCCCCTGCGAGGTCGGCTGGCGCGACGGCATCCGCCGCACCCTGGCCGCGATGTACCCCGGGCACCTGCGCGAGCACAGCGCCGGGGAGGTGGGCGCCGGTGTCCGGGCATAGCAACTCCGAGGCGGTCCGGGCCGCTTACCGCGCCTTCGCGGAACGCGACGTCGAAGGGCTGCTCGCGATCCTGCACCCGGACGTCGACTGGGTGCACCCGGACGGGATGGACACCTACGGGCTCGGCGGTACGAAGAAGGGGCACGCGGGCGTGAAGGAGTTCCTCGCCCACGTCCCCACCGTGCTGGGCGGAATGCGCCTGGAGCCGCTGGAGTTCATCGAGTCCGGCGACCGGATCGTGGTCTTCGGCATCCGGCAGGTCACCTCGCTGACCGGGCACACCGAGACCCTTCAGTTCGTCCACTCCTGGACGATGCGCGACGGCCGGGCCACCGCCATGGAGGACATCTTCGACACCGTCCTCTTCCACCGCCTCATCGAGAGCTGAGGGAGCGGCCCTCATGAGGTACGCCTATCTGGGGCCCGAGGGCACCTTCACGGAGGCGGCGCTGCGCTCCGCGCTCGGCACGCGGGTGCCGGGACCGGGACCGGGGTCGGGGCTGGGGCCGGTGCCAGTGCCGGTGTGCGAGCCGTACCCGACCGTCGCCGACGCCCTGGAGGCCGTACGGCGCGGCCACTGCGCCGCCGCGATGGTGCCGGTGGAGAACTCCCTGAAGGGCGTGGTGCCCGCCACCCTCGACGGCTTCGCCGCCACCGACGACCTGCACATCGTCGGCGAGACCGAACTGCGCGTCAGCTTCGCGCTGTTGGGCCTGCCCGGCGCCACTCTCGACGGCGTCGAGCGGGTTCGCAGCCACCCGCACGCGCTCGCCCAATGCGGGCGCTGGCTCGGCCTGAGGCTCCCGAACGCCGTGACGGAGGCGGCCGGTTCGACGGCGGGCGCCGCCCGCGACCTGGCCGGGTCCGGCGACCCGCGCGACGCGGCCGTCGCGGCGCCCGCCGTCGCCGAGCGGTACGGGCTGCGCGTGCTCGCCACCGACATCGGCGAGCGCGAGAACGCCGTGACCCGCTTCGTCATGGTCCGCCGCGCCGGGGCGCCGCCCGCCCGCACCGGCCGGGACCGTACGTCCCTGCTGGTGTCGGCAGGCGACGGCACACCGGCCGCGCTGCCCGGGATCCTGTCCGTCTTCACGGCGGGACGCGTCAGCCTCGCGTGGGTCCAGGCGTGGCCGACCGGGCTGCGCCTGGGCGACTACCGCTTCTTCGTGGACGTCGAGGGCCACATCGACGACCAGCGGGTCCGCCACGCCGTCGCCTCGCTCTCCGACGTCGGGGCGCGGGCCAGCTTCCTCGGGAGCTATCCGCGCGCGGGGGCTCGCGCCACCGCCGTTACGGCTGCCACGGCCCTCAGGCGCCGGGTGCCGGGTGCCGCTGCCGTCACCGCCCTTCCCCGCCGTCGTGCTGTGACCCCTGTGACCCCTGTGGCCCTGTGACCCACCCGCCCGCGCCCCGTACCCCACCCCAGGAAGGACACGCCGTGAGCACTGCGTCCCGCCCGCCCGTCGGCAACCCCCAGGACCGACTGGTCCAACTCGGCCTCGGATTCTGGCAGTCCAAGGTGCTGCTGACCGCCGTGGAGCTGGGGGTGTACTCGGACCTCGCGGCCCACGGCCCGGCCGACGCGTCCGCGCTCGCCGCCCGCCTCGGTCTGCACCCGCGCGGCGCCCGCGACTTCTTCGACAGCCAGGTCGCGCTCGGCCTGCTGGAGCGGACGGACGGGGTGTACGCGAACACGCCCGACACGGCGGCCTTCCTCGACCGCGCCCAGGACACGTACATCGGGGGCCTGTTGGAGATGGCGCAGGAGCAGTGGTACCAGTCCTGGGGGCACTTGACCGAGGCGCTGCGGACCGGTGAGCCGCAGAACAACGTGGGGGGAGCGGACGGCAATCCCTTCGATGTCCTGTACGCCGACCCGGAGTTGACCAGCCGCTTCCAGAAGGCGATGACCGGCGGTTCGCTCGCCGCCTCGCAGGCGCTGGCCGCCGCCTTCGCCTGGGCGGACGTCACGAGCGTCGTCGACGTCGGCTGCTCCGAGGGCATCCTGCTCAACACCGTTTTGACCGCGCACCCGCACCTGCGCGGCACCGGTTTCGACCTTCCGGCCGTCGCGCCCACCTTCCACGAGACGGTACGGCGCGCCGGGCTCGGCGACCGGCTCCGGTTCGAGCCCGGCAGCTTCCTCACCGACGCCCTGCCCACCGCCGACGTCGTCGTCTTCGGCCGCGTCCTGCACGACTGGGACCTCGACACCAAGCGGATGCTCCTGAAGAAGGCGTACGAGGCCCTGCCGGACGGCGGCTCCGTCGTCGTCTACGAGTCGATGATCGACGACGACCGCCGCGTCAACGCCTTCGGCCTCCTCACCAGCCTCCACATGCTCCTCGAAAGCCCCGGCGGCTTCGACTACACCGGCGCCGACTGCGTCCGCTGGCTGGAGGAAACCGGCTTCACCTCCTGCTCCGCCCAACCCCTCGACGGCCCGGTCGCCCTGGTAACCGGCCACAAATAGCCCTCCGGCCGGGCGTGCGCCGTCCGACCCGCAGCCACATCGGCCCCCGCGCCGCGCGCGGCCCGCGACCGGCCTCAGCGGGCCCCTGCGGGCCGCGCCGCCCGCGCGGGTGCGCTGAGGCGCCGGCCTCGATGGCCGCCCTGGCCTGGCCGGCCTCGGGGCGGACGGCTGACCGGGCCGGGCACGTGCGGCCTGCGGGGGGGCGTCGAGGTGCCGGGCTCGGTCTCGTCGGCCGGGGCGGCGGTCAGTGGGGGGTGGGGGCTGAGGGGGCCGGGGGGCGGGTGTTGACCAGGGACCTCACGGCAGTGAGCACGGCCGAGATCGAGGGGCAGGCGATCGTGCCGGTGCGGGCCACGAGGGTGACGTGGCGGGTGAGGGTGAGGGCGGCGGGGGTGACGCGGACGACGGGGAAGCCGGGGCGGTCGGGGACCAGGTCGGGGACGAGGGCGACGCCCCAGCCGTGGGAGACCAGGCCGAGGACGGCCTGCATGTCGTCGGTCTCGGCCACGGCGTCCGGGGCGAACCCGGCGCCGTGGCAGGCGTGCAGGGTCAGCCGGCCGAGCGCCGAGCCCTCGTCGTAGATCCAGGGGTCACGGGCGAAGTCGGCCAGCGGCAGAGGCTTCCCGGCCCCGCCCTGTTCCGCGAGCGGGTGGCCCGGCGGCACCGCCAGCCGGATGCGGTCGCCCGCCACCGGCTCCTCGGTCAGCCCCGGCACATCCGGCTCGGGGATCTGGTCGTAGCGGGAGGCGACGACCAGGTCGAGCTGATTGAGCCGCACGGCCTGCCGGGCCTCGCTCCTGCGGACGTCGTGCAAGGTGATCCGGAGGTTGGGATGGTCGCGCCGCAGCCCGGCCAGCACCGGCACGAGCAGCGCCGGGCCCTCGTGGAAGGGCATCCCGACCCGCAGGTCGCCGTAGACCTGTCCGCTGAATTCCAGCAACTCCGATTCAGCGGTCTCCAGTTGGGACAGGATGTCCTCGCCGTGCCTGACCAGCAACCGGCCGACGGCGGTCAGCGTCGCCTTGCCGTTCGTCCGGTCGAGCAGCGGCACCCCGGTCTCCGCTTCGAGCGCCGACAGGTGCTGGGAGACCGCCGACCGCGTGTAGTTGAGCGCCTGCGCGGCCCCGGCGATCGAGCCCCGGGCCTCCACCTCGCGCAGCAGCAGCAGTTTCCGTACGTCCAGCACGCCGCAGTCCCTCCGCCCCGTGGCACCGTCAGTTTTCCTGACGCCCAGCGTCAATTACCGTCACGCCAACGGTACAGCGGGGGCCCGCGGCCGACGGCTTTAATGACAACGACTTCACGCCGAACCCCCGGAGAGACCACTCATGTCCGAGCCCGTGACCGCACCCGCCCCGACGACCGCCGAGCGCGTCCATCCGCTGGAGTTCGGCATCGCGCTGAACCCGGAGGCCGCCCGGATCGACGAGCTGATCCGGCTCGCCGAACTCGCCGACAGCCGCGGCTTCGAATTACTCGGCCTCATGGACCACCCCTACATGGGCGCCGCCCTGGAGGCGTGGACGCTGCTGTCCGTGCTCGCCGCCCGCACCGAGCGCATCCGGCTCTTCCCCGACGTGGCGAATCTCCCGCTGCGCCCGCCGGCCATGCTCGCCAAGGCCGCCGCCTCGCTCGACCTGATCAGCGGCGGCCGGGTGGAACTCGGCCTCGGCGCCGGAGCCGCGGCCGACCACGGCGGAGGCGGCATGGGCGGCCCGCGCCGCTCGCCCAAGGTCGCCATCGACGCCCTGGAGGAGGCCGTCGCGGTCATCCGCCGGGTGTGGGCGGCCGGGGACGCCCCCGCCGCGTACGAGGGCGAGCACTACCGGCTGGAGGGCGTCGTCCCCGGACCCGCGCCCGCGCACCCGATCGGCATCTGGCTCGGCGCGTACCGGCCCCGGATGCTGGAGGTCACCGCGCGCCTCGGCGACGGCTGGCTGCCGAGCTTCCCCTACCTCGACCCGGCCGCGGTCATCGCGCTCAACCACCGCATGGACGAGGCCGCTTCGGCCGCGGGCCGCGCCCCGTCCGACGTCCGGCGGCTCTACAACATCATCGGCCGGATCGACGGAAACGGCGGCGCGCCCTTCAACGAGGGCAGCGCCGCGTGGACGGAACGGCTCACCGAACTGGTCCTCGACGGCGGCGTCAGCGCCTTCGTCCTGACCCCGATGGCCGACCACGCCCGGCAGATCGAGACCTTCCACGCCGAGGTCGTCCCTGCGGTCCGCGAAGCGGTGAGCAAGGAAGGCGCGAACCGATGAGCACGCCCCAGACCCCGGGTTCGGGCGGCGGCGGTACGGCCACCACGCCCGCGGGCCGCGCCATGGTCAGTACGCTGCTCGGCGCGCACGCCGCCCTGCGCCGCGACCTGGACTCGCTCGGTCAGGCCCTGCGGCTGCTCGCCGCGAAGGACCCGGCCGCGCTCGGCGAAGTCCACGCCCGCATGGACGACTTGACGCTGCGTCAGGCCGCCTGGCAGCTCAAGTCGTTCTGCGACATGTACTGCCAGACGGTGCACGCGCACCACTCCATCGAGGACTTCCGGATCTTCCCCGCCGTGCTGCGCATCGCCCCCGAGCTGCGCCCGGTGGTCGACAGGCTCACCGCGGACCACCTGGCGCTCGGCTCGCTGCTCGACGCGATGATCACGTCGGTCGGCGCGCTGCCCGACGCCGACTGGGCCACGGCGCAGGACGCCGTGCAGGCGCTCGCCGACCACCTCGCGGCCCACCTGGACCTCGAGGAAGCGCACATCATCCCCCAGCTCGGCCGGCTGTCGAGCTGGATCTGACGGCCGTACGCGTCCCCGTAAGCCTTCCCCTCACCCCGGAGCCCCGATGTTCGCCGTCACCGTCGTGCTGTCCCTCGTCCTGGCGCTGGTCTTCGCCGCGCTCGGCACCTTCAAGGTGATCAACCACCCGAAGGCCGCCGAGACCGCGGAGCACCTGGGCCTGTCCCTGTCCCTCTCCCGAGCCATCGGCCTGCTCGAAATCGCCGCCTGCGGTGGCCTGTTGATCGGTCTGGCCTGGGCCCCGCTCGGCGTCGCCGCCGCGGCCGGCGCCGTCCTGCTGCTGATCGGCGCCACCGGCACCCACCTCAAGGTCCACGACCCGGCACAGGTCGCCGCCTTCCCCGCCTTCCTCGCGGTGCTGTCGGTGATCACCCTGATCCTCCGCCTCAAGACGGCGTGACCCGAGACGGCGTGACCGAACACGGCGTGACCGAACACGGCGTGATCAAGACGCTGAAGACGGCCTGATTACGGTGCCGCCGCCCCCGCGGGGTACGGTCGCCGCGACGGTACGGCGTCCGCCTCCGCGGGCGCAGCCGTAGTGGCGCAGGAGGTGTCATATGGGTCTACGTCCGCGTACCGCGCATGAACTGAGCCTTGAGCCCCATCCCGGAGGCGGCTGGTACGGCCGGGTCTACACCTCACCGGTCGAGGTGCCCGTGCCGGGTCTCGACGGTGTCCGGCCGACCGCCGTACTGATCCACTACCTGCTCAGCCCGGGGGAGCGGTCGTCCTGGCACCGGGTGAGCTCCGACGAGCTGTGGCTGTGGCGGCGCGGCGGCCAGCTCCGGCTGCGCCAGGGCGGCACCGGCGGGGCCCCGGTGGAGAACGGCTCGGCGGAGGCTTCAACGACCTTGCTGGGACCGGGACATGACTATCCCGTCACCCATCTCCAGATGCTCGTCCCCGCGGGCACCTGGCAGTGCGCCGAGCCCGCGCAGAAGCACGAGGTTCTCGTGAGCTGTCTGGTGACGCCCGGCTCGGGCCTGGCCGACATCGAGCTGTACGAGGAGTCGGCGGCGCGCGCGGGAAATTGAGCGCTTGAGGGTGCGATATCCCGTATTGCGGGGGGTATTTGGCGCATGCAAGCCGTTGCGGTGATCCGCCAGTGACCAGTTGGCCGGAAACGCGCAATCCGGGCGGCCCGGAGAAGGCGCGCGGTGGCGCGGAGTCGGGCGCGAGTGTGCGGCGTAGGTCCGCGAAGGCGGGGAAGAACGAGGAAGACGCGAGAGGAAGGGGCGGCCGGTCAGGGCCAGACGAGACAGTAGAGCTGGTGACCGGACTCCTCGCAGCGGCGGGCGAAATCCTGCCATTCATGGAGCATCTGGTAGATCACGAACGCGTCTCTCGGACCGCGTCGGTCCGGCACGGTGGACCATATGAAGGCGGCGGCGCCCAGCGATTCCTCGTTGGCGGTGCGCAGCGGCTCGACGACCGAGTGCGGCAGCCGTACCACCGCGTAGTCCGGGTGCAGCACCACCAGTTCGAGCGGCGGGACCTTGGCGGGGGGTATGCCCTCGATGCCGGTGAGGACCATCGCGGCCATCGTCTCCGGCTTGACCTTGGTGTACATGCCGTGGCCGAGTTCGTCGCCGCCGAGTTCCTCGGGGCGCATGGAGATCGGGACGCGTGCGGCGGTGGCGCCGTCGGGCGCACCGAAATACTTGTAGGTCACCCCCACTCGGCCACCCCTGCTCCTGCCCTCGCTCGCGGTTGAACGGTTTTCCGGTACACGGTCGGCGGGGTTCGCGGGACGGCGTCGCCTGCCGGTGGGACGGGCGCGTTCGGGCTCGTGCTCGCCCGGTCCTTCACCCGGTCCGCCACCGCGCTGCTGCATTCCACTACCCGACCATCCGCAGACCCAACCACGCAACCCGATCATCGTCTCAGATGCAGGGTTGAGACGTTGCCGCGCAACGCCAGGCATTTGAGAGCATGTGCGTGTGAGCTATCCGTACGAAGCACCAGTGTCCCAGGAACTCTTCGACCGCGCGGCGGCCGTGACACCAGGCGGTGTGAACTCCCCGGTGCGGGCGTTCCGCGCCGTGGGCGGCACGCCCCGGTTCATGGTGTCCGGCACGGGCCCCTATCTCACCGACGCCGACGGCCGCGAGTACGTCGACCTCGTCTGCTCGTGGGGACCGATGATTCTCGGCCACGCGCACCCCGAGGTGATCGCCGCCGTCCAGGCCGCGGTCACGCGCGGTACGTCCTTCGGCACACCCGGTGAGGGTGAGGTCGCGCTCGGCGAGGAGATGGTCGCGCGGGTCGAACCGCTGGAGCAGGTACGGCTGGTGTCGTCCGGCACCGAGGCCACGATGTCGGCGATCCGGCTCGCGCGCGGCTTCACCGGCCGGGCGAAGATCGTCAAATTCGCGGGCTGCTACCACGGCCATGTGGACGCGCTGCTGGCCGCCGCGGGATCGGGCGTGGCCACCTTCGGCCTGCCCGACACCCCCGGCGTGACCGGCGCGCAGGCCGGGGACACCATCGTGCTGCCGTACAACGACCTGGACGCCGTACGCGCCGCCTTCGCCGCGCACCCCGGCGAGATCGCCTGCGTGATCACCGAGGCGTCGCCCGGCAACATGGGCGTCGTCCCGCCGCTGCCCGGCTTCAACGCCGGACTCAAGCAGCTCTGCGCCGACGACGGCGCGCTCTACATCTCCGACGAGGTGATGACCGGCTTCCGCGTCAGCCGCTCCGGCTGGTACGGGCTCGACGGGGTGCGCCCCGACCTGATGACCTTCGGCAAGGTCATGGGCGGCGGTTTCCCCGCCGCGGCCTTCGGCGGCCGGGCCGACGTGATGAGCCGCCTCGCGCCCGCGGGCCCCGTCTACCAGGCGGGCACGCTCTCCGGGAACCCGGTCGCGACCGCCGCGGGCCTCGCGCAGCTCAGGCTGCTCGACGAGGCCGCGTACGCGCGCGTCGACGCGGTGTCGGTGGAGATCCGGGAGCTGGTCAGTGCCGCGCTGAGCAAGGAGGGGGTCGCGCACCGCGTGCAGACCGCGGGCAGCATGTTCTCCGTCTTCTTCACGGACGACGAGGTCCGTGACTTCGAGGACGCGAAGAAGCAGGAGGCATTCCGCTTCACCGGCTTCTTCCACTCGATGCTGGCGCAGGGCGTCTATCTGCCGCCCTCCGCCTTCGAGTCCTGGTTCGTGTCGACCACCCACGACGAGCGGGCCGTGGAGCGGATCGCCGCCGCGCTGCCCGCCGCCGCACGCGCCGCCGCGGAGGCCCACGCATGAGCGAGATGACCGTTGTCCACGTGATGCGGCACGGCGAGGTGCACAACCCCGACGGCATCCTGTACGGGCGCGCCCCCGGCTTCCACCTGTCCGAGCTGGGCCGCAAGATGGCCGACCGGGTCGCCGAGCACCTGGCCTCGCGCGACATCACCTACGTCGTGGCCTCCCCGCTGGAGCGCGCCCAGGAGACCGCCGCGCCCATCGCCGCCGCCCACGAGCTGGAGGTCGGCACCGACGAGCGGCTGATCGAGGCGGCGAACGTCTTCGCGGGGAAGACCTTCGGCGTCGGCGACGGGGCGCTGCGCAAGCCCGCGAACTGGAAGTACCTCACCAATCCCTTCCGGCCGAGCTGGGGCGAGCCGTACGTCGACCAGGTCGTCCGGATGACGGCCGCGCTGGCCGCCGCCCGCGACGCCGCCCGTGGGCACGAGGCCGTCTGCGTCTCCCACCAGCTCCCCATCTGGATCGCCCGCAGCTACGCCGAGCGGCGCCGCCTGTGGCACGACCCGCGCCGCCGTCAGTGCACGCTGGCGTCCCTGACCTCCTTCACCTACGACGGCGACCGCATCGTCTCCGTCGGCTACAGCGAGCCCGCGCGGGACCTGGTCCCCGCCCGGCTTCTCTAGGACTCGCCGCCCCGCGCCCCGGCCGGGGCGCACCCGTCCACTGGGCGAGTGAAGAACCGGAGCCACCCGAGGGAACCTCGGCAAGTTTTGCCGCATGCCGCGTAACCGCGAGGAACTTGTGAACGTCATGGTGGGTGACCACTTTTCTGCCCACTCGGCCGTCAGGCCGGAGAAGCCGAGAGACGGGACCGTTCCACGATGTGCGCCATGAGCCGCAGGACCCTGTTGACCACTAGCGCTGGGGCGGCGGCGGCCGGGCTCGGCGTCGCCGGCTGCGGCACGGGGAAGGGGGTGAGCGGCGGCGGAGCGACGCCGGTGGCGAGCAAGACCGGCGAGAAGTCGGGGGCGAGCGGCCGCCAGGCCCCGAAGAAGACCGTGACCCTCATCGGCGACGGATCGACGGCGTACACCGGGACGCAGCCCAACCAGCCCAGGCCCGAGCGGCTGGAGCCCGGCCAGGCGCCGCCGCAGTTCGTGATCTTCTCCTGGGACGGCGCGGGCGAGGTCGGCAACGGCCTCTTCCCCCGTTTCCGCAAGCTCGCCGAGAACCACGGCGCGTCCATGACCTTCTTCCTGTCCGGGCTCTACCTGCTGCCGGAGGGCAAGAAGCTCCAGTACGCGCCGCCGAACAACCGGCAGGGCGCCTCGGACATCGGCTACCTCACCGACCAGCACGTCCGGATGACGCTGGACAACATCCGGCAGGCGTGGCTGGACGGCCACGAGATCGGCACGCACTTCAACGGTCACTTCTGCGGCGGCAGCGGCACCGTCGGCCGCTGGACGTCGACCGACTGGAAGAGCGAGATCGACCAGGCCAAGTCGTTCGTGAAGAGCTGGAAGACCAGCACGGGCTGGCACGACCAGGACCCGCTGCCCTTCGACTACGAGAAGGAGCTGGTCGGCGGCCGGACCCCGTGCCTGCTCGGCCAGGACAATCTGCTGCCGACCGCGAAGGCGCTCGGCTGGCGGTACGACGCCAGCTCGCCGGGCGGCAACCAGGTGTGGCCCTCCAAGCGCGGCGGCCTGTGGGACCTGCCGCTCCAGCTCATCCCGTTCCCCGGACACTCCTTCGAGGTGCTGTCCATGGACTACAACATGCTCGCCAACCAGTCGCACGCGGCCACCAAGTCCGACCCGGCCAACTACCCGGGCTGGCGCCGGCAGGCCACCGCCTCGTACATCGCGGGCTTCGAGCGGGCGTACTCGACCAACCGCGCGCCGTTCTACATCGGCAACCACTTCGAGCAGTGGAACGGCGGGATCTACATGGACGCCGTTGAAGAAGCGTTCAAGCACGTCGCCGCGGCCCGCGACAAGGCGAACAACGGCGACATCCGCATGGTGTCCTTCCGGCAGTACGTGGACTGGCTGGACGCGCAGGACCCGGCCGTCCTGGACAAACTCAGGACGCTGGAGGTCGGGCAGTCGCCCGCCGGCGGCTGGCGGGAATTCCTCGCCGCCCCCGCCGTGAGCAGCGGCGGGACCAGCAGCTCGGGCAAGGCGCCGGTCGGCGCCGGAACCGCGACTACCTGATCCTTACTTGGGGCAATTGCCGTTTTTGGGGTTGGCGTCGGGGGCGTGGAAGATCGCGCGAAGGCCCATGCGAAACTTTTCACATGAGTCCTACGCGCGCCCTCCGACGCCGCTTTCCCCGCAGTGCCGCGGCACTCGTCGGGGCCGCCGCGCTCGCGATGACGACGGCCGCCTGCTCGTCGACCTCGACCTCGGGGACCGACAACACCAACTTCATGGGCGGCACCGGCGAGATCAATGTCCTCAAGGCCGCCGACCGCAAACCCGCCCCCGACATCTCGGGCAAGACGGTCACCGGCGGCACGGACAGCCTGGCCGCGTACAAGGGCAAGGTCGTCGTCGTCAACATCTGGGGCTCGTGGTGCGCGCCCTGCCGCGCGGAGGCGCCGAACCTCGCCGAGGTCGCCAACGCCGACAAGGACAAGGGCGTGCAGTTCCTCGGCATCAACACCCGGGACCTGGACGTCTCCAACGCCGAACGCTTCGACAAGCGCTTCGAGATCCCGTACCCCAGCCTCTACGACCCCTACGGCTCGCTGATCCTGCGCTTCCCCAAGGGCAGCCTCAACCCGCAGAGCCTGCCCGCCACCCTCGTCATCGACCGGCAGGGCAAGCTCGCCGTCCGCGCGCTGAAGCCGCTCAGCGTCGAGGACCTGCACCGGATCATCGACCCGCTCATCGCGGAGAAGTGACGTGCAGGCAAGCGCCGCCGCGGTCGTCACCCTGAGCGCCGCGACCGACCCCAACCAGACGGTGCTCACCGGGGCGCTGCTGGCCGCCATCCCGATCGCCATGTTCGCCGGGCTGATCTCCTTCTTCTCGCCCTGCGTCCTGCCGCTGGTCCCCGGCTATCTGTCGTACGTGACCGGCGTCACCGGCACCGACCTCGCCGAGGCCAAGCGGGGCCGGATGCTGCTGGGCTCGTCGCTGTTCGTGCTCGGCTTCAGCGCCCTGTTCGTCTCCGGCGGCGCCCTGTTCGGCAACTTCGGCGCGCAACTGCTCGTGCACCGGCAGATCCTCTCCAAGATCTTCGGCGGCCTCACCATCGTCCTCGGCCTGGCCTTCATGGGCATCGTCGGCGGCCTGACCCAGCGCGAATTCCGCTTCCACTACCGGCCCGCGCTGGGCCTGGCCGGGGCGCCGGTGCTCGGTCTGCTCTTCGGCCTCGGCTGGGCGCCCTGCGTCGGCCCCACCCTCGGCGCCGTCAACGCGCTGGCCTTCAACGACGCCAGCGCGGGCCGCGGGGCGCTGCTGATGGCGTTCTACTGCGCGGGCCTCGGTGTGCCGTTCATCGTGGCCGCCATAGCTTTCCGTCGTACGCTCGGCGCGTTCGCGTGGGTCAAACGCCACTACGTGTGGGTGATGCGCGCCGGCGGCGCGATGCTCGTCGCGGTCGGCGTCCTCCTCGTCACCGGCGTCTGGGACCACATCACCTACCAGATGCAGATCTGGTCGAGCAGCTTCACCCCAGGGGTCTGACCCATGAGCGTCACGGAGAAAACCGAGCGCGAGCCGCGCGAGGGCAACGACAAGGGCACGGGCGGCGAAGCGCCCCAGGAGCGCGACGGGCTGGGCGCCGCGGGCGCGCAGCTCAGCACCCAGCCCGTCGACACCCTGCGCAGCGCGCCCGCGATCGGCACCCTCGCCCTGCTGCGCTGGATGTGGCGGCAGCTCACCTCGATGCGGATCGCCCTGGTCCTGCTCTTCCTGCTGTCGCTGGCCGCCATCCCCGGCTCGCTGATCCCGCAGCACTCCGACGCGCTCAAGGTCGAGGCGTTCAAGAAGACCCACCCCGGCATCAGCCCGCTGTACGACCGGCTCGGGATGTTCCACGTCTACAGCTCGCCGTGGTTCGCGGCGATCTACATCCTGCTGTTCGTCTCCCTCGCGGGCTGCATCGTCCCGCGCACCTGGCAGTTCGTCGGCCAGCTCCGGGCCAGGCCGCCGGCCGCGCCGCGCCACCTCACGCGGCTGCCCGCGTACTCGACCTGGCGCACCGACGCCGGGCCCGAGCAGGTGCTGCACGCCGCGCACCAGGCGCTGCGCGGACGCCGGTTCCGTACCGCGCTGAGCGACGGCACCGGCAAGGACGCCAAGGGCGGCGGCGGTTCGGTCGCCGCGGAGAAGGGCTACCTGCGCGAGACCGGCAATCTGCTCTTCCACATCGCGCTCTTCGGCCTGCTGATCTCCTTCGCCGTCACCTCGCTGAACAAGGCCGAGGGCGGCAAGCTGATCGTCGAGGGCGACGGCTTCACCAACAACCTCACGCAGTACGACGACTTCTCGCCGTCCACCCTCTACACCGCGGACGACCTCAAGCCGTTCGGCTTCAAGCTCGACAGCTTCGACTCCGCGTACGAGACCAGCGGCCCCGACATCGGCAGCCCGCGGGTGTTCAAGGCCAACATCCACTACTGGGACGGCGCCGACGGCAAGCCCGTCAAGGGCACGATCGACACCAACCACCCGCTGAGCATCGGCGGCGAGAAGGTCTATCTGATCGGCCACGGCTACGCGCCGATCGTCACCGTCAAGGACGCCAAGGGCAATGTGGCCTTCCGGGGCCCGGTGCCGTTCCTGCCGCAGGACAGCAACATCACGTCCACCGGCACGATCAAGGTGCCCGACGCGGTCGGCAAGGACGGCAAGCCGCAGCAGCTCGCCTTCACCGGCTACTTCACGCCGACCGGTGACGCGGGCCAGGGCCCGCGCTCGTTCTTCCCCGGCCTGGAGAGCCCGCTGCTGTTCCTCAACGCCTACCACGGCGACCTCGGCATCGACGGGGGCGTCTCCAAGAACGTCTACCAGCTCGACACGACGAAGATGAAGCAGTTCAAGCTGGAGACCTCGACTCCCGGCATCAACGCCGTCGCGCTCAAGCCCGGCGAGGCCATCACCCTGCCGGACGGCGCGGGCAGCCTCACCTTCACCGGGGTCAAGACCTGGGCCAGTTTCCAGGTCTCCCACCAGTCGGGCAACGAGACCGCGCTGATCAGCGGTGTCGCCGCGATCCTCGGCCTGATGGGCTCGCTCTTCATCCAGCGCCGCAGGATCTGGGTGCGCGCCGTGCCCGGCCCCGACGGCACCACCGTGGTCGAGATGGGCGGCCTCGGCCGCAGCGAGTCGGTGCGGATCGCCGAGGAGATCGGCGACATCGCGCTCCAGCTCCAGCCGGAGGCCCCGGCCCTCCCGGACGAGGACGAGGACGAGGACCCGGTCGGGAATTCCGCCGGGAACGCCGAGACGGCCGGGAACGCCGAGACGGCCGGGAAGGCCGAGAACGCCGACAACGCAGCGAACGCTGAGAACACGGTCGAGAGCCCCGGCGAGGGCACCGGCCAACCGGACAATCCGGTCCCCGTAGAGTCAACCCCCCGGACAGACGACGAAGGAGCCCGCGCGTGAATATCGCGTCCGCGGTCAACGAGAACTTCGCGAACTACAGCAACTACCTGATCCGCTCGGCGATGTTCGTGTACGCGCTGGCCTTCCTCGCGCACCTCGCGGAGTGGGTCTTCGGCAGCCGCAGCAAGGTCGCCGTGCAGTCCGCGGCCCTCGCCGCGGAGACGCGCGAGGCCGAGGCGGCCAAGGCGGCGGCCCCCGCGGTCACCGTCAAGGTCGCCCAGCGCGGCGGCGCCACCACCACCCTGGAGCGCCCGCGCCCGAACATCGTCCCCAAGGTCATCACCCGCGCCTCCGCCAGCGACCGCGGCATCGCCGACGGCCCCGGCGCCGCGGGCGAGGACGAGAAGGGCGACCTCTACGGGCGGATCGCGGTGGCCTTCACCGCCCTCGCCTGGCTGCTGCACTTCGGCGGCGTCCTCTTCCGCGCCATCTCCGTACAGCGCCCCCCGTGGGGCAACATGTACGAGTTCTCCACCACCTTCGGCATGGTCGCCGTCGGCGCGTACCTGCTGCTGCTCGTGCTGAAGAAGAACGTCCGCTGGATCGGTCTGTTCCTCACCACGACGGTCCTGCTCGACCTGGGCCTGGCCCTGTCGGTGCTCTACACCTCCAGCGACCAGCTCGTGCCCGCGCTGCACTCGTACTGGCTGTGGATCCACGTGTCGTGCGCGATCATCTCCGGCGCGATCTTCTACCTCGCCGCGGTCGGCACGCTGCTCTACCTGTTCCGCGACCGCTACGAGACGGCGCTGGCCGCCAACCGCACGCAGAACAGCCGGTGGGCCGACGTCATGTCCCGGCTGCCCGCGGCGGCGAGCCTCGACAAGTTCGCGTACCGCATGAACGCGCTGGTCTTCCCGCTGTGGACGTTCACCATCATCGCGGGCGCGATCTGGGCGCAGGCCGCCTGGGGCCGCTACTGGGGCTGGGACCCGAAGGAGACCTGGGCGTTCATCACCTGGGTCGCGTACGCCTGCTACCTGCACGCCCGCGCCACCGCCGGGTGGAAGGGCCGCAAGGCCGCGTATCTGGCGCTGATCGCCTTCGCGTGCTTCCTGTTCAACTACTACGGCGTGAACATCTTCGTCACCGGCAAGCACTCGTACGCCGGGGTCTGATCCCCCGGGGCCGGATTCCTCACCGGTCGCCCGCGGGGTCCTCCTGGTCGCCCTCGGACGGGGCCGCGCCGCCGTCCTTGCCTTCCCTGTTCTGCTTGTTCAGTTCGCTGAGCGAGCGCAGGAACTCCGGATTGTCGTCCGGGGCGACCCACACCTGGCGGGTACGCGGCCGCGGCTCGTCGACCTCGCGCGGGTCCTCGTGCCGCCCGCGGGTCCCTTCGTGGTCCCGGTGCCACTCCGAGGGCGTGGCGCCCTCGGAGGTGCGCACCCGGACCGGGCCGCGCCGCCGGCCGATCAGCAGCCAGGCCACCGGTCCGATCAGCACCTCGCCGAAGAACAGGATGATCAGCACCCACACCAGCTTCGGCAGCCCGCGCACCTCCCGCTCGGGAGTGCCGAGGCAGTCCACGAAGGCGTAGATCCACAGCGCGATCACCATCAGGTACGGCAGGTACTTCAGCACAGAGGCCCCCCACGGAACATTGCTCAGGACGCCCAGCCTAACGAGGCGGCGCGTCCGACGCCGGAGCGGGATGGAAGACTGGGGCCCATGGCTTACGACGATCTCCGCTCGTTCCTGCGGGCCCTGGAGAAGGACGGCGACCTCCGGCGGATCAAGGCCGAGGTCGACCCGTATCTGGAGGTCGGCGAGATCACCGACCGGGTCAACAAGGCGGGCGGCCCCGCGCTGCTCTTCGAGAACGTCCGCGGCTCGGTCGCCCCGCTGGCGATGAACGTGTACGGCACCGACCGGCGGCTGCTCAAGGCGCTCGGCCTGAGCGCGTACTCCGACATTAGCGACAAGATCGCCGGGCTGCTCAAGCCGGAACTGCCGCAGGGCTTCGTCGGGATGCGGGAGGCGTTCGGCAAGCTCGCCGGGATGACGCACGTGCCGCCGAAGAAGATCAAGGACGGGCCCGTACAGGAAGTCGTCCTCACCGGCGACGACGTCGACCTCGACGCGCTGCCCGCCCTGTTCACCTGGCCGCAGGACGGCGGCTCCTTCTTCAACCTCGGCCTGACGCACACCAAGGACCCCGAGTCCGGCGTCCGCAACCTCGGCCTCTACCGGCTCCAGCGGCACGACCGGCGCACCATCGGCATGCACTGGCAGATCCACAAGGACAGCCGCAACCACTACCAGGTCGCCCAGCGCCGCGGCGAACGCCTCCCGGTCGCCATCGCCTTCGGCTGCCCGCCCGCCGTCACGTACGCCTCCACCGCGCCGCTCCCCGGCGACATCGACGAGTACCTGTTCGCGGGCTTCGTGCAGAACAAGCGGGTGGAGATGGTCGACTGCAAGACGGTGCCGCTCCAGGTGCCCGCGCACGCCGAGGTCGTGCTGGAGGGCTGGCTGGAGCCGGGGAAGACGCTGCCGGAGGGGCCGTTCGGCGACCACACCGGCTTCTACACCCCGCAGGAACCGTTCCCCGCGCTGACCGTCGACTGCGTCACGATGCGCAAGCGCCCGCTGTTCCAGTCCATCGTCGTCGGCCGCCCGCCGACCGAGGACGGACCGCTGGGCCGCGCCACCGAGCGGTTCTTCCTGCCGCTGCTGAAGGTCATCATTCCGGACATCGTGGACTACCACCTGCCGGAGGCGGGCGGCTTCCACAACTGCGCGATCGTCTCGATCGACAAGAAGTACCCGAAGCACGCGCAGAAGACGATGCACGCCGTGTGGGGCGCGCACATGATGTCCCTCACCAAGCTCGTGATCGTCGTGGACGCCGACTGTGACGTCCACGACCTGCACGAAGTCGCCTGGCGGGCGCTCGGCAACACCGACTACGCCCGTGACCTCACCGTCGTCGAGGGCCCGGTCGACCACCTCGACCACTCCTCGTACCAGCAGTTCTGGGGCGGCAAGGCGGGCATCGACGCGACCCGTAAGCTGCCGGAGGAGGGCTACACCCGCGACGGCGGCTGGCCGGAAATGGTGCTCTCCGACCCGGAGACCGCGGAACGGGTGACCAAGCGTTGGAAGGAGTACGGGCTGTGAGCGGCGAGGCGATCCTGGACGGAGGCAGCGCGAAGGCCGGGCCTCCCCGCGCGAGCGGCGGCGAACCGGTGCGGGCGTTCCTGCGGCTGGTGATGATCGAGCACTCGGTCTTCGCGCTGCCCTTCGCCTACACCGCGGCGCTGACCGCGATGTTCCTCGACGACGGCTCGGTGCACTGGCTGGAGCTGCTGCTGGTCACCGTCGCGATGGTGGGCCTGCGGACCTTCGCCATGGCGTGCAACCGGATCATCGACCGCGAGATCGACGCGCGCAATCCGCGGACCGCCGGGCGCGAACTGGTCACCGGCGCGGTCTCCGTACGGTCCGCGTGGACCGGCGCGCTGATCGCCGTCGCGGTCTTCCTCGGCGCCGCCGCGCTGCTCAACCCGCTGTGCCTGGCGCTCGCGCCGATCGCGGTGGTGCCGATGGTGGTCTACCCGTACGGGAAACGGTTCACCAACTTCCCGCACGCCATCCTGGGCGTCGCGCAGGCGATGGGCCCGATCGGCGCCTGGCTCGCGGTGACCGGCGCCTGGTCGTGGGACGCGGTGATCCTGGGGCTCGCGGTGGGTGTCTGGATCGGCGGCTTCGACCTGATCTTCGGCTGCCAGGACGTGGCGGCCGACCGCGCCGAGGGCGTGAAGTCCGTCCCCGCCCGCTTCGGCATCCCGGCCGCGCTGTACGGCGCGCGCGTCTGCCACGCCGTGACCACGGGCCTGCTGGTCTGGTACGGACTCGCCACCCACGCGGGCGTCTTCTGGTGGATCGGCCTGGCGGTCGTCGGCGCGGCGTTCCTCTACGAGCACGCGATCGTCCGGCCGCACGACCTGAGCCGCCTCAACCGGGCGTTCTTCCAGGTGAACGGTTTCATCGGAATCGCGCTCTTCGTGTGCGCGCTGCTCGACCTGAGCGTGCGCGGCCTCGGTCTGTAGAACCGCCGTCCTGGTGACCGGGCCGCGCACGCGAGGCGATGCGCGGGGCCGTAGGTCGTACGGCCCCGCGCCGGTGCTCACGGCTCGGGGCCCGTGCCTACGGCCCCGCGCGGGTGCCTACGACTCCAGGCCGGAGTCGTCCGCCGAGCTGTCGTCGTCGTGGCCGAAGGCGAACATGAACAGGCCCATCAGGTCCTGCGGGTTGAGGACCTTGGCGCCGGAGGGGGCGCCGACCGGGTCGGCGCCGCTGTTGACGTCGACCACCAGGGGCAGCTTGCCCTTGGCCTTGGTGTCGAACTGGGCGACGTCCAGGCTGATCCCGGCGAGCTTGCCGCCCTTGACGGCGACGTCCACGGCCACCGTCTTGTTCGGCACCTTCTCCAGGTCCGACGGCTTGAAGTCGGGGATCTGCTTGGTCAGCGAACCGAGGCTGCCTTCCAGCTCCTTGGCGACCTGCCGCGCGGGCACGGTGACCTCGACGTGGTCGGCGCCGTCGTGGTTGCCCAGCTCCTTGAACTTGGCGTTGTTCACCAGCGCCTTGCGCAGCGCGTCCACGACCTGCTGCTGCGTCTTGGCGTCCAGGCCCTTGCTGGTGTCGGGGAGCGCGCCGAGCGGCGAGTCGCCGTCCTTGGACATGGACTTGGCGAAGGACTCGAAGGACTTCAGGTCCAGGCTGATCCAGTCGCCCTTGAGGGCGGACTTCACCGAGGCGAGCGAGGCGGGCAGTTCGTCGGCCATGCCGAGGAATTCGTTGAGCTGCGCCGCGTCCTTGCTGGAGGAGCCGATCAGCGTCTCGAAGCCCTTGAGGTCCAGGCGCAGGTACACCTTGTCGTTCACGGCCCGGACGTCGACCAGGCTCTTCTTGCCGGAGCCGTCGGCGCCGAGCTGGAAGGCGAAGGAACTCTTGTCGCCGTCCTTGAGGTCCTTGAACGCCTTGTCGGCGCTGAGGGCGACCGCCACCCGCAGGTCGGCCAGCGTCTTGGCCGTCTCCTTGGTGAAGTCCTCCTCACCCTGGAGCGCGGTGTAGATCTGGTCCGCCGAGGCGTCGAAGCGCACCCCGAGGGTCAGCGACTTCTCGCCGTTGAGCTTCTCGAAAGCGTTCTTGACCTTCGTGTCCGGGCTGGAGGCCGCGGCCGTCCCGCAGGCTGCGGAACCGGCGGCGATCATGGCCACGACTCCGGCGGCGGCAAGGCCCTTGCGCATGGTGATGATGACGGACTCCTTGGACGTGACGGAAGAAAGTATGACTAGAAGGATAACTGTGCGGAGGCTGTGACTCGCGGGAGTTTCCGCCCGGCACAGGGCTGTTGGCGGGGGATCGGCGCACTTCAGCGCGTGATCACGGTCACGGGGTCGCGGGTGTCGCGGTGACCCGGTGTAGCGGTGACCCGGTGACGCGGACTGACGGCGTGACACCGTCCCGTCCCGACGCGGCCGTCGTGCCGCGGCCGTCACGCCGTGACGGCCACCGTCCGTTCGCGGAACAGGAACGCGGCCACCACGCCGCCGATCAGCCCGAACAGGTGCCCCTGCCAGGAGACTCCGCTCGCGGTCGGCAGCACCCCCCACAGGATCGAGCCGTAGACCGCGCCGACGACGACGCCGACCACGATGTCCAGCGCCCTGCGGTCCACGAAGCCGCGCACCAGCAGATAGCTGAACAGCCCGAAGACCAGCCCGGAGGCGCCCGCGGTGTTGGTGTGGGCCGGGGCTATCAGCCACACGCCGAGACCGCCGATCACGATGACGGTGAAGGCGACGGCCAGATAGCGGCCGATGCCGCGCAGCGCGGCGATGAAGCCCAGGACGAGCAGCGGCAGGCTGTTGGAGGCCACGTGCCCGAAGCCGAAGTGGATGAAGGCGGACGGGACGACGTCGATCAGCTCGGCCGGCTTGCGGGGCACGATGCCGAGCGAGTCGAGACGGTGCCCGGCGATCACGTCGACCGCCTCGATCACCCACAGCAGCCCGACCCAGCCCAGCATGAGGACGCCGGCGGCCGTCACCCGGCCGCCCGCGCGCAGCGGTGCGAGCAGCGAGTCGGCGCGCCCTCCCGTACCGGCTGATCGTCCCGCGGTCTGTCCGTACGTCACCGAAGCCCCCCTCAGGTCCAGTGCTCTCCCGTGTGCACAACGTCCGCGCACGCCTCCCGGGTTCCCGCTCGCGCGGGTCGATCGCGGGGTCGTTAGGGTCGACCGTATGGACGACACCGAGCGCAGGCCGTGGGTGGTGGGCGTGTCCGGGGCCTCCGGGACGCCGTACGCCGCGGCCGTGCTGCGCGCGCTGCTGTCGGCGGGCGAGGCGGTGGACCTGGTGGTCAGCCGGGCCGCCCGGCTGACGCTGCTGGACGAGACCGGCGAGCCGTTCAGGGACGCGCACTGGCGCGAGGACCTGGCCCGCTGGCTGGCCCGCGGCGCCGACGGCACCACCGACATCACCCGCGACACCGGCCTCGCGGACCTGTCGGCCGTACGGTACTGGCCCGCGGGCGACCTGGCGGCCGGTCCCTCCTCCGGCTCGTACCCGGCCAAGGGGATGCTGATCGTGCCCGCGAGCACCGCGTGCGTGGCCGGGGTGGCGCTCGGCCTGTCCAAGGACCTGCTCCAGCGCGCGGCGAGCGTCACGCTCAAGGAGCGCCGCCCGCTGGTGGTCGCCGTCCGCGAGACGCCGCTCGGCGGCCAGACGCTCCGTCACCTGGTGGCGCTGGACGACGCGGGCGCCGTGGTGCTCCCGGCCTCGCCCGCCTTCTACGCGGGCGCCACGCACATCCAGGACCTGGTGGACTTCGTGGCGGGGCGGGCGCTGGACGCGGCGGGGGTGCCGCACAAGCTGTACCGCCGCTGGCGCGGCGAGCTGGGCGGGGGCCTGAACGAGGGATCGGGCGGCTGAGCCGCGCGGCGCGCGATTCCTGCGGGCCGGATGGTCCGGACCTGGGTGATTCGGGCATCGGAAGAGCAGATGCGCAGGGCGCACACCCGTTGATGCCTTAGATTCTTGTCCGGACAGCGCAGTCGCGGCACGAACGGGAGGGTCCATTCTGATGGACGCGGTGGACAGGCAGCTCATTCAGGCGTTGCGCGAGAACGGCCGGGCGTCGTACGCGGAGCTGGGCCGACTCGTGGGTCTCTCCGGTCCGAGCGTCACCGACCGCATCAACCGCCTCGAACAGGCCGGGGTGATCACCGGCTACCGCGCCACCGTCGCGCCCACCGCGCTCGGCCTCGGCGTGACCGCGCTCGTCGGCCTCCAGTTGAGTGACGCCGCCGACCACGAAGAGGTCGCCACCCGGCTGCGCGACCTGGACGAGATCGAGGACTGCTGGTTCATCGCGGGCGACGACTCGTACATGCTCAAGGTCAGGGTCGGCGACGTCGACGGCCTGGAGCGCACCATCCGGCGGCTGTCCGGCACCAAGGGCGTGGCCAGGACGCGTACCACGATCGTGCTGTCCACCAAGTGGGAGAACCGCGTCGGGGCGCTTCCCGAAGAGGCGTGAACGGGGGTGCCTCCCGGCCGATGGCCGGGGGAGTAGCCTCGGTGAGGTCGACTTGGTAGGAGGAGCAGATGGACGCTGGGCTCAAGCGCGAGCTGGAGGAGAAGGTCTACGCCGGTGAGCGGCTGACCCGCGAGGACGGCATCGCGCTCTACGCGTCCGACGACCTCGCGTGGCTGGGCGGCCTCGCCCACCACGTGCGCACGCGGAAGAACGGTGACGTCGTCCACTTCAACGTCAACCGGCACCTCAACATGACGAACGTGTGCACCGCGTCGTGCGCGTACTGCTCCTTCCAGCGCAAGCCGGGGGAGAAGGACGCGTACACGATGCGGATCGAGGAGGCGGTCAAGCTCGCCAAGGCGATGGAGGGCGACAACCTCACCGAGCTGCACATCGTCAACGGCCTGCACCCGTCGCTGCCGTGGCGCTACTACCCGCGCTCGCTGAAGGCGCTCAAGGAAGCCCTGCCGCAGGTGTCGCTCAAGGCGTTCACCGCCACGGAGATCCACCACTTCGAGACGATCTCCGGCATGTCGGCCTCCGACATCCTGGACGAGCTCATCGAGGCGGGCCTGGAGTCGCTGACCGGCGGCGGCGCCGAGATCTTCGACTGGGAGATCAGGCAGCACATCGTGGACCACCGCACCCACTGGGAGGACTGGTCCCGGATCCACCGCCTGGCGCACTCCAAGGGCCTCAAGACCCCCTCGACGATGCTCTACGGCCACATCGAGGAGCCGAAGCACCGCGTCGACCACGTCCTGCGGCTGCGTGAACTCCAGGACGAGACCGGTGGCTTCCAGGTCTTCATCCCGCTGCGCTACCAGCACGACTTCGTGGACATGAAGGACGGCAAGGTCCGCAACACCCTCCAGGCCCGTACGACGATGGCCTCCGGCGCGGAAGCGCTCAAGACCTTCGCGGTCTCCCGGCTGCTCTTCGACAACGTGCCGCACGTCAAGGTCTTCTGGGTCATGCACGGCCTGTCCACCGCGCAGCTCGCCCTCAACCACGGCGCGGACGACATGGACGGCTCGGTCGTCGAGTACAAGATCACGCACGACGCCGACGACTACGGCACGCCCAACAAGCTCACGCGGGACGACATCCTGGACCTCATCCGCGACGCGGGTTTCCGGCCGGTCGAGCGGAACACCCGCTACGAGATCATCCGGGAGTACCCGGGCCCCGACGAGTCGCGCCGGGAGTCGCCGCAGCCGATGCGGGTGTGACGCCGGTGACAGCGCTCCGCATTAGTAATGGGTAAGCTGCCCTTATGGGTCTTACCTGTGAGCTCGATCCGCTCATTGACGACGAACTGACCGACGGCATCCTCGCCCTGTGGACCGATGTGTCCAACGCGGGGGGTGCCGTCGGTTTCGTGCCTCCCGTCACCCCGGACGACGTCCGTCCCGACATGGACCGGTCGCTGGCCGCCGTCCGCTCCGGCGAACGCCGCCTGCTCGTCGGCCGCGACGAGGACGGGCGCGTGGCCGCCACCGCCTTCCTCGCGTACAACAGCCACCGGCTCATGACGCACTGGATCTGGCTCTACACGCTCATGGTCCACCCCTCCCACCAGGGCCGCGGCCACGGCCGTACGCTCATGGCCGCCGTCGAGGAAGCGGCCCGCGGCTTCCACGGCATCGAGGCCGTCCGCCTCACCTGCCGCGGCGGCACCGGCGTCGACCTCTTCTACGCCGCCTGCGGCTACAAGGAGGTCGGCCGCATTCCGGCCGCCATCCGGGTCGCCCCCGGTGACGACCGCGACGACATCGTGATGCTCCTGACGCTGTGACGTCGGCGCGACGCTCCGAGGGGCGGGCGGTGCTCCGGGTCGCACACCCTCTTCCTCCGGCGCGGAGGCGGCGTGCTTCACTGAAGGCATGTTCCGTTACACCGCACTGCGCTTCGGCCTCATGGTCGCCTCCTTCGGCGTCATCTGGGGGCTGGTCCGGCTGCATGTCCTGCCAGCGGGGCTGGGGGACTCGAACTACCTGTGGGTGGTCCTGCTCGCGCTGATCGTGTCGGCGCCCCTGAGCTGGGTGCTCCTGCGCGGAGCCCGCGAGCAGGCGGCCCGTCAGGTGTCCGACCGGGTGGAGCGCACGCGGCTGAACCTCGCCGCGAACATCACCATGGAGGACGAGGCGGACGACGCCGCGCGAGACTCCGCCCGCGAGACCGCGCGCGACGCCGAGCCGCACACCGCCTGACGCCTGCCCCTTAGGCTTGCCCCGGGGTGGCCCTCGGGGTGTCCCCCCGGGGGGAGTCGCAAGGGGAGAGGTGGGGCCGGTGGCTGTGCGGGGCAAGAGAGTGCCGCGAGCCGTACGCGAGCAGCAGATGCTGGACGCGGCGGTGGCGACCTTCGCGCGGCGCGGGTACCGCGCCGCGTCCATGGACGAGATCGCCGAGGCGGCCGGGGTCAGCAAGCCGCTCGTGTACCTCTACCTCAACTCCAAGGACGACCTCTTCACGGCCTGCATCCGCCGCGAGGCCGAGGCGCTGAAGGCGGCCGTGCGCGCCGCCGTGGAGCCCGGCGCCGCGGCCGACCGGCAGCTCTGGAGCGGGCTGCTCGGCTTCTTCGAGCACACCGAGGCCCATCCGGACGGCTGGACCGTGCTCTACAGCCAGGCCCGTACGGTCGGGGAGCCCTTCGCGGCCGAAGTGGCCGTGATGCGGGCGGAGATCGTCGCCTTCGTCACCGAGCTGATCGCTGCCGCGGCGCGGGACGGTGGGGCGTCCTGTGACGAGGCTCTTGCCGACCGGGAGGTCGCGGGTCTGGCGCACGCGCTGGTCGGCGCGGCCGAGTCGTTGGCGGGGTGGGGGGCGGCGCACCGGGGGGGCGCCTCGGGCAAGGAGTCCGCTGCCACGCTGATGAATTTCGCGTGGGCCGGGCTGTCCAACCTCATGGCTGGGCGGCGTTGGGTTCCCGGCCCGTAGGGCTCTGTCTTGCCCGCCCCGCACGGTTGGGCGGGCAAGACAAGACAAGACAACGAACCTACGGGCCGGAGACGACCCCGGTGAGATGGAGACGCCCGGGCGAGCGGACCTCGAAAGCTCCGGCGGCAGCCCCGTACGTGACAGTCCCAGGCAAGAGCACCGGAGCGTGAAAGACGGCCTCAAGCCCCCCCGCCTCCGGAACCTCGGCAGCACACCGCGCAACCGTCCACATGCCATGCGCGATAGCCCGCGGAAACCCCAGCATCCGCGCCGTCACCGGATAAAGGTGAATCGGGTTGTAGTCCCGCGACACCCTGGCATGCCGCCGCCCGAGATCGGCGGCCAACCGCCACTCGCCCACCACGGGCAACGGCGCCCGGTCGCCGCCCCCGCCCCCGCCGACACCCCCAGAAGCCGAACCGCCCCCCGCCCCGCCCCCATGCCGGGCCAGATACGTGCTGCGGTCCTCCCACACCACCTCCCCGTCCACCCGCGCCTCCGTCACCAGCTCCACCTCCGTACCCCGCCGGTGCCCGCGCAGCCCGGCCGCGTAGGCCGTGATGTCGGGCCGGTCGGCGGCGGTCAGCGGCGCGCGGGAGACCAGCGAGATCGAGGTGTGGACGAGGCCCAGCATCGGCAGCGGAAAGGCGCGGGAGGCCATGATCCGCGCGGCCAGCGGAAAGCCGAGGACGTGCGGGTACGTGAGCGGGAGCGGGCCCGCGCCGGAGGCGGGGAAGCCGCAGACCGAGGCGTAGGCGGCGAGCCGCGCCGGGTCGACGCGGACGGCAGGGGCGGTGAGCCGCACCGGCGGCACGGGGGCGGTCGCGGAGGGCCGTTTGCCGATGCCGGTCACCACGCCCCGGCCGAGGGTCAGCATGAGGGCCATGGTCAGGCCCCCAGCAGGGACTGCCCGCAGACGCGGACGACCTGCCCGGTGATCCCCCCGGAGGCCGCGGCCGAGAGCCAGGCGACGGTCTCGGCGACATCCACGGGGAGGCCGCCCTGGCCGAGGGAGTTCATCCGGCGGCCCGCCTCGCGGATGACGAGGGGAACGGCGGCGGTCATCCGCGTCTCGATGAAGCCGGGGGCGACGGCGTTGACGGTGATGCCGCGCTCGCGCACCTCGGGGACGGCGGCCAGGGCGCGGACGAAGCCGATGACGCCCGCCTTGGACGCGGCGTAGTTGGTCTGGCCCGCGTTGCCCGCGATGCCGCTGATGGAGGCGGTGGCCACGATCCGGCCGTGGGCGTTGAGGGCGCCGGACTTCAGCAGGTGGTCGGTGGTGCGCAGCACGCTGCCGAGGTTGACGTCCAGGACCGGGTCCCAGCGGTCGGCGGCCATGTTGGCGAGCTTGCGGTCACGGGTGATGCCCGCGTTGTGGACGAGTACGTCGAGGCCGTCGGGGGCCGCGGCGGCGATCCGTTCGCCCGCGTCCGGCGCCGTGATGTCCAGCGGCAGCGCGCTGCCGCCGAGCCGGGCGGCGACGGCGGCCAGCGCGTCCGCGGCCTGCGGCACGTCGAGGCAGACGACGTGCGCGCCGTCCCTGGCCAGCGTCGCGGCGACCTGTTCCCCGATGCCGCGGGCCGCGCCGGTGACGAGCGCGACGCGCGCGCCCTCGCGCGCGGCGGCCTGCGTCCCGGACACCGCCGGGCCGACCTCGATGACCTGCCCGCTGACGTACGCCGACTTCGGCGACAGCAGGAACCCCAGCGCGGCCTCGGCGTCGGCACCGGGCGCCAGTCGTACGAGCTGTACGGTCCTGCCCCGGCCGACCTCCTTGCCGAGGGAGCGGGTGAAGCCCTCGAGCGCCTGCTGGGCGGCGGCCTGGTGCGGGTCGGCGGGGTCGATACGCGCGCCGAGTACGACGATCCGACCGCAGGCGGCGAGCGACCGTACGAGCGGGTGCAGGGCGGCGTGCACGGCGCCGAGCCCGGCCGGTTCGGCGATCCCGGTGGCGTCGAGGACGACGGCGGCGTACGGAGCGGCGGACGCGGGAGCCGGAGCGGGTACGGCCTCGCCCGCCGTCAACCGCAGCACGGGACCGTCGAGTCGGGGGTGCTCGGCGGACCAGCGCAGCAGCGGGGTCGGCTGGGGCAGGCCGAGGCGGCGGGTGAGGAAGCGGCCGGGGGCCGTGCCGGTCAGACGAAGGTAGCGATCGGCCATTGGCCTTCTCCTTACTCTGGAGTAAGTTTACCGGCGGTAAGGCTACTGGTGAGTCACCGTTCCAGCAAAGAGTTCTGAGGTCCAGCACAGAGTTCTGAGGTCCAGCACAGAGTTCTGAGGTCCAGCACAGAGCCCTGGGTTCCGGCAAGGAGCCCGGGGCTTCGGCAAAGAGCCCCGAGCCGCCCTCGGGGAGCCCTGGGAGATCGCATGCAGACCCTCCGCCGTGTCGCCGTCGTCGCGGGCAACCGCGTCCCCTTCGCGCGCTCAGACGGCCCGTACGCCACCGCCTCCAACCAGGACATGCTCACGGCCGCACTCGACGGCCTCGCCGACCGCACCGGCCTGCGCGGCGAACGCGTCGGCGAGTTCGCGGCGGGCGCCGTCCTCAAGCACAGCCGCGACTTCAACCTCGCGCGCGAGACCGTGCTCGGCAGCGTCCTCGACCCGACGACCCCCGCGTACGACATCCAGCAGGCGTGCGGCACCGGCCTCCAGGCCGTCTTCGCGGTCGCGGCCAAGATCGCCCTCGGCGTCGTCGACTCCGGCATCGCGGGCGGCGCCGACACCACCAGCGACGCGCCGCTCGGCGTCAACGACGACCTGCGCCGCATCCTGCTCGCCGCCCGCCGCGCCAAGTCCGCCGGCGCCAGGGCCCGCGCGCTGACCGCCGTACGGCCCCGGCACCTCGCGCCCGACGTCCCGCGCAACGCCGAACCCCGCACCGGCCTGTCCATGGGCGAGCACGCCGCGCTCACCGCCGAGCGCTGGGGCATCACCCGCCAGGCGCAGGACGAACTGGCCGCCGCCAGCCACCGCAACCTCGCCGCCGCGTACGACCGCGGCTTCCTCGACCCGTACGTCACCCCGTACCGCGGCCTGGACCGCGACCAGAACCTCAGGCCCGACTCCACCGTCGAGAAACTGGCCGGGCTCCGCCCGGTGTACGGCGGCCCGGACGGCACCATGACCGCGGGCAACTCCACGCCCCTCACCGACGGCGCGGCCGTCGTCCTGCTCGCCACCGAGGAGTGGGCGCGCGAGCGCGGGTTCGAACCGCTCGCCTACCTCACCGCGTACGAGACCGCGGCCGTCGATTACGTCGGCGGCGAGGAGGGGCTGCTGATGGCCCCCGCCTACGCCGTGCCCCGCATGCTCGCCCGCGCCGGGCTCGGCCTCGCCGACTTCGACTTCTACGAGATCCACGAGGCGTTCGCCTCCCAGGTCCTCGCCACGCTCGCCGCCTGGGAGGACAAGGACTACTGCGCGGAGCGGCTCGGACTCGACGGCCCCCTCGGCGCGGTCGACCGCGCCCGCCTCAACGTCGCCGGGTCCTCCCTCGCCACCGGGCATCCCTTCGCCGCCACCGGCGCCCGGATCGTCGCCACCCTCGCCGGGCTCCTCGCGGAGCGCGGGGGGACGGGCCGCGGCCTCATCTCCGTCTGCGCCGCCGGCGGCCAGGGCGTGACGGCCGTCCTGGAGCGCCCCTGACCCGCGGTCCGCTGACGAAAGACGGTTCCGCCGGCACAGCGCCTTGCTCACCCCCCCCGGCAGGGGGAAACCCTCACCACGTCTGGAGCCGCAGCATGCCGACACGTACCAGCGGGGAACCCGAAACCCTCAAGGACGGCGACCGAGTCGTCCAGGCCGGGGTCCCGCCCCTCGTACCGCCGCCGCAGAAGGGAAGCCTGGCCGACATCCCGTTCACGAACGCGGCGGAGGCCCCGAACGACCCCGTGCTGAGCAGGAAGGACGTCCGGGCCCAGTGGCACGACGTCACGGCACGGGAGTTCAGGGACCAGGTGGTGGCCGTCGCGAAGGGCCTGATCGCGGCGGGGCTGAAGCCGGGCGACCGGCTGGCGATCATGGCGCGGACGACGTACGAGTGGACGCTGACGGACTTCGCGGCCTGGGCGGCGGGCCTGATCACGGTGCCGATCTACCCGACGTCGTCCGCGTCCCAGACGGCGTGGATCCTGGCGGACTCGGGCGCGGCGGCGTGCGTCGTGGAGAACGTGGAGCAAAGCCGCCTGGTGAGCGGGGAGCGGCGCGGGCTGCCGGACCTGCTGCATCTGTGGCAGCTCGACGCGGGCGGGCTGGCGCAGCTCACGGCGGAGGGCCGGACGCTGCCGGACGCGCTGGTGGAAGGGCGGCGGGCGACCCTGACGCCCGGGTCGGTGGCGACGCTGATCTACACCTCGGGCACCACCGGCCGCCCGAAGGGCTGCGTCCTGACGCACGGCAACTTCTTCGCCGAGGTCGACAACGCGATCGAACTGCTGCACCCGGTGTTCACCTCGGTGAGCGAGGAGCCCGCCTCGACGCTGCTGTTCCTGCCGCTCTCGCACGTCTTCGGGCGGATGGTCGCGATCGGCTGCCTGCGCGCCCGGGTACGCCTCGGGCACGCGCCGAGCATCGCGACCGAGGACCTGCTCGCCGACCTGGCCGGGTTCCGTCCGACGTTCCTGCTGGCGATCCCGTACGTCCTGGAGAAGGTCTACAACACCGGCCGCGCCACCGCGGAGAAGATCGGCCGGGCGGCGTCCTTCGACCGGGCCGCCGGGATCGCGCAGCGGTACGGCGAGGCCGTCGTCGCCCAGCAGGCCGGTGCGGGCGGCGGACCCTCGCTCGGACTGCGGCTGGCGCACGCGCTGTACGACCCGCTGGTCTACCGGCGGATACGCGCCGCGCTCGGCGGCAAGGTGCGGTACGCGATCTGCGGCGGATCACCGCTGGGCAAGCGGCTCGCCGCCTTCTACGCGGGCGCGGGCGTGATGGTCTTCGAGGGGTACGGCCTGACGGAGACGACCGCGGCGGCCACCGTGACCCCGCCGTTGCGCCCCCGGCTCGGCACGGTCGGCTGGCCGCTGCCCGGCACGGCGGTACGGATCGCGCCGGACGGCGAGGTGCTGCTGCGCGGCGGCCAGATCTTCGCCGGGTACTGGAACGCGCCCGGCGGCGTACCGGGGGCGGCCGTGGCAGCTCCCGGACAGGACTCCGGGGGCGGCTGGTTCCCGACCGGGGACATCGGGGCGCTGGACGAGGCCGGTTATCTGACGATCACCGGCCGGAAGAAGGAGATCCTCATCACGGCGGGCGGCAAGAACGTCGCCCCGGCGCCGCTGGAGGACCGGCTGCGGGCGCATCCGCTGGTCGGCCAGTGCATGGTCGTCGGCGACAACCGGTCCTTCGTGGCGGCGCTGCTGACCCTGGAGGCGGACGGCCTCGGGCACTGGCAGCGGATGCACCACAAGGAGGGGCTGCGGCCCGCCCAGCTCGTCGACGATCCGGAGCTGCTGGCGGAACTCCAGAAGGCGGTGGACGACGCGAACTCCTCGGTGTCACAAGCCGAGTCGATCCGGAAATTCCGGGTGCTTCCGGTGGAATTCACCGAAGAGGGCGGACATCTCACGCCGTCGATGAAGTTGAGGCGTTCAAAGGTGGCGCGGGACTTCGCGGAGGAGATCGAGGAGCTGTACCGGAAGCGGCCTCGCTGACCCGTAAAAGGCAGGGGCCCCGCACGGAAGTGCGGGGCCCCTTGGTACTGCAGGTTCGGGCGATGTGATCTCTACCCTTGAGCTAGTCCAAGGACTAGCTGGGGGTGACGTTCTCCGCCTGAGGACCCTTCGGGCCCTGCGTGACGTCGAAAGTCACCGGCTGGTTCTCCTCGAGGGAGCGGAAGCCGGAGGCGTTGATCGCGGAGTAGTGAACGAAGACATCCGGGCCGCCGCCGTCCTGGGCGATGAAGCCGAAGCCCTTTTCAGCGTTGAACCACTTCACGGTTCCGGTAGCCATAAAGCCCTCCTTGGGCCCAAAGGGTTGCCCTGCTCCAGAACCTGCAACTGCGAAGTCTGAAAACTACAAAAGCCTGCGGGTTACATGCTCCGCAGGCTCTGTACTGCAAGGGAAACCAAACTGCAACTTGCGATGAGCGTAGCACGCAGGGTCGAGGCCGGGGAAGGGTCTCAAGATCGGTCTTTTCGAGCCCGTGGAAGGGGTCGCGGAGGGGGTGCCGGGGGAGGGCCGAGGGCGGCCCGTACGGCGGTCCCACGGCGGTTCGCCGACCGTCTCGCGGCGCTCGGCGCGGGACGGTTCGCCGACCGCTTCGGGGCGGTCGGCGCGGGCGTCCCGCGACCGTCACCGCGAGGACACCCCGAAGCCCCCCGGCGCGGTACGGCCCCGACCCAGGAGTAGCGTCCGACAGGTGGACACTTCTGAGCGTGACGCCGAAAGCGGCCGGACCCGCCCCCGGGTCGGCCACATCCAGTTCCTCAACTGCGTCCCCCTCTACTGGGGCCTGGCCAGAACGGGCGCGCTGCTCGACCTGGAGCTGACCAAGGACACCCCGGAGAAGCTGAGCGCCCAGCTCGTCGAGGGCGACCTCGACATCGGCCCGGTCACCCTCATGGAGTACCTGAAGCACGCCGACCAGCTCGTCGCCCTCCCGGACATCGCGGTCGGCTGCGACGGCCCCGTCATGTCCTGCGTGATCGTCAGCCAGCTCCCGCTCGACCGCCTCGACGGCCAGCGCGTCGCCCTCGGCTCCACCAGCCGCACCTCGGTCCGCCTCGCCGAACTCCTGCTCACCGAGCGGTACGGCGTCACGCCCGACTACTACCGCTGCCCGCCCGACCTCTCGCTGATGATGCAGGAGGCCCAGGCCGCCGTCCTCATCGGCGACGCCGCCCTGCGCGCCTCCCTCCACGACGCGCCCCGCCTCGGCCTCGAGGTCCACGACCTCGGCCAGATGTGGAAGGACTGGACGGGACTGCCCTTCGTCTTCGCCATCTGGGCCGCCCGCCGCGACTACTTCACCGCCCGCCCCGACACTGTCCGCGACGTCCACCGCGCCTTCCTCGCCTCCCGCGACCTCTCCCTCGAAGAGGTCGAGAAGGTCGCGGAACAGGCCGCCCGCTGGGAGTCCTTCGACCAGGACCTGCTCCGCCGCTACTTCACCACCCTCGACTTCTCCCTCGGCCGCGACCAGCTCACCGGCATCGCCGAATTCGCCCGCCGCGTCGGCTTCCCGCCCAGCGCCAAGGTCGACCTCATCTGACCCCGCTCCCCGGGCCCCCGGGAACCGGCCCCCTTGCGCGCACCGTCCCAGTGGGCATGATGCGTTGAGTCGAGGTTGTCGTACGGGGGCGGGGGTGTCTGGCGATGGCTCGTCCGACGGATTGGGATGTGCTGGATCTGGACCGGGATCCGGTGCCGGGTGATCCGTTCGAGGTGAAGGAACTCGCGCGGAAGCTGGGGGATTTCGCTGATGATGTCGCCTCGGCGCTGCGGTCGGTGCGGGGTCTGAGCGGTGACACCGTCGTCCAGGAGTGGGCGGGGCTGTCGGGTGACGCGTACCGGCGGCAGTTCGGGGATCTGCCGGGTGAGCTGGACAAGCTGGAGCGGTCCTACCGCCTGGCGTCCGGGGCCCTGGACGACTACTGGCCGAAGCTGGAGACGGCGCAGGGGGACGCGGACCGGGCGCTGGCGCAGGGGCGCACCGCGCGGCAGGAGCTGGACACCGCGCAAAGCCAGTTGACGAATGCCGATGCGTGGGTGAAGCGGGCGCAGGACAAGTCGAAGTCCTACCAGGAGGACCCGAAGCCGGACGTGCCGCCGCCGTCGGCGGAGGAGGTGCGGGCTGCGGCCCGTAATGCCACGGACGCTAACAGCGCCCACACCACCGCCTCCACCGCCGTCCACAGTGCGCAGGCGAAGCTGGACGCGGCCAAGCAGCTGGCCGCCGACGCGGCCCAGCTCAGGGACGATGCCGCCTCGACGGCGCAGCACGCGCTGCATGAGGCGTCGGATGCGGGGATCAGGAACAAGCACTGGTGGGAGAAGGCGGTCGACTGGGTCGCGGACCACTGGGACGACATCATCGCGGTCTGCAAGGTGATCGTCGCGGTCCTGGGCATCGTCGTCCTGATCATCGGCGGCCCCCTGGCGTGGCTGGTCCTGGCCGCCGCCGTCCTGGTCCTGGCCGACACCGTCATGAAGTACCTACAAGGCAAAGCCAGTTTGTGGGACGTGCTGTTCGCGGCCCTGGACTGCATCCCGATGTTCAAGGGCCTCACCACCGCCGGCGGCCTGTTGAAGATGGCCCGCGAACTCCCGGCGCTGCTGAAGTCGGGTCGGGCGCTGGAGAACATCGCGAACAGCGTCCGCAAGGGCGTGACCGGTCTGCGGGAGATGGGCCGCGAGTTCCAGAAGCTCATCACGTGCGGCGACCCCGTGGACGTGGCCACCGGGCAAGTGGTCATGTCGGCAACGGACTTCAGGCTGCCGGGGATTCTGCCGGTCGTGGTGGAACGGCACCACCGGTCGACCTTCCGGGGCGGTCGCTGGCTCGGCCCGTCCTGGTCGTCGGTGCTCGACATGCGCCTGATCCTCGACGACGAGGGGGTGCGGTTCATCAAGGAGGACGGGACCGTCACCCATTACCCGGTCCCGCAGCCCGACACCGACGTTCTTCCGGTGGTGGGGCCGCTCTGGCCGCTGAGGTGGAACGGGGACCCGGCCGACGGGATGACCGTCCACCTGCCGGAGTCGGGGACCACGCACCACTTCTTCCCGCGCAAGGGAGCCGCGGAACTGCTGCTGCGCCGCACCGTGGACCGCAACGGGAACACCGTCGACGTCACCTACACACCGGGCGGTGTCCCGCTCACCGTGGAAAGCTCCGGCGGCTACCGGGTCGGCGTGGAGACACGGGACGGCCGGATCACGGCGATGCGGCTGCTGAGCGACACGCGCGAGCCGAGCCTGGTCACGTACGGGTACGACGACCGCGGCAATCTGAACCGGACGGTGGACGCCAACGGCGGCGCGTTCTCGCTGTATTACGACGACCAGCGCCGTGTCACCGGCTGGCGGGACGGCCGGGAGACCACGTACACCTACGAGTACGACGCCGGCGGGCGCTGCGTCCGCGCCCACGGCTCGGAGGGGATCCTCGACTACTCCTACGCGTACGCGCCGCAGGAGGGCCGGACGGTCGCCACCAACTCGCTGGGCGAAGCGACGGAATACCGTTTCAACGAGGCGTTCCAGCTGACCGGCATCACCGATCCGCTCGGCCACACCTCCTCCTTCGACTGGGACCCGGCGCCGGGTGCCGGGGAACGCCTGCTGAGCCGCACCGACGAACTCGGCCGGACCACCCGGTTCCGCTACGACGAGGCCGGGAACGTCACCCTCACCGCACGCCCCGACGGGGCCACCACCCAGGTCGAATACGGCGCGTTCGGCCGGCCGGTCCTGGTCACCCACGCCGACGGGTCGACGGCGCGCTTCACGTACGACGAGTTCGGGAACCAGGTGTCCGCCACCGACCCGCTGGGCGTGACGACGCGGTTCCGCTACGACGCGCGCGGGGCGCTCGAAGCCGTGATCGACGGGCTGGGCACGGTGCAGCAGACCGTCGTCAACGACGCGGCGGGACTTCCGCTGACCGTGACGGACGGGACCGGCGCGGTGACCGAGGTCGAACGGGACGCGTTCGGGCGGGTGACCCTCAGCCGCGACGCGACGGGCGCGGTCACGCGGTTGGCGTGGACGCCGGAGGGAGGGCTGGCCCGGCGGGTGACACCGGACGGCGCCGTGGACGAGTGGACGTACGACGTCGAGGGCAGCCTGGCGGAGCACCGGTCGGCGACCGGTGGCGTCACCCGGTACGAGAACACGCACTTCGACCTGTGCACGGCACGTACCGAACCCGACGGCTCCCGCTACGAGTTCATGTACGACTCCGAACTGCGGCTCACCTCCGTCGTCGATCCGGCTGGCGACCGGTGGAGTTACACCTACGACGCGGCCGGACGGCTGACGGCCGAGACGGACTTCGCCGGGCGGTCACTCACCTACCGCTACGACGAAGCGGGGCAGTTGACGGAGCGGGTCAACGGGGCGGGACAGTCCATCGCCTTCCGGCGCGATGTCCTGGGCAATGTCGTGGAGCAGACGGCGGACGCCGAACGTACCGAGTTCCAGTACGACGTGCTCGGCCGCATGACCCGGGCCGTCGGGCCCGCCGCGGACGTGTCCTTCGAACTCGACCCGGCTGGACGGGTCCTGGCCGAACGGGTCAACGGGCGCGAGCTCAGATCGTGGTTCGACGCGCTGGGCCGACGCACGCGGCGCCGTACGCCCGCGGGGGCGGTCAGCACCTGGACCTACGGCGCGGGGAACCGGCCGACGCGCCGGGAGGTCGGCGGTCAGACCGTGGACATCGGCTACGACGCCGCCGGTCGCGAGTCGGTCCGCCGGATCGGCGCGGACCTGACCCTGACCTGGGACTGGCGGGACGAGGCGCGGGCCACCGCGCTGAGCGTCACCCGCGGCGCCGACGGCCGGCCGACGACCCGGACGTACGAGCACACGATCGACGGTTATCTGGAAGGCGTGACGGACTTCGACGGCGCCGCGGTCCGGTTCGGGCTCGACAGCCGTCGACGGGTGACCGCCGTGACGGGGGCCGACTGGAGCGAGTCGTACGCGTACGACGCCCGCGGCGCTCTCGGCTCGTCCAGGGTCGGCGCGAGCCGGGACGACGAGGCGGCGCACACGTACGACGCCGGGCCCCGGGTCCGGTCGGTGGGGCGGAGCACCTTCGTCCACGACGCGCAGGGCCGGATCGTCCAGCGCGTGCGCAGGCTGCTGTCCGGCGGCCGGCGGACCTGGCACTACTCATGGGACGCGGCGGACCGGCTCACGGAACTGCGGACGCCGGACGGCGAGACCTGGCGGTACCGCTACGACCCGCTCGGCCGCCGGATCGCGAAGACGCGCGTGTCGGACGCCGGGGACGCCGACCGGCACACCGACTTCACCTGGGACGGCACCCGCCTGGCCGAGCGGACTTCCGACGGGACCAGCGTGACCTGGGACTACGGTGACGACGACGTCCCGATCGCCCAGACGGTCCGGACGACGGACTCCGAGCGGCCGGCCGGGAGCGCGGAGCTGTCGCCGGGGGAGGTCGACGAGCGCTTCCACGCCATCGTCACCGACCTCATCGGCACGCCGACCGAGATGGTCGATCTCTACGGTGTCGTGGTGTGGCGGCGGCCGGGTCCGGCCCTGTGGGGCGGCGGGGACGGCGGCCGTGACGACGCCGCGGACTGCCCGCTGCGCTTCCCCGGGCAGTACTACGACGCGGAGAGCGGGCTCCACTACAACTACGAGCGTTACTACGACCCCGAGACGGCCCGCTATCTCAGCCCGGACCCGCTGGGCCTGGACGCGGGTACCGACCCCTACGCCTACGTCCTCAATCCGCTGAACTGGTCCGACCCGCGCGGCCTCAAGGGCAAGTGCCTGGTCGACCTCTACCACGGCACCACGGGCGGCGGTCTGCGAGGCATCCTCGCCAACGGCGTGGACACCACGTTCAGCACCCGTGCGATGGACTTCGGCAAGGGCGGCTTCTATGTCACCAACGACCTCGAACAGGCGCAGAAGTGGTCGCGCATCCTGGCCGGGCGCTCCGGCGACGTCCCCGAAGTGGTGCACTTCAAGGTGCCCAAGAGTGAGCTGGAGGCCCTGAGAAGTAAGGTCTTCAACGGTACGAGCGACGAGCTGGCCAACTTCATCCGGCACAACCGTATGGGCGGGGCCATGCACGATTACGAACTGGTCGAAGGGCCCATGCTGTTGAACCTCAAGGCGTTCCGGAAGGGCGCGGCGGGGGTCTTCGACGGGCATCAGATCGCCGTCTTCGGCTCGAAGGCGGCCGATCTGTTCACCCGTTCACTGGTGCGCTGAGGGAGGCGCTGTGTCCGAGGACGAGTTCATCATGCCGACGTCTCCCGAGGCGCTGGAGTCCCTGCGGGACATCACCGACGAGCTGGTCGGCCTGTTCGGCCTGTCGCGCGCCGAGGCGGTGGCCCGCGTCAACCAGGCGTGGGGCGGGCAGGACCTGGCGACAGGCCCCGACCTCCTCGGCCACGAGGACCCCGAGCACTGGGCCTACGGCCTGTACTACGAGGGCGATGTGCCGTACTGGGAACCGGAAGCGGACCGCACCCACTGGCACGTCCGCCCCGCCCCGCCCCGCGACTCCCCGGCCTGGCCCCGCCATGCCGACTGACTCGCGGGTGGGCGTGCGGGGTCCCAGTGACCAGACGATGGCGGCCATGCGGCGGCTCGCCGCGCAGGTGCGGGACGAGTTGGAGCTGGCCGGGCTGCCGGTCGCGGCCGGGGGGCACCGGCTGGTGGCGCGGGGGGCGCAGGTGGAGATCGACGCGCTGGACGACGACGACCCCGGCGTCGTCGTGTCCTGGCGCCCGCACCCCAGCCTCGCCGTGGCCGCGGACCGGGCGGTCGCGGCGCGGGACGAGGCGGCGGGCACGATGCAGCGCTTCGGAGAGATCGAGCAGGCCATGAGCCCGGCGCTCGCGGCCGTGCTGACGTCGGCGGGCTTCGTCCTCGACCCCGAGGACGACCTGCTGCGGGTCACGGCCGCGCCGCCCGGCGGCGGAACAGTGGGATTGTTGGAGCGGACGACCTGACGTGGGGAGGGGGATCGGATGGGTGGGGCTCCGGATCGGCTCGCGGTCGATCTGACCGGACTTGAGGACTTCGCGCGGACGTTGGACTCCGTGCGGACGACCATGAACGGGACGCGGAAACTCTTCAACTCGTACGAGGCCAAGCTGGGCTCGGACAAGGTGTCGGGGGCGCTCGACAGCTTCGAGCACAATTGGAAGGACGGCCGCAAGGAGATCGACAGCCAGTTGGAGGGGCTGTCGAAGATGGCCGACACCGCGGTGCGCGAGATCAAGAAGGCGGACAAGGACCTCGCGGACCAACTCGCCAAGTCCGCCAAGGGAGACGGCAAGTGACGACCCCCGGCGCGGACGCCGACGACAGCGGACAGCCGCGGCCCGTACGGGTGATGCCCGTCGAGCGGGAGGGCTTCTCCCTCACGGTGCCCATGACGTGGTGGGAGTTCGACCTGCACCCGGCGACCCGCGACGAGAGCGTGCGCCGCACCATCGCGCAGCGCGTCAAGGAGAATCCGGCGCTGGCCGAACACCGCGACGTGCTGGCACGGTTCCTGCGCAAGGCGGCGCGGGACGCGTACGAGAGCGGCGCGGTGTACGTCGGCTGCATGGCGCAGAACTTCGGCGCGCTGCCGCTCACCGCGTCGGTGACGGTCTCGCTGATCGGCGCGCGGACGCCGGAGGGTGAACTGCTGGCGGCGGACCCGGCGTCGATCGTGGCCGGGCTGCGCACGCGGGAGGCGGCCAAGGACGGCGACCCGTGGCGCAAGGTGACCACCGTCGACATCCCGGAGACGGGCCTGGCGGCGCGGACGTACGGCATCGAGGACGTCACCGTGCCGGGCGACTCGCGGACGGTGCGGACCGTGCTGATGCAGACGTTCATCCCGCTGCCGGGGCACTCCGACAAGGTCGCGCTCGTGGCGGGCAGCAGCGCCGTACTCGACCTCGCGGACTCGTTCTTCGACATCTTCGACGCCGTCACGTCGACGTTTCGGTACCGGGAACCAGGGGCTGCACCCCTCACGTCCTCCCCTGTAAGTTGAGGCATCAGCAGACCATCAGACAAATCTGCGATCAGGAGCCACGGGGGTCGGCCCTGCGGCACGTTCGACGAGAGGTAAGCCGCTATGGCTAATGTCAACGTTACGTACCAGGACATGCGGGATGCGGCCACCAAGCTGCGCACCGGTCAGCACGAGATCACCGAGAAGCTGAACACGCTGCACAAGTTCGTTCAGGATCTCGTCAACGGCGGCTACGTCACGGACCGTTCCTCGAAGCAGTTCGACCAGTCCTACAGCGAGTTCAACACCGGTGCCACCAAGACCATCGAGGGTCTGGACGGCATGGGCAAGTTCCTGGAGAGCGCGGCCGACGCGTTCCAGCAGGCGGACGAGCAGCTCGCCAAGGGTCTGAACGGCTGACGGTCCCCCCGACCGTCCGGCACGACCCGCGAGACCCGGCGTGGGGGGGGGGGGGGGGGGGGGGGGGGGGGGGGGAGAAAGAAGGGGGGGGGGGGGGGGGGGGGGCCCGGGGGGGGGGGGGGGGGGGGTGGTGGGGGGCCGGGGGGGGGGGGGGGGGGGGGGGGGTGTCCCCGACCCCGCCAAAGCG
>NZ_JBVHLD010000006.1:100268-122716 GCF_055559175.1 Streptomyces sp. NPDC024632
GGTTCCCCCCCCCCCCCCCCCCCCCCCCCCCCCCCCCCCCCCCCTTCCTCCCCCCCCCCCCCCCCCCCCCCCCCCCCCCCCCCCCCCGCGTCCGGCCCACCCGCGCGTCCGGCACACCCGTACGTTCGGAAGCCCCGCGTGTCCGGCACCCCCGTACGTCCGGCACACCCGTCCGTGGGGGCCGTGGGTCGTCCGGGACGCTGGCGTACGCTGGGCTGGTCCGTCCGCACTCCACGTCCGCACTCCTCCGAAAGGACCTCCCGGTGAGCGATACCGCAGCCGTCCTCGACCGTGCCGCCGCCGGTGGCCGGATCACGCCGGAGGAGGCGCTGGACCTCTACCGGTCGGCACCCCTGCACGCGCTGGGCTCGGCCGCCGACGCCGTACGCCGCCGCCGGTACGCGGGCACCGAGCACATCGCGACGTACATCATCGAGCGGAACATCAACTACACGAACGTCTGCGTGACGGCGTGCAAGTTCTGCGCCTTCTACGCGGCCCCCAAGGACACCGACAAGGGCTGGTCGCGCGGGCTCGACGACATCCTGCGGCGCTGCGCGGAGACCGTGGAGCTGGGCGGCACCCAGATCATGTTCCAGGGCGGCCACCACCCGGACTACGGGGTCGAGTACTACGAGGAGCACTTCTCCGCGATCAAGGCCGCGTACCCGCAGCTCGTCATCCACTCCCTCGGCGCGTCCGAGGTCGAGCACATGGCGAGGATCTCCGGGGTCAGCGCCGAGGAGGCGATCCGCCGGATCCACGCGGCGGGCCTGGACTCCTTCGCGGGCGCCGGGGCCGAGCTGCTGCCCGCCCGGCCGCGCAAGGCCATCGCGCCGCTGAAGGAGTCCGGCGAGCGCTGGCTGGAGATCATGGAGACCGCCCACAACCTGGGCGTCGAGTCCACCTCCACCATGCTGATGGGCACCGGTGAGACCAACGCCGAGCGGATCGAGCACCTGCGGATGATCCGCGACGTGCAGGACCGTACCGGCGGCTTCCGGGCCTTCATCCCGTACACCTACCAGCCGGAGAACAACCACCTGAAGGGGCAGACGCAGGCGACCCTCTTCGAGTACCTGCGGATGATCGCCATCGCGCGGCTCTTCCTCGACAACGTGGCGCACATCCAGGGTTCCTGGCTCACCACCGGCAAGGAGGTCGGCCAGCTCTCGCTGCACTACGGCGCCGACGACCTCGGCTCGGTGATGCTGGAGGAGAACGTGGTGTCGTCGGCCGGCGCCAAGCACCGCTCCAACCGGATGGAGCTGATCCACCTCATCCGGTCCGCGGGCCGCGTCCCGGCGCAGCGCGCCACCACGTACGAGCACCTGGTCATCCACGACGACCCGGCGAACGACCCGGTCAACGACCACGTCGTCTCGCACCTGTCGTCCACGGCGATCGAGGGCGGTACGGCGCACCCGGAGCTGAAGCTGCTGGACGCCTCGCGCTGAGGCGTCCGGGGGCGGCCTGCCCCCGGAGGCCCGGCGTGCTGGATCATGGACCCATGCTGACCCTTCACGTCGCCCCGCTGCTCCGGCTCACCGCGGGCGGCGAGGCCGTCCCGGACGGCGCCGTCCTCGTCGACGGCGGCCGGGTCGTCGCGGTCGGGCCGATGGACGAGGTCGCCGCCGCGCACCCGGACGCCCGGGTGCGGCGCTGGCGCGGCACCATCGGCCCCGGACTCGTCGCCGACGGCGTGCGCGTCTTCCTCGAAGAGACCTACCACGAGGACCCGCAGGACCCCGACCGGCCGCACGACCGTGCCGAGTCGGTGCGGCGCGGCATCCACGAGCTCCTCTCCCGGGGGGTGACCGGGGTGGTGGACGACCTCACCGACGCCGCCGTCCGCTCCGCCGTCGACCGCACCGGCCTGCTCCGGCTCTGGCCCGGCACCACCTCGCCCGGCCTCGCCCCCGGCGGCCGGGCCGACCTCGCCGTCCTCGCCACCGACGGCTCCTGCGTCGCCACCGTCCTGGCCGGCCGCCTCGTCCACCGCCGCGCGTAGGTCCCCCGACGGGGCAGCGGCCTTGGCGGCGCGCGATGCGAATAGGGTGGGGGCGTGACGCGAGCATCGCTGGACAAGCAACCGCACGAAGTCGCCGCCATGTTCGATGACGTGGCGGCCAAGTACGACGTGACGAACGACGTGCTGTCGCTCGGCCAGACGCGGCTGTGGCGGAAGGCCGTCGCGCAGGCCCTGGAGGTGGGGCCGGGCGAGCGGGTGCTGGACCTGGGGGCGGGGACGGGCACGTCCTCGCTGCGCTTCGCCGCCGCGGGAGCCGACGTCGTGCCGTGCGACTTCTCGATCGGGATGCTGCGCGAGGGCAAGAAGCGGCACCCGGAGCTGGCGCTGACGGCGGGGGACGCGACCCGGCTGCCGTTCGCGGACGGCGTCTTCGACGCGGTCACCATCTCCTTCGCGCTGCGCAACGTCCACGACACCGCCGCCGCGCTGCGCGAGATGCGGCGGGTGGCCAAGCCCGGGGGACGGCTGGTCATCTGTGAGTTCAGCCACCCCACGTACCGGCCGTTCAGGACCGTCTACACCGAGTACCTGATGCGGGCGCTGCCGCCGGTCGCGACGGCCGTCAGCAGCAATCCCGACGCGTACGTCTACCTCGCCGAGTCCATCCGCGCCTGGCCCGACCAGAAGGGGCTCGCCACCCGGCTCCAGGAGGCCGGTTGGAACGCGGTGGCCTGGCGCAATCTCACCGGGGGCATCGTCGCCCTGCACCGGGCGACGGCTCCGTCGACGGCTTCCTCCGCGTAGGACCGCGCGCTCGCGTCAACGCGCCGCGCTGCCGCGAACCGCGGTTCAGGCGGGCCCCGCTGTGTCCCGTCGCCGGGCCTCATAGACTCGGTACCGGCCGGGCAGCTCTCGGCCGAGCAGCGCCCGGCCGATAACGACCGTCGCCGACACCGACACTCGCCGAAACGGGAGAGCCCACCGTGACCGACACCGCCCTGTCCGAGCGCAGCGCCGATGTGATCGTCGTCGGCGCCGGGCCCGCCGGTTCGACGACCGCGTACTACCTGGCCAAGTCGGGACTGAACGTCCTGCTGCTGGAGAAGACCGCGTTCCCGCGCGAGAAGGTGTGCGGCGACGGCCTGACCCCGCGCGCCACCAAGCAGCTCGTGTCGATGGGAATCGACATCTCGCAGGAGGCGGGCTGGCTGCGCAACAAGGGCCTGCGCATCATCAGCGGCGGCGTGCGTCTCCAGATGGACTGGCCCGAGCTGGCCGCGTACCCGAACTACGGACTGGTCCGCAAGCGCGACGACTTCGACGACATCCTCGCCCAGCAGGCGGTGAAGGCGGGCGCGACGCTGTACGAGCGGTGCAACGTCGGCGCCCCGATCACCGACGCGCGCACCGGGCGGATCACCGGCGTCGAGGCCAAACTCGGCGAGGAGAAGCGGCCGGTGACCTTCCACGCGCCGCTGGTGGTCGCCGCGGACGGCAACTCCACCCGGCTGTCCCTGGCGATGGGCCTGCACCGCCGCGAGGACCGGCCGATGGGCGTCGCGGTCCGCACGTACTTCACCTCGCCGCGGCACGAGGACGACTACCTGGAGTCGTGGCTCGAACTGTGGGACCGGCGCGGGCCGCAGGACCGGCAACTGCCCGGTTACGGCTGGGTGTTCGGCCTCGGTGACGGCACGTCGAACGTCGGTCTCGGCATCCTCAACTCCTCCTCCGCGTACCGCGAGCTGGACTGGCGCGAGGTGCTCAAGGCGTGGTGCGCCTCGATGCCGGAGGAGTGGGGCTACACCCCGGACAACATGACGCAGCCGATCCGCGGCGCCGCGCTCCCGATGGCCTTCAACCGCAAGCCGCACTACACCAAGGGCCTGGTCCTGGTGGGCGACGCGGGCGGCCTGGTCAACCCGTTCAACGGCGAGGGCATCGCCTACGCGATGGAGTCCGGCCAGATCGCCGCCGACGTCATCACCCAGGCGCACGCCCGCGCCACCTCCGCCCAGCGCGAGCTGGCCCTCCAGAACTACCCGCGCATCCTCCAGGACACCTACGGCGGTTACTACACGCTGGGCCGCGCCTTCGTGAAGCTCATCGGCAACCCGAAGGTGCTCCAGATCGCCACGCAGCGCGGTCTCACCCACCCGATGCTGATGCGCTTCTGCCTCAAGCTGCTCGCCAACCTCACCGACCCGACCGGCGGTGACGCGATGGACCGCGTGATCAACGGCCTGACCAAGATCACGCCGAGCGCGTGACGCTCTCCGCGTCCTGACCCGCCCGCCGGTACGTCCGACCGTCCGGCGTGCGGGTGTCTGCGTCGGTCATACCCCCGCCCCTTCCCCGCCCGCGCGTCAGCGCACAACGGGCAGCGGACCGCCGTGACGTCCCGGTGAGGGGGTCACGGCGGTCTTATGGTGCCAAACGTGCGAAAAGGGGGAAACGGGTCAGAGGACCCGAACCGCCCAGTCCGGCATGTAGTCGGCCATCTGGTGAATGGCCACGGGGGTCGAGGGGTTGGCCGCGTCCAGGTACTGGCCGTCGCCGATGTAGACGCCGACGTGGTAGGCGCTGCCCTGGCCGCCCCAGAAGATGATGTCGCCGGCCTGCACATCGCTGACCGAGACGGGGGTGCCGACGTTGGACTGCTCCTGGGAGGTGCGCGGCAGGTCGACGCCGACGGTGGCGTAGGCGACCTGGGTGAGGCCGGAGCAGTCGTACGAGTCGGGACCGGCGGCGCCGTACACGTACGGCTTGCCGATCTGCGACTTCAGGAAGCTGATCAGCTTCGCGACGCTGCCGGTCGCCGTGGTGGCGGACGGGCTGGCCGTCGAGGTGGTCGTACCGGAGTCGGATGAACCGGACGAACCAGAAGAATCAGAAGAACCGGACGAGTTGGCCGACGCGGTCGGTGTGGCCAGCGCGGTGCGCTCGGCCGAGCGGGAGGCGGCCTGGGTGGCGGCGCGCTCCTTGGCGGCCTCGGCGGCCTTCGCCTCGGCCTCGGCCTTCGCCTTCGCGGCGGCCTTGGCGTCGGCGCTCTTCTTCGTGGCGGCGGCCTCCTTGGCGGCCTCGGCCACGGAGGCGTCCTTGGCGGCCTGGAGCTGCATCGCGATGGCGGCCTGGTCGATCGCCTGCGCGGCCTGCGCCGCGGTCACCTCGGTGGTCAGCGTGGACGCCTGGGCGGTCGCCTCGGCGGCGTTCGCGAGATCGGACGGCGTGAGGGCCGGAGTGCCGTGCGCGGGGGTGGAGTCGGTGTTGTCGGCCAGGGCCGGGGCGGCGGAGCCGCCGAGAGCGATCGCGCTGACGACGCCGCCGACGAGTCCTGCCCTGCGTACCCAGTTGGGGCGGCCGGGGGCGGCGTGCCGTCGGCGGCCGGTATGCGATTCGGTCGGATGCGAGCCGGACGCGGAGGTCCGGTCGGACGCGGAGGTCCGTATCTGGTTCGGGGACATGCGGTCCTGGCTATCAGGAATGCTTGGTTCCGTTCAACAAAGGTGGGATGCGACACAGTTGACGTGCTCACGGCTCAAATGCCCCGTTTGTGATCTTGGCGCGCGAGCACTTTCGCCCGGTTTCGGATAAGCGGTCACCTATGCGCTCGTGCGCGCTTTCACGCGGGTGAATCACGTGTGAATGCCGGGCTCCGGGGCCGTCGCCGCTCGACCGCCGCGCGCTATCACGTGGAGTCGTCCAGCGCCAATTTGCCTCTGCCGAGCGCGCCTTGATAATGCGCGCACCGCTCTGACCAGCGACAACGCTTCCGCTTGTGACGTGAAGTGATCCTTTGCGGCCGTTCCGCACCATGATCACCGCTCATCCGACTTCATGATCGTTCGTCAGGTGGTGGAGATCACAAAGGTCTTGGCGTACCCCGTGTCGCAGATCACAGACCGGCAGGCATAGGATGCAGGCGGCTCAGGCTTGTGAACTGCCTCACATAGAAGCGATCTTCGTCGTTTCGGTGGCGCGGACCACGGGCAGGGGCCGGCTCCTCCGCCCACCTCGGCGGGGGGACACCCACGCAGTCACTGGCGACTGAAAAGGAAGGAGCGGGGGACGGTGAATGCCTACGCGCCCATCCTCGTGCTGGGAGGCCTTGCGGCCGGCTTCGCGATCTTCTCCGTTTTCATGGCCTCGATCATCGGGCCAAAACGGTACAACAGGGCCAAACTGGAAGCGTATGAGTGCGGCATCGAGCCCACCCCGCAGCCGGTCGGCGGGGGACGCTTCCCGATCAAGTACTACCTGACGGCGATGCTCTTCATCGTCTTCGACATCGAGATCGTCTTCCTCTATCCCTGGGCCGTCACCTTCGACCGGCTGGGGATGTTCGGCCTGGTGGAGATGCTCCTCTTCGTGCTCACCGTCTTCGTCGCCTACGCGTACGTGTGGCGGCGCGGCGGCCTGGAGTGGGACTAGGGAACGCCGAGAGGACCAGGGGACCAGGGGACAGAAGGGGACCAGGAGCCAACGCATGGGTATCGAAGAGAAACTGCCGAGCGGATTCCTGCTCACGACCGTGGAGACCGCCGCGGGCTGGGTACGTAAGGCGTCGGTCTTCCCGGCCACCTTCGGCCTGGCCTGCTGCGCCATCGAGATGATGACCGCGGGCGCCGGGCGCTACGACATGGCCAGGTTCGGCATGGAGGTCTTCCGCGGCTCGCCGCGCCAGGCCGACCTGATGATCGTGGCCGGCCGGGTGAGCCAGAAGATGGCCCCGGTGCTGCGCCAGGTCTACGACCAGATGCCGAACCCCAAGTGGGTCATCTCGATGGGTGTCTGCGCCTCCAGCGGCGGGATGTTCAACAACTACGCGATCGTGCAGGGCGTCGACCACGTCGTGCCGGTCGACATCTACCTGCCCGGCTGCCCGCCGCGCCCCGAGATGCTGCTGGACGCGATCCTCAAGCTGCACGAGAAGATCCAGCACTCCAAGCTCGGCGTGAACCGCGAAGAGGCGGCCCGCGAGGCGGAGGAAGCGGCCCGCAAGGCGCTCCCGACGATCGAGATGAAGGGCCTGCTGCGGTGACCAGCAACACTCCCGAGACCCCGGAGAACCTGCCGGGACAGCGCGCCGACGCCGGTGAGGTCATCGGCGTCCGCAAGGGCATGTTCGGTGCCAACAACGGCGGCGACACCAGCGGTTACGGCGGCCTGGTCCGTACCGTCCGGCTGCCCGGCGCGAGCAACAGGCCCTACGGCGGACCCGACGGCGTCTTCGACGAGATCGCCGACGAGCTGGAAGGCGCGTTGGAGGAGCAGGGCCTGCCCCCGGCCGAGGCGATCGAGAAGACCGTCGTGGACCGCGGCGAGCTGACCTTCCACATCGCCCGCGAACACCTGGTCACCGTCGCCAGGACGCTCCGCGACGACCCGGCGCTCCGCTTCGAGCTGTGCCTCGGCGTCAGCGGCGTGCACTACCTCGGCGACGAGGGCCGCGAGCTGCACGCCGTCTACCACCTGCGCTCGATCACCCATGCGCGGCTGATCCGCCTGGAGGTCAGCGCCCCCGACGCCGACCCGCACATCCCGTCGCTGGTCTCGGTCTACCCGACCAACGACTGGCACGAGCGCGAGACGTACGACTTCTTCGGCATCGTCTTCGACGGCCACCCGGCGCTCACCCGGATCATGATGCCGGACGACTGGCCCGGCCACCCGCAGCGCAAGGACTACCCGCTCGGCGGCATCCCCGTCGAGTACAAGGGTGCCCAGATCCCGGCTCCCGACCAGCGGAGGTCGTACAGCTAATGAGTACTCACCACGCCCCGCAGCAGGCCGACGAGCGGGAGACCACCGAAGGCCGGGTCTTCACCGTCACCGGCGGTGACTGGGACGAGCTGGCCGAGACCGTCAGCAAGGCCGACGACGAGCGCATCATCGTCAACATGGGCCCGCAGCACCCGTCCACCCACGGTGTGCTCCGGCTGATGCTGGAGATCGACGGCGAGACGGTCACCGAGGCCAGGTCGGGCATCGGCTACCTGCACACCGGCATCGAGAAGAACATGGAGTTCCGGACGTGGACCCAGGGGTCCACCTTCGTGACGCGCATGGACTACCTGACGCCGCTGTTCAACGAGACGGCGTACTGCCTCGCCGTCGAGAAGCTGCTCGGCATCACCGAGCAGGTGCCGCAGCGCGCCACCGACATCCGCGTGCTCATGATGGAGCTCAACCGGATCGCGTCCCACCTGGTCTGCATCGCCACCGGCGGCATGGAGCTGGGCGCGACCACGATCATGATCTACGGGTTCCGCGACCGCGAGTACATCCTCGACATCTTCGAGCTGATCACCGGCCTGCGGATGAACCACGCGTATGTCCGCGTCGGCGGCCTCGCGCAGGACCTGCCGCCCGGCGCGATCGACCTCGTCCGCGAGTTCGTGAAGACGTTCCGCAAGAATCTGCCCGAGTACGACAAGCTCGCCACCGGCAACCCGATCTTCAAGGGCCGCATGGTGGACGTCGGTTACCTGGACCTCGCCGGGTGCATGGCGCTCGGTGCCACAGGACCGATCCTGCGCGCCGCCGGACTCCCGCACGACCTGCGCAAGTCCGACCCGTACTGCGGTTACGAGAACTACGACTTCGAGGTGCCGACCGCCGACACCTGCGACTCCTACGGCCGCTTCCGGGTCCGCCTGGAGGAGATGCACCAGAGCCTGCGGATCGTCGAGCAGGTGCTCGACCGGCTCGCGCCGGGCCCGGTGATGGTCGAGGACAAGAAGATCGCCTGGCCCGCGCAGCTCGCGCTCGGCCCCGACGGCCTCGGCAACTCGCTCGACCACATCAAGAAGATCATGGGCACCTCGATGGAGGCCCTGATCCACCACTTCAAGCTGGTGACCGAGGGCTTCCGGGTCCCGGCAGGACAGTCCTACGCGGCGATCGAGTCGGCCAAGGGCGAGCTGGGGGTGCACGCGGTCAGCGACGGCGGCACCCGCCCGTTCCGGGTGCACTTCCGCGACCCGTCCTTCACCAATCTCCAGTCCATGGCGGCGATGTGCGAGGGCGGCCAGGTCGCCGACGTCATCGTCGCGGTGGCGTCCATCGACCCCGTGATGGGAGGCGTCGACCGATGACAGACGTGGCCATGGGTGCCACCGGGGGAGTGTCCCTGGGCATCCCGCAGATGCCCGCCCCGGACTTCCCGGCCGATGTGCGCGCCCGGCTGGAGGCCGACGCCAAGGAAGTGATCGCCCGCTACCCCGGATCGCGCAGCGCCCTGCTGCCGCTGCTGCACCTCGTGCAGTCCGAGGAGGGGTACGTCACCAGGACCGGCATCCGGTTCTGCGCCGAGGTGCTCGACCTGACCACCGCCGAGGTCACCGCGGTGGCGACCTTCTACACGATGTACCGGCGCAAGCCGTCCGGCGACTACCAGGTCGGCGTGTGCACCAACACGCTGTGCGCGGTCATGGGCGGCGACGCGATCTTCGACGAGCTGAAGCAGCACCTCGGCGTCGGCAACGACGAGACGACCGAGGACGGCAAGGTCACGCTGGAGCACATCGAGTGCAACGCGGCCTGCGACTTCGCGCCCGTCGTGATGATCAACTGGGAGTTCTTCGACAACCAGACGCCGGAGTCGGCCAAGCAGCTCGTGGACGACCTGATCGCCGGACGCGAGGTCCGGCCGACCCGCGGCGCGCCCCTGTGCACGTACAAGGAGACCGCCCGCATCCTGGCCGGTTTCCCCGACGAGCGCCCCGGCGCGGTCGAGGCCAGCGGCGGCGCGGGCCCCGCGTCCCTCACCGGTCTGCGGCTGCACAAGGGCGAGACCCCCTCGCGGGTCGTCACCCAGCGCGCCGACTCGCCGCGTGACACACCGGCCGGGCCGCGGGACACCCCGTCGCCCGCCCAGCACGCCAGCTCGCACGACGCGCCCAACAAGACCGCGGAGTCCGACCCGGCCAACGCCGCGGACCCGGTGGCCGACAACGCCAGGCAGGAGGAGGGCGAGTGATGACCGTGGACTCGGCGGAGAAGCTGCTCGCCCCCGTGCTGTCGGCCTTCTGGGACGAGCCGGAGTCCTGGACCCTGGCCACCTACCGCAGGCACGACGGCTACCAGGGCCTGGACAAGGCGCTCGCCATGGCGCCGGACGACGTGATCGCGTACGTGAAGGACTCGGGGCTGCGCGGCCGTGGCGGCGCGGGCTTCCCGACCGGCATGAAGTGGCAGTTCATCCCGCAGGGCGACGGCAAGCCGCACTACCTCGTGGTCAACGCGGACGAGTCGGAGCCGGGCACCTGCAAGGACATCCCGCTGCTCTTCGCGAACCCGCACTCCCTCATCGAGGGCATGATCATCGCGTGTTACGCGATCCGCTCCAGCCACGCCTTCATCTACCTGCGCGGCGAGACGGTCCCCGTCCTGCGCAGGCTGCACGAGGCGGTGCGCGAGGCGTACGCGGCCGGTTACCTCGGCCGTGACATCCAAGGCAGCGGATTCGACCTGGAGTTGACCGTCCACGCCGGCGCGGGCGCGTACATCTGCGGTGAGGAGACGGCGCTGCTGGACTCCCTGGAGGGCCGTCGCGGCCAGCCCAGGCTCCGCCCGCCCTTCCCCGCCGTGGAGGGCCTGTACGCCTGTCCCACCGTGGTGAACAACGTGGAGTCGATCGCCTCGGTTCCCGCGATCATGCAGCGCGGCAAGGACTGGTTCAAGGCGATGGGCAGCGAGAAGTCCCCCGGCTTCACGCTGTACTCGCTCTCCGGGCACGTCGCCAAACCCGGGCAGTACGAGGCGCCGCTCGGCATCACGCTGCGGCAGCTCCTCGACCTCGGCGGCGGCATGCGGCCGGGACACCGGCTCAAGTTCTGGACGCCCGGCGGCTCCTCGACCCCGATGTTCACCGACGAGCACCTGGACGTCGCGCTGGACTACGAGGGCGTCGGCGCCGCCGGATCGATGCTCGGCACCAAGGCGCTCCAGTGCTTCGACGAGACGACCTGCGTGGTGCGGGCCGTCACCCGCTGGACCGAGTTCTACGCCCACGAGTCCTGCGGAAAGTGCACGCCGTGCCGCGAAGGCACATACTGGCTCGTCCAGTTGCTGCGTGACATCGAGGCGGGCAAGGGCCGGCCCGAGGACCTGGACAAGCTCAACGACATCGCCGACAACATCAACGGCAAGTCCTTCTGCGCGCTCGGCGACGGCGCCGCCGCCCCGATCTTCTCCTCTCTGAAGCACTTCCGCGCGGAGTACGAGGAGCACATCGAGCGCAAGGGCTGCCCCTTCGACCCGGCCCGCTCCACCGCCTGGGCCGACAAGTCCCGTACGGAGGCCCACGCGTGACCGTCACTACCAACGCACCCTCCGGAGGGGGTCAGGCGGCGGTGCCGCCGGAAGATCTCATCTCCGTGCAGATCGACGGCATCGCGGTGTCCGTCCCCAAGGGGACCCTGGTCATCCGGGCCGCGGAACTGCTCGGCATCGAGATCCCCCGGTTCTGCGACCACCCGCTGCTCGACCCGGCCGGGGCCTGCCGCCAGTGCATCGTCGAGGTCGAGGGCCAGCGCAAGCCGGTCGCGTCCTGCACGATCACCTGTACCGACGGGATGGTCGTCAAGACGCAGCTCTCGTCGCCGGTCGCCGAGAAGGCGCAGCGCGGCGTGATGGAGCTGCTGCTGATCAACCACCCGCTGGACTGCCCGGTCTGCGACAAGGGCGGCGAATGCCCCTTGCAGAACCAGGCGATGCAGGTCGGCGACACCGACTCGCGCTTCGAGGGCAAGAAGCGGACGTACGAGAAGCCGGTGCCGATCTCCACCCAGGTGCTGCTGGACCGCGAGCGGTGCGTGCTGTGCGCGCGCTGCACCCGGTTCAGCAACCAGGTGGCGGGCGACCCGATGATCGAGATGCTGGAACGCGGCGCGCTCCAGCAGATCGGCACCGGGGTCGGCGACCCCTTCGAGTCGTACTTCTCCGGCAACACCATCCAGATCTGCCCGGTCGGCGCGCTCACCTCGGCCGCGTACCGCTTCCGCTCCCGGCCGTTCGACCTCGTGTCGTCGCCGTCGGTGTGCGAGCACTGCGCGGGCGGCTGCGCGACCCGTACCGACCACCGCCGCGGCAAGGTCATGCGGCGGCTGGCGGCCGACGACCCGCAGGTCAACGAGGAGTGGATCTGCGACAAGGGCCGCTTCGGCTTCCGCTACGCGCAGCGCCCCGACCGGCTGAGCCACCCCCTGGTCCGCAACGCCGAGGGCGAACTCGTCCCCGCGTCCTGGCCCGAGGCGCTGGCCGCCGCCGCGGCCGGGCTCAGCGCGGCGCACGGCCGCGCCGCGGTGCTGCCCGGCGGACGCGTCACCGTCGAGGACGCGTACGCGTACGCCAAGTTCGCCCGCGTCGTGCTCGGCACCAACGACGTGGACTTCAGGGCCCGCGCGCACTCCGCCGAGGAGGCCGACTTCCTGGCCGCCACGGTCGCCGGGCGCGGCCTCGACCTGTCGGGCACCGGCATCACGTACACGGCGCTGGAGAAGGCACCGGCCGTACTGCTGGCGGGACTCGAGGCCGAGGAGGAGGCCCCCGGGGTCTTCCTGCGGCTCCGCAAGGCGCACCGCAAGCGCAAGCAGCAGACGTACGCCCTGGCCACGCACGCCACCCGCGGCCTGGAGAAGGCGGGCGGCGTCCTGCTGCCCGCCGCCCCCGGCACGGAACCCGAGTGGCTGGACGCGCTCGCGGGCGGTGTCGGCCTGGACGAGACCGGGCAGGCCGCGGCCGAGGCGCTGCGCGCCGCGGGCGCCGTCATCCTGGTCGGCGAGCGGCTGGCCGCCGTGCCCGGCGGGCTGACCGCCGTGGTCCGGCTGGCCACGGCCACCGGCGCCGCGCTGGCGTGGATTCCGCGCAGGGCCGGTGAGCGCGGCGCCGTCGAGGCGGGCGCGCTGCCCGGGCTGCTGCCCGGCGGCCGTCCGGTCACCGACCCGCGGGCCCGCGCCGAGGTCGCCTCGGTGTGGGGTCTGCCGGAGCTGCCGCACCGCTTCGGCCGCGACACCGGCCAGATCGTCGAGGCCGCCGCCGCGGGCGAGCTGGCGGCCCTGGTCGTCGGCGGCGTCGAGGTCGCGGACCTGCCGGACCCGGCCCGCGCCCGCGAGGCGCTGGACGCGGTCGGCTTCCTGGTCAGCCTGGAGCAGCGGCCCAGCGAGGTCACCGACCGCGCCGACGTCGTCCTCCCGGTCGCCGCGGTCGCCGAGAAGACCGGCACCTTCCTCAACTGGGAGGGCAGGGCCCGGATGTTCGACGCGGCCATCAAGCCCGACCAGGCCACCAACCGGCACCAGCTCCCGGACGCCCGCGTCCTGACGATGCTGGCCGACGCGCTCGACGTCCGGCTCGGCCTGGCCGACGTGCGGGGCGCGCGCTCCGAACTCGACCGGCTCGCCGGGTGGGACGGCCCCTGGGGCAGCTCGCCGCTGGAGTCCGCCGGATCGCTGCCCCGCCCCGAGGCGGGCCAGGCGCTGCTGGCCGGACACCGGCTGCTGCTCGACCAGGGCCGCCTCCAGGACGGGGACGACGCGCTGGCCGGCACCCGGCACGCGGCCGTCGCCCGGCTGTCGGCCGCCACCGCCGCCGAGGCCGGTGTCACCGACGGCGACCCGCTGACGGTGACCGGGCCCGCGGGCGCGGTCACGCTGCCGCTGGTCGTCACCGCGATGCCCGACCGGGTGGTGTGGCTGCCGCTGAACTCCGCGGGGAACGGCGTCGCCTCCGACACCGGTGCCCGTACGGGCCAGGTCGTCTCCGTCGGCAGCGCCGCCGCGGTCACGCAAGAGGAGGGCACCCGATGAGCGCGCCACTGACCCAGCTCGCCGCCACCACGGAGAATCTCTCCTGGTTCGGCAACGACATCTGGTGGCTGATCATCCTCAAGGCGGTCTTCTGCTTCGCCTTCGCGATGCTGACCGTGCTCGTCGCCATCGTGTGGGAGCGCAAGGTCGTCGCGTGGATGCAGTTGCGCATCGGCCCGAACCGGCACGGCCCCTGGGGCATGCTCCAGTCCCTCGCCGACGGCATCAAGCTGATGCTGAAGGAGGACATCGTCGTCAAGCGGGCCGACAAGGTGGTGTTCATCCTCGCGCCCGTCGTGGCGGCCATCCCGGCCTTCATGGCGTTCGCGGTGATCCCCTTCGGCCCGGCCGACAACGAGGTGTCGATCTTCGGCCAGCGCACCGCGCTCCAGCTCACCGACCTCCCGATCGGCCTGCTGTTCATCCTGGCCACCGCGTCGGTCGGCATCTACGGCATCGTCCTGGCGGGCTGGTCGTCCGGCTCGACGTACCCGCTGCTCGGCGGCCTGCGCGCGTCCGCGCAGATGATCTCGTACGAGATCGCGATGGGCCTGTCCTTCGCGGCGGTCTTCCTCTACTCCGGCTCCATGTCGACGTCGACGATCGTCGAGGCGCAGCACGACCGCTGGTACGCGATCCTGCTGCCCGTCTCGCTGATCATCTACATCATCGCGATGGTCGGCGAGACCAACCGCGCGCCGTTCGACATGCCGGAGTCCGAGGGCGACCTGGTCGGCGGCTTCAACACCGAGTACAGCTCGATCAAGTTCGCGCTGTTCATGCTCGCCGAGTACGTGAACATGGTGACGGTCTCCGCGGTCGCGACGACGCTCTTCCTCGGCGGCTGGCGCGCCCCCTGGCCGATCAGCACGGTCTGGATCGGCGCGAACCACGGCTGGTGGCCGATGCTCTGGTTCATCGTCAAGGTCCAGTTGCTGCTGTTCTTCTTCATCTGGCTGCGCGGCACCCTGCCCCGGGTCCGCTACGACCAGTTCATGAAGCTGGGCTGGAAGGTCCTCATCCCGGTCTCCATGGTCTGGCTGATGCTGGTCGCCGCGGTCCGCGCGATGCGCAACGAGGACTACGACTTCACGAAGATCGTCCTGTACATCGGCGGTGTGGTGATCGCGCTGCTGCTGATCTCGCTCATCGCGGACGTCTTCAGGGACCGCGAGGAGAAGAAGGCCGCCGTCCGCGGCGGCGGCGCGCTCGCGCCACCGGACCGCTTCGACCCGATGGCGGGCGGCTATCCCGTACCGCCGCTGCCGGGTCAGGAGGCGGAGCGGGTGCCGCGGCGCCCCAGCCGGGCGGCACAGCCCCAACTCGTGGGTGCCGCCAGCGCGTCCGGCGTGTCCGGCGCGGCGGAACCGGACGTCCAGGATGCCCCCGAGCAGGAGAAGAAGGAGGACGGCGATGCCTGAGTTCCTCGGCCCGGTCGCAGGCTTCGGCGTGACCTTCAAGGCCATGTTCAAGAAGCGGCTGACCGAGCAGTACCCCGAGTACAAGAAGCCCACCGCCCCGCGTTTCCACGGCCGCCACCAGCTCAACCGGCACCCGGACGGCCTGGAGAAGTGCGTCGGCTGCGAGCTGTGCGCGTGGGCCTGCCCGGCGGACGCCATCTACGTGGAGGGCGCGGACAACACCGAGGAGGAGCGCTACTCACCCGGTGAGCGCTACGGCCGCGTCTACCAGATCAACTACGCCCGCTGCATCCTGTGCGGCCTGTGCATCGAGGCGTGCCCGACGCGCGCGCTGACGATGACCAACGAGTACGAACTGGCCGACCGGACCCGCGAGTCGCTGATCTTCACCAAGGAACAGCTCCTGTCCGGGCTCGAGGAGGGCATGGTCGACTCGCCGCACTCGATCTTCCCCGGCATGGACGAGGGCGACTACTACCGCGGCGCGGTCACCGAGGCCGCGCCCGGCACCGTACGGCAGGTCGCGGTCTCCAAGGGCGAGAAGCCGGACGAGACGGTGCGGACCGACGGCGCCACCGCGGCGGACGCGCCCGACGCCCCCGAGACGGGCTTCACCAGGACCGACGCCGAGGGCGCCGCGGTCGCGCCCGCCCCCGGCGGCGGCACGCCCGCGGGAACGGGGGACGAGGCATGATCGCCGCGACCTCCCAGCTCGCCACCTCCCAGCTCGCCGCCGCCGCGTCGCAGACCTCCACCGGTGAGGCCGTCCAGTTCTGGATTCTGGGCACGGTCGCCGTGCTCGGCGCGCTCGGCACCGTCCTGATGAAGAAGTCCGTGCACAGCGCGCTGTCGCTGGCCGGGACGATGATCGTGCTCGCGATCTTCTACCTGGCGCAGGGCGCGTACTTCCTGGGCGTCGTGCAGATCGTCGTCTACACCGGCGCGATCATGATGCTCTTCCTCTTCGTCGTCATGCTGGTCGGCATCACCGCCGCCGACTCGCTGAAGGAGACGCTCAAGGGCCAGCGCTGGATGGCCGCGGCCTGCGGTCTCGGCTTCGGCATCCTGCTGATCGCCGGGATCGGCAACGCCTCGCTCGACACCTTCGCCGGTGTCGGCCAGGCCAACTCCGCGGGCAACGTGCCCGGTCTGGCCCGGCTGATCTTCACCAAGTACGTGTGGTCCTTCGAGATCACCGGCGCGCTGCTGATCACCGCGGCCATCGGCGCGATGGTGCTCACGCACCGCGAGCGCACCGAGGAGCGGCGCACCCAGCGCGAGCTGTCCGAGGCGCGCGTGCGCGGCGGCGTACAGGTCACCCCGCTGCCCGCGCCCGGCACCTACGCCCGGCACAACGCGGTGGACATCCCCGCGCTGCTGCCCGACGGTTCCATCTCGGAGCTGTCGGTCAGCGCCACGCTGCGGGCCCGCGGCCAGATCCGTGACGTGTCCGCCGACGCCCTGCACCGGCTCGCCGAGCTGGACCAGCGCACCGAGGAGTACCTGGAGCGCGAGCCGGAGCGTACGGCGGTGGAGCGCAAGGCCGAACGGGCCGAGCGCGAGACCGTACGCGAGGCCGACCGGGAAGCCGCACGAGAGGCCGACCGGGCTTCCGACCGGGCCGAGGAGGGTGCCAAGTGAATCCGGCCAACTACCTGTACCTGTCGGCGCTGCTGTTCACCATCGGCGCGGCGGGCGTACTGATCCGGCGCAACGCGATCGTGGTCTTCATGTGCATCGAGCTGATGCTGAACGCCTGCAACCTGGCGTTCGTCACCTTCTCGCGGCTGCACGGCAACCTCGACGGCCAGGTGATCGCGTTCTTCACGATGGTGGTCGCCGCCGCGGAAGTCGTGGTCGGCCTGGCGATCATCGTGTCGATCTTCCGCTCCCGCCACTCGGCTTCGGTCGACGACGCCAATCTCATGAAGCTGTAGAGGGGCTGCGACAGTGGAGAACCTGATCGGACTGCTCGTCGCGGCGCCGCTGCTGGGCGCGGGCATCCTGCTGACCGGAGGCCGGCGGCTCGACCGCTTCGGCCACCTGCTCGGCACGCTGCTCGCCCTGGCGTCGTTCGCGCTCGGCGTGGTGCTGTTCGCCAACATGCTGGGCAAGGACGCCGACGCGCGTGGCCTGCACTCGCACCTGTTCACCTGGGTGCCGGTCGGCGGTTTCCGCGCCGATGTCGGCTTCCAGCTCGACCAGTTGTCGATGACGTTCGTGCTGCTGATCACCGGTGTGGGCACGCTGATCCACATCTACTCGATCGGCTACATGGAGCACGACGAGCGCCGCCGCCGCTTCTTCGGCTACCTCAACCTGTTCCTCGCGGCGATGCTGTTGCTGGTGCTGGCCGACAACTACTTCCTGCTGTACGCCGGTTGGGAGGGCGTCGGCCTCGCCTCGTACCTGCTGATCGGTTTCTGGCAGCACAAGCCGAGCGCGGCGACCGCGGCGAAGAAGGCGTTCCTGGTCAACCGGGTCGGCGACATCGGCCTGTCGGTGGCCATCATGCTGATGTTCACCACCTTCGGCTCGTTCGCCTTCGCGGACATCCTGCCGCGGGCCGCCGACGCCTCGACCACGCAGCACGCCACGATCACCGGCATCGGCTTCATGCTGCTGCTGGCCGCGTGCGGCAAGTCGGCCCAGGTGCCGCTCCAGTCCTGGCTCGGCGACGCGATGGAGGGCCCGACCCCGGTCTCGGCCCTGATCCACGCCGCGACCATGGTGACCGCGGGCGTCTACCTGATCACCCGCTCCGGCGCGATCTTCAACGCGGCGCCCGACGCGCAGACCGCCGTCGTCACCGTCGGCGCGGTCACGCTGCTGTTCGGTGCGATCGTCGGTTGCGCGAAGGACGACATCAAGAAGGCGCTCGCCGGATCGACGATGTCGCAGATCGGCTACATGATCATGGCGGCCGGGCTCGGCCCGATCGGCTACGTCTTCGCGATCATGCACCTGGTCACGCACGGCTTCTTCAAGGCCGGGCTGTTCCTGGGCGCCGGTTCGGTCATGCACGGCATGAACGACGAGGTCGACATGCGGCGTTACGGCGGCCTGCGCACGTACATGCCGGTCACCTTCGTCACCTTCGGTCTCGGCTACCTGGCGATCATCGGCTTCCCCGGCCTGTCCGGCTTCTTCTCCAAGGACAAGATCATCGAGGCGGCCTTCGCCAAGGGCGGCGCCGAGGGCTGGATTCTCGGCTGCTGCGCCCTGCTGGGCGCCGCGATCACCGCCTTCTACATGACGCGCGTGATGCTGATGACCTTCTTCGGCGAGAAGCGCTGGGTGCCGGACGCCGAGGGCCACGAGCCGCACCCGCACGAGTCGCCCAAGTCGATGACCATCCCGATGATCATCCTGGCCTTCGGCTCGGTCCTGGCCGGTGGCCTGTTCAGCATCAACTCCTCCTTCGTGAAGTGGCTGGAGCCGGTCACCGGGCACGCCGAGGGCGACTCGCCGATCAGCGCGGGCACCGTCACCGGCGGCACGATGGTGGCGCTGGTCATCGGCGTCGGCATCGCCTGGATGCTGTACGGCCGCAGGTCCGTCCCCGCCGTCGCGCCGCGCGGCTCGCTGCTGACCCGGGCGGCCCGCCGCGACCTGCTCCAGGACGACTTCAACCACGTCGTCCTCGTCCGCGGCGGCGAGCACCTCACCCGCTCGCTGGTCTACCTCGACCACTCCCTGGTCGACGGCGTCGTCAACGGCACGGCCGCCTCGGTCGGCGGCCTCTCCGGCCGCCTCCGCAAGCTCCAGAACGGCTACGTACGGTCGTACGCCGTCTCGATGCTCGGCGGCTCCGCGGTGCTGGTCGCCGCGACTCTTCTCATGAGGGCGGTCTGATAGCTCATGTCCTTTCCCCTCCTCACGGTCACCGCCGCGCTGCCCGCGGTAGGCGCTGTCGTCACCGCGGCCGTGCCCGCGGCGAAGAGGACCGCCGCCAAGTACACGGCGCTGGTCTTCTCGCTGGGCACGCTCGGTCTGGCCATCGCCGCGCTGGTCCGCTTCGATCCGGGCGGCGACCGCTATCAGCTCACCGAGTCGCACGCCTGGATCAAGAACTTCGGGCTCCGCTACGACCTCGGCGTGGACGGCATCGCCGTCGCCCTGATCGCCCTGACCGCGCTGCTGATCCCCTTCGTGATGCTGGCCGGCTGGCACGACGCCGAGCCTCTGGAGACCGCGGCTCCCAGCGGCTCCGCCGCGGGCAACCCCCACCTCAAGTGGCGTCCCACGCAGGGCTTCTTCGCGCTGATCCTGCTGGTCGAGGCCATGGTGGTGCTCTCCTTCGAGGCCACCGACGTCTTCCTCTTCTACATCTTCTTCGAAGCCATGCTCATCCCGATGTACTTCCTCATCGGCGGCTTCGGCGACCGGGCCCACGCGGCCGGTGAGGAAGAGGCGGCACGGCAGCGGTCGTACGCGGCGGTCAAGTTCCTGCTGTACAACCTGGCGGGCGGCCTGATCATGCTCGCCGCGGTGATCGGCCTGTACGCGGTCACCGCCAAGCAGCTCGGCACCGGCACCTTCTCGCTCCAGGAGATCCTGGCCGCGCGCGGTTCCGGGAAGCTGCACATCGAGACGTCCACCGAGCGCTGGCTGTTCCTCGGCTTCTTCTTCGCCTTCGCGGTGAAGGCGCCGCTGTGGCCGCTGCACACCTGGCTGCCGAACGCGATGGGCGAGTCCACCGCGCCGGTCGCCGTACTGATCACCGCGGTCGTCGACAAGGTCGGCACCTTCGCGATGCTGCGCTACTGCCTCCAGCTCTTCCCCGAGGCGTCCAAGTGGGCGACCCCGGTGATCCTGGTCCTGGCCGTGATCGGCATCATCTACGGCGCGCTGCTCGCCGTCGGCCAGCGGGACATCAAGCGGCTGATCGCGTACGCCTCGATCTCGCACTTCGGCTTCATCATCCTGGGCATCTTCGCGATGACCACCCAGGGGCAGAGCGGCGCCGCGCTGTACATGGTCAACCACGGCATCTCGACGGCCGCGCTGATGCTGGTCGCGGGCTTCCTGATCACCCGGCGCGGCTCGCGGCTCATCGCCGACTTCGGCGGTGTGCAGAAGGTGGCGCCGGTACTGGCGGGCACCTTCCTGATCGGCGGCCTCGCCACCTTGTCGCTGCCGGGCCTGGCGCCCTTCGTCAGTGAATTCCTCGTACTGGTCGGCACGTTCAGCCGCTACCCGGTGCTCGGCATCATCGCCACGCTGGGCATCGTGCTCGCCGCGCTGTACGTGCTGGTGCTCTACCAGCGCACGATGACCGGCCCGGTCAAGGCCGGGATCGAGGGCATGTCCGACCTGAAGGTACGTGAACTGGTCGTCGTGGCACCGCTGATCGCGCTGCTGCTCTTCCTGGGCGTGTACCCGAAGCCGGTGACCGACATCCTCAACCCGTCGGTCAAGCACACGCTCTCCGACGTGCACAAGACCGATCCCAAGCCCGCGCTGGAGGCGAAGAAGTGAGCGCAGCAGACAAGGGAGCCGTAGGTGTGGGCGCCGTCCACAGCTTGTGGACGACGGCCGCTCCGGTCGCCGACAAGATCCCGAAGCCGGACATCGAGTACGCCCAGCTCTCGCCGGTGCTGATCGTCTTCGGCGTGGCGATGGTGGGCATCCTCCTTGAGGCGTTCCTGCCGCGCCGCTCCCGTTACACCGCGCAACTCGTCCTCGCCGTGGTCGGTCTCGCGGCGGCCTTCGCCGCCGTGGTCGCGCTCGCCGAGAAGGGGTACGGCACCACGAAGGCGCATGTCGCCGCGATGGGCGCGGTCGCCGTGGACGGTCCCGCGCTCTTCCTCCAGGGCACGATCCTGCTGGTGGCGATCGTGGCAGTCTTCACCTTCGCCGAACGGCGCCTGGACCCGAAGGCGCACGGCAACAACGTCGACTCCTTCGCGGCCCAGGGCTCCGCCGTCCCCGGCGGCGAGCAGGAGAAGGCCGCGGTCAAGGCCGGTTTCACCACCACCGAGGTCTTCCCGCTGCTGCTCTTCGCGGTCGGCGGCATGCTGGTCTTCCCGGCGGCGAACGACCTGCTGACGCTCTTCGTCGCCCTCGAGGTCTTCTCGCTGCCGCTGTACATCCTGTGCGCGCTGGCCCGCCGCAACCGCCTGCTGTCGCAGGAAGCCGCCGTCAAGTACTTCCTGCTCGGCGCCTTCTCCTCGGCCTTCCTGCTCTTCGGGATCGCCCTGCTCTACGGCTACTCGGGCACGGTCACCTACGGCGGCATCGCCTCGGTCATCGACGGCACCGCCCCGATGACCCCGGCGCTCGCCAACAGCACCGGCAATGACGCGCTGCTCCTGATCGGCTTCGCGATGGTCGCGGTCGGCCTGCTCTTCAAGGTCGGCGCCGTCCCGTTCCACATGTGGACCCCGGACGTCTACCAGGGCGCGCCGACCCCGGTCACCGGCTTCATGGCCGCCGCCACCAAGGTCGCCGCCTTCGGCGCGCTGCTGCGGCTGCTGTACGTCGTCCTGCCCGGACTGCGCTGGGACTGGCGGCCCGTCATGTGGGGCGTCGCCATCCTCACGATGCTGGCGGGCGCGATCATCGCCGTCACCCAGACCGATGTGAAGCGGCTGCTGGCCTACTCCTCGGTCGCCCACGCCGGGTTCATCCTGGCGGGCGTGATCGCCACCGACAAGGAGGGCGTCTCCTCCGTCCTGTTCTACCTCGCCGCGTACTCCTTCGTGACCCTCGGCGCCTTCGCCGTCGTCACGCTGGTGCGCGACGCGGGCGGCGAGGCCACGCACCTGTCGCGGTGGGCCGGTCTCGGGCGGCGCTCGCCGCTGGTCGCGGCCGTCTTCGCCGTGTTCCTGCTGGCCTTCGCGGGCATCCCGCTGACGTCCGGTTTCGCGGGGAAGTTCGCGGTGTTCAAGGCCGCGGCGCAGGGCGGTGCGATGCCGCTGGTCATCGTCGGTGTCATCTCGTCGGCCATCGCGGCCTTCTTCTACATCCGCGTGATCGTGCTGATGTTCTTCAGCGAGCCGAAGGCGGACGGTCCGTCCGTCGCGGTGCCGAGCCCGCTGACGTCCACCGCCATCGCCATAGGGGTGGCCGTCACGATCGTGCTGGGTCTGGCCCCCCAGTACTTCCTGGATCTCGCCGACAAGGCGGGCGTGTTCGTCCGCTGACCGTCTCCTCGCCGCCGGGGGGGGGGGGGGGGGGGCGGAGGGGGGGGGAGGGGGGGGGGGGGGGGGGGGGGGGGGGGGGGGGGGAAGGGCGGGGGGG
>NZ_JBVHLD010000006.1:122726-253718 GCF_055559175.1 Streptomyces sp. NPDC024632
TCTGCCCCCCCCCCCTTCCCCTACCCCCCAACCAGACACGCTCTCTGCCCCACCCCCCCCCCCCCCCCCCCCCCCCCCCCCCCCCCCCCCCCCCCCCCCCCCCCCCCCCCCCCCCCGGCGCGTGGGGGGCGTGCGGGCACCCGGCCACCGGCCGTTGCCCCGGGGGACGGGGCGGGGTCAGTTGGGGACGGCGAGGAGGAGGGCGAAGCGGGACTGGGGGTCGGTCCACCAGTGGCGGACGGTGAAGCCGCCTTCGTGGAGTTCGGCCGTGAGGGAGTCGCGGCGGAATTTGCAGGAGATCTCGGTGCGCAGGTGCTCGCCGGGGGTGAAGCCGGTGGTGAGGTCGAGGTCGGGGATCTTGACGGTCTGGGCGGTACGGGAGCGCAGGTGCATCTCGATCCGCTCGTGGTCGGTGTTCCACAGGGCGACGTGGTCGAAGGCGTCGGGGTCGAAGTCGGCGCCGAGCTCGCGGTTGAGCACGTGCAGGACGTTCTTGTTGAACTCGGCGGTGATGCCCTGCGAGTCGTCGTAGGCGCGGATCAGGACGTCCGGGTCCTTGACCAGGTCGGCGCCGAGGAGCAGGACGTCGTCGCTGGTGAGGGAGAGGGACAGCGTCCGGTAGAAGGCGCGGCGCTGGGCCGCGTCGAAGTTGCCGATGGTGCTGCCGAGGAAGGCCAGCAGGCGCGGGCCCGGCTCGTCGGACAGCGCGAGACCGCTCTCGAAGTCGGCGACGGTCGCGGCGACGCGCAGCCCCGGGTAGTCGCGGACGATCGCCTCACCGGCCTCTTCGAGGGCGGACGCGCTGACGTCCAGCGGCGCGTAGCGCGACAGCGTGCCGCCCGAGGTCAGCGCGTCGAGCAGCAGCCGCGTCTTGCGGGAGGAGCCCGAGCCCAGCTCGATCAGGGTCGCGGCCCGGGTGAGCTGCGCGATCTCGGGGGCCCTGCGGGTCAGGATCTCCTGCTCGGCGCGGGTCGGGTAGTACTCCGGCAGCCGCGTGATCTGCTCGAAGAGGTCGCTGCCGCGCTTGTCGTAGAACCACTTGGGCGGCAGGGTGCGCGGCGCGGTGGTGAGCCCGCCGAGCACGTCGGCGCGCAGTGAGGTCGTGAAGTAGTCGGCGGGCAGCCGGTCGTCGAGGGTGAAGCGGCTGCCACCCGTGCGGCTCTCGTCCATGCTGCTCTCCTCCATAAGGTGCGGGTGCGGGTCCTCGCGTGTGCGGTCCTTGCCCCGGGCGTCCTCGCGGGCGGTACGGACAGGGGTCGGCGGGCGCAGCGGGATGATCCGTACGCCCTCGGTGGTCGCCAACAGCAGCGACCGGTCCGGGACTTCGTGCCAGTCGCCCGGAGCGTCGTCCGGCTCCGAGGCGACGAGCACGGACCTCCCGGAAGCGGCGGACCCCCCGGACGCCACGGCCTCCGCGGACCCCGGCACATCGCGGCCGGTACGGAACCACAGCGTGTCCCCGTACGCCGTGGCCGCGATCGTCCGGCCGTCCGTGAGCAGCAGATTGAGCCGCGCGGTCGGCCGGGCGGCGGCGACCTCACGTACGACGGAGGCGAGCGCCCCGCCCGGCGGCTGGCCCTGCCGCAGCCGCCGGGTGAGCAGCGCCCACAACAGCGCCGAGTCGCTGTGGGACGCGAGGCCCAGCAGTTCGGCGGAGGTCAGATCGGTGGGCAGCCGCTCCCAGTCGGCGACGGCGCCGTTGTGGCTGAACAGCCAGCGGCCGTCGCGGAAGGGCGCGGCGGCCGACTCGTCCTGCGTGGTGCCCGCGGTCGCGGACCGTACCGCCGCCAGGACGGCGCCGGCCCGGATCGTCCGGGCCAGCTCGGTGAAGTTGGCGTCCGACCAGACGGGCACGGCCCGCCGGTAACGGGCGGGGAGCGGGAAGCCCTCGTCACCCTCCTCGGGCGAGGGCTCCAGCGGGTACCAACCCACGCCGAAACCATCCGCGTTCACCGTGCCGTGCCGTTGGAGCCGCGGCTGCCACGACTGCTCGTACAGTCCGCGCGACGGCTCGGTGAGCAGCCGGGCCAGCGTCAACGGCGGCCCGACGTACGCGAGATGACGGCACATCAGCCGCGCCCGGCTTCCGGGGACGCGGACGGGGACGCGGACGGAGACGTGGACGCCGACCCGGACCCTGCCCCGGCCCCCGGCCCCGACGCGTCCCGCGCCGTCCTGAACCCGGAGAAGATCTGCCGCCGGATCGGATAGTCCCAGTTGCGGAACGTCCCGCGCGCCGCCACCTGGTCCGCGCCGAACGACCCGCCGCGCAGCACCTTGTAGTCGGGACCGAAGAAGACGTCGGAATACTCCTTGTACGGGAACGCCTCGAAGCCCGGGTACGGCGCGAAGTCCGAGGACGTCCACTCCCATACGTCGCCCAGGAGTTGACGCGCGCCGCAGGGCGCCGCACCGGCCGGGTAACTGCCCGCGGGCGCGGGCCGCAGGTGCGTCTGGCCGAGATTGGCGTGCTCGGGACCGGGATCGGCGTCACCCCACGGGTAGCGCAGCGAGCGCCCGGTCGCCGGGTCGTGCCGCGCCGCCTTCTCCCACTCCTCCTCGGTCGGCAGCCGCCGCCCGGCCCAGCGGGCGTACGCGTCGGCCTCGTACCAACACACGTGCACGACCGGCTCGTTGACCCGTACGGGCTCGGTCCGGCCGAAGACGCGCCGGGTCCAGACGGAGGCGCCGTCGTCGTACGACCAGAAGAGCGGCGCTTCGAGGCCCGCGTCCTGGACGTGCCGCCAGCCCTCCTCGGTCCACCAGCGGGCGTCCTGGTAGCCGCCCGCCGCGATGAAGGCGAGGTAGTCGCCGTTGGTGACCGGCACGGTGTCCAGCCAGAAGGCGGCGACGTCCACGGTGTGCTGGGGGCGCTCGTTGTCCAGCGCCCACGGCTCGGTGCTGGTGCCCATCGTGAACGGGCCGCCGGGGACGAGGACTTCGGCGGGCAGCACGGCCGCGTCCGCGGGCGCCTGCGGAGGCTCGGGGGCCTCCAGGACGGCCGGGCCGCTGCGGAGCTGATGGGTGGCGAGCATCGTCTCGTCGTGCTGCTGCTCGTGCTGGGCGAGCATCCCGAAGACGAAGCCGTCCGCGAGCAGCCGTTCCGCCCGCTCCCGCTTCAGGGACGGCGAGTCGTGGGGCGAGGTGTCGACGGCGTCCAGTACGTCGACGGTCTCGGCGCGTACCTCCGCCACGTACGCCCTGGCCTCGTCGGGGCCGAGCAGCGGCAGCGCGGGACGGTCGGCGCGCGGGTGCTGGAAGGCGTCGTAGAGCTGGTCGAGGTCGGGCCGCAGGCCCGGCCTGCCGCCGGCCTCACGGACCAGCCACAGCTCTTCCTGGTTGCCGATGTGCGCCAGGTCCCAGACCAGCGGGGACATCAGCGGCGAGTGCTGCGCGGCCAGATCCGCGTCGTCCACGCAGTCGGTGAGGGCCATGGTCCTGCGCCGGGCGGTCTCCAGCGCGGCGAGCGCCCGCGCCTTGACATCAAAGCCGCCGGAGCCGCCTGAGCCGCCGGAAGCCCCGGACCCGTTGGAAGCCCCGGAGTCACCGGACCCGTCAGCACCGCCCGGAGCACGCGAAGCGCCCGAAGCGCCCGAAGCACGCGAAGCGCCCGAAGCGCCCGATGCCGAGCCAGGCGTGGCGGAAGCGGCCGAAGTGCTGGATGCGCCAGAAGTGAGGGAAGTGCCGGGTGAGGCACTGTTTTCGGCCGTGTTCCGGCCGTCGGTACGAGGGTTTGTCACGACATGCCTTCCGGAGGGTCAGACGCGGCGCAGCGCGTCCAACTGGTCATGGGCGGGACATCGTCCGCGTTCTGGATAGCGCTCGGCGAAGTCGGCGACGGCCAGCCGCAGGGCCGCCGGCGCGTCGGTACGCGCCAGCGCACCGGCAGCGGCGTCGAAACAGGCCCGTACGGCCTCACCGATGACGGGGTCGGCGGGGCCGACCCGGGCGGCGCGCCGCCACATCTCCTCGGACGGCATCGGATCGCCGTCCTCGCAGAGGGGCTCGGTGGCCGCGTGGGCGGCCTCGGCGGCGACGGGGTCGTCCAGCAGTGTCGCCGTCAGCACGGTCGGGACGATCCAGTCGTCGCCGTCCTGCGCGTCGGTCATCCGCAGCTCCAGCCAGCCGCGCGGGCGGACTGGCGGGAAGAGCGTGCTGAGGTGGTAGTCGAGGTCGTCCACGGTCGGCGCCCGCACGCCCGGCGCGCCCCGCAGCCATGCGCGGAAGGTCAGGTCGCCCGGCACCGACCAGTCGGGCTGGGCGGCGTCCCAGACGCCGCTGCTGTCGGTGGGCCCCTCGCGTACGCACAGCAGGCGCGCGTCGAGGGCGTACCGCGTCCACGCGGTACGGGGGTCCTCGTCGTGCCCCGGCTGCCGGGTGCGGCTGGGGTCCATCCGGCTCCAGACCGCCTGCCGGGTGGAGACCCAGCCGGTCGGCGTACCGCCCTGGACCGGCGAATTCGCGAAGGCCGCGACCAGGACCGGGCCGATCCGGTGCGCCAGCTCCCAGCGGAAGCGGTAGCCGGAGGTGCCCGCGGAGTCGTCGCCCGCGTCGAGGTTCACCTGAAGGGCGGCGGTGCGCCGCATCATCGTGCGGCCCCACGGGCCGTCGCGGTCGAAGAAGCTCTCCATGGCCCGGTAGCGGGGATGGTCGAGCACGCGGGGAGGGTCGCGGAACGGGTCGAGCCCGCGTCCCACGAGGACGAGTCCCGCCTCGTCGGTCGCCTGTCGCAGTGCCGCGAGATCGGCGGCCATGGAGTCGACGCAGGCGGCGAGGGTGTCGGCGGGCCGGGAGCTGAGCTCCACCTGGCCGCCCGGCTCACGGGTGAGCCTGCTGCCGCTGGGCAGCCCGCCCGGCTGTTCGACGGGCGCGAGGGCCGCGTCCAGCCGGTCGACGGATATCAGGGACAGCGGATCGGAGCGGTCGTGGACCAGCCACTCCAATTCCACACCGGTGCGTGCGGGCGGACCCGTTTTGAAGCAGACCCCGCGCACGTGGGCCTCCGCCTCGTCTTCCCGCAGGTCGGCTGCCATCGATCCACCTCCTCTCTTTCCTTGGGGGGTTTCCCCGGGGATTACCCGTGGGGTCTACCCCGAAGCGAGGACATGTCACCTGTTGCTGCCGCGAGTGTAGTTGACCATGTTGCGGGACCGTCTTACGTAATGGTGAACGTTCTTCGGTCAACCGCCCGAATCGGCCATCATCCCTTCCGGGCGGTCTTTACGTCGCTAAAACCGGCATTACGGATCATAACCGGCCCGGTCGGAGACGGCCTGGTGTAGTGCCGGAGCGGGGGTAGCCGAGGGCAGGGACGGGGGTAGGTGAGGGGCAAGGGCGGGGGAAGCCGCGCCGCCGGAGTGAGGAATCGGTGCGGCCGGAGCGGGGAACCCGTGAGGAAGCCGCGGCGAATACGGGGCGAATCCGGGGGGAATTCCGGAACCTCGCTTCCGGTACGCCGCGACCCCGCTTCCAGGGCGATGCCCCGGCGGTGATCCACAGCCGACCGGCTACGCTGCCCGTGTAGACAGTGCCGCCCCTCAGACCCCGCCAGAAGCCAGATCAGCGACAGGAGTACCCCTCGTGACCGTCGTCGGGCCCTTCGGGCTGAGCGTGTGGGACGAGGCCCTCGAGGCCGACGTCCAGGCCGGTCTCTCGGCCGTCGAAGAGGGCCTGCTGGAGGCCACCAAGAGTGATGTCCCGTTCATCACCGACGCCGCGCGCCACCTTCTCAAGGCGGGAGGCAAGCGCTTCCGGCCACTCCTGGTGATGCTCGGGGCCCAGTTCGGCGACCCGCACGCGCCCCGGGTGGTCCCCGCGGCCGTCGTGGTCGAGCTGACCCACCTGGCCACGCTCTACCACGACGACATCATGGACGAGGCCGAGGTGCGCCGCGGCGTGCCCAGCGCCAACGCCCGCTGGGGCAACTCCGTCGCCATCCTGACCGGCGACTTCCTCTTCTCCCGCGCCTCGCACATCCTGGCCGACCTCGGCCCCGAGGCCGTACGCGTCCAGGCGGAGTCCTTCGAGCGGCTGGTCACCGGCCAGATCCTGGAGACGGTCGGACCGCGCGACGGCCGCGACCCGATCGACCACTACCTGGACGTCCTCGCGGGCAAGACCAGTTCGCTGATGGCCGTGTCCGGGCGGTTCGGCGCGATGATGTCCGGCGCGGACGAGACGGTCGTGCACACCCTCACCCAGTACGGCGAGCGGATCGGCCTGGCCTTCCAGCTCGCCGACGACCTCCTCGACATCACCAGCGACAGCCACGAGTCCGGCAAGACCCCGGGCACCGACCTGCGCGAGGGCATCGCCACGCTGCCGATCCTGCACGTACGCCGTCTGTACCAGCAGGCCGCGGGCGGCGTCTCGGCCACCGACCGCCGCCTCAACCAGCTCCTCGACGGCGACCTCACCGACGACGCCCTGCACGGCGAGGCCCTGAGCCTCCTGCGCGGCCACCCCGCGCTCGAACAGGCCCGCCGTGACACCCTCCGGTACGCCGACGAGGCGCGCGCCGCCCTCGCGCCGCTGCCGGAGTGCACGGCGAAGCTGGCGCTGGCGGCGCTGTGCGACATCGTGGTGCACCGGGCGGGCTAGCCCCCACGTCGGGCTCCCGCGTCGGGCCCCGGCGTCGGGCTCCCGCGTCGGGCTGCATCGGCGACGTGCACCGGCCGGTGAGGTCGGTATCGCCGACGTCCCCTAGGTGGCGCCCTGCGCCGACCCGAGTACGGCGTCGGGGTCTGTCATCCCGGGGACGTACACAGGGTTGCATCCGTCGGCTGATGTGGCGGGTTGGCCGTTTTGGTGTGATGGAGACGTCCACTTCACGGCGGACCGGGCGACAATGGCCCGGGGAGCGGACGAGTGCGAGGCAGTGAACCGCCGCGACGACGGAGGTAGAGACGCGATGGCACGGATCCAACCGGCACAGTTTCCGGAGCACCCGGAATCGGACGAGCCCGGCAGGGGGCGGGGACGCAAGGCCATGCGGTACGCGGTGCCCGTCGCGGTGGCGGGGGTGGCGGCGGCGACCATCAGCCTCGTACCCGCGCTCGCGGACACCGGCAGCCCGTCGCTGCCCACGCTGACGGCGGAGCAGTTGCTCACGAAGATCGCGGCGTCCGACACCCAGACGGTGTCGGGCTCGGTGAAGGTCAGTACGGACCTCGGGCTGCCCGACGTCCTGTCCGGCGGCGCGGCGAGCAGCCTGTTCGGCGGCGCCGCGAGCGCCGCGGGCCCGTCCGGCAAGGACGGCAAGGACGGCAAGGGCTCGGCCGCGGCCCCGCAGGCCCAGCTCACCCAGCTCCTGGCCGGTTCGCACACCCTGCACGTGGCGGCGGACGGCCCCGACCGGCAGAAGGTCTCGATCATCGAGCCCACCGCCGAGTACAGCCTGATCCACAACGGCACCGAGGTCTGGGGCTACGACAGCGGGTCCAACGAGGCGTATCACGCGACCGCCCCGGCCGACGCCAAGGGCGGCGCCGACAGCAGGGCCCGGTCCCAGGACTTCCCGGCCACCCCGCAGGCCGCCGCCCAGCAGGTGCTCAAGGCCGCCGACGGTACGGCCTCGGTCACCGTGGACGGCACCGCGCGCGTCGCGGGCCACAGCGCGTACCAACTCCTGGTCACCCCGCAGCACGCGGACAAGACCACGGTCGGCGCGATCCGTATCGCCGTCGACTCCAAGACCGGCGTCCCGCTGAAGTTCACGCTCTCGCCCAAGGGCGGCGGCAAGGCCATCGTGGACATCGGCTTCACGAAGGTGAGCTTCGGCAAGCCGTCCGCGTCGACCTTCACCTTCACCCCGCCCAAGGGCACGAAGGTCACCGAGGCCGGCAAGGAGTCCGACGCCGTCGCCAAGGGCCAGAAGGGGTTTGACGGTGTCACCGGCCTGCCCGGCTTCGACGGTGTCAACGGCACCGGTCACACCTCCGGCGCCGAGCCCACCGTCATCGGCAAGGGCTGGGACTCCATCGCCGTCATCACGTCGCCCGGCGGCCTGCCCTCCGGCGCCGACAAGAACGCGCACGGCAAGGGCGGCGGCGACGCCCAGTCCCTGCTCAACAGCTTCGGCCGGCACGTCACCGGTGACTTCGGCTCCGGCACCGTCTTCCACACCCGCCTGGTCAACGCCCTCCTGACCGACAAGGGCACCCTGTACGTGGGCGCGGTGACGCAGTCCGCGCTGACGGACGCGGCGAACGCGTCGAACGCGGCGAAGTAGCGTCGCTCGCACGCCAGTCGGTGGGTGCCCGTCCCCGTACGGGGGGCACCCACCGGGCGCGCGGAAGCGGGTCCGGGCCCAGGCCCGGAGCCGGGAGTTCCGGCCGGGCGCGGCGTGCGCCGTACACTTCCCAGTCCCCGTCGCAGAGGAGCGCGATGCAGCAGCCGCAGGCCGCCGGGCCGAACGGGTCGAGCGCGTACGACGCGGTGACCGTGCCCGCGGCGGACGCCGCCGACGTGGTGATCGAGACGCGCGGCCTCGCAAAGCGGTACCGCGGCACGCTCGCCGTGGACGGCCTGGACCTGCGGGTGCCGCGCGGCAGCGTCTTCGGTTTCCTGGGCCCCAACGGCTCGGGGAAGACGACGACGATCCGGATGCTGATGGGCCTGATCGCGCCGACGGCGGGCACGGCGCGGGTGCTGGGCCGCCCGATGCCGGGCGCACAGCGCACGGTGCTGCCCAAGGTGGGCGCGCTGATCGAGGGCCCGGCCCTCTACGGCTTCCTGTCCGGCCGGGACAATCTGCTGCGGTACGACGCGGCCGACCCGACGGCCGACCCGCGTACGCGCCGGGCCAGGGTGGGCTCCGCGCTGGACCGGGTCGGGCTCACGGCGGCGGGCCCGAAGAAGGCGAAGGCGTACTCGCTGGGCATGAAGCAGCGGCTCGGACTGGCCGCCGCCCTGCTCCAGCCGCGCGAGCTGCTGGTCCTCGACGAGCCCACGAACGGGCTCGATCCGCAGGGCATGCGCGAAATCCGCTCCCTGGTAAGGGAGCTGGCCGCCGACGGCACCACCGTCTTCCTCTCCTCGCACCTGCTGGACGAGATCGAGCAGGTCTGTACGCACGCGGCCGTCATGGCGCGCGGCCGGCTCCTCACGCAGGGGCCGGTGGCCGACCTCGCGGCCGGTACGCGCGGGCGGCTCGTCGTCACCACACCGGACCCGGCGGAGGCGGCCCGCGTGCTCACCGACCACGGCGTCGGCGCCCTCCTCACCGACGGCCAACGCGTCAGCGGCGAACTGCCCCCCGACCCGCCGGACCTCGCCGACCTCAACGCCGCGCTGGTCGCCGCGGGCGTCCGCGTCCGCGGCTTCGGCCTCGAACGCGCCTCCCTGGAGGACGCGTTCGTCGCCCTGACAGGAGAGGGCTTCGATGTCGCGGGCTGAAACGGAGCCGGCCGCTTCGAGCGCCGACCAGAACCGGCCTGCGGCCGACCAGAACCGGCCTGCGGTCGACCAGAACCGGCCTGCGACCGGCCCGCGACCTGAGCCGACCCCCGCCCCGGGCCCGGCCGGCCCGGAGGCCGCATCGCCCCCGGAGCCCGCCGCCCGGCCCTCCGGGCCCGCCACCGATCCCCCCGGGACCGAAACCGGAGCCGCCGCGGGCACCGTGGCCACCGAGCCGCCGTCCGGGCCGCGCACGCCCCGGCTGCTCTGGAGCTTCGGGCTGTTCCGGTCGGAGCTGGTCACCGTGTTCCGGCGGTGGCGGACGCTGGCGCTGTTCGCGGTGCTGGCGGGGGTGCCGCTGCTGGTCGGCGTGGCGGTGCGGATCGAGACGCGTAACGGGGGGTCGCTCGGCGGGGGCGGGGGGCCGGACGGGAACGGCAACGGCCCGGCGTTCATCGAGCAGGTGAGCAACAACGGCCTGTTCCTGACGTTCGCCGCCCTGGCGGCCACGCTCCCGTTCTTCCTCCCGATGGCGATCGGGGTGATCGCGGGCGACTCGATCGCGGGCGAGGCCAGCGGCGGCACGCTGCGCTATCTGCTGGTGGCCCCGGCGGGCCGCACCCGCCTGCTGCTCGCCAAGTACGCGTCCGTGCTGGCCTTCTGCCTGGCGGCCACCCTGGTGGTCGCCGTCTCGGCGCTGATCGTCGGCTTCGCGCTCTTCCCGGTCGGAGACGTCACGCTGCTGTCGGGCACGACGATCTCCCTCTCGGACGGCATGCTGCGCTGCCTGCTGATCGCGGTCCTGGTCGCGGCCTCCCTGGTCGGCATCGGCGCGCTGGGCCTGTTCATCTCGACCCTCACCGACAGCGGCATCGGCGCCATGGCCGCCACCGTCGGCCTGCTCATCACCGTCCAGATCATCGACAACATCCCCCAGCTCCACGCCTTCCAGCCCTACCTCTTCCCCCACTACTGGCTCAGCTTCGCCGACATCCTCCGCGACCCCGTCACCTGGACCGGCATCGCCAAGAACCTCGGCCTCCAGGCCCTCTACGCCGCCGTCTTCGGCTCGGCCGCCTGGGCCCGCTTCACCACCCGCGACGTGACGGCCTAGGACAGGCCCCTAGCGCCCGTCAGGCGGGCGTACGCTGCCGGTATGGAGACCGGGGTCGGCGGGGGGCTGGGGGAAGGCGTGGACGTGCTGGCCGGGTTCCTGGCCGGGCGGCCGGCCGTGGTGCTCAGCGGGGCGGGGCTGTCGACGGAGTCGGGGATTCCGGACTACCGCGGGGTGACGGGGCGGCGGCGGACGTCGGCGCCGATGACGTATCAGGAGTTCGTCGGGGAAGAGGCGGCCAGGCGCCGGTACTGGGCGCGCAGCCACCTCGGGTGGCGGACGATCGCGCGGGCGCTGCCGAACGACGGGCACCGGGCGGTGGCGCGGCTCGTGCGGGCGGGCGCGGTGACCGGGGTGATCACGCAGAATGTGGACGGGCTGCACGCGGCGGCCGGTACGGCGGAGGCGATCGACCTGCACGGCAGGCTGGACCGGGTGGTGTGCCTGGACTGCGGCGACCTCAGCGACCGTACGCGGCTGGACGAGCGCCTGGACGAGGCGAACCCCGGCTTCCGCGCCACCGCCGTCGCCCACACCAACGCGGACGGCGACGCCGAACTCCCGGCGGGGAGCACCGAGCGGTTCCGGCTCGTGCCCTGCGAGGTCTGCGGCACCGGCACGCTCAAGCCGGACGTGGTCTTCTTCGGCGAGAATGTGCCGCCCGAGCGGGTCCACCGCGCCTTCGCCCTGGTCGACGCCGCCCCCGCCCTGCTCGTCCTGGGCTCGTCCCTCACCGTGATGTCGGGGCTGCGCTTCGTCCGCCGCGCCGCCCGCCAGGGCACCCCGGTGGCGATCGTCAACCAGGGCCCCACCAGGGGCGACGACCTGGCCGCGCTCACCCTCGACCTGCCCCTCGGCCCCACCCTCAGCGCCCTGACGGAGGCGTTGGGCGCGGCGGCCGTCTGAGCGGCGGGAGAAGGACATGGGCACCTGGCACGTCGGCCCCTTCGACAACGACACCGCGTGGGACCTCAGCGACACCCTCGACGACGCGAGCCCCGACGCGCGCCCCGGCATCGTCCGCGACGCCCTCGTCCGCGTGATCGACACGACGGGCGACCTCGACGCGGACATCTCCGAAGAGGCCGTGGCCGCCGCCGCTCTGGTCGCCGCCCAGTGCCCCGGCGGTGAGCCCATCGACCCCGACTACGGGCCGAAGCGGCCGCTCGCGGACCTCACACCGCTGCGCGCCACGGCCCTCAGGGCCCTGGACCGGGTCGTCACCGAACCCTCCGAGCTGCTGGAGCTCTGGGACGAGCCCCCTGACGGCCCCTGGCGGGCGACCATCACCCGCCTCCAGCACACGCTCACCCCTCAAGCGCCCACCTGATGCCGTAACCCGGCCCGCTCAGCGGCCCCCAGTGCTCGTCATCGACACCGACGGCTCGGGCACCGACCCGGCCGACCGGGGCCACCGCCTCCTGGGAGCCCTGCCAGGGGAACAGCGGTGACCACCCACCTGCGGGCGCCCGCAGCCCCGTTGGTGACGGCGCACGCCAAACGCGTCGTCGCCGATACCGGGGTCCTGAACAATCCGTACTTCCGCGCGCTGGTCGACGGCAGCATGCCGTTGGCCCGCCGACATGGCGAAGGCCCCCGGTGGCGACTCCGGGGGCCTTCGCGTGGCGCGTGGTGCCTTAGTGAGCGAACTCGCCGTTTCGCGTACCCGCGAGGAAGGCGGTCCACTCGGTGGGCGTGAAGTAGAGGCTCGGACCGGCCGGGTCCTTGCTGTCCCGCACGGCCCGCCCTCCGCCGGCCGTGGCGGCGACCTCTACGCAGTTGCCCTCTTGCGCGGAGTAGGAAGATTTCCGGTAAGGGCTCACGATTTCGGTCACGATGCGTCTTCCTTGCTACTGCGCAGCGCGTTTCGGATCAGTCGCGCGCTCGCGTCCGGTGTTAGTGCTGCCGATCGTAGTTGGTCAAAGGCGTTGGTGTAAGCGGTGAGATCGTCCGGGTCCTCAAGGACGGACGTACCACGGAGGTTTTCCATGGTCACCGCCTCGACGACCGGTTCGGTGTCGAAGCTGAAGCTGGAGAAGGCGGACGTCGCGCCCACGGGAACTCCCGCCGAAAACGGCAGGACTTGAACGGTCACGTTTTGCTTTTTTCGCGCGTCGAGAATGCGCTCCAACTGTTCGCGGTGGGACTCGATTGCCAACAGCGGGTGGATGACGACCGGCTCCCAGATGATGGCCGTGTAATTCGTGCCGCCAGCCTCGATCTTGGCTTGTCGCGCCTCCCGGACCCTGACCAACTGCTCGACGCGTTCGTCCGCTACGTAGCCGGGCCCGGCTGTGATGGCGGCTCTGGCGTAGGTGGGGGTCTGCAACAACCCTGGGACCAGGACGGGTTGCCACTCCCGGATGTACGTGGCGTCGTCTTCCAGGGAGATGTAGTCCACGTACTCCCCGCGTAGGTGCGCAGCATGCTCCAGCCACCAGCCGCGCCGGTGCGCGCTCTTGGCCAGATTTTCCAGCCGCTCGCAGACTTCGGGGTCCTCGACCCCATACGCGCCGAGCATCGCGCGGATCTCGATCGGACGGGCCGTCACATGGCCGGTCTCGATGCGGCTGACGCGAGTCTGAGAGGCGACGATCACCTCGGCGACCTGAGGTTGATCCAGGCCAGCGGCTTGTCGGTGCCTTCTGAGCGCGGCTCCCAGTCGCCTGCTGCGCACAGTCGGCCGTCCTCCTGCGGGCATGGTCCCCTCCCTCTGCTCCGGCAGCTTGGTCCCTAACAAGGTCCACTCTAGGGCCAGTTCGGCCCGGTTACGCACCTGAGCGCATGCATTCACTTGTTCTGGTTGCGGCGCAGTCAATTCCGCGCCTACTCTCGTACTACGCGCTACTTCGCATCGCGATGCGGCGCGGTGCTTGGCGTTGCCAAGTACGTACCGATTCCCGTCGCGTGGGTGCCGCGCCCCGCGACGGGTGGCGAGGACCCCCGTGCGGCGCCACTCCCTGTGGGCGCCCGGGTGAGTCCTCCGTCGGGGCCCCCGACGTGGCGACAAGGGGGCCCCGACGTCAATGGGATTCGGCGACGAGGGAAGGCACGGCCATGCACCGAGAACCACCTGGACAGTCCGACGAATCGGCGGGCGAGCCGCCCGGTGCCGAATCCCGAACGGTCGCCCGGTTGTGGCCGCGTACGCCGCGTTCGGTGGGGCGGGCGCGGCACGAACTGGAAACGGCCCTCAAGGGCTGGGGACTGGAAGACCTCACGGATTCCGCCGTGTTGATCCTGTCGGAGTTATTCACGAACGCCGTCGTGCACGCGCGGGTCGCCGGGCGCGATGTGCAGACGCGGTACGTGCGGACGCCTGGCGGTGTGCGGATCGAGGTGCACGACGCGGGGGACGGGCGGCCCGAGCCACGGGTCGCGGCGGAGAGCGACGAGGACGGGCGCGGGCTCGCGCTGGTCAACGCGGTCGCGGGGCCCGGGCATTGGGGCGTCGGGGAGCGGGACGGCGTCGGGAAGATGGTCTGGGCGGAGTGCGGCCTCGGGCGGTGACGCGCGGCGCCCGCCGGGAACCGTACCGGCGGGCGCGGAGCCGTACACGAAGGCAGGGGTCAGCGGCGGCGCTTCCGCGCGCGGGTGGCGGTCACCGCGAGGGCCCCGGCGGCGACGAGGCCGCCCGCGACCATGGCGAGGGGACCGTCGGTGCCCGAGGCGGCCAGTTCGGGGCCGGTCTGCTGCGGCTGCGGGTGGTTGGCCGGGGGAGCGGGGTGCGGCCTGGGCGGCGTCGGCGTCGGCTTCGGCCTGGTGACGTCCACACTCACCTTCACGAACTTCGGCTGCCCGTCCTTCGCCGTCACCTTGTAGATGAAGGAGTCCTTGCCCGCGTAGCCCTTGTCGGGCGTGTAGACGAGGTGGTCTCCCTCGACCGCGACCTTTCCGTGGTCCGGCGGCTCGGGGACGGTGACCGGGGTGTGGGGCGCGCGGTCGGGGGTGACCGGGACCCGGACCGGGCCGCCGTTCTCGGGGACGGTCACCGGCGGCGCGGGCTCGGGCGTACAGCCGATCCGGAAGTCGGCGCCGCGCACGTCACCGCCCGAGGTGTCGGCGGTCCGGCTGGTCGCGCCGGTCGCCGTGTACCCGGCGGGCACCGGCAGCACGACCCGGAAGCGGCCGGTGGCCACGCCGGAGAAGGAGTATGCGCCGTCGGCGTCGACGGCCGCCGCCACCGGCTGGCCCGCGCTGTCGAGCACGGCGGCGCCGGTCGCGGTGCGCAGCCGTACCGACGTGCCGGGCGGGATGCCGCAGTCCGAGGCGACCGTGCCGCTGATGTCGGCGTCCGGGGCGGCCATCCAGATCTGGTAGACCGGCGATCCGCTGAGCACGCTGTAGGTGAAGGAGATCGAGGTCACCGGGGCCGTCGGGCGGAACCAGCCGGAGGCGCCGTTGGTGTCGAGCACGTTGCCGCGCAGCGTCGAGGTCGCGGGGTCCCAGGTGGGCACGTCGGTGTTCGGGCCGGAGCCGCACGAGGACGGCTTCGGCGTGCCCACGCAGTAGTTGAAGGTCGACTGGAAGCCGAGCTGCGCCGCCGTCAGCCGTACACCGCCCGCGCCGGTCGCGCTGATCCGCACCTGGTCGGCGTCGATGTCGCCGAGGGTGAAGCCCCAGCCGACCGGGGTGGCGGCGGCGAAGGTGACGGTGGTGAGCGACGGCCGGCCGTTGGTGCCGCCGGTCGAGGGGCGCAGGGCGAGGTAGTTCTGCCCGCGCGAGCTGCCGTACTCGGCGCCGAAGGGGGTGGAGCCGTTGAGGAAGGTCGAGGTGCCGCCGGGGATGGACGGCGAGCTGCTGTCGGTGCTGAAGGTGGCGTCGGGGAAGCCGGTCACGGGCACGTGCAGCACCTCGGGACTCCAGCTCCCGTAGGCGGAGCCCGCCGCCACGGCCGGGCTCGCGGCCAACGGGATCATGACGGCGGCCGTGGCCGCCGCGGCCAGCCCCCGGGCCGTTCTCGTGGTGAGTCTGTTGGCCGGCATGCGCACGACGCGTTCTCCTGCACTTCGGGCGGGCCGGCGCCTGACCGCCGGACGAGTACGTCCTTCGCATGACCCATCGTCAGATCACCCAATCGGCGGCGGTGTCCGTGTCACCCGAGTGGACGTCGGCGCTCGCCCGTTCGGCTCAGCCGGGCAGCGGGGAGTCGGTCGCCTCCGGGGACTCCACGACCGCCGGGGCCTGGCGCGCCGCGCGCGCTTCCGTACGCCCGCGGTGTGCGCCCCTGATCGCGTCCCAGGTGAGCAGGACGAGCGCCGCCCACACCATCAGGAAACCGGCCCAGCGCTCGGGGGGCATCTCCTCGTGGAAGTGGAGCACGCCGATCAGGAACTGGAAGACCGGCGTCAGATACTGCATGAGGCCGATGGTGGACAGCGGGAGCCGGGTCGCCGCCATGCCGAAACAGACCAGCGGCCCCGCCGTGACCAGGCCGCAGGCGGCCAGCAGGGCGGCGTGGCCGGGGCCGTGGTGGGTGAAGGTCGAGTCGCCGCGCGCGCCGAGCACGACGAGGAAGACCAGCGCGGGCAGGAACTGCACCGAGGTCTCGGCGGCCAGCGACTCCAGGCCGCCCATGTTGATCTGCTTCTTCGCCAGGCCGTAGACGCCGAAGGAGAAGGCGAGCGAGAGGGCGATCCACGGCAGCCGCCCGTATCCGACGGTGAGGACGACGACGGCCAGCGCGCCGACGCCGACCGCCGCCCACTGCACCGGGCGCAGCCGCTCGTGCAGGACGAGGACGCCGAGCGCGATGGTGACCAGCGGGTTGATGAAGTAGCCGAGCGAAGCCTCCACCACATGGCCCGCGTTGACGGCCCAGATGTACAGGCCCCAGTTGACGGAGACGAAGACGGCGGCGACGGCGATCAGGCCGAGCCGCCCGGGCTGCCTGACCAGTTCGGATATCCACGCCCAGCGGCGCATCGCCAGCAGGATCACGGCGACCACCACCAGCGCCCACACCATCCGGTGGGCCAGGATCTCCAGCGCTCCCGCCGGTTCGAGCAGCGGCCAGAACAGCGGGAACAGGCCCCACATGCCGTAGGCCGCGAAGCCGTAGACCAGTCCCGCGCGCCGCTCGTTCATCCCGACCCCTTCCCGTACCGCCCCGGCCGTACGACCCGCCGTCGGCGCGCGACGTGACGACGGTAGCGGCAGCCGCCCCGCCTGTCATGTCCGTTCCACTCCACGGTCATGACAGGCCGGTGGCCGGGGCCGGGCGGCACCGCCTTACGGCAGGAGGGCGGTCAGGCGGCGGCCGAGGACCGGGGCCAGCGCGTCGGCGTACGTCTCGGACATGTGGCTGTCGTCGCGGTAGACCAGGGTGTCGCCCGCGAGCACCGGGCAGGCGCCGTCCGTGGCGCACAGCCAGGGCGCGGGGTCGATCACGGCGGCCCCGGCCGCCGTCGCCGCCGCCCGTACCGCGCCCTGCCGCGCCGGGTCCCGGAGCGCGTCGGGCAGCCGGCTCGCGCAGTGGCCGAGCCGCAGCGGGTGGGCCGCCGCGCACTCGACGGCGTCGGAGGCGGGCCAGGGGGTGTCGAGCAGGGCGGCGACCCGCGCGCCCGAGGCCGCGAGCGCGGTGAAGGTGGCGCGGAAGCCGTCCGTCCACTGCTGTACGGGATCGGCGGCCGGGTGCAGCGGGCGGCCCGCGTCCGAGGACGAGACGAGGACGAGACCGGGGCGGAGCGCGGCGATCCGGGCGACCGCCGCCCGGCGCCAGGTGTCGCAGACGGCGGGGCCGCCCTGGTAAACGGTCGTCACCGTCGCGGCGTTGCACGACGCCTTCGTCAACGACACCAGTTTCCAGTGCCGTTCGCGCGCCAGCCGGTCGAGCGCGGGGAACCACTGGGCGGCGTGCGAGTCGCCGAAGAGGACGACGGTGGTGGCCGCGGACGGGTCGCCGTAGACGCACGGGGGTGTGCTCGTACGCGCGTAGCCCGCGTGGCAGCCGTCCCGGTAGACCGCCGAGCGTACCGGCTTGACCTCGGCCAGGGGCGGGGTGAGATTGCTCGGCAGGCTCGGACCCGAGGTCCGCAGGAGCTGCCCGAGCCGCAGCGCGCGGTCGCGCGCCGCCGTCAGCTCCCGCCGCAGGTCGGGCGCGGGTCTGCCGGAGTCGACCGCGGGCGGGAAGTGGGCGGCGGTCAGCACGGCCACCGCGGCGCCCGCCGACAGGCCGCCGCCGAGCCGCAGCGCCAGGGCCGGACGGCGGCGGAAGGCGGCGTGGAACCGTATCGGGTTCTCCACCAGCCGCAGCGTCGCCCAGGCCAGCGCCAGCGCGACCGCGCACAGGGCCAGGGCGAGACCGGTGGAGGGCGCGGTGTTCAGCGCCGCGGGTCCGATGACCAGCAGGGGCCAGTGCCACAGATACCAGCCGTAGGAGAGACCGCCGAGCCGGGCGACCGGCCGCCGGGCGAGCAGGAGTCGGGCGCCGTAGCGGGCGGGGGAGGGGGCGTGGGTGCGGGTGCGGGTGCGGGTCGGGGAGCGGCCGGGGGCGTGGGCCCGGGAGGGGCCGGGGGCGTGGGTCGGGGAGGGGCCGGGGGATGGGCCGCCCGCGAGGACGAGGAGGGTGCCGACGACCGGCAGGAGCGCGTAACGGCCGGGGAAGGGCGTGGCGTCGTCATACGTCAGCGCGGCCACGACGATGCCGGTCAGGCCCGCCCAGCTCAGGGCCGCCGCGAGGGGGGCTCGGATGTCCAGTCGGTGCGCGCCGAGGGCGAGCAGCGCGCCCGCGCCCAGCTCCCAGAAGCGGGCGGGGGAGCCGAAGTAGGCCCAGGAGGGGGAGGAGCGGGTGAGGGCGAGACTCAGCGCGAAGGAGGCCGCGCAGAGGGCGGTGAGGGCCAGGGCCGCCGGGAGCGCGGGGCGGCGGCGCCACCGCAGGCACAGGACGAGCAGCAGCGGCCAGAGCAGATAGAACTGCTCCTCCACCGCCAGCGACCAGAAGTGCTGGAAGGGGGAGGGCGGTTCGCTCGCGCCGAGGTAGTCCGTACCGGCTGCGGCCAGCCGGAAGTTGACGGCGTAGAGCGAGCTGCCGAGCGCGTCCCCCGCGTACTGCGCGAAGCGGATCTTCGACAGGAAGAGCCGGCAGCCCGCGAGCGTGCCGAGCACGACGAGGGTCGCGGCGGGCAGCAGGCGCACCGCGCGGCGGGCGTAGAAGTCCCTGACCGATATGCGGCCGGTGGCGCGGGACTCGCGGGTCAGCAGCGAGGTGATCAGGAAGCCCGAGACGACGAAGAAGACGTCGACGCCGACGTATCCGCCCGCGACCGCGCCGACGCCCGCGTGCGCGAGGACGACGAGGGTGACCGCGACGGCGCGCAGCCCCTGGATGTCCAGGCGCGGCGGGTCCCGCGGGTGCGGCGGTGCGGTGGCCGTGGTCACGGTGGGGTCCTCGGGGCGCTGCGTCGAGGCCGCCCCGCCGTCTGTTCACGAGGACGCGCCGTCGCGCGAAGACAAGCAACGCTCCGGGGCGGGGGCGTGAACGGGGGAGGTCCCCGGCCGGAACAGCCGGGGACCTCTGTCGTGTGCGGGGGTGGTGCAGGCCGGGGTCAGGTCGTGGTCAGGTCGTGGTCACGCCGGGTCAGGCCGTGGTCACGCCTTGGGCGTGTCCTTGGGCGTGTCCTTGAGGGTGGCGGCCAGGGTCTCGCGGATCGGGGTCGTGGGGCGGCCGATCAGCCGGGACAGCTCGCCATTGGTGCGCGCGAGCAGGCCGCGCTCGATGGCGTGGTCCACGTCGACCAGGATGGCCGCGAAGTCCGCCGGGACGCCCGCGCCTTCGAGGATCGACTGGCGCGTCTCGGCCGGGACGTTCTTGTACGTGATCTCCCTGCCGGTCAGCTCGGCGACCAGCGCCGCGTACTCGGCGAAGCTCCACGCCGTGTCGCCGCTCAGCTCGTACGCCGTGTTCTCGTGGCCCTCACCGGTCAGGACGGCGGCGGCCGCGGCGGCGTAGTCGGCGCGGGCCGCGCTCGCGACCCGGCCGTCGCCCGCGTTGCCGATGACGGCGCCGTGCTCCAGGACCGGGGCCAGATTCTCGGTCTGGACCTCGCTGTACCAGCCGTTGCGCAGGAACACGTAGGGCAGGCCCGAGGCCAGGATGTACGTCTCGGTCGCCTTGTGCTCGTCCGCCAGCTTCAGGTCGGCGTCCGGGCCGCCGAGGATGCCGGTGTACGCCAGCAGCGCCACGCCCGAGGCCGCCGCCGCGTCCACGACGGCGCTGTGCTGCGCGATGCGGCGGCCGACCTCGCTGCCCGAGATCAGCAGGACCTTGTCGCCCGCGTGGAAGGCGTCCTTCAGCGTCTCGGGGTGGTTGTAGTCCGCGATCCGCAGCTCCACGCCGCGCTCCGCCAGGTCGGCGGCCTTGGCCTCGTCCCGCACGACGGCGGCCACGTCCGTGGCCGGGACCTGCCTGAGCAGCTCGTCGATGACGAGGTGGCCGAGGTGCCCGGTGGCTCCTGTGACGACGATGCTCATGTCTTTTTGCTCCCTGTTTGCGGTGGTCCGGTGTCTTCGGCTCCACCGTACGCCGGGCACTAACTCTTGGAAAGTACCCACCTTGAAGTAAGGTACCGACATGGACGTAAGTTGCCCCGAGCGGCTCATTCTCGAACACGTCACCTCCCGGTGGGGGGTTCTTGTCCTGTGCGAGCTGCTCGACGGGGCGGCGCTGCGCTTCAGTGAGCTGCGGCGGGCCGTCGGCGGGGTCAGCGAGAAGATGCTCACCCAGACGCTGCGCACGCTGGAGCGGGACGGCTTCGTCCTTCGCCGGGCTCTGCCCGTCATCCCGCCGCACGTCACCTACTCCCTGACCCCTCTCGGCCGTGAGGCCGCCGGTCAGGTCCGCGCCCTCTCCATCTGGACGGCTGCCGCCGTCCCCGCCGTCCTCTCCGCCCGCACCGCCTACGACGCCGCCCACCCCCCGGTCGTCTCGCCGACCCTCTAAGACTCGCCGGGGCCCTGCCCGGCCCGCCCCCCACCGGGCTTTCAGCCCGAACGCAACCGCGTCTGCCCCGCTGGGGCCGGTTTTTTGGCGGTGCCACGGTCGTGGCTGAGCGCGCAGTTCCCCGCGCCCCTAAAGACGGGCCCTTGCGTGGCGTGAACGCACGGGGGGGTGGGCCGGTTTTTTGGCGGTGCCACCGTCGTGGCTGGTCGCGCAGTTCCCCGCGCCCCTGAACGCAAGCCCTTGCGTGGGGGGGGTGGTGTCACGTGGTGCCAGGGTGGTGTCAGGGAGGGGGTTGCGGGTGGTGCCATGATAGTGCCACTATGGCGTCATGGACCTGACGCCGTATGTCGAGAATCTGCGCCGCGAGCTGGCGGTGGCCGCCGAAGCCGGAGGCGAAGAAGCGAGGGAGCTTGCGGAGCGCCTGACGGCACCGCTGGAGTCGGCGACGCGGTTGACGATGCTGAATGTGCTGTCGGCGGCGATGGACGAGATCACGCGGGACCTGGCACCGGGCTCGGTGGACGTGCGGCTCCGGGGCCTGGACCCGGACTTCGTGGTGACGCGGCCGTACGCGCAGGAGGAGGCCCCGGCACAGGCGCAGGCCCCGGCGCCGCCCGCACCGGTCGAGGGCGACGACGGCAGCACCGCCAGGGTGAATCTGCGACTGCCGGGCCACCTCAAGGCGCGGGCCGAGGAGGCCGCGACCAGGGAGGGCCTGTCGGTCAACGCCTGGCTGGTGCGAGCCGTCTCGGCGGCGGTCGGCGACGGCGGCGGCCAGCCGCGTACGACGGAGAAGACCCGTACCACCAGAACCGTCGGACAGAGCTTCAAGGGCTGGGTCCGCTAGCCGAGAAGCGCGAGAAGCACGAGAAGCACGAGAAGCCCACCGCCTCCCACCTGCGGAGACGTCACAACGACCCAAGAGGACGGGACAACCATGCCTTCTTTCACCCCCTTCGACACCCCGGAACCCATCTCGGTGACGAGCACCGTGGAAGCCGGATCGATCCAGTTCACGGCCGAGGACCGCCTCGACACCCTCGTGGAGGTACGGCCCCGCGACCCGAAGCGGGACCAGGACGTCAAGGCGGCCGAGCAGACCGAAGTGCGCTACTCCGGCGGCCTGTTGACCATCAGGACCCCCAAGGGCCGCCGCCTCATCGGGCCTTCGGGCGCCGTGGACGTGGCGGTCGAACTGCCCACGGGCTCGGCGGTCGAGGTGACCGGCGCGTGGGCGCAGGTGCACGGCGAGGGCAGGCTCGGCGAGGTGCGGGTGAAGGTCTCGGTGGGCGACGTGCGGTTCGACACGACCGGGCCGCTCAATCTGGCCGTGTCGCACGGCAGCGTCACCGTGGACCGGGTCGAGGGCCCGGCCGAGATCGCCACCAGCTCCGGGAGCCTGCGGATCGGCACGGTCGACGGGACCGCCGTGCTGAAGAACTCCAACGGCACCACGACCCTCGCCGCCGTCACCGGCGAACTGCGGGTCAGCGGCACCAACGGCGGCATCGACATCGCCCGCGCCGAGGCGTCGGTCACCGGCACCACGTCCAACGGCCACCTGCGCGTCGCCGAAGTCGTACGCGGCGAGGTCCAGTTGGAGACCTCCAACGGCCCCATCGAGGTCGGCGTCCGCGAGGGCACCGCCGCCTGGCTCGACGTCAGCTCCAGCCACGGGCAGGTGCGCAACAGGCTCCCCGCCTCCGAGGCCCCCGGCCAGAGCGAGGACACCGTCTCGGTCCGCGCCAGGACCAACTGGGGCAACATCGAGATCCTCCGCGCGCGCGGCTGACCCGCCCCCCCCCGCCACGTACGGCCCGACGCACCGGGCCACTTCACCGCGCACCGCCGATCGCCCACCCTTCACCGCGCACCGCGCATCCTTCACCGCGCACCCCCCACCCCGCTCCTCTCACCACGCCCCGAAACGGGAGAGCTCCATGCCTTCTTCTGTCATGCCCATGCCCAGAAATGCCCGGGGTGCCGACCCGCGCCCGCCCGCCGTCTCCACCGCCGACCTGCGCAAGTCCTACGGCGACAAGACCGTCCTCGACGGCATCGACCTGCGCATCCCGGCGGGCACCGTCTTCGCGCTGCTCGGCCCCAACGGCGCGGGCAAGACCACCACCGTGCAGATCCTGTCCACCCTCATCTCCGCCGACGGCGGCCACGCCCAGGTCGCGGGCCACGACGTGGCCGGCTCACCGGACGGCGTCCGCGCCGCGATCGGCGTCACCGGACAGTTCGCCGCGCTCGACAACCTGCTCACCGCCGAGGAGAACCTGCTCCTCATGGCCGACCTGCTGCACCTCGGCAGGGCCGAAGGGCGGGCGCGGGCCCAGGAGTTGCTCTCCCGCTTCGACATCGCCGACGTCGCCAAGCAGCGCGCCGCGCTCTTCTCCGGCGGCATGCGGCGCCGCCTGGACCTGGCCATGACGCTGGTCGGCGACCCGAAGGTGATCTTCCTGGACGAGCCGACGACCGGCCTCGACCCGCGCAGCCGCCGCACGATGTGGGACACCGTGCGGTCACTGGTCGCGAGCGGCGTCACCGTCTTCCTCACCACGCAGTACCTGGAGGAGGCCGACCAGTTGGCCGACCGTGTCGCCGTGCTCGACGGCGGCCGGATCGTCGCCGAGGGCACCGCCGACGAGCTGAAGGCGCGTATCCCCGGCAGCCACGTACGCCTGCGGTTCACCGACCCCGAGCAGTACGAACGGGCCGCCGCCGCCGTCCCCGGCGCGGTCCGCGACGACGGGGAGCTGGCCCTGCGCGTGGCGGGCGACGCCGGACTCGACGCGCTGCGCTCGCTGCTCGACCGGCTCGACGCCGCCGGCGTGCGTACCGCCGACTTCTCCGTGCACACCCCCGACCTGGACGACGTCTTCCTCGCCCTGACCGGCGACGGTTCCGCCCCTCACCCCAAGGAGACCTCGCGATGAGCAGCACCCTCACCTACGCCGTGCGCGACTCGACGACGATGCTGCGGCGCAATCTGAAGCACGCGATCCGCTACCCGGCGGTCGGCTTCGGCACGGCCGCGATGCCCATCCTCATGCTGCTGCTGTTCGTGTACGCCTTCGGCGGGTCGATCGGCGCCGGACTCGGAGCGGGCGGCGGCCGGAGCGTGTACCTGGAGTATCTGACGCCCGGCATCCTGATCATGGCGGTGGCCGCCGGGGCCATGTCCACGTCGATCGCGGTCTGCACCGACATGACCGAGGGCATCATCAACCGCTTCCGCACGATGAACATCTCGCGGGCCTCGTTCATGACCGGCCATGTCGTCGGCAGCGTCATCCAGACCATGACCAGCCTCGTGCTGGTCATGGGCGTGGCGCTCGCGGTCGGCTTCCGGCCCGACGCGAGCCCGCTGGAGTGGCTGGCGGCGGCCGGGCTGCTCGCCGCCGTCGCCTTCGCGGTGACCTGGCTGTCGGCGGCGCTCGGCCTGATCTCCAAGACGGTCGAGTCGGCGAGCAACAAGCCGCTGCTCGTCCAGTTCCTGCCGTTCCTGGGCTCGGCCTTCGTACCGGCCGACTCGATGTCCCCCGGTCTGCGCTGGTTCGCCGAGTACCAGCCGTTCACGCCGATGACCGAGACCCTGCGCGGGCTGCTGACCGGCTCGGCGATCGGCCACGACGCCTGGATCTCGCTCGCCTGGTGCGCCGGTATCGGCCTGGCCGGGTACCTCTGGTCGCGCTCGCTGTTCAACAGCGGGACCACGCGGTGAGCACGGGAGAGACGGACGAGGGCGGGGGGGGGGGGGGGGGGGGGGGGGGGGGGGGGGGGGGCGGCCCCCCCCCCCCCCCCCGCCCTTGTGCGGTCCCGTGCCTCAGCCGACGACGGTCCAGGTGTCCCGCCCGGTCAGCAGCCCGGCGAGGTCGCCCTTGCCCTGCTGCACCACGGCCTTTTCGAGCTGGTCCGACATCTCCGTGTCGTACACCGGGCGCGTCACGTCCCGCAGCACACCGATCGGCGTGTGGTGGAGCGTGTCGGCGTCCGCCAGCCGCGACAGTGCGAAAGCGGTCGTCGGGGACTGGGTGTGCGCGTCGTGGACGAGCACTCCCGCGCTGCCCTCCACGGTCACGTCGATCACCTTCAGGTCACCGGTCGCCGGGTCGCGTACGACGCCCTTCGAACCGAGACCGTCCTCGGCGGGGGCGCCGAAGCGGATCGGCTGCCCCTGCTCCAGCCGGATCACGGCGTCCTGCGCGGTCTCGCGCTCCTTCAGGACGTCGAAGGCGCCGTCGTTGAAGATGTTGCAGTTCTGGTAGATCTCCACCAGCGCCGTGCCCTCGTGCTCGGCCGCCGCCCGCAGCACCGACTGGAGGTGCTTGCGGTCGGAGTCGATCGTGCGGGCCACGAAGGACGCCTCGGCGCCGATCGCCAGCGACACCGGGTTGAAGGGCGCGTCCAGCGAACCCATCGGCGTCGACTTGGTGATCTTGCCGACCTCGGAGGTGGGGCTGTACTGACCCTTGGTGAGCCCGTAGATCCGGTTGTTGAACAGCAGGATCTTCAGGTTCACATTGCGCCGCAGCGCGTGGATCAGGTGATTGCCGCCGATGGAGAGCGCGTCGCCGTCACCGGTGACGACCCACACGCTCAGGTCGCGGCGCGAGGCGGCGAGCCCCGTCGCGATGGCCGGGGCGCGGCCGTGGATGGAGTGCATGCCGTAGGTGTTCATGTAGTACGGGAAGCGGGACGAGCACCCGATCCCGGACACGAACACCACGTTCTCGCGGGCCAGGCCCAGCTCCGGCATGAAGGACTGGACGGCGGCCAGGATCGCGTAGTCCCCGCAGCCCGGGCACCAGCGCACCTCCTGGTCCGACTTGAAGTCCTTCATGGACTGCTTCGCCTCGGCCTTGGGCACCAGCGACAGCGCCTCAATCATTCGCACTCTCCTCCACGAGGGCCTTCGCGAGCTGTTCCGACTTGAACGGCAACCCGGTGACCTGCGTGTACGAACGGGCGTCGACCAGATACTTGGCGCGCAGCAGGTGGGCGAGCTGGCCGAGGTTCATCTCGGGCACCACGACCTTGTCGTACGCCCGCAGGACCTCACCGAGGTTGGCCGGGAAGGGGTTGAGATGGCGCAGATGGGCCTGCGCGATCGTGCCGCCCTCGCGCCGGATGCGGCGCACGGCCGCGGTGATCGGCCCGTACGTCGAACCCCAGCCGATGACCAGGGTCCGCGCGGCGCCCTCCGGGTCGTCCACGATCAGGTCGGGCACCTTGATGCCGTCGACCTTGGCCTGCCGGGTGCGGGTCATGAAGTCGTGGTTGGCCGGGTCGTACGAGATGTTGCCGGTGCCGTCCTGCTTCTCGATGCCGCCGATGCGGTGTTCGAGGCCGGGCGTGCCGGGCACCGCCCACGGGCGGGCCAGCGTCTCCGGGTCGCGCAGATACGGCCAGAAGTCCTCGGTGCCGTCCTCGGCCGTGTGGTTGGGCCCGGTCGCGAATTGCACCCGCAGGTCGGGCAGGTCCTGGACGTCGGGGACCCGCCACGGCTCCGAGCCGTTGGCGAGATAGCCGTCGGAGAGCAGGAAGACCGGGGTGCGGTACGTGACCGCGATCCTGGCCGCCTCCAGCGCCGCGTCGAAGCAGTCCGCCGGGGTGCTGGGCGCCACGATCGGCACCGGCGCCTCGCCGTTGCGCCCGTACATCGCCTGGAGCAGGTCGGACTGCTCGGTCTTGGTGGGCAGCCCGGTCGAGGGGCCGCCGCGCTGGATGTCGATGATCAGCAGCGGCAGCTCCAGGCTGACGGCGAGCCCGATCGTCTCCGACTTCAGCGCCACACCGGGACCCGAGGTGGTGGTGAGGGCCAGCGACCCGCCGAAGGACGCGCCGAGCGCCGCGCCGATCGCGGCGATCTCGTCCTCGGCCTGGAAGGTGCGCACGCCGAAATTCTTGTGCTTGGACAGCTCGTGCAGGATGTCGGAGGCCGGGGTGATCGGGTACGAGCCGAGGAAGAGCGGCAGTTCGCTCTGCCTGCTCGCGGCGATCAGGCCGTACGACAGCGCCAGATTCCCGGAGATGTTGCGGTAGGTGCCCGCGGGGAAGGCGCTGGAGGCGGGCTGCACCTCGTAGTTGACCGCGAAGTCCTCGGTGGTCTCGCCGAAGTTCCAGCCCGCGCGGAAGGCCGTGACATTGGCCTCCGCGATGTCCGGCTTCTTGGCGAACTTCCTGCGGAGGAAGGACTCGGTGCCCTCGGTCGGCCGGTGGTACATCCACGACAGCAGGCCGAGCGCGAACATGTTCTTCGCCCGTTCGGCGTCCTTGCGCGCCAGGCCGCTGTCCTTGAGCGCCTCGACGGTGAGCGTCGTCAGCGGCACCGGGTGGATCGCGTACGCCTCCAGGGACCCGTCGTCCAACGGGTTGGCGGCGTATCCGACCTTCGCCATCGCGCGCTTGGTGAACTCGTCGGTGTTGACGATGATCTCGGCGCCGCGCGGCAGGTCGGCGACGTTCGCCTTCAGCGCGGCCGGGTTCATCGCGACCAGCACGTCGGGCGCGTCGCCGGGCGTGAGGATGTCGTGGTCCGCGAAGTGGAGCTGGAACGACGACACGCCCGGCAGGGTGCCTGCGGGGGCCCGGATCTCGGCCGGGAAGTTCGGCAGCGTCGAGAGATCGTTCCCGAAGGACGCGGTCTCCGAGGTGAAACGGTCCCCGGTGAGCTGCATTCCGTCCCCGGAGTCACCGGCGAACCGGATGATCACCCGGTCGAGGCGTTTCGTCTCTTTCGCCGGTTTGCGCTGTTCGCCCAGGACATCGCCGATCACCGGCGGATGCGCGGGCTGCTCCGTGGGCACGGGGCTGCTGCTGCTGACCTGGCTGGTCACTGAAACGGACCTCCCTAGAGGCGGCGGCTCACCGGTCATCGTACGTCGGTAAGGGTCGCCTTCCCCGTACGTCCCGGAATGTGGATGCGGGAGCGCGGCCCCGACCTGCGGACTGCCGGACATGTGTGTGGCGTGTGCAGGTAACGGCGCGGTGCCCGTGAGGCCCGCGCCGTCAGGCGTCTGCTGTGAGACAGAGTGTCAACAGATCAGGAGTTCAGATAGGTGAGCACCGCCAGGACACGACGGTGATCCCCGTCACTCGGCGCCAGGCCCAGCTTCAGGAAGATGTTGCTGACGTGCTTCTCCACCGCGCCGTCGCTCACCACGAGCTGCTTGGCCACCGCCGAATTCGTCCGGCCCTCCGCCATCAGCCCCAGCACCTCGCGCTCGCGCGGCGTCAGCCCCGCCAGCACGTCCTGCTTGCGGCTGCGGCCCAGGAGCTGTGCGACCACCTCGGGGTCCAGCGCCGTGCCGCCCTCGGCGACCCGCACCACCGCGTCCACGAACTCGCGGACCTCGGCCACCCGGTCCTTGAGCAGATACCCCACCCCGCGGCTGCTGCCCGCCAGCAGCTCGGTCGCGTACTGCTCCTCCACGTACTGCGACAGCACCAGCACGCCCACGCCGGGGTGGTCCCGGCGCAGCTGCACCGCCGCCCGCACCCCCTCGTCGGTGTGCGTCGGCGGCATCCGTACGTCCGCCACCACCACGTCGGGGGCCGCGCCCTCGTCCGCCAGCTCCCGTACGACCTTGATCAGCGCCTCGGCGTCACCGACGCCGGCCACCACATCGTGACCGCGATCGGTCAGCAATCGGGTCAGTCCCTCCCGAAGCAGCACCGAATCCTCGGCGATGACCACCCGCACCCTGTCCTCCACCCGTTCCAGCCCCCCACATCCGACCCTGTCTTCCCCAGCATCCCAGCAACGACGCGCTGATGGGGAATACGGTTCCGGTGGGCAAGGTTGCGCCCGGAAGGTCGGCGGGGGTCGCGCGTCAGCGGCTCACAGGCAAGAGGAGAGCGTGTGCGCGCGGTCGGATTCGACGTCAACGGTGGCCCGGAAGTGCTCCGGCCGGTGGAAATCCCCGTCCCGGAACCGGGCCCCGGGCAGGTGCTGATCCAGGTCGCGTACGCGGGCGTCAACCACGGCGAGGTGCTGCACCGGCTCGGCGACTACGGTCCGCCGGACGGGATCGCCGTGCCCGGCCTGGAGGTCTCCGGCGAGATCGCCGCGCTCGGCGCGGGCGTCACCGGGCTCGCCGTCGGCGACCCCGTCGCCGCCTATCTGCCCGACGGCGGCGGATACGCCGAGTACGCGGTCGCGCCCGCCGACTTCGCCTTCCCGCTCGACGGGATCTCCCTCCGGGACGGGGGCGGGGCGGCGCTCGTCCTCACCACCGCGTACGGGGTGCTCGCCGGGGCCGCGCGGCTCACCGCGGGGGACACCGTCCTCATCCACGCCGCCGCGGGCGGGGTCGGCTCGGTCGCCGCGCAGATCGCCCGCGCGCTGGGGGCCGCCGCCGTGTACGGGACGGTCCGCACGGCCGAGAAGGCCGAGTACGCGAAACGTTTCGGCTACGACGCGGTGCTGCTGCGCGAGACCTTCGCCGAGGAGCTGGCCGCCGCCCGCACCGAGATCGACGTGCTGCTCGACCCCATCGGCGGGGGGACGCGGCTGGCCGGGCTCTCCCTTCTGGCCCCCTTCGGCCGTCTGGTCGCCTACGGCGAGGCCGCCCGGCAGCCCGACCTCACGCTGCCGGTGCTCCCCTTCTCCGAGCGCAACCGCGCTCTCACCGGCTACTCCATCCACGACCTCGCGCTCCGCGCCCCGGCCGTTCTGCGCGGCCACGCCCTCGCCGCCCTGTCCCTCCTGGCCTCCGGAGCCATTCGGCTCGACATCACCGCCGAGTTGTCGCTTGCCGCGGCCTTCCAAGCCCATCAGGCCCTCCAGGCCGGCACCAACCGCGGCAAAGTCCTCCTCACCCTGACCTAGCCGCCCCCTGCCGGGGGGACGCCGATCTCTCAGGGGCGCGGCCCCGGTGGGGCAGACGCGGTTGTTTTCGGGCTGAAGGCCCGGTGGGGGCGGGCGGCGCAGTTCCCCGCGCCCCTAAAAAGATCGGCGCACCGCCTCTTGGAGGGGCGAGCCGTTTTGGGCGGGGCGCGGGGAGGGGTAAGGGGACCGGCCCGGAGGGGTTAGACGCGCCAGGGGAGTTCGGTGGTGATGTGGGTGGGGCCACCGGGCGGCGAGGCCACGGCGAGGACACCGTCGACGGAGTCGAGCCGCTCGGCGAGCCCGGCGAGCCCGGACCCACCGGACACGGCGGCGCCCCCGCGCCCGTTGTCGGACACCTGCATCATGAGCCGGTCACCGACCCGCCACACCTCCACGGTCGCGCGCGAAGCGCCACTGTGCTTGCTGACGTTCTGCAGCAGCTCGGACACCGTGAAGTAGGCGATGCCCTCAATGGCCGGCACCGGCCGCGCCGGCAAATCGACGGTCACGGCGACCGGCACGGTGCAGCGCGACGCGACCGACGACAGGGCCGCGTCCAGGCCGCGGTCGGTGAGGATCGCCGGGTGGATGCCGCGCGCCAGATCCCGCAGCTCCTGAAGGGCCACCTTCACCTCGCCGTGCGCCTCCTCGACCATCACGGCCCCGGCCGACGGATCTTCGAGCAGCTTCTCCTTGGCCAGGCCGAGGTCCATCGCCAGCGCCACCAGCCGCGCCTGCGCCCCGTCGTGCAGGTCGCGCTCGATGCGCCGCAGGTCCGCCGCCGCCGTGTCGACCACGACCCCGCGGTCCGACTCCAGCTCGGTGACCCGCTCCGCCAGCCGCGAAGGCCCGAGCAGACCGCTCACCAGAATCCGGTCCACGTGCGCCATGCCCCGGTAGACCCACGGGCTGCTCAGTACGAGCGCGCCGCCGACCACGACGCACAGCAGCATGTCGGCCGGGGTGTGCAGCCACCAGCCGTGCCCGTGCCCGTCGCCGTACATCTGGAGGCCGTCCTGCCCGAAGTAGACCGGGAAGACCCAGCGCCACAGCGGATACGTCAACAGGCCCCAGCCGTACGTGAAGAAGCTGATGGCGACGGAGAAGGTGAAGATCCCCCACGGGAAGTGGACCAGGGTGTAGGCGGCGTGCCGCCAGTTGACGCCGCTGCCGAGCTGCGCACCGAGCCGGGACAGGAAACCGCCGTTCCTGCCGCGCACCGGCCGCGGGTCCTCCACGTCCAGCCAGAGCAGCGACCGCGCGCGGGCCCGCTCCACGGCGCCGATCGCGCGGCAGCCGCCGAGCGCGAGCACGAGCACCGGCAGCCCGATGAAGGTGACCAGCAGCCCGGCGCCGAGCGAGAACATCGTCACGGTCCAGACGAAGCCGACGATGCACATCGGCAGATTGATCAGCAGGTAGGCGAACTCGCGCCAGGCGCGTGCCTCGACCGGCGCGCGCAGCGCCGTCGGCAGGCGGTGCTCGCGCTCGCGCTCGTGCGCGCGCTCGGCGGGCGGGAAGCCGTAAGCCATGGTCGGTCCGTCCTCTCTGCTTTTCTCTGTGACTCCATGCTGGCCGGTGCGTGCACCCATCCCCATGGTGCGGATCGGCGTCTTGGGGGTGGGGCTAGCCCTACCGCCCCGGCTTCCGCGCTCAGCGCCCCGCTCGGTGCTTGACTCCGCTCAGCGCCTGGCTCCGCTCAGCGCCTGGCCCCGGCCTTGCGGAACTCCCGGTCGCGCCACGGCAGTTCGGCCGTGACCACGGTCGGCCCCGCCTCCGGTGAGCTGACCACGAAGAGCCCGTCCACCGACCGCAGCCGTTCGCCGAGCCCGGCCAGACCCGTACCGCCCGACACGTCCGCGCCGCCGCGCCCGTCGTCCCGTACCTGCACCATCAGCCGGTCGTCGGCGCGCCACACATCCACCGAGGCGTGCCGTGCCCTGCTGTGCTTGCTGACGTTCTGCAACAGCTCGGAGACCGTGAAGTACGCGATCCCCTCGATCGCCTCCGCGGGCCGCGCGGGCAGGTCCACGGTCACCGCGACCGGCACCGTGCAGCGCGACGCGACCGACGACAGGGCCGCGTCCAGGCCGCGGTCGGTGAGGATCGCCGGATGGATGCCGCGCGCCAGATCCCGCAGCTCCTGAAGGGCCACCTTCACCTCGCCGTGCGCCTCGCCCACCATCTTGGCCGCCGCCTCCGGGTCCTCCAGCAGCTTCTCCTTGGCCAGGCCGAGGTCCATCGCCAGCGCCACCAGCCGCGCCTGCGCGCCGTCGTGCAGGTCGCGCTCGATGCGCCGCAGGTCCGCCGCCGCCGTGTCGACCACGACCCCGCGGTCCGACTCCAGCTCCTCGATCCGCCGCTCCAGCTCGTCCGACGGCTGGAGCAGCCCGCGGACCATCGCCCGGTCGACCATCGTCAGCCCGCGCGCCAGGAACGGCAGCACCGGCCACAGCACGAACAGCGAGACCAGCGTCAAGGTGAAGGTGAGGATGCCCCACGGCAGCCGGATGCCGTAATAGAGGGCGTGCCGCCACGCCACCGGGTCCTTCAGCGACGCCCACAGCCACGGCAGGAAACCGAAGGTGCCCCGCTTCAGCGGGCGCGGCTCGTCGATGTGCACGCCCAGCAGGTCGCGCGCCCGGCTCCGCTCCACCCGCCCCAGCAGCCGGCACCCGGCGAGTCCGTACGCCAGCAGGGGCAACCCGATCACCGTCACCGACAGGCCGAGGCCCACCGTCACGACCGTCACGACGTAGACGAAGCCGATGATCGACACCGGCAGATTCAGCAGCAGATACCCGATCTCCCGCCACGTCACGCGGTCGTACGCGAAGCGCACGGGTGGCAGCGGGGCGGGGGCGGCGGGCTGACGGGACGCGGGCGAGGTGTTCATGAGTCCAGCCTGCCGGGGAAGCGGCGGGGCGCGCCATGGGGTGCGTAGGTCAGGCGGCGGTGGGGTTATCCCCCGGTACGGGCGAGGGCGTCCGACGGGGCCGCCGCCGATGCGCGCACCGGTGCCCGCACGGGGGGCGTGCGCCTGTGAGGCCAGGGCCTAGACTCCCTCCCGTATAGATCGTCTAAAGAGATCCACAAGGATCGCTGGACACCACCGGTCAACGAGTGAACGAGGGGCGGACGGACGTGGACTACTTCCACGGCTACTCGGTCGTCGGCCTGGTCGCGGTCGTCGGTGTGCTCTTCGTGACCGTCGCCTTCGCGTCCGGCCGCCTGCTGCGGCCCGTCGTGCCGACGCGCGAGAAGATGCTCACGTACGAGTGCGGGGTCGACCCGGTCGGCGAGGGCTGGGCGCACACCCAGGTCAAGTACTACGTGTACTCCTTCCTCTACGTCATCTTCGCGGTCGACGCGATCTTCCTGTTCCCGTGGGCCACGGTCTTCGCCGCGCCCGGCTTCGGCGCGACGACGCTGGTGGAGATGTTCGTCTTCATCGGCTTCCTCGCGATCGGGCTGCTCTACGCATGGAAGAAGGGCGTCCTCGAATGGACGTGAACCCGCAGGCGATTCCCGAGGCCCCTGCGCAGGACCTTCCCGAGCCGCGCCGTCTCGGCGTGCTGTCCCGGCTGGCGCCGGAGCCGATGAAGGTGGTGCTCAACTGGGGCCGCCGCTACAGCCTGTGGGTCTTCAACTTCGGCCTCGCCTGCTGCGCCATCGAGTTCATCGCCGCGTCGATGTCCCGGCACGACTTCATCCGGCTGGGCGTCATCCCCTTCGCGCCGGGACCGCGCCAGGCCGACCTCATGGTCGTCTCCGGCACCGTCACCGACAAGATGGCGCCCGCCGTCAAGCGCCTGTACGAGCAGATGCCCGAGCCGAAGTACGTCATCTCCTTCGGCGCGTGCTCCAACTGCGGCGGCCCCTACTGGGACTCGTACTCCGTCACCAAGGGTGTCGACCAGATCATCCCCGTCGACGTCTACGTGCCCGGCTGCCCGCCGCGCCCCGAAGCGCTCCTCCAGGGCATCCTCAAGCTCCAGGAGAAGATCGCGCGCGAGTCGCTGGCGGAGCGGTACGGCTCCGCCGCGGGCCCGCGCCCGTCCGTCGCCGCCTTGACGAGCGGCCTCGTCACTCCGCCGGAGGGGCCGAGGTGACCGGTTGGCTGCCGCGGGAGGCCGCGGAGATCTTCGGCGAGGGCGCCGTCGCGCAGGAGGCGTACGACCTCCTGACCGTCGATGTGCCGGCCGGTGAGTGGGTCGCCTCGCTCACGGCCGCGCGGGACGCCCTCGGCTGCACGTACTTCGACTGGCTGAGCGCCGTCGACGAGCCCGGCACCGGCTTCCGGGTCTGCGCGCACGTCGTCGCGCTGGACGGCGGCGTCCGGCGGCTGCTGCTGCGGACGACCGTGCCGCACGACGCGCCCGTCCTCGCCACCGCCACCGGCGTCTACGCGGGTGCGGCGTGGCACGAACGCGAGACCCACGAGATGTTCGGCGTCGACTTCACCGGGCACCCGGGCCTCGCGCCCCTCCTGCTCCCCGACGAGTTCGAGGGGCACCCTCTCCGCAAGGACTTCGTCCTCGCCGCCCGCGTCGCCAAGGCGTGGCCCGGTGCCAAGGAGCCCGGCGAGTCCCACGACGGCGGCCCCAAGCGCCGCCAGATGCAGCCCCCCGGCGTCCCCGACCCCAACGACTGGGGCCCCCAAAAAGGCCAACTCCCCCCACCCCCCGCCCGCCCCGCCCGCGGCCCCCGCCCAACGGCCCCCCCGGCCGACCGCCCGGCGCGTACAACCCCGTCGGCCGACCGCCCGGCCCGCCGCACCCGCAGCGTGACCGAAGGCTCCACCAGCCAAACCCCTGCCGGTAGCCCCGCCAACCAACCCCCTGCCGGGGCCCCCTCCGGCGACACCCCCGCGCCCCCACGCAAGCGCGTCCCCGACGCCCCATGGGAACAACCCCCAGCCGCCACCCCCGCGGGGCGCGGCGACGCTGCGCCGACCAAGAAGCCCACCGCAAGCGAACCGCCCGCCCCAGGCGGCACCCCTGCTGCGGTCAGCGAGCCCGCCGCTGGCGGCAGTTCCGCCAGTGGCGGCGAGCCCGCGCCGTCCGACGAGCCCGCCGCAGGCGAGAGGCCCACCGCAGGTGGCACTCCCGGCCGGGGTGGTGGGTCCGCGTCGTCTGATGAGCGCGCCGCAGGCGAAGACGGTGGGCGGGGAGGTGAGGGACGTGGGTGACGTAGTGGACGTCGGGCTGCGGCTTGTGGGTGTGCTCGTTGTGTTCCTGGTGTTTCCGCTGGTGGTGGGGCAGGCGGAGCACAAGGTGATGGCGCATATGCAGGGCCGATTGGGGCCGATGTATGCGGGCGGGTTCCACGGGTGGGCCCAACTGGTGGCGGACGGAGTCAAGTTCGCGCAGAAGGAAGACGTGGTTCCGGCCGACGCGGACCGGCGGATCTTCCAACTCGCCCCCGCCGTCGCGCTCCTGCCCTACCTCGTCGTGCTGATCGCGATCCCGGTGGGACCGCACGGCTTCGTCGGCCAGGCGCTGGACGCGGGCCTGATCTTCGTCCTGGCCATGATGGGTATCGGCGTGCTCGGCTCGCTGATGGCGGGCTGGGCGTCGGCGAACAAGTTCTCCCTGCTCGGCGGCCTGCGCACGGCGGCGCAACTGATGGCGTACGAGCTGCCGATGCTGCTCACCGCCGCGTCGGTCGCGATGGCGGCGGGCACGCTGTCACTGCCGGGCATCGTGGGGGAGTACCACTGGTGGTGGACCCCCTGGCAGCTCATCGGCGGCCTCGTGTTCTTCACGGCGGGCCTCGCCGAGCTGCAACGGCCCCCGTTCGACATGCCGGTGGCCGACTCCGAGATCATCTTCGGCGCGTACACCGAATACACCGGCCTGCGCTTCGCCCTGTTCCTGCTCGCCGAGTACGCGGGCATCGTCGTGCTGTGCGCCCTGACCACGGTGCTGTTCCTCGGCGGCTGGCACGGCCCCTGGTCCGGCAGCGTCGGCTGGCTGTGGACGCTGGTCAAGACCGGCCTGCTGGCCTTCGTCGTGATCTGGCTACGGGTCAGCTACCCGCGCCTTCGCGAGGACCAGCTCCAGAAACTCGCCTGGACCGTACTCATCCCGCTCGCCCTCGCCCAGATCGCCCTGACCGGCGTCGTCAAGGTGGTGATCTCCTAGCATGGCCATCCCCGGAACCGGCCTCGCCAAGGGCCTGGCCGTCACCCTGCGGACGATGACGAAGCGTTCCGTCACCGACCAGTACCCGGACGCGCTGCCCGCACTCCCGCCGCGCTCGCGCGGTGTGATCGCGCTGTTCGAGGAGAACTGCACGGTCTGCATGCTGTGCGCCCGCGAGTGCCCCGACTGGTGCATCTACATCGACTCCCACAAGGAGACGACACCGGCCGCCGCCCCCGGCGGGCGCGAGCGCAGCCGCAATGTGCTGGACCGCTTCGCCATCGACTTCTCGCTGTGCATGTACTGCGGCATCTGCATCGAGGTGTGCCCCTTCGACGCGCTGTTCTGGTCGCCGGAGTTCGAGTACGCCGAGACCGACATCCTCGAACTCACCCACGAGCGCGACAAGCTGCGCGACTGGATGTGGACGGTGCCCGCGCCTCCCGCGCTCGACCCGGCCGCCGAGGAACCCAAGGAGATCGCCGCCGCCCGCAAGGCCGCCGACAAGCTCATCGCGGCCCAGGCCCAGGCGGAAGCCCAGGCCCGGGCGGAGGCGCAGGCCCAAACAGAGGCCCGGCCGCAGGCCCCGACGGCGACCGACCCGGGGACCGACCCGGCGACCGAAGGACCCTCCGCGCCGGGGGAGGGCGACTCGTGATCGTCCACGAAACCATCCACAGCCAGGGCGGCTTCCTCTCGCCCACCGGCGTCGAGATCGCCTTCCTCCTCATCGGCCTCGTCACCCTCGGCGCGGCCGTCCTGACCGTCACCACCCGGCAGCTCGTGCACGCGGCCCTGTGGCTGGTCGTCGCCCTCGGCGGCCTCGCCGTCGAATACCTGCTGCTCACGGCCGAGTTCATCGCCTGGGTGCAGGTGCTGATCTACGTCGGCTCCGTCGTCGTCCTCCTGCTGTTCGGACTGATGCTGACCAGAGCGCCCATCGGCCGTTCGCCGGACGCCGACTCCGAGAACCGCTGGGTCGCCCTCGGGGTCGCCGTCGCCGCCGCGGTCACCCTGGTGTGGGTGGTCGTGGACGCCTTCCGCTCCACCTGGATCGACCTGCACGGCGTGGTCCAGGGCTCCTCGCACGCCACCGGGCAGACCCTGTTCCGCTTCTGGGTGCTGCCCTTCGAGGCGCTGTCGGTGCTGCTGCTCGCCGCCCTCGTCGGCGCGATCGTCCTCTCCCGCCGCGAGACCGCCGAGGACCGCGCGGGCACCGGGACCGCGAAGGACACCGGGACCGCTAAGGGCGCCGGGACCGGCACGGGCGGCCGCACCCCCACCGGCACCCCCACCGGCACCCCCACCGGCCAGGGCAAGGAGAACTGATGCACCTCGTCTACCCGGCCGTCCTCGCCGCCCTCCTCTTCTGCGTCGGTGTCTACGGCGTCCTCGCCCGCCGCAACGCGATCCTCGTCCTGATGTCCGTCGAGCTGATGCTCAACGCCGTCAATCTCAACCTGGTCGCCTTCGACGTGTGGCTGCGCGACACCCTCCACTCCGGCCAGGCCCTCACCCTGTTCACCATCACGATCGCCGCCGCCGAGATCGGTCTCGGCCTGGCGATCGTGCTGCTCGTGTACCGCAACCGCGGCAGCTCCGACATCGACCGGCTCACCGACCTCGCCGAGCCGCCCGAGCACGCGTCAGCCGAGCACGCATCAGCCGAGCACGCGTCGTCCGAGCACACCGCGTCCGACCCGGACGGCACGGCCGCCGACAAGAAGGCCGAGGCCGCCGCGTGACCCTGACCGCCCTTGCCGCGCTCGTCCCCCTCCTGCCCTTCCTCGGCGCGGTCACCGGACTCCTGCTCGGCCGGCGCGCACCCGGCTTCGTACGCCCGCTGGCCGTACTGCCCACCGCCACCGCCTTCGTGCTGGCCGCGGTCGTCGCCGCCCGCCAGGGCACCGGCGCGCCGACCGACGCCGTCCACAAGCTCACCGACACCGGCTCCGCGCCCGTCTACCTCGCCCTGCACCTGGACGGCTTCGCGGTCCTGATCGCCGTCCTCGTCGGCCTCGTCGCCACCTGCGTCCAGCTCTACTCCACCGCCTATCTGCGCGACGACCCGCGCTATCCCTCGTACGCCGCCCTCGTCTCGCTGTTCACCGCCGCGATGTTCCTGGTCGTCTACTCGGGCGACCTGATGGTGCTGCTGGTCGGCTGGGAGATCATGGGCATCTGCTCGTACTTCCTGGTCGGGCACTACTGGGAGACCGAGGCCGCCAGGACGGCGTCGATCAAGGCGTTCCTGGTCACCAAGCTCGGCGACGTCCCCTTCCTCATCGGGGTGTTCGCGCTCGCCGCCGACGCCGGGACCTTCCGGATCAGCGGCATCCTCGCCGCCGCGGCGGACGGCCGGCTCCACCACCCCACGGTGATCGCGCTGCTGCTGCTCGCCGGGGTCGCGGGCAAGTCCGCGCAGTTCCCGCTGCACACCTGGCTGCCCGACGCGATGGCCGGTCCCACCCCGGTCTCCGCGCTGATCCACGCCGCCACCATGGTCGCCGCCGGCATCTATCTGGTGGCCAGGCTGCTGCCGGTGTTCACCGCCTCCGCCGCCGCGCTGGCCGTCCTCGCCGTGATGGCCGCCGTCACCATGATCGGCTCGGGCCTGGCCGCCCTCGCCCAGGACGACATCAAACGCGTGCTGGCTTACTCCACCATCGGCCAGCTCGGCTACATGGCGGGCGCCCTGGCCGTCGCCGACCGCGACGCCGCCGTCTTCCACCTCCTGTCGCACGGCGCCTTCAAGGCGCTGCTCTTCCTCGGCGCGGGCGTCGTCATCCACGCGGCGGGCACCAACTCGCTCACCGCGATGTCCCGCATGGGCTCGCTCGCCAAGCGCGTCCCCGACGCCATGTGGACGATGGGCATCGCCCTCGCCGCCCTCGCGGCCCTCCCTCCGCTGTCCGGCTTCTTCTCCAAGGAGTCCGTGCTGCGCGCCGCCGAGCACGCCTCGGCCGGGCACACCGCGCACGTCCCCTCGGCCGTCGGCTGGACCGTCTTCGTCGCGGGCCTGACCGCCGCCGTCCTGACCGCCGGATACGCCACCCGGCTGTTCCTGCTGGCTTTCCGCGGCAGCGGCCCCGAGGCCCCCGACCACGGCAGGCAGCCGGTCGTGATGACCTCCGTGCTGTGGGTGCTGGCCGTCCCCACCATCGCCTTCGGCGGCCTCGCCTACCGCGAGCTGCCCGACTGGTTCGGCGGCGCCCCGCTCGGCCCCACCCTGATCACCTCCGTCCTCGGCACCGGCCTGGCCCTGGTCGGCGTCCTGATCACCTACGGCGCCTGGAAGGCGGCCACCGCCACCCGGCTCGCCGTCCCCGTCGGAGCCGTCGTCACCGCCGACGGCGACCCCGGCGCGGAACCCGCCCTCGTCGAGGCCGAGGCCACCGCCACCCACGAGGCGATCTACGGCGACATCGCGTCCGCCGACGACCCGGGCGACCCCGGCCGTCTGCTGCTGGGCAGGCTGCACCGCCACGCGGCCCACGGCTTCCACCTCGACGCCCTCTACACCGCGCTGTTCGTCCGCCCGGTGCTGGCCGCCGCGCAACTCGTCCGCTTCCTGGACCGCGAGGTCATCGAGACCTACGTCCGCGGCGCGGGCGGCACCCCCCGGCTGCTCGGCGCGGCCGTCCGCAAGGCCCAGACCGGAAACGTCCAGACCTACCTCAGCGCGCTGCTGGCCGGTGCGGTCGTCCTCGCCGTCCTCGTCGCCGTCGGAGGCTGAGCCCGAAGTGAACGACACCGCCCTCCAGTACGTCCTCGCGGCACTCCTCGTGCTGCCGCTGCTCGGCGCGGTCGGCGCCCTGCTCCCGCCGCCGCCCGGCCTGAAGGGCCGTGACCCCGGCCAGGCCGTCCTGCGGCACGGCGTCACCGTCACCGGCGCCGTACTCGTCCTGGCGATCGTCCTCGCGGCCGGCTTCGACCACGACCACCCCGCCAGGACCCAGGCCACCACCGACCTCAACTGGATCCCCGCGCTCAAGATCCATCTCCACCTCGGCGTCGACGGCATCTCGCTCCCCCTCCTCGTCCTGACCGCGCTGCTGACCTTCCTCTGCGCGCTCTACAGCTACTTCAAAATGCCCGCGGGCCCCGGCCCCAAGGCGTTCGTCGCCCTGCTGCTGCTCCTGGAAGCGGGCACGCTGGCGACCTTCGCCGTGCTCGACCTGATGCTGTTCTTCCTCGCCTTCGAGACGGTCCTCATCCCGATGTACTTCCTCATCGCCCGCTGGGGCGGCGGGGACCGCGAGCGGTCCGCACTGCGCTTCATCGTCTACACCCTCCTCGGCTCCGTGATCATGCTGCTCGGCCTGCTCCTCATCGGCGTGAAGGCGGGCACATTCGACATGGTGGCACTCGCCACTGACAACGGGTCATCACTCAGTCACTCCACGCAACTGATCGCGGTCCTCGCGATCGGCCTCGGCCTGGCCGTGAAGGCCCCGATGTGGCCGCTGCACAGCTGGCTGCCCGCCGCCCACACCGCCGCCCCCACCGTCGGATCGGTGCTGCTCGCGGGCGTGCTGCTGAAGATGGGCACCTACGGCCTGGTCCGGATCGTCCTGCCGATGGCCCCCGACGGCATCCACACCTTCGCGCCCTACCTGGCCGCCTTCGCCGTCGTCGGCATCGTCTACGGCTCGCTCGCCTGCCTCGCGCTGGCCCGCCGGGGCAACGGCGGCGACCTCAAACGGCTGATCGCGTACTCCTCCGTCGGCCACATGGGCTTCGTCCTGCTCGGCATCGCCTCCCTGACCCCCACCGGCGTCAACGGCGCGCTCTTCGCCAACATCGCCCACGGCCTCATCACCGGCCTGCTGTTCTTCCTGGTCGGCGCCCTGAAGGACCGATACGGCTCCAGCGACCTCGACACCCTCGCCGGGGCCACGGGAGCCGCGCTCTACGGCAAGGCGCCGCGCCTGGGCGGCCTGGTCGCCTTCGCCGCCGTCGCCTCCCTCGGACTGCCGGGCCTGGCCGGATTCTGGGGCGAGATGCTGTCGATGTTCGGCGCCTTCAAACCCGCCGCGGGCCTCAGCCGCCCCGCGTATCTGACCTTCACCGCCGTCGCCGCCTTCGGCACCCTGCTCACCGCCGCGTACCTGCTGGTCGTGGTCCGCCGGGTCTGCATGGGCGACCGCGAGACCGTCGACGCGCAGCCCGCGCTCGCCGACGTCCAGGCGTACGAATTCGCCGCCTGGACGCCGCTCGCCGCGCTCACCGTCCTGGCCGGACTGTGGCCCGCCGTCCTGCTCGGCCTCACCGATCCGGCCGTGCACACCCTCCTCGGAGGCAACTGATGCCGTCCCTCGTGCAGTCCGTCGACTGGACGGCGCTCGCCCCCGCCGCCATCCCGGCGGTCCTCGCCCTCGTCGTCCTGGTCGCCGACCTCTTCCTGCCCAAGGCCCGCAAGGAACTGCTGGCCTGGACCACCGTCGCGGGACTCGTCCTGGCCGCACTGGCCCTGATCCCGCTGCGTGCGGGCCGCCACGCCACCTTCTGCGTGACGGTCGTGCACCCCGGCACCGCCGCCGACCTCCCCGCGGGCGGCGGCGGGTGCTCGTACGCGGCCGACCACTTCACCCTGGTCATCCAGGCCCTGGTGCTCGGCGGCGCGCTGCTCACGGCCCTGCTCTCGGTCAACACCCAGGACGACCTCCCGGCGGGCGAGTACTGGTTCCTGCTGCTCGCCTCCGTCTCCGGCGCCGCGCTGCTGCCCGCCTCCCGCGACCTGGCGACCCTGATCGTCGCCCTCGAGGTCGCCACCCTGCCCGCCTTCGCACTGGTCGGCCTGCGGCGCGGCGACAAGCTGTCCAGCGAGGCCGCGCTCAAGTTCTTCCTGTCATCGGTGACCGCGACCGCCGTCTCGCTGCTCGGCATCAGCTTCGTCTACGCGGCCACCGGCACCATGCACCTGGCCGCCGTCGCCGACGGCCTCACGCACGCGCCCGCGCAACTCGTCACCGTGGCGAAGGTCGGCGCGGCCCTCACTCTGGTGGGGTTCGCCTTCAAACTCGCCGCGGCCCCCTTCCACTTCTGGGTGCCCGACACCTACGCGGGCGCGCCGCTGCCGGTCGCCGCGTATCTGTCGGTGGTCGGCAAGGCCGCCGGTTTCTCCGGTCTGATCCTGGTGTCGGTCATCGCCTTCAAGCCCTACCACGACGTGTGGGGCCCGGCCTTCGGCGTACTGGCCGCGCTCACCATGACCGTCGGCAACGTCGGCGCGCTCCGGCAGCGGCCCGGCGTGCCGCGCGGCGCCGTACGCCTGCTGGCCTGGTCGTCCATCGGCCAGGCGGGTTATCTGCTGGTGCCGCTGGCCGCCGCGTCCTCCGCCGCCGACCCGGCGCACGAGATCGGCACCACCGTCGCGTACGCCCTGATGTACGCGGTGGTGAACCTCGGGGCCTTCGCCGTGGCCGCCCTCGTCTCGCGCACCGCCCCGCAGGGCCGGCTCAGCGACTACCGGGGCCTGTACGCGACCCGCCCGCTGGCCGCCCTCGCGCTCGGCTTCTTCCTGCTGTGCCTGGCCGGACTGCCGCCGGGCGTCATCGGCCTGTTCGCCAAGGTCGCCGTCTTCTCCTCCGCCGTCGGCACGCAGCACGGCTGGCTCGCGGTGATCATGGCCGTCAACGTCGTCATCGCGCTCGTGTACTACCTGCGCTGGACGGCGCTGCTCTTCACCCGCCCCGAGGGCGCTCCCGAGCAATCCCCGAGCGCGATCACGACCGGCGGCACGACCGGCGGCGCGAGCGGCATCACGACCGGCGGCGCGCTCGCGGCCGTACCCGGCACCCGTACGCCCGTCGGCCTCGTCGCCGCCATCACGCTGACCGCGCTGGCCGGGGTCGCACTGTCCGGCGCGCCGCAGCTCGTCCTGCGGTACGCGCAGGGCTCGCTGTTCTGACCGGGCCCTCCCTCCGCCCCTCTGACCAGCACGTCCGTCCCCGGCCCCGACCGGCCGGGGGCCGTATCCGTACGCCCCGCGCCGGTAGCGCTGCGTGCGCATAAGGGAACTAGCGGCGCTCGGGTGGCGTTGTTGTGGGCAGGAGGTTCTCCTAGGGGGAGAGGTTCCCCCCGACGCACACTTTGGAGGGCGCACCGTGCACCGCCGGCACAACGGGCTGAAGACCGCCGTACTCCTCGGCGGTCTGTCGGCCCTCATCCTGGTCATCGGCAGCTTCTTCGGCCGGACCGGACTCATCGTGGCCCTGGTCATCGCGGTGGGGACGAACGCGTACGCGTACTGGAACAGCGACAAGCTGGCTCTACGCGCGATGCGCGCCCGCCCCGTCAGCGAATTCGAGGCGCCCGAGCTGTACCGGATCGTGCGCGAGCTCTCGACCACCGCCCGCGAGCCCATGCCCCGGCTGTACATCTCGCCCACCGAGGCGCCGAACGCCTTCGCGACCGGCCGCAATCCGCGCAACGCGGCGGTCTGCTGCACCCAGGGCATCCTGGCCATCCTCGACGAGCGCGAGCTGCGCGGCGTCCTCGGCCACGAGCTGAGCCACGTCTACAACCGCGACATCCTCATCTCCTCGATCGCGGGCGCGCTCGCCTCCGTGGTGATGTTCCTGGTCAACTTCGCGTGGCTGATCCCGATCGGCCGCTCCGACGACGACGAGGGCCCCGGCATCCTCGGCATGCTGCTGCTGATGATCCTCGGCCCGCTGGCCGCCTCGGTCATCCAGTTGGCCGTCTCCCGCTCGCGGGAGTACGAGGCCGACGCCTCGGGCGCGCGCCTGACCGGCGACCCGCTGGCCCTGGCCTCCGCGCTGCGCAAGCTCGAAACGGGCACACAGCAGCGGCCCCTCGCGCCCGAACCGCGCCTGGAGACCGCCAGCCATATGATGATCGCCAGTCCATTCCGCGCGGGCGACGTCTCCAAGCTCTTCTCGACCCATCCCCCGATGGCAGAACGCATCTCCCGCCTCGAAGACATGGCAGGCCACCGGTGAAGACCATCCTGAACGTCATCTGGCTCATCCTCTGCGGTGTGTGGATGTTCCTCGGCTACGTCCTGGCAGGGGCACTCCTCTGCGTCACGATCATCGGCATCCCGTTCGGCATCGCCGCCTTCCGCATCGGCATCTACGCGCTCTGGCCGTTCGGCTACACCGCGGTCGAGCGCCGGGACGCGGGCACGGGCTCCTTCGTCGGCAATGTGCTGTGGGTGATCCTCGCGGGCTGGTGGCTGGCCCTCGGCCACATCGTCACCGGCGTGCTGCTCTGCGTCACGATCATCGGCATCCCGTTCGGCATCGCCAACTTCAAGCTGATCCCGCTGTCGCTCATGCCCCTGGGCAAGGAGATCGTGCCGACCGACCGGCCGTTCGCCTCGCGCTGAGCGCCTTCCGGCCGTCCGCCGCGCCGAGCGCCTTCGGGCCGCCCCTCGGGCCGAGTGCCTTCGGGCCGAGCGCCTTCCGGCCGTCCGCCGTACCTGACGGCCGGTCAGGAGGTCGTCCCTGCTACCCTCACCTGCGGAGGTGCCGGGTGGACGACTACGCGCTCAGTGTCGAGACGGCGGACGCCGAACTGCCGCCCGCCCTCGCCGTCTACGCGGCGCATCTTCTGCGCCGCGCACACATCCGCGCCAACCGGGTCGCCGATCACCTCGCCCCGGAGTTCGGCGTCGCGGCGGGCCAAGGCGCCTCAGGCGCGCGCGACTTCCAGATACTCGACGCGCTCGACGCCCCCGTCACGTACTCCCAGCAGGATCTCGGCGAGCGGCTCGGCATCAACCGCACCACCATGGTCAAGCTGATCGACCGGCTGGAGCAGGCGGGCCAGGTCACCCGCGCCCGCAACCCCGGCGACCGCCGCTCGTACGTCCTCGCCCTCACCGACGACGGCCGCAGCGCCGTCAAGGCCATGGAACCCGCGATGGCCGCGGGCGACGACCACCTCACCGCGGCCCTGACCGCCGCGGAACGCGTCCGCCTCGACGCGCTGCTGAGCACCCTGCTGGCCCGTACCCCGCCCGAGCGCGGTGTACGGCGTACGAGCCCGCTGATCGCCCAGGCCCACCATTTCGTACGGCGCCGGATCGAGGACGCGCTGACCGACGTCGGCCTCCAGGCGCGGCATTTCGGCGCGCTCACCGTCCTGGCCGACGAGGCGAGTTCGCAGCAGCGGCTCGCCCGGCGGCTCGGCATCAGCGAGCAGGCGATCCTCCAGATCGTCGACGACCTGGAGAGCGCGGGCCGGGTGGTGCGCGAGCGCGACCCGCGCGACCGGCGGCGGTACGCGCTGCGGCTGACCGACGCGGGGCGCGACGCGCTGGCCACCGCCCGGCGGGCCGTCGAGGCCGCCGAGACCGACATGGGCACGAGGCTCGGCACCGACGGCCGGGCGGAGTTGAAGGCGCTGCTCACGAAGATGCTGCGCGCGGACGTCTGACCACCGGCTGTCGCGCGCGGGGCGCCCGTACCGTTTCCGTCCCCGACGCCCCTCGCGGACCGTGTCCCCCGACCCGCATACCCGACCCGCATACCCGACCCGCATACCCGGTCCGCATCCCCGACCGCATTCCCGACCGCATTCCCGACCGCATCCCACCGAGGAGACGTCATGGCCATTCTTCACGTCGGCGCCAAGGCACCGGACTTCACCCTTCCCGACCAGACGGGCAAGCCCGTCACGCTCAGCGATGTGCTGGGCGAGAAGGTCGTGGTGCTGTACTTCTACCCGAAGGACAACACCAGCGGCTGCACCACCGAGGCGTGCAGCTTCCGTGACAGCTACGAGAGCTTCACCGACGCGGGCGCCGAGGTGATCGGCGTCAGCTCCGACTCGGTCGAGACGCACGAGAAGTTCGCCGGCCGCCACGAGCTGCCCTTCATCCTGCTCGCCGACACCGACAAGGCCGTGCGCAAGCAGTACGGCGCCACGAGCCTGGGCGTCGTGCCCGGCCGCGTCACCTTCGTCATCGACCGCGAGGGCGTCGTCCGGCACGCGTTCTCCTCGATGATGAACATCGGCGGGCACATCGGGGACGCGCTGAAGGTGGTCAAGGAGCTTCAGTAGCCGCTCGGTTCGGCTCGGAAATGGTTCAACTCCCGGATAGATATGCGGATTGACGATTCGGCAGGCTGACTATAGCCTCGGTGTGGCGATTCCTCCTGATCCACTGGTTCACCTAGTTCCAGGGAGACACGTTGATGACCACTCCGCACCAGCCGGGCGAGACCGTCGATCTGACGATGATGTACGCCTTTCACGACGGACTGCGGCGCGACGTGGCGATCATCGCCAAGTCCGCCGCCGTCACGGGCGACGACCCGTCCCGGCTCACCGCCACTCACTTCGGGTGGGATCTGTTCAAGCGATTCCTGACCATCCATCACACGGCCGAGGACGACGTCCTGTGGCCGAAGCTGCGCGGTCAGTTCGCCGACCGCCCCGACGACCTCGAACTCCTTGAGGCGATGGAGGCGGAACACGACCGGATCGACCCGCTGATCGCCGCGATCGACGCGGCGCTCGCCGACGAACAGGGCGGCCACACCGCCCTCGGCGACGCCGCCGACGCCTTCGCCACCGAACTGAACGCCCACCTCAGCCACGAGGAGAGCGACGCGCTGCCGCTCATCGAGCGCGAACTGTCCCCGGCCGACTGGGCCTTGTTCGCCGACAGCCAGCGCAATCAGATCGGCCTCGGCCTCGCGCCGCGCTACATCCCGTGGCTGCTCGACGGCGCCACCCCCGAGTGCGTCGCCGAAGTCCTGGCGATCTTCCCCCCGCCGCTGGCCGCCCAGTACCGCACGGCCTGGAAGCAGCAGTACGCCGAACTCAACCCGTGGGCGGCCGATTACGGCAAGCCGTGACGTACCGCGCCGTCGGTTCAGCCCCTCGGCCCGGCCCGTCGCTTGAGTCCCTCGGTTCAGCCCGCGGTTCAGCCCGCGCTTGAGCCCGCGCCGCCGGAGACCCGCACTGCTAGGGTCGAACGCCGACGGCCGGACCCGATGGCCGCACCCACACCCGAGGGGGAATTCCCGTGCCTGCTGGGGCCTACGAGGGTGCGCCGCGCGACGGCGTGACGTACGAGGGCGTGACGCACGACGGGGTGACGTACGAGGGCGCGGTCGCGGAACCGGCGACGCGCGAGTGGTGCGCGCGGTCCCGCGGGCGGCTGCGGGCGCTGCTGATCGTCAGCGCCGCGGGCATCCCCGGCTGGGCCCTGGTCTTCGCCTTCCTCGACGTCTTCCTCGACATCGACGTCACCTGGCTCGCGTACGTCCTCATGACGGCCTCGATGCTCGGCCTCGGCTGGTGGGCCCTGATACAGCCGCGCTACAAGCGGTACTGGCGGGTCCTTCAGGTCTACCCCTGGCAGCGCCTGGACGGCGTCGCCCAAGTGGCCGATAACGGCGTGCCGTTCTTCCGGCTGCCCGTGCCCGACAACCCGGACAAGGACGTGAGCATCCGGGTCCGCTTCCCCGACGTCCGCCGCTGGCGGCGGGTGCTCGGCGAGAACGCCAAGCGCGAGGTCTGGTTCGCGGGCGACCCCAGGATCGGGGGAGTGCTCGCGCTGCCGGGGCCGCGCGGGGTGAGCCTGGTCAGGCAGGGCGGGGCCGCCGGAGCCGCCGAGCGGACCGATGAGGCCCGCGGCGGCGGCCCGGCGATCCGGGACATCGGCGATGAGGCGCTGCGCCGGGCGCGGGCCGCCGGTTTCGGCGACCCGCGGTACGACGTGGCCGTACGGCGCGGCTCGTAGCGGTCGCGGGCCTGGTCTGTCCGGCCTCTGGTCTGTCCGGCTCCGGGTCTGTCCGGCCTCTGGTCTGTCCGGCCCCCGGTCTGTCCGGCTCCTGGCGGTGAACCGGACCCGGCCCGCTCGGGTGAACGTCCCGCTCAGTGCCGGCCGGTGCGGTAGCCGCCGCCCGAGTTGCCGAAGCCGGTGAGCGTGCCGAAGCCGATGTTCTCGATGGTGAAGTCCTTGCCGAAGACCGTGCTCTTGACGGTCTCCTTCGTCACCGACGTCACCAGCCCCTTCGTGGCGCCGATGAGCGTCTTTCCGCGCTGCGTCAGGCCGTTCATGTCCATCGACAGGTGGCCCAGCGCCCGGCGTTCGGCGCCCGACATCGCGGAGATCGGGCCGCTGTAGTAGAGCCGGGGGATCTTGGCGAAGCCCTTGTCGACCAGCGGGGAGAGCCCGGCGCCGATGGTGTTGCCCGCGACGTTGGCCAGGAAGTTCTTCTTGACGTTCGTCCAGCCGCCGTTCATGGCGTCCTTGAGGGTGTCCTTGCCCAGGCCCTTGGCGAAGCCGAAGGCGACCTTGCGGAATCCGCTGAGGTCTTCCCCGTACTTCCACACCTTGATGACGTTCTGGTACTTCCGTTCGGCCTGGAGGATCTTCACCGCCCACTTCAGCTTGCCGATCTCACCCGCCTTGACCAGCATGCTGACCTTGCCCATCACCGGGATGCAGTCCAGCGCGGCGAACAGCAGATCGCCCCAACCCGCCTTGCCCTGAATGAATTTCACCAAGGTGTCGGCGAAGACCAGCAAGGCCGCGGCCAGCACGATCCAGGCCAGCGGGCCGCCGATGAACAGCAGCAGGATGCCGCCGATGGCGACGATTACCTTGAGGATCGGGAGGATGACGCTCCACGCCTTGACCAGGAAGTCCCCGAGCTTCTGGTACCACTTCTTGTTGTGGATGCCGACGTCGGAGGCGTGGTCGAGGTCCTTCTTGAGGACGTCCACCGCCGTGCCGTGGTTGGTCCCGGCGTCCTGCGCCTTCTTGCGCAGCTCGGCCAACTGCTGCTGAATCCCGGAGACCTGGCCCGCGACCTGGTCCTTGTGGGCGTCGGCCTGCTGGGCGTTGCGGACCGCCTGACGGACCTTGTCCGGGTCGGGCGGCGGTACGTTCCCGCCGGCGCTTCCGGCTGACCCCTTGGAGCCGTCGAGCTTCGCCTTGGCCTCGCCCGCCGTGGTCGCGTCGACCTGCGCGCGGGCCAACTCGGTCTGCTTCGCGGCCAGATCGTTGCGCAGCAGGCGCGCCTGGGACAACGCGCCGTCAGCGGTGGACTGTTCGGTCTCCACCGAGTCGGCGAAGGTCACCAGGGCGTCGCCGGCCGCGCCGTAGGAGTCGTGGAGCTTGCCCAACTGCCCGGGCAGCTTGCCTATTTGACCGCGGAACGCCTCGGCGGCCTTGCCGTTCCACTCGGCGAGCGCCTGGTCCTTGGCCGCGCTGCTGAGCAGCGAGTGCACGGTCGCCACGTCCTCGGCGAAGGTCTGGAAGCGCCTGCCCTCGGCCCTGATCTCGTAGACGTCACCGGGAGTCGGGTCGCTGTCGAGGTCGAGATTGTGCCAGTCGGTGGGTCGGGTCACGGCTCAGCTCACCCTCTCGGCGGACCCGGCGGAGGGGTCGTCGTCGGCGTACACGAAGCGGAAGGTCTCGGTGATGCCGTCGAACAGCTCCAGCATCGGCTCGGCGAGGGCGAGTTGGGAGGTCGCCCCGCTGATCACCGCGACCCGAGGGTCGCCGCCGGGGAACGGTACGAAGGTCTGCATCAGCACCATCCGGACCGTACGGTCGTCGTCCGGCAGCTCGATGTCGTCGATCCCCTCGCTGCGCGCGGCGGAACCCGCGTCCGGCAGCTCCACCAGCTTGATCCGGCGCCACGGGTCGGTCGGCCTGCGGCCCGCGGCGACCGGCTTGAGCGCCGCCACCAGCGCCGCCAGATTGCCGCCCGCCCCACCGGCCCCACCGGCCCCGCCTGCCCCGCCGCCGGGCCGCTCGCCGTCCGCCGTGCCGTCCGCCCGGTCGTCGGCTTCCAGGACCGCGATCGTGACGCTCGCCGTCAGCGGTGCCTCGTCGCTCAGGTCGGCCAGGGCGCCGAAGTACAGCACCCCGGTCTGCCACGCCTCGTCGGCCGTACGGGTCAGCGTGCGGATGAGCGCCGTCCTGGAGTCGGCCAACTCCGGCCGTTCCCGCACCCGTTCGCGGACGACCTCACGTATCGACGCGTCGCGCGTGGCCGGATGGATGTCGAACTCGTACCAGGAGCTGGGCACCAGGATGTTCACCCCGCGCACCGGCGACGTGCCGGAGGGGGCGGAAGAGGACACGGTCACGGCTGACCGCCGCCCTCGTGCTTGGCCAGCGCGTCCTTCAGCTCCTGGTCGGTCTTGGTGAGCTCGTCCACGACGGCCTGCGCCATCTTCGCGACGCTCTCCAGGCCGCTGTCGATCTCCTTACGGCCGTCCTTCCAGCCGTGCATGAAACCGTCGAGCGCGTCATGCGCCCTGGACGAGCCCAACTCCCCGTTGCCGAGAGCGCGATCGACCTGCCCGGTGTCGTCCATCCGCGTCTTGACCGATCTCAGCCCCGTCGCCAGGTCGCTGAGCCCGATCAGACTTATCGTCAGATCTCCTTTGGCGGACATGCCTGGTACTTCCCCGTTCCCCGTTGCCTGTCTTGGCCAGGCAGCCTATCGCCGGGGGCGCGGGCGCCACAGGGATTCGGCGGCCACGGGGATGGGGGCGGCCACGGGGATGCGGCGTCCGCAGGGGAACCGGCGGGAGGGCCGCGACGCGGGCCGCGGCCTCCCGGCGTGGAATCAGCGGTAGTTGACGAACTGGAGGGCGAAGTCGAGGTCCTTGCCCTTGAGCAGGGCCTGGACGGACTGGAGGTCGTCGCGGCTCTTGGAGCTGACGCGCAGCTCCTCGCCCTGGACCTGGGCCTTGACGCCCTTGGGACCCTCGTCCCTGATGATCTTCGCGACCTTCTTGGCGTTCTCCTGGGAGATGCCTTCCTCGATCGAGGCGAAGATCTTGTACTCCTTGCCGGAGAGCTGCGGCTCGCCCGCGTCCAGCGCCTTCAGCGAGATTCCCCGCTTGACCAGCTTGGTCTCGAAGACGTCCAGGATCGCCTTCACGCGCTCCTCGGAGTTCGCCTCCATCAGGATCTTCTCGCCCGACCAGGCGATCGAGGCCCCGACGTTCTTGAAGTCGTACCGCTGCGAGATCTCCTTGGCGGCCTGGTTGAGGGCGTTGTCGACCTCCTGCCGCTCGACCTTCGAGACGATGTCGAAACTGGAGTCGGCCATCTTCAGTGGGCTCCTTGGGTATCGCTTGTCTGTCTTCCATCACATCCGCGGCCCGATCCCCGGACCACCATCCCCAAAGACTAGGGCCTGTCGTGTGGATCTCCGCGGGGAAGGAGCGGTGTCCGGTGCGTGCGGACACAAGGGGGAGGCGGTGATCAATCCGGTGGCGAACCACCCCTCCGGATCGGGTATCGTTTACGTCGTCGCCACGGCACCCCGCACCCAGCGGATCCGCGGCTTCATCCCATGGCGGTATGCCCGAGTGGCCAATGGGAACGGACTGTAAATCCGTCGGCTCTGCCTACCGTGGTTCGAATCCACGTGCCGCCACATCATGAGAACGGCCCCCCGGCCTGCTGAAGAGCAGGGCGGGGGGCCGTTTTGGTGTGTGTGCGGGGGAGGGGGAGGGGTTAGGGGAGGGCGGCGGTGCGGAGGGCTTCGGGGATGGTGTCGGTGCCGGAGACGAGTTCGAGGGTGAGGCCGGCGGTCGAGGGGGTCAGCAGGAGGCCGGCCAGGACGGCGGCGACGTCGTCGCGGGGGATGGAGCCGCGGCCGGTGGAGGGGGCGAGACGGACGCGGCCGGTGCCCGGGTCGTTGGTCAGGGCGCCGGGGCGCACGATCGTCCAGTCCAGGTCCGTACGCGCGCGGATGTCGTCGTCGGCCGCGCCCTTGGCGCGCAGGTACTCGGTGAAGACGGGGTCGTCCCCGCTCGCCCGGGCGTCGGCGCCCATCGAGGAGACCACCAGATAGCGCCGTACGCCCGCCTGTTCGGCCGCGTCGGCGAAGAGCACGGCCGCCGCGTGGTCGACGGTGTGCTTGCGGGCGGCCCCGCTGCCCGCACCCGCGCCCGCCGCGAAGACGGCCGCCTCGGCGCCCTCCAGGACGGCGGCCACCTCCGCGACCGTCGCCGATTCGAGGTCCAGGACGACCGGCTCGGCGCCCGCCGCCCGCAAGTCGTCGGCCTGGGCCGGGTTACGGATCAGCCCGACCACACTGTCACCGCGCTCGGCGAGCAACCGCTCAAGCCGCAACGCGATCTGTCCATGTCCACCAGCGATCACCATGCGCATGGACGTGACGCTACGCCTCGCGGTGCGACTGACGCGGGAGGTCGAGCGCGGCCTCGCTCGCCGAGTCGCAGTATTCGCGCACCGCGCTCGTCCGCGAGACCACCCGGCCCCGGTGGATGACGATCCGGCTGTACGCCAGGGAGAGCACCGCCTCGACACCCTCCCCGCGCACCGCCAGCAGCTCGGCCGGGAAACCGGCCTCGACCCGTACCTCCGGCAGCCCGAGCACGGCCCGCGCCCGGCCGCTGACCGCCGCGTACGCCTGCGCCGCGCCGCACTCGCCGTAGGAGGCGAGCAGGAAGGCGGCCTCCAGCGGATCGCCGCGGCCGACCGGATTGGCCAGGTCGCCCAGCGCCCCGCTGCCCGCCGTGACCCGGACGCCCGCCGCGCGCAGTCGGCGGACCGGGGTGTGCGGACCGCCGCCGCGGCGTACGGAGTCCAGCGCGCCGCAGCCGCCCTGGGGGAGCGCGGTGACCGAGATCCCGGCGGCGGCCAGCCGCTGCGCGGCGGAGTCGATCGCCTCGGGCGGCAGCGCGCCGAGACCGTGGCACGGACCGAGGGTGACGCCCGGCCGCAGACCGCCCGCCATCGCGGCGAGCCGGGCCAGCCGGGCCGGGTCGTCGGCGGCGGTGTGCAGGTCGACCGGGAGCCCGAACTCGGCGGCGAGCGAGAAGACGGCCTCGGCGTACCCGCTCGGGTCCGGGTCCAGATCGGGGCAGCCGCCGACCACCGCGGCGCCCATCTTCAGCGCGTCGCGCAGCATCGCGAGCCCGTCCGCGCCCGCCGCGCCGGTCAGCAGCCGCGGCACGGCGACGGTGTGCAGGTCGACGAGCCCGCGCAGCGCCCGCCGCGCCTGGAGCACGGCTTCGAGCGCCTGCAACCCCTGGACGTCGCCGATCCGCACATGGCTGCGCAAAGCGGTGGCGCCGTGGCCGAGTTGGAGCAGCGCGGCCTCGGTGGCGCGCCGCTGCACATCGGCGGGGTCGTCGGACGGCGGCCCCGCGGCGCCCGCGGTCAGCGCCAGGTCGAGGTGGGCGTGCGGCTCGGCGGGTGCGGGCAGCAGCAGATATCCGCGCAGGTCGATACGGGTGCCGTCGGCCGGACGGCGCGACCCGTCGGCGGTACGGCCCGCGGCGGGCGCGAGGCTGCCGGCGGTGCCCACGGCCTCGATCCGGGGGCCGCTGAGCCGTACGTCCACGGTCCGGCCGTCGGTCAGCCGGGCGCCGCACAGCAGCAGGGTGGCGGTTTCTGCGGCGGTGCGGGCACTGTCGCGAGGGCTGTCGGTCATCGCGCTCCTCCGGTGCGTGCAGGGCGGGCGGCGGGAGGCAAGATCACGCAAAGCCGAGCTTAGGGGTCAGCACGGCACACACCTGACAGGAGGGCATTAGTCGTACCGGTGGGGGTCGTGAGACGGGGCACACGGTACGGCCGGCGCCGCGCGGGGGAGCGGACGCGCTCGCGTTCCGGTGCGCCCGGAACTCGTACGCGCCGGCGCGCGATTCGCGGGAGCGGGCGGACGCGGTGCCGCGCGGAGAGTGAGCGCGGGTACGGCTCCTGGCAGGCGCGGCCCGGGCGGTCGCGGCGGCGCGGGCGGTCGCGGCGGCGCGGGCGGACCCTCGTGGCGGCGGTGCGAACAGGCCCTCCTGTCCGGCGGTCGCGGCGGCGCGAACAGGCCCTCCTGTCCGGCGGTCGCGGCGGTGCGAACAGGCCCTCGTACGGGGCCCGTCGGCCGCCCGGCGCGCGGCGGCCGGGAGGTGATCACGTCCTGATCAGGGGGTGGGCGTGACGCCCCGCGACGCCCGATGTGCCCTGCCCGATACGGATTTCACGTATCGCGGCGGACCGTGTAATGTCTTCCTCGCTCGCCCCAATAGCTCAGTCGGTAGAGCGTCTCCATGGTAAGGAGAAGGTCTACGGTTCGATTCCGTATTGGGGCTCAGATGGATCGGTTCCCCGCCGCCAGGCGGGGACCAGTTCGTCAAAGCGGCGTAGCTCAGTCGGTAGAGCAAGCGGCTCATAATCGCTGTGTCACCGGTTCAAGTCCGGTCGCCGCTACTCACCGTAGCCGATTGTGGGATCGGTCCCTCAGTCGGCTACTATTCTCATGTTCAAATCACCCCCGTTCGTCAAGGAGCACTCACGTGGCCGCCACAGACGTCCGCCCGAAGATCACGCTGGCCTGCGTGGAGTGCAAGGAGCGGAACTACATCACCAAGAAGAACCGGCGCAACGACCCGGACCGTCTTGAGATGAAGAAGCACTGCCCGCGTTGCAACGCGCACACCGCGCACCGCGAAACGCGCTGACTCCAGGCCGTAGCAGTACCGCGAGGCCGTCCCCGTCACCGGGGGCGGCCTCGACGTATTGCCCGGTGGGAGCCGTACGGATCAGCTGAACCGTTACGCCACCGCTAGCGACCCCCCGCGCCCGTACGACTTCCGTACGTATGTCGTACGCTGCCCCCGATCCCGCCCGCTTCCCGCCCGCTTCCCGCACCGGAGGTGCCGATGGCTCTGGACCAGTCCTTCGTGGGGCGGAGCTATCCGCCCACCGCCGCCTATGAGGTGGGCCGGGAGAAGATCCGCGAATTCGCCGAGGCGGTCGGGGACACGAACCCGGCGTATATGGACGCGGACGCGGCCAAGGCGCTCGGGCACCGCGATGTGATCGCCCCGCCGACCTTCGCCTTCTCGATCACCTTCAAGGCCGCCGGCCAGGTCGTCCAGGACCCGGAGCTGGGCCTCGACTACAGCCGGGTCGTGCACGGCGACCAGAAGTTCGCGTACACGCGCCCGGTCATGGCCGGTGACCGGCTCTCGGTCACCTCCACCATCGAGGCGATCAAGTCCCTGGCGGGCAACGACATCATCGACATCCGCGGCGAGGTCCACGACGAGACCGGCGAGCACGTGGTGACCGCCTGGACGAAGCTGGTCGCCCGCGCGGCGGAGGACGACCCGCGCAGCGGCAGCGGGAACGGCTCGGGGAACGCTTCGGCGAACGCGGAGGGCGCGGCATGACGGCGACGATCGGTTACGCGGACGTCGAGGTCGGCACCGAACTGCCCGCGCGGACCTTCCCTGTGAGCCGCGCCACGCTCGTGCAGTACGCGGGCGCATCCGGCGACTTCAACCCGATCCACTGGAACGAGAAGTTCGCCCGCGAGGTCGGCCTGCCCGACGTCATCGCGCACGGCATGTTCACCATGGCCTCGGCGATCCGGGTCGTCACGGACTGGGCCGGCGACCCGGGGGCGGTCGTCGAGTACGGCGTACGGTTCACCAAGCCCGTCGTCGTGCCGAACGACGAGCAGGGCGCGCTCATCGAGGTGACCGCGAAGGTCGCCGCCAAACTGGACGACCAGCGGGTGCGGGTCGACCTCACCGCGACGTCCGCGGGCCAGAAGGTGCTGGGCATGTCCCGCGCCGTGGTCCGGCTCGCCTGAGACGTAGAAGCGCAGGTAAGGGGTGCCCATCCAGGTGGGTGCCCCTTACGTTTGCCCGTGTCTCCTGTATCGCGGTTGACAGGTTAGTTATGGACCACTAACTTACTCATATGGTCAGGATGAGCGCAGAGGAGAGGCGCGAGAGCGTCATCCGCGCGGCGATGAGCGAATTCGCCCGCGGCGGCTACAACGGCACGTCCACCGAGACGATCGCCCGCCGGGTGGGCGTCTCGCAGCCGTATCTCTTCCGCCTCTTCCCGAACAAGGAGGCCATGTTCCTGGCGGCGGCCACCTACTGCCTGGAATCGACGCGCCAGGTCTTCGCCGATGTGGCCGAGGACGAGACGGACCACGAGGGCAAGCTCAAGGCGATGGGGAACGCGTATCAGACGCTGATCTCCGACGACCCCGAGCGGCTGCTGATGCAGATGCAGATGTATGTCGCGGTCGCCGCCGCCGAGGCGTCCGGGGACCACGAATTCGGCCGTTCCATCCGTGAGGGGTGGGAGGCGCTGTGGGAGACCCTGCATCTGGAGCTGGGCGCGGACGTCGAGCAGACCACGCAGTTCCTCGCCTACGGAATGTTGATCAACACCCTGGTGTCGCTGGGCTTCCCGGCCGACCACCGCATCTGGGAAGGGCTGTACGAGACGGCCCGTCCCGAGTGAGGCGCCGCGCCTTTCGGGGCGCGGAGGCATCGGTTTTTTCTGTCCGCTGAAGTTAGTCATCCATAACTAACCACGACGGCTCGAAGTCGTCGCAGTACGCACTCCACAGGGGGAGTCATGACCCAGCAAGCAGCAGAAGGCCGTAGGCCAGGCACCGCCGCCTGGGCTCTGATCATCACCAGCGTCGCCGGATTCATGGCGGCCCTCGACAATCTCGTGGTCACCACCGCGCTGCCGTCCATCCGCAAGGACCTCGGCGGGGCGCTGTCCGACCTCGAATGGACGGTCAACGCCTACACGCTCACCTTCGCCGTCCTGCTGATGTTCGGCGCGGCGCTGGGCGACCGCTTCGGCCGCCGCAAGCTCTTCCTCACCGGCCTCACGATCTTCACCGGCGCGTCCGCCGCGGCGGCCCTCGCGCCCACCATCTCCATGCTCATCGCCTTCCGCGCGCTCCAGGGCGTCGGCGCCGCGATCATGATGCCGCTCACGCTGACGCTGCTCACCGCGGCGGTGCCTGCCGAGCGGCGAGGCGCCGCGTTCGGGATCTGGGGCGCCGTCAACGGCCTCGCGGTCGCCAGCGGGCCGCTCATCGGCGGCAGCCTGACCGAACACATCTCCTGGCAGTGGATCTTCTGGCTGAACGTTCCGCTCGGCATCGCCCTCATCCCGCTGGCCCGGCTGCGCCTCAACGAGTCCACCGCGCCCGGCGCCCGGCTCGACCCGCGCGGCACCGCGCTCATCAGCCTCGGGCTGTTCGGCGTCGTCTACGCGCTGGTCAACGCCACGACCAAGGGGTGGACCAGCGGGCCGGTGCTCGGCGGGCTCATCGGCGGCGCGGCGCTCGTCGCGGCCTTCATCCGGCACGGGGCGACCTCGCCGAACGCCATGCTGCCGATGCGGCTGTTCCGCAGCCGCGGGTTCTCGGCCATCAACGCGGCCAGCATGCTGATGTTCACCGGGATGTTCGGGTCGATCTTCCTGCTCAGCCAGTTCCTGCAGAACGTCGTCGGCTACTCGCCGACCGAGGCCGGGCTGCGCATGCTGCCGTGGACCGGTATGCCGATGATCGTCGCGCCGATCGCCGGGATTGTCTCCGACCGGATCGGGGGGCGGCCGGTGGTCGCGGCCGGGCTCGCCCTTCAGGCGATCGGGCTCGGGTGGTTCGCGACGATCATCTCGCCGGACGTCTCCTATCTGGCGCAGCTTCCCGCGCTGATCATCAGCGGGGCCGGGATGGCGCTGTTCGTGGCGCCGGCCACGGCGTTGGTGATGGGGAGTGTGCGGGGGGCGGAGCAGGGGATCGCGTCGGGGGCCAACAACGCGCTGCGTGAGGTGGGGGGAGCGCTGGGGATCGCGGTGCTGGGCTCGATCTTTTCCGCGCAGGGCGGGTACGGGTCGGCTGACGCCTTTGTCGACGGGTTGACGCCTGCGCTGTGGGTTGGTGCCGCCGTGCTCGGTGTCGCCACGGTCGCGGCCCTCCTCCTTCCCCGCCGTCCCTCTCCCACCTCCCTCGACTCCACCCCGTCCTCCTCCCCCCGCGACCTCCAGCCCACCGCCTAGCCCTTTCCTGGCCGCCATAGCTGTTCCTGGCCCTCTTGACCCCCGTGCCCGGCTTTTGGGTGCGGGGGTCAGCCCTTTCTTCCACCGCCCTGTCCTTGGTGTCGGTCCCGGGCCGGGGCACCTCCTCGAGCTGCGTGCTGCCTGCTCCTTTCCCATTCGTCCACGCCCTGTCGGCACGCAAATCTGCGGGGGCACCCCGCCCCGTCCCCTCCGGCCCGTCGCCGCCTGACGGTCCCCCGTGGGTGGGGGGCTAGCGGGGCGGTCCGCCGTGGGGTGGGCGGAGGGGGGTGGGTGGGTTCCGGGCCCTCCGGTACGGCTGCGAGTGACGGTCGGCCGTGGGTGGGGGGCTAGCGGGGCGGTCCGCCGTCGGGTGGGCGGAGGGGGGTGGGTGGGTTCCCGCTCTTCCGGTACGGCTGCGGGTGACGGTTCGTGGTGGGTGGGGGCTGGGAGGGGGGGCGGTTCGCCGTGGGGTGGGCGTCGGGGGCGGTGGCACAGGCTCGTTCGGTACGGGTGCGGGTGGCGGTTCGTGGTGGGTGGGAGGGGGCGGCCTCTTTGCTACAGGTACGGGTGGTGTTCGTGGTGGGTGGGGGGGCGGCCCTTTTGGTACGGGTGCGGGTGGCGGGGCGTGGGGAGTGGGGGGCCTTTGGTTGGTTGGCGGGGGGCTCGGGGCCTTCACTTCTGGGGGGGGCGGTCTTTTCGGATTGGCCGGGGGGGGAGTTGCGCGGGGCGGTACGCCGCGAAGGCTCCCTCCCTCCTCAGCTACAGCGGACAGGCGGGCGCCGACGGACCGGAGGGGTCGGTGCGGGGTGCCCCCGCAGGGGGACGAACGGGCAAGGGCAGAAGCAGGCGCAGGTGGCCGCAGGTTCGTCGCCCGAGGAGGTGCCCCGGGCCGGGACCGACCAGGCACAAGCGGCACCCGCAGACGAAGAAAGCACCCGCACGGGTGGGCGGGCGGGCAAAGACGCCCCCCCACGCAAGCGGGCCGGGAAAAGAAGGGAGGGGGCGGGCCCCCTAGGGTGAGGGGGTGGACGTAATGGAGAAGGCACCGCTGGCCCCGTTGACAACCTTCCGCGTAGGCGGCCCCGCGCACCGCCTGATCACGGCGGCCTCGGACGCCGACGTCATCGCCGCCGTCGCCGCGGCGGACACCACCGGCACCCCCCTGCTGATCGTCGGCGGCGGCAGCAACCTCGTCGTCGGCGACCGCGGCTTCGAGGGAACGGCGCTACGGATCGCCACCCGCGGCGTGACCCTCGACGGCACCTCGCTTGAGGTCGCCGCGGGCGAGACCTGGAGCGACGTCGTGGCGCGGACCGTCGCCGCCGGCCTGGCCGGAATCGAGTGCCTGGCGGGCATCCCCGGCTCGGCGGGGGCGACGCCGATCCAGAACGTCGGCGCCTACGGCCAAGAGGTGTCGACGACGATCACCGAGGTCGTCGCGTACGACCGCCGGACCCGCGAGACGGTGACGCTGGCGAACGACGCGTGCGCCTTCTCGTACCGCCACAGCCGCTTCAAGGCGGAGCCGCACCGCTACGTCGTGCTGCGCGTCCGCTTCGGACTGGAGGACGCGGGCGGGCTCTCCGCCCCGGTGAAGTACGCGGAGACCGCCCGCGCCCTGGGCGTGGAACCCGGCGACCGGGTGCCCCTGGAGAAGGCGCGGGAGACGGTGCTGGCGCTGCGCGCGGGCAAGGGCATGGTGCTGGACGAGGCCGACCACGACACCTGGTCTGCGGGCTCCTTCTTCACCAACCCGATCCTGACCGCCCCGGAGCACGCCGCGTTCCTCGAGCGGGCGAAGGAGCGGCTCGGCCAGGACACGGCGCCGCCGTCGTACCCGGCAGGTGAGGCCGGTCAGGGCCTCACCAAGCTCTCGGCGGCCTGGCTGATCGACAAGGCGGGGTTCACCAAGGGGTACGGCAGCGGCCCGGCGCGGATCTCCACCAAGCACACGCTGGCGCTGACCAACCGCGGCGGCGCGACCGCCGAGGATCTGCTGGCGCTGGCCCGCGAGGTACGCGACGGCGTCCACACGGCGTTCGGCGTGACGCTGGTCAACGAGCCGGTCCTGGTGGGCGTCAGCCTGTAGACCCGACGGCCCTCTCGGCAGAGCCCACCGCACCCTCGGGAGAGCCCGCCCCCTCGGGAGAGCCCACCCCCTCACGAGAGCCCTCGGCCCCCTCCGGTGTCGCCTCCCACTCGGCGATCCCCGCCAGCAGCCGCCGGCGTACGTCCTCCGGCGCGCGGGAGCCCCGTACGGACTGCCGGGCCAGCTCGGCCAGTTCGGCGTCGGTGAAGTCGTGCGAGGCGCGGGCGATCTCGTACTGGGCGGCGAGCCGGGAGCCGAAGAGCAGCGGGTCGTCGGCGCCGAGCGCCATCGGCACGCCCGCCTCGTACAGGGTGCGCAGCGGTACGTCCTCGGCCTTCTCGTACACGCCGAGCGCGACGTTGGAGGCCGGGCAGACCTCGCAGGTGATGCCCTTCTCGGCGAGGCGGCGCAGCAGCCGCGGGTCCTCGGCGGCGCGGACCCCGTGCCCGATACGGCCCGCGTACAGGTCGTCGACGCAGTCGCGGACGCTGGAGGGCCCCGCCAGCTCCCCGCCGTGCGGGGCCGCGAGCAGGCCGCCGTCGCGGGCGATGGCGAAGGCGCGGTCGAAGTCCCGTGCCAGACCGCGCCGTTCGTCGTTGGAGAGCCCGAAGCCGACCACGCCGCGGTCGGCGTACCGGACGGCGAGCCGGGCCAGCGTACGGGCGTCCAGCGGGTGCTTCATGCGGTTGGCGGCGACGACCACGGCCATGCCGACCCCGGTGTCCCGCGATGCGGTGTGCACGGCGTCCAGCACGATCTCCATCGTGGGGATCAGCCCGCCGAGCCGCGGCGCGTACGAGGTCGGGTCGACCTGGATCTCCAGCCAGCCGGAGCCGTCCGCCGCGTCCTCCTCGGCGGCCTCGCGGACCAGCCGCTGGATGTCCTCCGGGGTGCGCAGGCAGGAGCGGGCGATGTCGTACAGCCGCTGGAAGCGGAACCAGCCGCGCTCGTCGGTGGCCCGGAGTTTGGGGGGTTCGCCCGAGGTCAGCGCCTCGGGGAGGTGCACGCCGTGCCGGTCGGCCAGTTCCAGGAGCGTGCCGGGGCGCATGGAGCCGGTGAAGTGCAGATGCAGATGTGCCTTGGGGAGCTGACGGACCTCGCGTGCCATTCCAAGATCCTGCTATACGACAGCCCCCGTCCGGTACCACTTTCTCCGAACGGGGGCTTGCCCGAATGCAAAAACGGATCGCCGCAGCGTCCGAAGGGGCTCAGTCCTTCGCCTCGCCCAGCAGCTTCTGGAGCCGCGAGACGCCCTCTTCCAGGTCCTCGTCGCCGAGCGCGTACGAAAGCCGCAGGTAGCCGGGGGTGCCGAAGGCCTCACCAGGCACGACCGCGACCTCGGCCTCGTCCAGGATCAGCGCGGCCAGCTCGACGGAGTCGGCCGGGCGCTTGCCGCGGATCTCCTTGCCGAGCAGCGCCTTCACCGACGGGTAGACGTAGAACGCGCCCTCGGGCGTCGGGCAGACGACGCCGTCGATCTCGTTGAGCATCCGCACGATGGTGCGGCGGCGGCGGTCGAAGGCGGTCCGCATCTCGGCGACCGCGTCCAGGTTCCCCGAGACGGCGGCCAGCGCGGCGACCTGCGCGACGTTGGAGACGTTCGAGGTGGCGTGCGACTGGAGGTTCGTCGCGGCCTTGACCACGTCCTTCGGGCCGATGATCCACCCGACCCGCCAGCCGGTCATGGCGTACGTCTTCGCCACGCCGTTGACCACGATGCACTTGTCGCGCAGCTCGGGCACGGCCGTCGGCAGCGAGGTGAACGTCGCGTCGCCGTACACCAGGTGCTCGTAGATCTCGTCGGTCAGCACCCACAGGCCGTGCTCGACGGCCCAGCGGCCGATCGCCTCGGTGTCGGCGGCGCTGTACACGGCGCCGGTGGGGTTGGACGGCGAGACGAACAGCACGACCTTGGTGCGCTCGGTGCGGGCCGCTTCGAGTTGCTCGACCGAGACCCGGTAACCGGTGGTCTCGTCCGCGACGACCTCGACCGGCACGCCGCCCGCGAGCCGGATCGACTCGGGGTAGGTGGTCCAGTACGGGGCGGGCACGATGACCTCGTCACCCGGGTCGAGGATCGCGGCGAACGCCTCGTAGATGGCCTGCTTGCCGCCGTTGGTGACCAGCACCTGCGACGGCTCGACCTCGTAGCCGGAGTCGCGGAGCGTCTTGGCGGCGATGGCCGTCTTCAGCTCGGGCAGACCGCCGGCCGGGGTGTAGCGGTGGTACTTCGGGTTGCGGCACGCCTCCACCGCGGCTTCGACGATGTAGCCGGGCGTCGGGAAATCGGGCTCTCCCGCGCCGAATCCGATGACCGGGCGCCCGGCGGCCTTGAGGGCCTTGGCCTTGGCGTCGACGGCCAGCGTCGCGGACTCGGAGATCGACCCGACGCGGGCCGACACCCGACGGTCGGTGGGAGACTGTACGGGGGGAGTAGCTGCGCTCATGACTGCATGGTCCCAGACGCGGGGGAGGCCCGGCACCCAGGTTTGCGGACCTGTCCGGACTGTGAACACACCCGGTGCGCGCCGGGGGTCCGCGGCCCCGTCGGCACCCGACCGGCACCCGACCGGCACCTGACCAGCGCCTCGCCGGAACCTCGCCGGCACCCCACCGGCACCTCCTCGGCACCCCACCGGCACCCCGTCGACACCGCGTCAAAACGTCAACGGAACGCGGCCGGAACCTGATCGGACGCAAGGCGTTCGACGGAGGGCCGCGAAACACGTACACTCATCCGTCGATGGCCTTCCCACCGGCACCGCGGTTCCGCAATGCTGCGGTACGTTGGGGGAGTCGCAAAGGGTCGTAGCTCAATTGGTAGAGCACTGGTCTCCAAAACCAGCGGTTGTGGGTTCGAGTCCCTCCGACCCTGCTCCACACGTCACCCGACGGACGTGGGCAGGTAAAGCACTCGCCGTACCGCGCGACGGGCGCGACACGGCCACGACCCGGAGTCAGGTGAGGACGTAGTGACTGAGATCACGGACTCCATCGAGGCCCCTGAGCCTGACACGTCCGAGGACGACGAGACTCGGAAGCCCCGCCGCGGCGGCAAGCGCGGCAAGAAGGGCCCCCTCGGTCGGCTGGCGCTCTTCTACCGCCAGATCGTCGCGGAACTCCGCAAGGTCGTCTGGCCGAGCCGCAACGACCTGATCACCTACACCACAGTGGTGATTGTCTTCGTTGTCGTCGTCATCGGTCTCGTCAGCGTGGTTGACTGGGGATTCTCGAAGCTCGTCTCGTACGTCTTCGGCTGATCCCGCGGTGGGCGCCGGTCCACGGGCGCCTGTCCGCATGTTCCACCCCTTGAAGTCAGGAAGAAGCAGTCACCGTGTCTGACCCGAACGTGTACGACGCCGACGAATCCGTTGAGGGCGACGACACCGCGCTCGACATCGTCGAGGCCGCCGACGGCGAGATCGACCAGGCCGAGGCTGCCGACCTGAACGCCGGCGAAGCCGCCGAGCAGGCCGCCGTCCACGAGGACGAGGACGAGGAAGCCGCCGAGGCCGCCACGGACGAGGCGGACGACGAGTCCGACGAGGACGTGGCGGTCGCCGCTGAGGACGAAGCGGCTGAGGACGAAGCGGACGAGGACGACGGCGAGGCCGCCGTGTCCGAGCCGGTCGTGGACGCGGTCGCCGCCTTCCGCGAGGAGCTTCGCACCCTGCCCGGCGAGTGGTACGTGATCCACACCTACGCCGGTTACGAGAACCGCGTGAAGTCCAACCTGGAGCAGCGCGCCGTCTCGCTCAACGTCGAGGACTACATCTACCAGGCCGAAGTGCCCCAGGAAGAAGTCGTCCAGATCAAGAACGGCGACCGCAAGACCATTCGGCAGAACAAGCTCCCCGGCTACGTGCTGGTGCGCATGGACCTGACGAACGAGTCGTGGGGCGTCGTCCGCAACACCCCCGGTGTCACCGGCTTCGTCGGCAACGCGTACGACCCGTACCCGCTGACCCTCGACGAGATCGTGAAGATGCTCGCCCCCGAGGTGGAGGCCGCGGCCGAGGCCGCCGCCATCGCCGAGGGCACCGCCCAGCCGCGCAAGGTCGAGGTCCAGGTGCTGGACTTCGAGGTCGGCGACTCGGTCACCGTCACCGACGGCCCCTTCGCGACGCTCCAGGCGACGATCAACGAGATCAACGCCGACTCGAAGAAGGTCAAGGGCCTGGTCGAGATCTTCGGCCGCGAGACCCCGGTCGAGCTGAGCTTCGACCAGATCCAGAAGAACTGAGACTTTTCCAGCGGCCCCCGTTCGACGGATTTCCGTCGGCCGGGGGCCGCTGTGTCCCCCGGCCACCGGCCGGTTTCAGGATGCGGGCCAATACCCGCTAAAGTGGTGCGGTATGCCTGTACGCAGGCACGAACACTCTCAACAGGACCCGGAGAGAGCAATGCCTCCCAAGAAGAAGAAGATCACGGGGCTGATCAAGCTCCAGATCAACGCCGGCGCGGCCAACCCGGCGCCGCCGGTCGGCCCCGCGCTGGGCCAGCACGGCGTGAACATCATGGAGTTCTGCAAGGCCTACAACGCGGCGACCGAGTCGCAGCGCGGCATGGTGATCCCGGTGGAGATCACGGTCTACGACGACCGTTCCTTCACCTTCATCACCAAGACGCCGCCGGCGGCCAAGCTGATCCTCAAGGCCGCGGGTGTCGAGAAGGGCTCCGGCGAGCCGCACGTCAAGAAGGTCGCCAAGCTCACCCGCGACCAGGTTCGGGACATCGCCACGACGAAGCTCCCCGACCTGAACGCGAACGACCTGGACGCCGCCGAGAAGATCATCGCCGGCACCGCCCGCTCCATGGGCATCACGGTCGAGGGCTGACGCCCGAGCGACAGAGGCGAGGGCTGACGCCCCGCCGGTTCATCTGTGGCAGGGCCTGCTCGGCCCGTACCACGACTCCCCTTCACCAACAGGAGCAGTAAGTGAGCAAGCGCAGCAAGTCCCTTCGCGCTGCCGACGGCAAGATCGACGCGGAGCGCCTGTACGCCCCGCTCGAGGCCGTCCGGATCGCCAAGGACACCGCGACCACCAAGTTCGACTCGACCGTCGAGGTCGCCTTCCGCCTGGGTGTCGACCCGCGCAAGGCCGACCAGATGGTCCGTGGCACCGTGAACCTTCCGCACGGCACCGGCAAGACCGCCCGGGTCCTGGTCTTCGCGACCGGTGACCGTGCTGCGGCCGCGGAAGCCGCGGGAGCCGACATCGTCGGCTCCGACGAACTGATCGACGAGGTGTCGAAGGGCCGTCTGGACTTCGACGCCGTCGTCGCCACCCCGGACCTCATGGGCAAGGTCGGCCGTCTGGGCCGCGTGCTCGGTCCCCGTGGCCTGATGCCGAACCCGAAGACCGGTACGGTCACCCCGGACGTGGCGAAGGCTGTCACGGACATCAAGGGCGGCAAGATCGAGTTCCGCGTCGACAAGCACTCGAACCTGCACTTCATCATCGGCAAGGTCTCCTTCGACGAGACCAAGCTGGTGGAGAACTACGCGGCGGCCCTGGACGAGATCCTGCGTCTCAAGCCGTCCGCCGCCAAGGGTCGTTACATCAAGAAGGCCGCCGTGAGCACCACCATGGGCCCCGGCATCCAGGTCGACCCCAACCGCACCCGCAACCTCCTCGTCGAGGAGGACCCGGCGTCCGTCTGATGACGACGCGGGGCCACGCGTAAGGCGTGCGGCACCATCCGAAGTCCGGCCTCCGTGCACACCGCACGGGGGCCGGATTTGGTGTTGTCAGGACCCGTCCCGTACGCTTCCCGAGAAGCCAAAGACCGCTGGTCGTTGCCGTGCCCCGAAAAGGGCGTGGCGGCCGAAGGATCCGCTAGCTGCGGATGGCCCGCGCAGGTGATCGTGGATGAACTCCGGAAGAGATTTCCGCCGAGCGGAAGTCGATTCCGTCGAGTCACGCCCCGTGCGCCTGCGCCGGGGCGTTCGTTTTTGCCAAGTCCCCTCCTTCAATTCCGTGCGGTCCGCAATCACCCGGAAGGAGGCCGAGACTCATGGCGAGGCCCGATAAGGCTGCCGCGGTTGCCGAGTTGACGGATCAGTTCCGCTCCTCGAACGCCGCTGTGCTGACCGAGTACCGCGGTCTCACCGTGGCGCAGCTCAAGACGCTGCGCCGTTCGCTCGGTGAGAACGTCACGTACGCCGTGGTGAAGAACACGCTGACCAAGATCGCGGCCAACGAGGCCGGGATCAGCACGCTCGACGACCTGTTCGCGGGTCCGTCGGCCGTCGCCTTCGTCGCCGGTGACCCGGTCGAGGCGGCGAAGGGTCTGCGCGACTTCGCCAAGGACAACCCCGCTCTCGTCATCAAGGGCGGTGTCCTTGACGGCAAGGCGCTGTCCGCCGACGAGATCAAGAAGCTCGCGGACCTCGAGTCCCGCGAGGTTCTGCTCGCCAAGCTGGCGGGCGCCATGAAGGCCAAGCAGTCGCAGACTGCCGCGCTCTTCCAGGCGCTGCCCTCGAAGTTCGTCCGCACCGCGGAGGCGCTTCGTGCCAAGCAGGCCGAGCAGGCAGAGCAGGGCGGTGCCGGTACGCCGGCTCCCGCCGAGGCTGCGGAGTAACCACTCCCGCAGTCCAGCGGGCTCCGAGTACGCCCGCCGACATCGACAACCGGCACCAGCCGAATTAGTGGAAGGACCGCCATCATGGCGAAGCTCAGCCAGGCCGAGCTGCTCGAGCAGTTCGAGACCCTCACCCTCATCGAGCTCTCCGAGTTCGTGAAGGCCTTCGAGGAGAAGTTCGACGTCACCGCCGCCGCCCCCGTCGCCGCCGCCGGTGTCGCCGGTCCGGCCGCCGTCGCGGACGCCGCCCCGGAGCAGGACGAGTTCGACGTCGTCCTCACCGCCGCCGGTGACAAGAAGATCCAGGTCATCAAGGTCGTGCGTGAGCTGACCTCGCTCGGCCTGAAGGAGGCCAAGGACCTCGTGGACGGCGCCCCGAAGCCCGTCCTGGAGAAGGTCGACAAGGCTGCCGCCGACAAGGCCGCCGAGTCCCTCAAGGCCGCCGGCGCCTCGGTCGAGGTCAAGTAACACCGAGCGGCACCCAGCAGTCCCCGTACGGCCCGCACAGGGCCGGACAGCCGTAGGGCGGTCACCCATCCGGGTGGCCGCCCTACGGCGTTCCCGCGTCCTTGTGGCGGGGCGGTGCCACCGTCCGGATAAGGTGATCGCTCCCGCACGGGACCTGCTCCGGGAGCCATCCGGCAGGGGGGCCGGGCGCGGGGCTGTGAGCATCTCTGCCAGGCCAGGGCCTTGACGAACCGCACGCGGCGCGCAATTCTCAGGACGCGTCGACACTTCGATCCGGGTTGGATGCATGGATCGGGGGAGATGCGGGAATGCATGGCGCAGGCGCGGATCCGGTTCCGAGGCGGGATCCGCAGGACGGACGAGGGGGCGATGATTCGGTACTCCGAATCTCTGCTCTGGACATCAGTGTGCCGAGTGGCTACACTGACCCTTTGCGCTGCCTGTTAGCTGCTGCCTGGCCCGTCACCAGGAGCATGCCCACGTCTGAGCACTGCTGAAGAAGTCCGCCATCAGGGCTTTCTTCTTACGCTCAGGGGCGGACCGGTATGCGCGTAGTGAGTCCGAGCCCTCGGAAGGACCCCCTCTTGGCCGCCTCGCGCAACGCCTCGACCACCAATTCGAACAACGGCGCAAGCACCGCCCCGCTGCGCATCTCTTTCGCGAAGATCCGTGAACCGCTCGAAGTTCCGAACCTCCTCGCGCTCCAGACCGAGAGCTTTGACTGGCTGCTCGGCAACGCCGCGTGGAAGGCCCGTGTCGAGGCGGCCCTGGACAGTGGGCAGGACGTCCCCAGGAAGTCGGGTCTGGAGGAGATCTTCGAGGAGATCTCGCCGATCGAGGACTTCTCCGGGTCGATGTCGCTCACTTTCCGTGACCACCGATTCGAGCCTCCGAAGAACTCGCTGGACGAGTGCAAGGAGCGCGACTTCACGTACGGCGCCCCGCTCTTCGTCACCGCCGAGTTCACCAACAACGAGACCGGCGAGATCAAGTCCCAGACGGTCTTCATGGGTGACTTCCCGCTGATGACCAACAAGGGCACCTTCTGCATCAACGGCACCGAGCGTGTCGTCGTCTCGCAGCTCGTGCGCTCGCCGGGTGTCTACTTCGACAGCCAGATCGACAAGACGTCCGACAAGGACATCTTCTCCGCCAAGATCATCCCGTCCCGGGGTGCCTGGCTGGAGATGGAGATCGACAAGCGCGACATGGTCGGTGTCCGCATCGACCGCAAGCGCAAGCAGTCGGTCACCGTCCTGCTCAAGGCGCTCGGCTGGAGCACCGAGCAGATCCTGGACGAGTTCGGCGACTACGAGTCGATGCGCGCCACCCTGGAGAAGGACCACACCCAGGGCCAGGACGACGCGCTGCTCGACATCTACCGCAAGCTGCGTCCGGGCGAGCCGCCGACCAAGGAGGCCGCGCAGACCCTGCTGGAGAACCTCTACTTCAACCCGAAGCGCTACGACCTCGCGAAGGTCGGCCGCTACAAGGTGAACAAGAAGCTCGGCAGCGACGCGCCCCTGGACGCCGGTGTGCTCACCACCGACGACATCATCGCCACCATCAAGTACCTGGTGAAGCTGCACGCCGGTGAGACCGAGACCACCGGGGAGAACGGCTCCTCGATGGTCGTCGAGGTCGACGACATCGACCACTTCGGCAACCGCCGCCTGCGCAACGTGGGCGAGCTGATCCAGAACCAGGTCCGTACCGGCCTGGCCCGTATGGAGCGCGTGGTCCGCGAGCGGATGACGACCCAGGACGTCGAGGCGATCACGCCGCAGACCCTGATCAACATCCGGCCGGTCGTCGCCTCCATCAAGGAGTTCTTCGGCACCAGCCAGCTCTCCCAGTTCATGGACCAGACGAACCCGCTGTCCGGCCTGACCCACAAGCGCCGTCTGTCGGCGCTGGGCCCCGGCGGTCTGTCCCGTGAGCGGGCCGGCTTCGAGGTCCGCGACGTGCACCCGTCGCACTACGGCCGCATGTGCCCGATCGAGACCCCCGAAGGCCCGAACATCGGCCTGATCGGCTCGCTCGCCTCCTACGGCCGGGTCAACGCGTTCGGCTTCGTCGAGACCCCGTACCGCAAGGTCGTCGAGGGCGTCGTCACCGACGACGTCGACTACCTGACCGCGGACGAGGAAGACCGCTTCGTCATCGCGCAGGCCAACGCGCCGCTCACCGAGGACCTGCGGTTCGCCGAGTCCCGCGTGCTGGTCCGCCGCCGCGGCGGCGAGATCGACTACATCCCCGGCGACGACGTCGACTACATGGACGTCTCGCCGCGCCAGATGGTGTCGGTCGCGACCGCGATGATCCCGTTCCTGGAGCACGACGACGCCAACCGCGCGCTCATGGGATCGAACATGATGCGCCAGGCCGTGCCGCTGATCAAGGCGGAGGCGCCGCTGGTCGGCACCGGCATGGAGTACCGCTGCGCGGTCGACGCCGGTGACGTCATCAAGGCGGACAAGGACGGTGTGGTCCAGGAGGTCTCCGCCGACTACGTCACCATCACCAACGACGACGGCACGTACACCACGTACCGCGTCGCGAAGTTCTCCCGCTCCAACCAGGGCACGTCCTTCAACCAGAAGGTCGTCGTCAACGAGGGCGACCGGGTCGTCGTCGGCCAGGTGCTCGCCGACGGTCCCTCGACCGACGAGGGCGAGATGGCCCTCGGCAAGAACCTCCTGGTGGCGTTCATGCCCTGGGAGGGCCACAACTACGAAGACGCGATCATCCTCAGCCAGCGGCTGGTCCAGGACGACGTCCTCTCCTCGATCCACATCGAGGAGCACGAGGTCGACGCCCGTGACACCAAGCTCGGCCCGGAGGAGATCACCCGGGACATCCCCAACGTCTCCGAGGAGGTCCTCGCGGACCTCGACGAGCGCGGGATCATCCGGATCGGCGCCGACGTCGTCGCCGGCGACATCCTGGTCGGCAAGGTCACGCCCAAGGGCGAGACCGAGCTGACCCCGGAGGAGCGCCTGCTGCGCGCGATCTTCGGCGAGAAGGCCCGTGAGGTCCGTGACACCTCGCTGAAGGTGCCGCACGGCGAGACCGGCAAGGTCATCGGCGTCCGGGTCTTCGACCGCGAGGAGGGCGACGAACTGCCGCCCGGTGTCAACCAGCTCGTGCGCGTGTACGTGGCGCAGAAGCGGAAGATCACCGACGGCGACAAGCTCGCCGGCCGTCACGGCAACAAGGGCGTCATCTCGAAGATCCTGCCGGTCGAGGACATGCCGTTCACCGAGGACGGCACCCCGGTCGACATCATCCTCAACCCGCTCGGCGTCCCGTCCCGCATGAACCCGGGACAGGTGCTGGAGATCCACCTCGGCTGGCTCGCCAAGCAGGGCTGGGACGTCTCCGGTATCGGCGAGGAGTGGGCGCGTCGCCTCCAGGCGATCGACGCGGACGTCGTCGCCGCCGGCACCAACGTCGCGACCCCGGTCTTCGACGGCGCCCGCGAGGACGAGATCCGCGGTCTGTTCGAGTCCACCATCCCGAACCGCGACGGCGACCGCATGGTCCTGCCGTCCGGCAAGGCGCGGATGTTCGACGGCCGCTCCGGCGAGCCGTTCCCTGAGCCGATCTCGATCGGCTACATGTACATCCTCAAGCTGCACCACCTGGTGGACGACAAGCTGCACGCCCGCTCCACCGGTCCGTACTCGATGATCACCCAGCAGCCGCTGGGTGGTAAGGCGCAGTTCGGTGGCCAGCGATTCGGTGAGATGGAGGTGTGGGCGCTGGAGGCGTACGGCGCCGCTTACGCCCTCCAGGAGCTGCTGACCATCAAGTCCGACGACGTGCTCGGCCGCGTGAAGGTCTACGAGGCCATCGTCAAGGGCGAGAACATCCCCGAGCCGGGCATCCCCGAGTCCTTCAAGGTGCTCATCAAGGAAATGCAGTCGCTCTGCCTCAACGTGGAGGTGCTGTCCTCGGACGGCATGTCCATCGAGATGCGTGACACCGACGAGGACGTCTTCCGCGCCGCGGAAGAACTCGGTATCGACCTGTCCCGGCGGGAGCCGAGCAGCGTCGAAGAGGTCTGACGGGCCGGTCGCCCGGTCCCTCCAGGACCGGGCGGCCTCTCCCAGGACCGTTCAGACCATGTTTGACAATCGACCCCGACCGCGTTTTTTGGTCGGGTGGAACCCGAAGGCGGGATTGACGACAAGTGCTCGACGTCAACTTCTTCGACGAGCTGCGGATCGGCCTTGCCACCGCGGACGACATTCGTACCTGGTCGCACGGCGAAGTGAAGAAGCCGGAGACCATCAACTACCGCACGCTCAAGCCGGAAAAGGACGGGCTCTTCTGCGAGAAGATCTTCGGCCCGACCCGGGACTGGGAGTGCTACTGCGGGAAGTACAAGCGGGTCCGCTTCAAGGGCATCATCTGTGAGCGCTGCGGCGTCGAGGTCACTCGCGCCAAGGTGCGTCGTGAGCGGATGGGCCACATCGAGCTGGCCGCGCCCGTCACGCACATCTGGTACTTCAAGGGCGTTCCGTCGCGCCTCGGCTACCTGCTCGACCTCGCCCCGAAGGACCTGGAGAAGGTCATCTACTTCGCGGCGTACATGATCACGTGGGTGGACGACGAGCGCCGCACGCGCGACCTGCCGTCGCTGGAGGCCCAGGTCTCCGTCGAGCGCCAGCAGGTCGAGCAGCGCCGTGACTCCGACGTCGAGGGCCGGCAGAAGAAGCTGGAAGCCGACCTGGCCGAGCTGGAGAACGAAGGCGCCAAGGCCGACGTCCGCCGCAAGGTCCGCGAAGGCGCCGAGCGCGAGATGAAGCAGCTCCGCGACCGTGCGCAGCGCGAGATCGACCGGCTCGACGAGGTGTGGGCCCGCTTCAAGAACCTCAAGGTCCAGGACCTGGAGGGCGACGAGCTGCTCTACCGCGAGCTGCGCGACCGCTTCGGTACGTACTTCCAGGGTTCGATGGGTGCCGCGGCGCTGCAAAAGCGCCTGGAGTCCTTCGACCTGGAGGAGGAGGCCGAGCGCCTCCGCGAGATCATCCGTACCGGCAAGGGCCAGAAGAAGACCCGGGCGCTCAAGCGCCTCAAGGTCGTCTCCGCCTTCCTCCAGACCACCAACAAGCCCAACGGCATGGTGCTGGACTGCGTCCCGGTGATCCCGCCGGACCTGCGTCCGATGGTGCAGCTCGACGGTGGCCGCTTCGCGACCTCCGACCTCAACGACCTGTACCGCCGTGTCATCAACCGCAACAACCGCCTGAAGCGGCTTCTCGACCTCGGCGCCCCCGAGATCATCGTGAACAACGAGAAGCGCATGCTCCAGGAGGCCGTCGACGCGCTCTTCGACAACGGCCGTCGCGGCCGCCCGGTCACGGGCCCCGGCAACCGTCCGCTGAAGTCGCTGTCCGACATGCTCAAGGGCAAGCAGGGCCGCTTCCGGCAGAACCTGCTCGGCAAGCGCGTCGACTACTCCGCCCGTTCGGTGATCGTCGTCGGCCCGCAGCTCAAGCTGCACCAGTGCGGCCTGCCCAAGGCCATGGCGCTGGAGCTCTTCAAGCCGTTCGTGATGAAGCGCCTGGTGGACCTGAACCACGCGCAGAACATCAAGTCGGCCAAGCGCATGGTCGAGCGCGGCCGTACGGTCGTGTACGACGTGCTCGAAGAGGTCATCGCCGAGCACCCGGTGCTGCTCAACCGCGCACCGACCCTGCACCGTCTGGGCATCCAGGCCTTCGAGCCGCAGCTCGTCGAGGGCAAGGCCATCCAGATCCACCCGCTGGTCTGCACCGCGTTCAACGCGGACTTCGACGGCGACCAGATGGCCGTGCACCTCCCGCTGTCCGCGGAGGCGCAGGCCGAGGCCCGCATCCTGATGCTGTCCTCGAACAACATCCTCAAGCCGGCCGACGGCCGTCCGGTCACCATGCCGACCCAGGACATGGTGCTCGGTCTGTTCTTCCTGACCACGGACTCCGAGGAGCGCGAGGTCATCGGGGAGAACCGGGCGTTCGGTTCGACCGCCGAGGCGATCATGGCGTTCGACGGCCGTGAGCTGTCGATGCAGGCGCCGGTCGACATCCGCTTCCCGGTGGGCACCGTCCCGCCGCGCGGCTGGGTGCCGCCGGAGCCCACCGAGGGCGAGGAGCCGTACCAGCTCGGCGACACGTTCCGGCTGCGGACGACCCTGGGCCGCGCGCTCTTCAACGAGCTGCTGCCCGAGGACTACCCGTTCGTGGACTACGCGGTCGGCAAGAAGCAGCTCTCCGAGATCGTCAACGACCTCGCCGAGCGCTACCCCAAGGTCATCGTGGCGGCGACGCTCGACAACCTGAAGGCGGCGGGCTTCCACTGGGCGACCCGTTCCGGTGTCACCGTGTCCGTCACGGACATCGTGGTGCCCGAGGCCAAGAAGGCGATCATCGCCTCCTACGAGGCCCAGGACGAGAAGGTCCAGAAGCAGTACGAGCGCGGTCTGATCACCAAGGACGAGCGCACTCAGGAGCTCATCGCGATCTGGACCAAGGCGACCAACGAGGTCGCCGTGGCGATGAACGCGAACTTCCCGAAGACCAACCCCATCTTCATGATGGTGGACTCCGGGGCCCGCGGAAACATGATGCAGATGCGTCAGATCGCGGGTATGCGTGGCCTGGTGTCGAACGCCAAGAACGAGACGATCGCCCGTCCGATCAAGGCGTCCTTCCGTGAGGGCCTGTCCGTGCTGGAGTACTTCATCTCCACCCACGGTGCCCGTAAGGGTCTGGCCGACACCGCGCTGCGTACCGCCGACTCGGGTTACCTGACCCGTCGTCTGGTGGACGTCTCGCAGGACGTGATCATCCGCGAGGAGGACTGCGGCACCGAGCGCGGTCTGAAGCTGCGGATCGCCGAGCGCGGCGCGGACGGTTCGCTGCGCAAGACGGACGACGTCGAGACCAGCGTGTACGCCCGCATGCTCGCCGAGGACGTCGTGGTGGACGGCAAGGTCATCGCGCCCGCCAACGTCGACCTCGGTGACGTGCTGATCGACCAGCTCGTGCGGCACGGTGTCGAGGAGGTCAAGACCCGCTCGATCCTCACCTGCGAGTCGACCGTCGGCACCTGCGCGTACTGCTACGGCCGTTCGCTGGCCACCGGCAAGCTCGTCGACATCGGCGAGGCCGTCGGTATCATCGCGGCCCAGTCGATCGGTGAGCCCGGCACCCAGCTCACGATGCGTACCTTCCACACCGGTGGTGTGGCCGGTGACGACATCACGCAGGGTCTGCCGCGTGTCGTCGAGCTGTTCGAGGCCCGTGTCCCGAAGGGTGTCGCCCCGATCTCCGAGGCGTCCGGCCGGGTGCGGATCGAGGAGACCGAGAAGACGAAGAAGCTCGTCGTCACCCCGGACGACGGTGCCGAGGAGATCGCCTACCCGATCTCCAAGCGCGCCAAGCTCCTGGTGGGCGAGGGCGACCACGTCGAGGTCGGCCAGAAGCTGACCTTCGGTGCCACCAACCCGCACGACGTGCTGCGCATTCTGGGCCAGCGCCAGGTGCAGATCCACCTGGTGCAGGAAGTCCAGAAGGTCTACAACTCGCAGGGCGTGTCGATCCACGACAAGCACATCGAGATCATCATCCGGCAGATGCTGCGCCGGGTGACGATCATCGAGTCCGGCGACGCGGAGCTGCTGCCCGGCGAGCTGGTCGAGCGCGGCCGGTTCGAGACCGAGAACCGGCGTGTGGTCTCCGAGGGCGGTCACCCGGCCTCGGGTCGTCCGCAGCTCATGGGTATCACCAAGGCCTCGCTGGCCACGGAGTCCTGGCTGTCGGCCGCCTCCTTCCAGGAGACGACCCGGGTGCTGACCGACGCGGCGATCCACGCCAAGTCGGACTCGCTGCTGGGCCTGAAGGAGAACGTCATCATCGGCAAGCTGATCCCGGCCGGTACGGGCCTCGCCCGCTACCGCAACATCCGGGTGGAGCCGACCGAGGAGGCCAAGGCCGCGATGTACTCGGCCGTCGGCTACGACGACATCGACTACAGCCCGTTCGGCACCGGCTCCGGCCAGGCCGTTCCGCTGGAGGACTACGACTACGGGCCGTACAACGGCTGAGTTTCGTCCCGTTGCTGTCACACAGGGCGGCCATCCCTCTCGGGGATGGCCGCTCTGCGGCATTATGGATACATGCTTGCCGGGGATGCGGACAGAGAGCGCGCGGTGAACGTGCTGAACGAGGCGTTCACCGAGGGGCGGTTGAAGCAGGAAGAGTACGAGGACCGGTTGGGGCGTGCCTACGCGGCGCGTACGTACGGGGACTTGGACCGGTTGACAGCGGACATTCCGCGGCCGTCCTCGCCGTATCCGGTGCCTCCGACGTTCGGGGCGCCGCAGCCGTTCCGGTACGCGCCGCCGGTGGCGCCCGTGCCGAAGACGAACGGGGCGGCGATCGGGGCACTGGTGTGCTCATTGGTCGGGTCGCCGATCTTCGGGATGGCGTCGATCGGCGCGGTCGTGCTCGGGCACACCGCGAAGCGGCAGATCCGCGAGCGCGGTGAGCAGGGTGACGGGATGGCGACGGCCGGGTTGGTGATCGGTTATCTCGGGCTGGCTTTCTGGGCGCTGATCTGGGTGGTGGCAATCTTCGAGTAGTCACCGGCCTGCGCGTTTGCATTTGTTTTGACCGCAGCCGATGCGGTAGGTACGCTCTGACCTTGTGCCTGGGGTGTGCCCGGGTCCTCGCGCGTGCCATGCGACCGCGAGAGGGCACCGAGGCCGCGTCACCCGACATACGCACTTCTCCGTTGGTTCGGATTCGTGTGGGGTCCGCGACACACCCGACCGCGTGGGTCGGTCCCCAGGTTAGATTTATCGAGATCGGCACACAGAAACCGGAGAAACGGTGCCTACGATCCAGCAGTTGGTCCGAAAGGGCCGGCAGGACAAGGTCGAGAAGAACAAGACGCCCGCGCTGAAGGGTTCCCCGCAGCGTCGTGGCGTTTGCACGCGTGTGTACACGACCACCCCGAAGAAGCCGAACTCGGCGCTGCGCAAGGTCGCGCGCGTACGGCTGACCAGCGGTATCGAGGTCACGGCTTACATCCCGGGTGAGGGCCACAACCTCCAGGAGCACTCGATCGTGCTCGTGCGCGGCGGTCGTGTGAAGGACCTTCCGGGTGTTCGTTACAAGATCATCCGCGGTTCCCTCGACACGCAGGGCGTCAAGAACCGTAAGCAGGCTCGTAGCCGCTACGGCGCCAAGAAGGAGAAGTAAGCATGCCTCGTAAGGGCCCCGCCCCGAAGCGCCCGGTCATCATCGACCCGGTTTACGGCTCCCCGCTGGTGACGTCGCTCGTCAACAAGATCCTCCTGCACGGCAAGCGCTCCACCGCTGAGCGCATCGTGTACGGCGCCCTTGAGGGCCTTCGTGAGAAGTCGGGCAACGACCCGGTCATCACGCTGAAGCGCGCGCTGGAGAACATCAAGCCGACCCTTGAGGTCAAGTCCCGCCGCGTCGGCGGTGCGACCTACCAGGTGCCGGTCGAGGTCCGTCCGGGCCGTCAGAACACGCTGGCGCTCCGCTGGCTCGTCGGTTACTCCCGCGCCCGTCGCGAGAAGACGATGACCGAGCGTCTGATGAACGAGATCCTCGACGCCAGCAATGGCCTGGGTGCTTCCGTGAAGCGCCGCGAGGACACGCACAAGATGGCCGAGTCCAACAAGGCCTTCGCGCACTACCGCTGGTAGTCACCACCCACATCGAAACCGAGAGAAGACTGAGCCACATGGCCACCACTTCGCTTGACCTGGCCAGGGTCCGCAACATCGGGATCATGGCCCACATCGACGCGGGCAAGACGACGACCACCGAGCGGATCCTGTTCTACACCGGTGTTTCCTACAAGATCGGTGAAGTCCACGACGGCGCAGCCACCATGGACTGGATGGAGCAGGAGCAGGAGCGCGGCATCACGATCACGTCGGCCGCGACGACCTGTCACTGGCCGCTCGATGATGTCGACCACACCATCAACATCATCGACACCCCCGGTCACGTCGACTTCACCGTCGAGGTGGAGCGTTCGCTCCGCGTCCTCGACGGCGCCGTCACGGTGTTCGACGGTGTCGCCGGTGTGGAGCCGCAGTCCGAGACGGTGTGGCGTCAGGCCGACCGTTACGGCGTGCCCCGCATCTGCTTCGTCAACAAGCTCGACCGCACCGGCGCGGAGTTCCACCGCTGCGTCGACATGATCGTGGACCGCCTCGGCGCGGTGCCGCTGGTCATGCAGCTCCCGATCGGCGCGGAAGCCGACTTCAAGGGCGTGGTCGACCTCGTCCAGATGAAGGCGCTGGTCTGGTCCGCGGAAGCGACCAAGGGCGAGATGTACGACACCGTCGACATCCCGGACACCCACGTCGAAGCGGCCGACGAGTGGCGCGGCAAGTTGCTCGAGGCCGTCGCCGAGCACGACGACGCCATGATGGAGCTGTACCTGGAGGGCCAGGAGCCCGACCAGGACCAGTTGATCGCGGCCATCCGCCGGATCACCCTGGCCTCCAAGGGGACCAAGGACTCCGTCACCGTCACCCCCGTGTTCTGCGGCACCGCGTTCAAGAACAAGGGCGTTCAGCCCCTGCTCGACGCGGTCGTGCGCTACCTCCCGTCGCCGCTGGACGTCGAGGCCATCGAGGGCCACGCCGTCGGCAACGCCGACGAGATCATCAAGCGCCGGCCGTCCGACGAGGAGCCGTTCTCCGGCCTCGCGTTCAAGATCATGAGCGACCCGCACCTGGGCAAGCTCACCTTCGTCCGGGTCTACTCGGGCCGCCTGAACGCGGGTTCGGCTGTGCTGAACTCCGTCAAGGGCAAGAAGGAGCGCATCGGCAAGATCTACCGCATGCACGCGAACAAGCGTGAGGAGATCGAGTCGGTGGGCGCGGGCGACATCATCGCCGTCATGGGCCTGAAGCAGACCACCACCGGTGAGACGCTGTGCGACGACAAGAGCCCGGTGATCCTGGAGTCCATGGACTTCCCGGCGCCGGTGATCCAGGTCGCGATCGAGCCCAAGTCCAAGGGTGACCAGGAGAAGCTGGGTGTCGCCATCCAGCGGCTCTCGGAGGAGGACCCCTCCTTCCAGGTCCACTCGGACGAGGAGACCGGCCAGACCATCATCGGCGGTATGGGCGAACTGCACCTCGAGGTGCTGGTCGACCGTATGCGGCGCGAGTTCAAGGTCGAGGCCAACGTCGGCAAGCCGCAGGTCGCGTACCGCGAGACCATCCGCAAGACGGTCGAGCGCATTGACTACACCCACAAGAAGCAGACCGGTGGTACCGGTCAGTTCGCGAAGGTGCAGATCATGCTGGAGCCGCTGGAAGGCGGCGACGCGACCTACGAGTTCGTCAACAAGGTCACCGGTGGCCGCATCCCCCGCGAGTACATCCCGTCGGTGGACGCCGGTGCGCAGGAGGCCATGAAGTTCGGCATCCTGGCCGGCTACGAGATGGTGGGCGTCCGCGTCACCCTGATCGACGGCGGCTACCACGAGGTCGACTCCTCCGAACTGGCATTCAAGATCGCCGGTTCGCAGGCGTTCAAGGAGGGTGCCCGCAAGGCGAGCCCCGTGCTCCTCGAACCGATGATGGCCGTCGAGGTCACCACGCCCGAGGACTACATGGGCGATGTCATCGGCGACCTCAACTCCCGCCGTGGCCAGATCCAGGCCATGGAGGAGCGCAGCGGCGCCCGTGTCGTCAAGGGCCTGGTTCCGCTGTCGGAGATGTTCGGCTACGTCGGTGACCTGCGGTCCAAGACCTCGGGCCGGGCCAGCTACTCCATGCAGTTCGACTCCTACGCCGAGGTTCCGCGGAACGTCGCCGAGGAGATCATCGCGAAGGCCAAGGGCGAGTAACGCCTGAAATCCTCAGCGCGTTTCACCCTTTAGGCTTGACAGCAGGCTTCGGGGCAATCCGCCGCAAACCGGAAGGTGTGTACCGGACGGTGCGCGGCGGGTGCCCCGGCAGTCCGCATTCCAGCAAAGATCACCTGGCGCCGATGAAGCAAGGCGTACAGATCCACTCCCCAGGAGGACCCCAGTGGCGAAGGCGAAGTTCGAGCGGACTAAGCCGCACGTCAACATCGGCACCATCGGTCACATCGACCACGGTAAGACGACCCTTACCGCGGCGATCACCAAGGTGCTGCACGACGCGTACCCGAACCTGAACGAGGCCTCGGCCTTCGACCAGATCGACAAGGCTCCTGAGGAGCGCCAGCGCGGTATCACCATCTCGATCGCGCACGTCGAGTACCAGACCGAGTCGCGTCACTACGCGCACGTCGACTGCCCCGGTCACGCGGACTACATCAAGAACATGATCACCGGTGCGGCGCAGATGGACGGCGCCATCCTGGTGGTCGCCGCGACCGACGGCCCGATGCCGCAGACCAAGGAGCACGTGCTCCTGGCCCGCCAGGTCGGCGTGCCGTACATCGTCGTCGCCCTGAACAAGGCCGACATGGTGGACGACGAGGAGATCCTGGAGCTCGTCGAGCTCGAGGTCCGTGAGCTGCTCTCCGAGTACGAGTTCCCGGGCGACGACCTGCCGGTCGTGCGCGTCTCCGCGCTCAAGGCGCTTGAGGGCGACAAGGAGTGGGGCGAGAAGCTCCTCGGCCTCATGGAGGCCGTGGACACCGCGATCCCGACCCCCGAGCGTGACGTCGACAAGCCGTTCCTGATGCCGATCGAGGACGTCTTCACGATCACCGGTCGTGGCACCGTCGTCACCGGCCGCATCGAGCGTGGTGTGCTGAAGGTCAACGAGACCGTTGACATCATCGGCATCAAGCAGGACAAGACCACCACCACGGTCACCGGCATCGAGATGTTCCGCAAGCTGCTCGACGAGGGCCAGGCCGGTGAGAACGTCGGTCTGCTCCTCCGTGGCATCAAGCGCGAGGATGTCGAGCGCGGCCAGGTCATCATCAAGCCCGGTTCGGTCACCCCGCACACCGAGTTCGAGGCCCAGGCCTACATCCTGTCGAAGGACGAGGGTGGCCGTCACACCCCCTTCTTCAACAACTACCGTCCGCAGTTCTACTTCCGCACCACGGACGTGACCGGCGTCGTGACCCTCCCCGAGGGCACCGAGATGGTCATGCCGGGCGACAACACGGCCATGAGCGTCCAGCTCATCCAGCCGATCGCCATGGAAGAGGGCCTGAAGTTCGCCATCCGTGAGGGTGGGCGCACGGTGGGTGCCGGTCAGGTCACGAAGATCAACAAGTAGTGGCTTGCGGCTCGCTCTGAGCCAACGAGGGTGCCCCGGATCGCTTCCCGCGATCCGGGGCACCTTTGCGTTGCGCCCCGTCAGGCGCGGCCCTAGAGGGCGAGGGACTGGTGGAAGACGCGGGGGGTGGCGGGGAGGGTGTAGCGGAGTGACAGGGGGCCGGAAGGGGTGAGGGCGGCGGAGGGGAGGCCGCCGGGGGCGGGGAGGGCCGGGAGGGGGGCGTAGGCGACGGCGCCGCCCGGCTTGGGCTGGGCCCAGTGGTGGACGGTGGTGTGGCCGGAGGCGAAGACGTGGATACGGCCACGGCGGTCGGTGACGACGGCCAGCCCGTCCTGGACCTCGGCGCCGCCGAGATCGCGCCAGGGGCTCCAGACGCCGGCGGTCAGCACCCGGGTGCTGACCCCCTTGGCCGCGTTGCGCGCGAAGAGGTGCACGCTGCCGTCAGGGGCCGCGACGGCGACCGGCGCACCGGTCCTGCGCGTACGGTCCGGGTGCGTCTCGGGACTGCCGAGCGAGGACCAGCCCCCGTCGCGCCACATCACGATGTCGCGGGTGTTCGGCCCGCCGTGCCCCTCCAGGACGGCGAAGCGCAGCGCGAACAGCAGGGTGCCGCCGTCGCGGGTCCGTACACAGGACAGCGCCGGGGCCAGCGTCCCGCCGCCGAGATCCTGGGGCGGCCCCCAGACCCCGCTGCCCGGCCGGGTCTCCTCGCGCCGCACCGCCCGCGTACCGAGCACTTCGTACGCGGCCCCGCCGACCACGATCCGGCGCGCCCCCGGATAGCGGCGGTGCGTCGAGCGGATCCACCCCTTGGGGTTGGCCAGCGGCTCGTTCTCGCCCTGGCCGTAGTCACCGCAGCCGCCCGGATTCCCGCAGCGCCACGCCTGGTTGCCGCCGTACTGGAAGAGGAAGCGCGCCTTGAGCGCCACGGTCGCGGGCGGCAGGTTGTACGGCCAGTGGTGGTTGTAGTAGCCGCGGTACGCGGTGGTGCTGAAGGCGGGCACCGCCCGGCCGGGGCCGTTCGCCGACTCCGACACCCACTGCGCCATCGCCTTCCAGGTGAACAGCGCCGTCGCGGTGTGGTCCCGGTGGTCGGAGAAGCCGGGCTGCTCACTGGCGGTCGGATGCCGCTTGTCGTGCACCTGGATGTCGGGGTCCGGATCGAGCGTCCTGATCTCCGTCGGGCGGAAACGTTCCATCAGCCCGGCCAGGACGTCCACCAGCTTCTGGTGGGTGTACGTGCCGCGGCCGTTGGCGGGCGCGGGCGCGTTCTGCGCCACCACGTACGACAGCACGGTGCCCGGCACCTCCCACATCATCGGCAGGCTCGCGCTGGAGCTCAGCTCGTGCATCGACACCTGGAGGAACACCAGGCGCGCGTGCATCGCGCCGTGCCGCAGCTCGTCCACCTCCGCGTGCAGACCGCCGCCGACGTCGATCACGTCGGTGGTCCACCGGGTGAAGTGCGGCAGCCCCAGCATCGTCGCGTACGCCTGCCGCAGGCCCTGGTGGCGGGAGGAGGAGTACGCGGCCTGGTCCCTGCGGTGGCGCCTGCGCGGGCCGAACGGTTCGTGGTTGACGCCTGTCGACTCGCCCGCCGTCACGTACACCGACACCACGGGCGTGCCCGCCTGGAGCGAGTGCAGCGTGTCCGGGTTCATGAAGAACAGGTCGTCGTCCGGGTGCGCCATCACCTGGAGCACCAGCGGGTCGCCCTGCGGGCGGTACGGCTGCGTCGCCAGCGGGTCCGCCGGGGCCGGGAGCCGGCGCGGGGCGGTGTCCTGGGCCTGGGAGGTGCAGCCGCTCAGGGCCGCTGCCGCGGCCGTCGCTCCCGCCGTCGCCACCGCTGCCGTCAGCAGGGAGCGGCGGGAGGGGTGGTCTGGGCTGTGGTGGTCCTTCACGCCCGCTAAGAGCCGCTTCGCGGCGGTCAGGTTGCCTCCCTCCTCCGCCGACACCTTGCGCAGGACGGCGCCCCGTCAGGGGCGCGGGCAACCCCCACCGGCGGGTGGTCCGGGGACAACCGGTCTGCCCCGCTGGGGCGGGTGGTGACGTGCGGGAGCGTCGTGGCTGGTGGCGCAGTTCCCCGCGCCCCTTGAAAGATCGGCTCGCCGTCCGGGCGAAAGGGGGTGGGCCTCGTCAGGGGCGCGGGCAACCCACCACCGGCCGGTGGTCCGGGGACAACCGGTCTGCCCCGTTGGGGCGGGTGGTGAGGTGCGGGAGCGTGGTGGCTGGTGGCGCAGTTCCTCGCGCCCCTTAAATGATCGGCTCGCCGTCCGGGCGAAAGGGGGTGGGCCCCGTCAGGGGCGCTGGGGGCACCTCCCGGCCGAAGGCTGGGGGAGGAACTGCGCGGGTAACCCACCACCGGCCGGTGGTCCGGGGACAACCGGTCTGCCCCGCCGGGGCGGGTGGTGACGTGCGGGAGCGTGGTGGCTGAGCGCGCAGTTCCCCGCGCCCCTGAAGACCTGGCCCTGCGCGAGGGCGCCGGCTTTGGGGGGACCCCCGGAGGGGTCAGTGGCGGATGAGGCGGTCGGCGGCGCGGGTGGTGAGGAGGAGAAGGAGGGCGGTGAGGAGGGCGGTGGGGAGGAGGAGCTGGGCGGCGGAGCCGGGGTGGAGGCCGTGGACGAGGGGCGGGTCGAGGAGGAGGGCGAGGGCGGTGACGGAGACGAGGGGCCCGGCGGCGTACCAGGCGAGGAAGATCAGCGGGCCGGGCCCGCCGACGGGGGAGCCGCCGCCGAGGAAGAGGAGCTGGGTGCGGGCGGGGCCGCGGCACGCGGAGAAGAGGGCGGCGGCGGTGAAGGGCGGGGCGCACAGGGGCATGAGCAGCAGCGCCGAGGGGGTGCCGGTCACGGCGAAGGGGACCGCGGCGAGCAGGCCGAGGAGCGCGCCGAGGACGGCGGGCACGACGGCGTGGTGCAGCATCAGCGTACGGAAGCGGAACGGCGCCCAGGCGGCCCGCCGCACATCGTCGGTCTCCAGCCGCGCGGCCTCGGCGAGCGCGCCGACCGCCATGTAGCCGAAGAGCAGGCCGAGGACGAGGCCGACGACCCGCCGCTCCCCGCCGAGGTCCACGCCGAGCCCCGCGGTGGCGGCGCCGCACGCGGTCCAGACGGCGGCCTTGCCGAGCCGCCCGGGAGCCCGCAGCAGCGCCAGCAGGTCGCGCCACTCGACGACGAAGTGCCGGCCGAGCCGCCCGCGCGGCGGACGCAGCCGCAGCCCGCGGGCGGTGGACGCGCCGCCCGCCTCCATGATCGCCAGCTTGGCGGCGCGCAGCTCCATCGACCACATCACGGAGGACACGGTGGTGGCCGTCGCCGCCCGCTCCCTGAGCTGCGTGGTCGGCACGCGGGCCGCGTCCCCGTACGCGCGGACGGTGGCGACGGCGGTGAGCGCCACCAGCAGCACGACCGCGGCGGGCCAGCCGGGCACCGAGCCGCCGGTGGCCCGTACGACCGGCTGCGCGGCCCAGCCCCACGGCCCCGACCACAGCTCGATCCACTCCAGGACCGACGAGCGGTGGCCGGTCGCGGCCAGGACGGTCTGGGCGGTCAGCGCGCCCAGCAGCAGGACGGCGGGCGCGGTCCACCGCTGGACGGCCCGGATCAGCCGGGGCCGCCGCTCGACGGCCATGCCGAGCGCGACCGCGAGCAGCGGCAGGCACAGCGCGGCCGGGAGCACCCCGAGCAGGGCGGGGCCGATCGCCGCGCGCCCGGTGACGCGCAGTACGACGCCGCCCGCGACCCCCACCAGCAGGCCGGGGATCAGCGCGATCCCGGCGGAGAGCCGGAACCACGGGCGCAGCACCGCCGCCCGCCGTACCGGCTGGGCCAGCAGCCAGCCCACGGTGGGGCCCGGCACGACGACCGGGCCGCGCCACAGCGCGTCGCGCGCCGCGAAGAGCGCGAGGGCGACGGTCAGGGTCGTGAACAGCGCGGGCAGCCCGCGCTGGAGGTCCCGGCCGACCCCGCTGTAGTCCGCGCCGTTCTCCAGCTCCCGCAGGAAGTGCACGGCCACCCCGCTGCCGTACCCGATGCCGCCGAGCAGCACGGAGTACAGCAGGACGGCCAGGTCCCGGCCCTGTTCCCTGCGGTGTGCCCGGCGCTTGTGCTTCAGCCAGGCCAGCGTCTCGGCCGTCCGGTCGTCGTCCTCCTCGCTCCAGACGTCGTCGGGGTCCGGGTCCCCGAGGTCGGACGCGACGTCGGTTGCGACGCCGGAGTCGTCGCCGTCGTCCACCGGGTCCCGGCCGTCCGCCTGCGGCGGGATCGACGCGGCCGTCACGGGCGCAGCCCCAGCTCGCGCAGGACCGTGGCGGGCGCGCCGGTGGCGATCACACGGCCGTCCTCCAGGGCGATCATGCGGTCGGCGACGGCCTCGGCGAGGTCGGGCTGGTGGGTGGCGAGCAGTACGGCGACGCCGTCGGCCTTCTCCGCGACGAGCAGTTCGGCCAGGCGGCGCCGGGCGTCGGGGTCGAGGCGCTGCTCGGGCTCGTCGAGGACGAGCAGGTCGCGGGGGCGGACGAGGGCGGCGGCCAGCAGCAGGGACTGCATCTGGCCGGAGGAGAGCGAGCCCGGCAGGGCGTTGGCGTGGTCGGACAGCCGCCGGTCGGCCAGCACCTGGTCGATCCAGGCGGCTGCGTCGTCCACGGCGTGCGCGACGGTGACCAGCTCCAGATGCTCGCGGACGGTCAGGTCCGGGTAGCAGGCGACGGTGTCGCCGACGACCGCGACCCTGGCGCGTACCTCGGGGTCGTCCTCGCTCATGGTGCGGCCCGCGAACAGCGCCTCTCCCGAGGTGGGCGCGTCCCGGCCGCTGGCGATCCGCAGCAGGGTGGACTTGCCGGAGCCGTTGTGGCCGAACAGGGCCGTGCAGCGGCCCGGCGCCAGGCTCAGGTCGAGCGGCAGCAGCGCCTTGCGTTCCCCGTAGGTCCTGCTCACCTTCCGCAGTCGCAGGAGCGCGCCCGCACCCTTGGTCGCCTTCATGCGGGGCCTCCGTGCCGAGGTGGGTGGATACGTCGTGACCTTAGTACGACGGGTACGGCCGCCCGGCCGCCGGTCGGCACAGCGCCGCCGCATTGGTATAGACCTATAGCGGGTCGCCCGGATAGCATGCGAGCGCAATCGCACCACCTCCGCACGGTCCCTGACTGTCTGTCAGGGAATCACCCTGTTCAAGGAGTTGGAACGTGAGACAACGCATCGGACTGCTCGCCGCCGCCGCGGTGGCGATCCTGGCCCCGCTCGGCGCCGCGACCTCCGCCAGCGCCGCGGGCGAATTCCACGTCTCGGGCGTCTACTACACGCAGGAACAGTGCCAGGCGGCGGGCGCCGCGGGCGTCGCGCTCTGGGGTCCCAACTACTTCTGCTCCCAGGCCAACGGCTTCGTGTACCTCTACACGCACTGACCCCGTGACCCCGCGGACCCGCTGATCCCACCGGGCTCACCGGCGGCACGGGACCGGGGGCGCGGCGCGGGCCCGCCCCCGGTCGTCACCGGTACGACACCCGAACGTCTTCCTGCGGTGGTTCGTTCAGGACAGAATCACCCCTCGTGACGATGACGGATGCCACGGAGACCGCTCATGCCAGCGGGAACGGCCCTGCGGCGCTGCTGCGCGGGCTGCTGGTCGGCGGGGCGTTCGGCGCCGGGGTGGCGGCGATCGTGGTCGGCGGCACCATCGGCAAGGTCGCGGTGTGGGGCAGCGGCATCGCGGCCCTGGCGCTGCTGGTCCTGACCACGGCCGCGTTCAGCGCGCGGCGCCGGGTGCGGCGGCCGGTCGTGGAGCGGGTCAAGGCCGTCGCCATGATCGAGAGCAGGCGCGCCACCAGCGGGGAGTACGCGGACGTGCCGGTGGCCTTCGACCTGACCGTGGCGCCGGACGACCGGCCCGCGTTCCGGGCCCACGTCCACCGGTCGGTGAATCTGGTCGACCTCCCCGACTTCCCGGTGCGCGGCATCGTGGTGGTCGAGTACCGGCCCGACAGGCCGTGGGACGTCACGATCGTCAGCGAGCCGGACGCGGAGTGGGCGAGCCGGGCGGCGCGGGCGTCGCTGGACTCGGCGCCGGAGTCCACGCGGGTCCGCAATCCGGAGAAGGCCGGACCCTGGTGCGCGATCGCCGTCCTCGGCATGCTGGCCGGCGCCGCGGTCGTCGTCCTGGTCTTCCGCGGCGACCTCTTCACGGACGACCCGGCGAAGCCCTCCTCGTCCGCGACGAGCCCCGGCGCCTTCGGCGGTTCCGGCCGTTCCGGCGGTTCCGGCGCCACGAGCACGACCGTCTCGCGGAGCGTGACCACGGCCGACGTCAGCACCTCGATCCTCATCGGAGGGCAGTTGCGCGCCACCTCCGACGCGCTGCTCAAGGCCGGGGTGTCCACCGCCGTCAGCGTCAGCGTCACCGACCGCCGCATGACGGCCCGCGGCACGAAGCCGGACGAGTGGGCACCGGGCCAACTGCCCGTGGTGCTGACCGACCTGCCGTACGAGCGGATGCCGGAACTCGTCAGGGAGGCCAGGACCAATCTCGGGGTCACGGGCGCGGGCGCCGGCTCCTGGAGGATCGACATCGCCCGCGACGCGAAGACCAGGGCCGTGGTGATCCGGGTGACCGTCACCGGCGGCAACGGCACGGCCGACGTGCAAGCGGACGGAACAGGACGTATCACCGCGACCCACTCGCTGTGAGGGCCGCCGCCGCACGCCTCAACGAGCCCAGGTTTGGCGGCTGAACGCGGAGGGGTAAGCTTTCCGGCCCGATTGGCCACGGCCATGCCCCATATGGCACACTGTCCAAGTTGCTCGGTCGAGCGCCGATGCTGCGCGCCTCCCGTCGGGAGGACCGGAAGCGAGTCCCACAGTACTCGTCGCCTTAACTGCCCCTCGGGGCAGCGCTGGGGCGGACGTACGGGAATCTTCCGGGAAGCGTGAGCGCGGTTCCGACCAGGCATCCGGTGGGTGTTATCTCCCACGCAACCCCCTGAAGAGGGATTTCCGCATGCGGAAATTCACGGAAGGGGCGCGACACGCCCGACCGCGTGGGTCGGCGAAGCGGATGTCAGAGCGTAAACAGAGACAAGGACTACGGAGTAGCCATGGCGGGACAGAAGATCCGCATCCGGCTCAAGGCCTACGACCACGAGGTCATCGACTCCTCGGCGAAGAAGATCGTCGAGACGGTGACGCGTACTGGTGCGCAGGTCGCGGGCCCGGTGCCGCTGCCCACTGAGAAGAACGTGTACTGCGTCATCAAGTCGCCGCACAAGTACAAGGACTCGCGCGAGCACTTCGAGATGCGCACGCACAAGCGCCTGATCGACATCCTCGACCCGACGCCCAAGACCGTTGACTCGTTGATGCGCCTGGACCTTCCGGCCGGCGTCGACATCGAGATCAAGCTCTGAGAGGCGCGGAGAAGATGACCAAGCAGATCAAGGGCATCCTGGGCGAGAAGCTCGGCATGACCCAGGTCTGGGACGAGAACAACCGTGTCGTCCCAGTGACTGTCGTCAAGGCCGGTCCGAACGTTGTGACCCAGGTCCGTACGAACGACGCCGACGGTTACGAGTCGGTTCAGCTCGCCTTCGGCGAGATCGACCCGCGCAAGGTGAACAAGCCCCTCAAGGGCCACTTCGCGAAGGCCGACGTCACCCCCCGCCGCCACCTGGTGGAGCTGCGCACCGCGGACGCCGCGGAGTACACGCTCGGCCAGGAGATCACCGCCGAGGTGTTCGAGGCAGGCGTCAAGGTCGACGTGACCGGCAAGAGCAAGGGCAAGGGCTTCGCCGGTGTCATGAAGCGTCACAACTTCAAGGGCCTCGGCGCCGGGCACGGCGTGCAGCGCAAGCACCGCTCGCCGGGCTCCATCGGTGGCTGCGCCACCCCCGGCCGTGTCTTCAAGGGCATGCGCATGGCGGGCCGCATGGGCAACGAGCGGGTCACCACCCAGAACCTGACCGTCCACGCCGTTGACGCGGAGAAGGGACTGCTGCTCATCAAGGGCGCTATCCCCGGTCCGAACGGCGGCCTCGTCCTGGTCCGCACCGCGGCCAAGGGGGCCTGAAGGCTATGAGCACCATCAACGTCCTGTCGCCGTCGGGCGACACCGCCGGGACCGTAGAACTCCCGGCCGAGATCTTCGACGCCAAGGTCAGCATCCCGCTGATCCACCAGGTCGTCGTCGCGCAGCTCGCCGCCGCCCGCCAGGGCACGCACAAGGTGAAGACGCGTGGCGAGGTCCGCGGTGGTGGCCGCAAGCCGTACCGCCAGAAGGGCACCGGCCGCGCCCGTCAGGGCTCGACCCGCGCCCCGCAGTTCGCCGGCGGTGGCGTCGTCCACGGTCCCGTACCGCGTGACTACTCGCAGCGCACCCCCAAGAAGATGGTCAAGGCCGCCCTCCGCGGCGCCCTGACCGACCGTGCGCGGCACAACCGCATCCACGTCGTCTCCGGCGTCGTCGAGGGCTCCGCCCCGTCGACGAAGGCCGCCAAGAGCCTGCTCGGCAAGATCAGCGAGCGCAAGAACGTGCTCCTGGTCATCGAGCGCGCCGACGAGGCCGCGTGGCTTTCCGCCCGCAACCTGCCCCAGGTGCACATCCTGGACGCAGGCCAGCTCAACACGTACGACGTGCTCGTCTCCGACGACGTGGTCTTCACCAAGGACGCCTTCGAGCGTTTCGTGGCGGGATCCGGTCCTGAGTCGGCCTCCGGCAAGGCCGTCGCCTCCGAGGATGAGCTCGAAGGGAGCGAAGCCTGATGAGCGACGACACGACCACCACCGGACCCGTGATCACCAGCAAGACGTACACGGACCCCCGTGACCTCTTGATCAAGCCGGTGGTCTCGGAGAAGAGCTACGCGCTGCTGGACGAGAACAAGTACACGTTCGTCGTCGACCCGCGCGCGAACAAGACCCAGATCAAGCAGGCCGTCGAGGCGGTCTTCTCGGTCAAGGTCACCGGGGTCAACACGATCAACCGGCAGGGCAAGCGCAAGCGCACCCGCACCGGTTTCGGCAAGCGCGCCAACACCAAGCGCGCCATCGTGACCCTTGCCGAGGGCGACCGAATCGACATCTTCGGCGGCCCGGTCTCCTAACGGAGGCCGGATCGTGTCGAAGTCCTGAATTCATCCGAGGACTGAGAAATGGGTATCCGCAAGTACAAGCCGACGACTCCGGGCCGTCGTGGCTCCAGCGTCGCCGACTTTGTCGAGATCACGCGGTCCACGCCGGAGAAGTCGCTGGTCCGCCCGCTGCACAGCAAGGGCGGCCGTAACAACGCCGGTCGTGTGACCGTCCGCCACCAAGGCGGTGGCCACAAGCGCGCCTACCGTGTCATCGACTTCCGTCGCCATGACAAGGACGGCGTGCCCGCCAAGGTCGCGCACATCGAGTACGACCCCAACCGCACCGCGCGCATCGCGCTGCTGCACTACGCGGACGGCGAGAAGCGCTACATCCTCGCCCCCGCGAAGCTCCAGCAGGGTGACCGGATCGAGAACGGCCCCAACGCCGACATCAAGCCGGGCAACAACCTGCCGCTGCGCAACATCCCGGTGGGTACGACGATCCACGCGATCGAGCTGCGGCCCGGTGGCGGCGCGAAGATCTCCCGCTCCGCGGGCGCTTCCGTCCAGCTACTGGCGAAGGAAGGCACCATGGCCACCCTTCGCATGCCGTCCGGTGAAGTCCGCATGGTCGACGTCCGCTGCCGCGCCACGATCGGCGAGGTCGGCAACGCCGAGCAGTCGAACATCAACTGGGGCAAGGCCGGCCGCATGCGCTGGAAGGGCGTCCGCCCGACCGTCCGCGGTGTCGCCATGAACCCGGTGGACCACCCGCACGGTGGTGGTGAGGGCAAGACCTCCGGTGGTCGCCACCCGGTCTCCCCGTGGGGTCAGAAGGAAGGTCGTACTCGCTCGCCGAAGAAGGCATCGAGCAAGTACATCGTCCGCCGCCGCAAGACGAACAAGAAGCGCTAGGAGCGGGTTTAGATGCCGCGCAGTCTCAAGAAGGGGCCCTTCGTCGACGACCACCTGATCAAGAAGGTGGACGTACAGAACGAAGCAGGCACCAAGAACGTCATCAAGACCTGGTCCCGCCGCTCGATGATCATCCCGGCGATGCTGGGTCACACGATCGCGGTGCACGACGGCCGTAAGCACGTCCCGGTGTTCGTCACTGAGTCGATGGTCGGCCACAAGCTCGGCGAGTTCGCACCGACCCGCACCTTCCGCGGGCACGAGAAGGACGACCGCAAGTCGCGGCGTCGCTGAGCGGGCTGAACCGTGACGACGAAGACAGACACTGAAGGGACAACCATGGAAGCCAGGGCCCAGGCGCGGTACATCCGCGTCACGCCCATGAAGGCCCGCCGCGTGGTGGACCTCATCCGTGGCATGGACGCCACGGAGGCTCAGGCGGTCCTGCGTTTCACCCCGCAGGCCGCGAGCGTGCCGGTCGGCAAGGTGCTGGACAGCGCCATTGCCAACGCCGCGCACAACTACGACCACACCGACGCCGAGTCGCTGTTCATCAGCGAGGCGTATGTGGACGAGGGTCCGACCCTCAAGCGGTTCCGGCCGCGCGCCCAGGGCCGCGCCTACCGCATCCGCAAGCGGACCAGCCACATCACCGTGGTCGTCGCCAGCAAGGGAGAGACCCGGTAATGGGCCAGAAGGTAAACCCGTACGGGTTCCGCCTCGGCATCACCACGGACTTCAAGTCCCGCTGGTACGCCGACAAGCTGTACAAGGACTACGTCAAGGAAGACGTGGCCATCCGCAAGATGATGACGCAGGGCATGGAGCGCGCCGGTATCTCCAAGGTGGAGATCGAGCGCACCCGTGACCGCGTCCGCGTCGACATCCACACCGCCCGGCCGGGCATCGTCATCGGCCGTCGCGGCGCGGAGGCCGACCGCATCCGCGGTGACCTGGAGAAGCTGACCGGCAAGCAGGTCCAGCTCAACATCCTCGAGGTCAAGAACCCGGAGATGGACGCTCAGTTGGTGGCCCAGGCCGTCGCCGAGCAGCTCTCCTCGCGCGTCTCCTTCCGCCGTGCCATGCGCAAGAGCATGCAGGGCACCATGAAGGCCGGCGCCAAGGGCATCAAGATCCAGTGCGGTGGCCGCCTCGGCGGCGCCGAGATGTCCCGCTCCGAGTTCTACCGCGAGGGCCGTGTCCCGCTGCACACCCTGCGCGCCAACGTGGACTACGGCTTCTTCGAGGCCAAGACCACCTTCGGCCGTATCGGTGTCAAGGTGTGGATCTACAAGGGCGACGTCAAGAACATCGCCGAGGTCCGCGCCGACAACGCCGCGGCCCGTGCGGGCAACCGCCCGGCGCGTGGTGGCGGCAACGAGCGTCCGCAGCGCCGCGGTGGCGAGCGCGGTGGCCGCGGTGGCGGTGGCGGCCGTCGTCCTCAGACCGACGGCGCGTCCGGCTCCCCGGCCTCCAAGACGGATGTTCCTGCCGTCGAGGCCCCGGCAGCAGCCGCGGAGACCCCCGGAACGGAAGGCTAAGTACCATGCTGATCCCCCGTAGGGTCAAGCACCGCAAGCAGCACCACCCCGGGCGCGACGGAATGGCCAAGGGCGGCACGGAGCTGGCGTTCGGCGAGTACGGCCTTCAGGCCGTCACGCCCGCCTACGTGACCAACCGGCAGATCGAGTCCGCTCGTATCTCCATCACCCGTCACATCAAGCGCGGCGGCAAGGTCTGGATCAACATCTACCCGGACCGCCCGCTGACCAAGAAGCCCGCCGAGACCCGCATGGGTTCCGGTAAGGGTTCTCCCGAGTGGTGGATCGCGAACGTCAAGCCCGGTCGGGTGATGTTCGAGCTGTCATTCCCGAACGAGAAGGTTGCTCGTGAGGCGCTGACCCGCGCCGCGCACAAGCTTCCGATGAAGTGCCGCATCGTGCGGCGCGAGGCAGGTGAGTCGTGATGGCGGCCGGTACCAAGGCTTCCGAGCTGCGCCAGCTTGGTGACGAGGAGCTCGTCAACAAGCTGCGCGAGGCGAAGGAGGAGCTGTTCAACCTCCGCTTCCAAGGGGCCACCGGGCAGCTCGAGAACAACAGCCGGCTCAAGGTGGTCCGCAAGGACATCGCCCGGATCTACACGTTGATGCACGAGCGTGAGCTGGGCATCGAGACTGTGGAGACGGTGGAGAGCGCCTGATGAGCGAGAAGAATGTGACTGAGACGACCGACGAGCAGCGCGGCTTCCGCAAGACCCGCGAGGGCCTTGTGGTCAGCGACAAGATGGACAAGACCGTAGTGGTCGCCGTCGAGGACCGTGTGAAGCACGCCCTGTACGGCAAGGTCATCCGCCGCACCAACAAGCTCAAGGCGCACGACGAGCAGAACGCCGCGGGCATCGGCGACCGGGTCCTCCTCATGGAGACCCGGCCGACCTCCGCGACCAAGCGGTGGCGCGTCGTCGAGATCCTCGAGAAGGCCAAGTAATCCCTGAGGGCACTCCCTCAGGACCGTTCCGTCAGGCTCGGCGGTGGCCCGCTCCCCGTGAGTGGGCCCCGCCGGGAACCGACGCGACAAACAGGAGATAGACGTGATCCAGCAGGAGTCGCGACTTCGTGTCGCCGACAACACTGGTGCCAAGGAGATCCTTTGCATCCGTGTTCTCGGTGGCTCGGGTCGCCGCTACGCGGGAATCGGTGACGTCATCGTCGCCACCGTCAAGGACGCGATCCCCGGTGGCAACGTGAAGAAGGGCGAGGTCGTCAAGGCGGTCATCGTCCGGACCGTCAAGGAGCGCCGTCGCGCCGACGGCTCGTACATCCGGTTCGACGAGAACGCCGCCGTCATCCTCAAGAACGACGGCGACCCCCGCGGCACCCGTATCTTCGGCCCGGTGGGCCGTGAGCTGCGCGAGAAGAAGTTCATGAAGATCGTCTCGCTCGCGCCGGAGGTGCTGTAACCGATGAAGATCAAGAAGGGCGACCTGGTCCAGGTCATCACCGGTAAGGACAAGGGCAAGCAGGGCAAGGTCATCGTTGCCTACCCCGCGCTCGACCGTGTCCTCGTCGAGGGTGTCAACCGGGTCAAGAAGCACACCAAGGCCGGCCAGACCGACCGCGGTTCGAAGACCGGCGGCATCATCACCACCGAGGCGCCCATCCACGTCAGCAACGTGCAGCTCGTTGTTGAGAAGGACGGCAACAAGGTCGTGACCCGCGTCGGCTACCGGTTCGACGACGAGGGCAACAAGATCCGCGTTGCCAAGCGGACCGGTGAGGACATCTGATGACTGACACCGCTACGACGCACGCACAGCCGCGTCTCAAGACGCGCTACCGCGAGGAGATCGCGGGCAAGCTGCGCGACGAGTTCTCGTACGAGAACGTCATGCAGATTCCCGGTCTCACCAAGATCGTGGTCAACATGGGTGTGGGCGACGCCGCCCGCGACTCCAAGCTGATCGAGGGCGCCATCCGCGACCTCGCCACGATCACCGGCCAGAAGCCGCAGGTCACCAAGGCCCGGAAGTCCATCGCGCAGTTCAAGCTGCGTGAGGGTCAGCCGATCGGCGCCCACGTCACCCTCCGCGGTGACCGCATGTGGGAGTTCCTGGACCGCCTGCTGTCGCTCGCGCTCCCGCGTATCCGCGACTTCCGCGGTCTGTCGCCGAAGCAGTTCGACGGCCGGGGCAACTACACCTTCGGTCTCACGGAGCAGGTCATGTTCCACGAGATCGACCAGGACAAGATCGACCGCGTCCGGGGTATGGACATCACCGTGGTCACCACGGCGACCAACGACGATGAGGGCCGCGCCCTCCTTCGTCACCTCGGCTTCCCGTTCAAGGAGGCGTGAGCCGTGGCGAAGAAGGCTCTCATTGCCAAGGCCGCTCGTAAGCCGAAGTTCGCTGTGCGCGCGTACAACCGCTGCCAGCGCTGCGGCCGGCCGCACTCCGTCTACCGCAAGTTCGGCCTGTGCCGCGTGTGCCTTCGTGAGATGGCCCACCGTGGCGAGCTGCCGGGCGTGACCAAGAGCTCCTGGTAGTCCGGGCAATCCGGATCACCAGGAACTCTCGGTAAGCATCTGGACGGTCGGGGGCCCAACCTTTTTCCCGTAAGGTAGAAGGGTTGGGCGTCCGCCGCCCGATTCGACTTACTACGCCGTAGGTCCCCGTACCGCACCCGTCCCGACGTGTCCGCCACCGTGCGGCGCACCTCTCGGGGAGAGGGATGGCACAGATAGGAAACCCCGGCGAGAGAGGCCCAGGGCCAACTCATGACCATGACCGACCCCATCGCGGACATGCTGACCCGTCTGCGTAACGCCAACTCGGCGTACCACGACGACGTCGAGATGCCGTTCAGCAAGATCAAGTCGCACATCGCGGAGATCCTCCAGCAGGAGGGTTACATCACCGGCTGGAAGGTCGAGGACGCCGAGGTCGGCAAGAACCTCATCCTCGAGCTGAAGTTCGGTCCGGAGCGGCAGCGCTCCATCGCCGGGATCAAGCGGATCAGCAAGCCTGGTCTGCGGGTCTACGCGAAGTCCACCAACCTGCCGAAGGTGCTCGGCGGCCTGGGCGTGGCGATCATCTCCACGTCCCACGGGCTGCTCACCGGCCAGCAGGCGCAGAAGAAGGGCGTGGGTGGGGAAGTCCTCGCCTACGTCTGGTAACCGGGAAAGCGAGGTATAGCAATGTCGCGCATCGGCAAGCTGCCCATCTCGGTTCCCGCCGGAGTGGACGTCACCATCGACGGCCGCACGGTCGCTGTGAAGGGCCCCAAGGGTTCCCTTTCGCACACCGTTGCCGCGCCGATCGAGATCGCCAAGGGCGAGGACGGCACTCTGCTGGTCACCCGCCCCAACGACGAGCGTGTCTCGAAGGCCCTGCACGGCCTGTCCCGCACGCTGGTGGCGAACATGATCACCGGCGTGACCGCGGGCTACAGCAAGCAGCTCGAAATCAGCGGTGTCGGCTACCGCGTCCAGGCGAAGGGCTCCAACCTGGAGTTCGCCCTGGGCTACAGCCACCCGATTCTCGTCGAGGCCCCCGAGGGGATCTCCTTCAAGGTCGAGAACCCGACGAAGTTCTCCGTCGAGGGCATCGACAAGCAGAAGGTCGGCGAGGTGGCCGCCAACATCCGCAAGCTGCGGAAGCCCGACCCGTACAAGGCCAAGGGCGTCAAGTACGCCGGCGAGGTCATCCGCCGCAAGGTCGGAAAGGCTGGTAAGTAGCCATGGCATACGGTGTGAAGATCGCCAAGGGCAAGGCGTACAAGGGTGCGGCACTCAAGCGTCGCCACATCCGCGTCCGCAAGCGGGTCTCGGGCACGGAGGCGCGTCCGCGTCTGGTCGTGACCCGTTCCAACCGTGGCATCGTGGCGCAGGTCATCGACGATCTCGCGGGCCACACGCTCGCGTCCGCGTCGACCCTCGACGCGTCCATCCGCGGCGGCGAAGGCGACAAGAGCGCCAAGGCCAAGCAGGTCGGCCAGCTCGTGGCCGAGCGTGCGAAGGCCAAGGGCGTCGAGGCTGTCGTGTTCGACCGTGGCGGCAACCAGTACGCGGGGCGCATCGCCGCCCTGGCGGACGCCGCCCGCGAAGCCGGACTGAAGTTCTGATCCGGTTCCGTAGCTAGCGGAAAACGAAGAGAGGTAATTCCAATGGCTGGACCCCAGCGCCGCGGAAGCGGTGCCGGTGGCGGCGAGCGACGGGACCGTAAGGACCGGCGGGACGGCGGCCAGCAGGCCGAGAAGACCGCCTATGTCGAGCGTGTCGTCGCGATCAATCGCGTCGCCAAGGTTGTGAAGGGTGGTCGTCGCTTCAGCTTCACCGCGCTGGTCGTGGTGGGTGACGGTGACGGCACCGTGGGTGTCGGTTACGGCAAGGCCAAGGAGGTGCCGGCCGCCATCGCCAAGGGTGTGGAGGAGGCCAAGAAGCACTTCTTCAAGGTCCCCCGTATCCAGGGCACCATCCCGCACCCGATCCAGGGCGAGAAGGCCGCGGGCGTCGTCCTGCTCAAGCCCGCTTCCCCCGGTACCGGTGTGATCGCCGGTGGCCCGGTGCGCGCCGTCCTGGAGTGCGCCGGTATCCACGACGTGCTGTCCAAGAGCCTCGGCTCGGACAACGCGATCAACATCGTGCACGCCACGGTGGCCGCGCTCCAGGGGCTTCAGCGCCCCGAGGAGATCGCCGCCCGCCGCGGTCTGCCGATCGAGGACGTCGCGCCCGCCGCCCTGCTGCGTGCGCGTGCCGGGGTGGGTGCGTAATGGCTCGCCTCAAGGTCACCCAGACCAAGTCCTACATCGGCAGCAAGCAGAACCACCGTGACACCCTGCGGTCGCTCGGCCTGAAGCGGCTGAACGACGTGGTGGTCAAGGAGGACCGGCCGGAGATCCGCGGCATGGTCCAGACCGTCCGCCACCTCGTCACGGTCGAGGAGGTCGACTGATCATGGGTAACGAAAGCCCGATCAAGATCCACAACCTCCGTCCGGCCCCCGGCGCCAAGACCGCCAAGACCCGTGTGGGTCGTGGCGAGGCGTCCAAGGGCAAGACGGCCGGTCGTGGCACCAAGGGCACCAAGGCCCGCTACCAGGTTCCGGAGCGCTTCGAGGGCGGGCAGATGCCCCTCCACATGCGTCTCCCGAAGCTCAAGGGCTTCAAGAACCCGTTCCGCACCGAGTACCAGGTCGTCAACCTGGACAAGCTCGCGACCCTCTACCCCGAGGGCGGCGAGGTCACGGTGGCCGATCTGGTCGCCAAGGGCGCGGTACGCAAGAACCAGCTCGTCAAGGTGCTCGGCACCGGCGAGGTGACCGTGGCGCTCCAGGTGACCGTGGACGCGGTTTCCGGGTCCGCCCAGCAGAAGATCACCGCCGCCGGCGGTACCGTGACCGAACTCATCTGAGTCAGATGTCACACGACGACCGGGGATGCCCAGCACCTAGGGGCATCCCCGGTCGTTGTTTCCTTGTATTTCCTTGGCCGATTGGTCATTCCTAGGGAGCCCGCCTCGCGGGTAGGGTGACGTCGGTTGTTACTGTTCGCAGAGCCTGTGTGCTTTCGCGGGTGGTACAGCCGTATGGCCAGCGCCGTATCTGCCCGTATCAGTCAGTACCTCATCAGACCGTCCTTCCGCCGTGCGCGGGGGGTGCAGGAGGCACCGTGCTCACCGCGTTCGCACGGGCGTTCAGGACGCCCGACCTGCGGAAGAAGCTGCTGTTCACGTTGGGCATCGTGGTGATCTATCGCCTCGGTGCGCATGTTCCGGTGCCGGGGATCGACTACTCGGTGGTCAACCAGTGCATTAAGGACACGAAGAGCAGCAACAGCCTCTTCGGCCTGGTGAACATGTTCAGCGGCGGCGCTCTTCTCCAGCTCACGATCTTCGCGCTCGGGATCATGCCGTACATCACGGCGAGCATCATCCTGCAGCTCCTCACGGTGGTGATCCCACGCCTGGAGGCCCTCAAGAAGGAGGGCCAGGCGGGCACCACCAAGATCACGCAGTACACCCGGTACCTGACCGTCGCGCTCGCGGTCCTCCAGGGCACCGGCCTCGTCGCCACCGCCCGCTCCGGCAGCCTGTTCTCCAGTTGCCAGAACAAGTTCGACATCGTGCCGAACCAGTCGATCTTCACCACCGTGACCATGGTGACCACCATGACCGCGGGCACCGTGATGATCATGTGGCTCGGCGAGCTGATCACCGACAAGGGCATCGGCAACGGCATGTCGATCCTGATGTTCGTGGCCATCGCCGCCGGATTCCCCGGCTCGCTGTGGGCGATCAAGGTCTCCGGCAAGATCGCCGGCGGCTGGGTGGAGTTCCTCGCGGTGATCGCCGTCGGTCTCGCGATGGTCGGCCTGGTGGTCTTCGTCGAACAGGCCCAGCGCCGAATTCCGGTGCAGTACGCGAAGCGCATGATCGGCCGCCGCTCGTACGGCGGCACCTCCACGTACATCCCCCTGAAGGTCAATCAGGCGGGTGTGATCCCGGTCATCTTCGCGTCGTCGCTGCTCTACATCCCGGCGCTGATCGTGCAGTTCTCCGGGTCGACCGCGGGCTGGGCGCAGTGGATCAGCCGCAACATGACCAAGGGCGACCACCCGATCTACATGGCCGCCTACTTCCTGCTGATCGTGTTCTTCGCCTTCTTCTACGTCGCTATCTCGTTTAACCCCGAGGAAGTGGCGGATAATATGAAGAAGTACGGTGGCTTCATCCCCGGCATCCGGGCCGGCCGCCCCACCGCGGAGTACCTGAGTTACGTGCTGAATCGCATCACGTGGCCGGGATCGCTGTATCTGGGTCTCATCGCTCTCGTGCCAACGGTCGCCATCGCGGTCTTCAACGGGAGCAACGGCAGCTTCCCGCTGGGCGGCACCAGCATCCTGATCATCGTGGGTGTCGGTCTGGAGACGGTGAAGCAGATCGAGAGCCAGCTCCAGCAGCGTAACTACGAAGGGTTCCTCCGCTGATGCGAATCGTCCTGGTCGGTCCCCCCGGCGCGGGCAAGGGGACGCAGGCCGCGTTCCTCGCCAAGAACCTGTCGATCCCGCACATCTCCACGGGAGACCTGTTCCGCGCCAACATCAGTCAAGGGACCGACCTGGGCAAGCAGGCGAAGGCGTTCATGGACGCCGGTGACCTGGTACCTGACGAGATCACCATCGGCATGGCGGAGGACCGCCTGGAGCAGGCGGACGCGGCGGAGGGCTTCCTGCTCGACGGCTTTCCGCGCAACGAGTTCCAGGCCCGCGCGCTGGACGCGTACATGGCCGGGCACGGGATCGCGCTCGACGGTGTGCTCGACCTGGAGGTCCCCGAGGACGAGGTTGTCAAGCGGATCGCCGGCCGCCGGGTGTGCCGCAACAACAGCGCGCACGTCTTCCATGTCGAGTACAGCAAGCCCGCCACCGAGGGCGTCTGCGACGTCTGCGGCGGCGAGCTGTACCAGCGCAGCGACGACGCGGAGGACAAGGTCCGCAACCGGATCGAGGTCTACCACCGCGAGACCGAGCCGATCATCGACTACTACAAGCAGCAGGACCTTGTGGTGACGATCTCGGCGCTCGGCCCGGTGGCCGAGGTCACGCAGCGCGCGATGGACGCGCTGCGCGCGGGCGAGCGGCGGTAGCCGCCGCAGAGCACGGCATCGGCCGTGGTGCCCTGACGGGCGCCACGGCCGTATCGTTGAGTGGGCACATGCCGTCCCCGAGGGGGCTGGCGGTGCCCGAGCACTGACGTACACAAGGAAGGCGCCAGCCGTCATGGTGGAGATCAAGACCCCCGAGCAGATCGCCAAGATGCGCGAGGCCGGGTTGGTCGTGGCGGCGATCCACCGGGCGACGCGCGCCGCGGCGGTGCCCGGCGCCACCACCAAGGACCTGGACGAGGTCGCCGCGAAGGTGATCGCCGACCACGGCGCCAAGCCGAACTTCCTGGGGTACGGCGGCTTCCCCGGCAACATCTGCACGTCGGTCAACGACGTGGTGGTGCACGGCATCCCGGACCGCGAGACGGTGCTCAAGGACGGCGACATGATCGCCATCGACGCCGGCGCCATCGTGGACGGCTGGCACGGCGACGCGGCCTTCACGTGCTTCGTGGGCAGCGGGCACGCGCCGGAGCTGATCGAGCTGAGCCGGGTCACCGAGGAGTCCATGTGGGCGGGCATCGCCGCCTTCCGCAAGGGCAACCGGTTGGAGGACATCTCCAAGGCGATCGAGGGCTACATCCGCCGCCAGCCGCGGCCCGCCTCCGGCAAGTACGGCATCGTCGAGGACTACGGGGGCCACGGCATCGGCACCCAGATGCACATGGACCCGCACCTGCTGAACTACGTCACCAAGAAGCGCGGGCGCGGCATCAAGCTGATCCCCGGCGTCTGCCTCGCCATCGAGCCGATGGTCACCCTCGGCACCCCCCGCACCCACGTCCTCGCCGACGAGTGGACGGTCAAGTCCGACGACGGCTCCTGGTCCTCCCACTGGGAGCACTCCATCGCCCTCACCGAGGACGGCCCCCTCGTCCTGACCGCCGAGGACTGCGGCAAGGCCAAACTGGCCGAGTACGGCATCACGGCCGCTCCGGACCCGCTGGCGTGATGATCCACCGGTCTGACGTTCCCCTGCTTAAGGATCTTCGGGGCAGGGCATACATCCCTGATTCGTCTTTCCGGGTGGCGTGACGTAGACTGACACGTCGGCTCTCGCGTGTCTTTTGGCATGTCTGGGGCCGACCAAGGTAGCCGATCCCGAAAGCAGGACATGGCCAAAAAGCAAGGCGCCATCGAAATCGAGGGCACCGTGATCGAGTCTCTGCCGAACGCGATGTTCAAGGTGGAGCTGCAGAACGGTCACAAGGTCCTCGCGCACATCAGCGGCAAGATGCGGATGCACTACATCCGCATCCTCCCGGATGACCGGGTCGTTGTGGAGCTCTCTCCGTACGACCTGACGCGCGGACGGATCGTCTACCGATACAAGTAGCAACGAGTAGATCTCAAGACCCGGAGAACCTCACCTCATGAAGGTCAAGCCGAGCGTCAAGAAGATCTGCGACAAGTGCAAGGTGATCCGCCGTCACGGCCGGGTCATGGTCATCTGCGACAACCTGCGCCACAAGCAGCGCCAGGGCTGACGCACGCCGACCTACCTGCATCCGCAGAACTTCGCGCGACGCACACACGTACATACGCAGTGCCCATCTCCTGCCACAAGGGGATGACACCTCCGGCGGAGGCCGGGGACCTGGTCGTACCACCGCTCAGCACACGAGCGGTCGGCGGTCAGGAGCCGGCACTGCGGAAGACCTCCGAAACCATCAGGAGCCAAGAAAATGGCACGCCTTTCAGGCGTTGACCTCCCGCGTGAGAAGCGCGTGGAGATCGCCCTCACCTACGTCTTCGGCATCGGGCGCTCCCGCTCCCAGCAGGTGCTGAAGGAGACCGGTGTGAACCCCGACATCCGCGTCCGCGACCTGGCCGAGGAAGACCTCGTCAAGCTGCGCGAGTACGTCGATGCCAACTTCAAGACCGAGGGTGACCTCCGTCGCGAGGTGCAGGCCGACATCCGCCGCAAGGTGGAAATCGGCTGCTACCAGGGTCTGCGCCACCGTCGTGGCCTGCCGGTCCACGGTCAGCGCACTCACACCAACGCCCGTACCCGCAAGGGTCCGCGTCGCGCCATCGCCGGTAAGAAGAAGCCGGGCAAGAAGTAGTCCTCAGCGGACGCTCATCAGCGGTCTTCGCTGTAGGACCGACCACCTCCACCGGGAGAAGTTGACACATGCCTCCTAAGGGCCGTCAGGGCGCAGCCAAGAAGGTGCGCCGCAAGGAAAAGAAGAACGTCGCTCATGGGCACGCCCACATCAAGAGCACGTTCAACAACACGATCGTCTCGATCACCGACCCCGCGGGCAACGTGATCTCCTGGGCCTCCGCCGGCCACGTCGGCTTCAAGGGCTCGCGCAAGTCCACCCCCTTCGCCGCGCAGATGGCCGCCGAGTCGGCCGCCCGCCGGGCGCAGGAGCACGGCATGCGCAAGGTCGACGTCTTCGTGAAGGGTCCCGGCTCCGGCCGCGAGACCGCGATCCGCTCCCTCCAGGCCACGGGCCTCGAGGTCGGTTCGATCCAGGACGTCACCCCGACCCCGCACAACGGCTGCCGCCCGCCCAAGCGCCGCCGCGTCTGACAAGCTGATACAGGAGACACGAGACAATGGCGCGTTACACCGGGGCCGACTGCAAGCGTTGCCGTCGGGAGAAGCAGAAGCTCTTCCTCAAGGGGAGCAAGTGCGAGAGCGCGAAGTGCCCGATCGAGATCCGTCCTTACCCCCCGGGTGAGCACGGACGCGGGCGCACCAAGGACAGCGAGTACCTTCTCCAGCTTCGTGAGAAGCAGAAGTGCGCGCGCATCTACGGTGTCCTCGAGAAGCAGTTCGTGAACTACTACAAGGAAGCGAACCAGAAGTCCGGCAAGACCGGTGAGAACCTTCTGCGCATCCTTGAGACCCGCCTCGACAACGTGGTGTACCGGGCCGGCTTCGCCAAGTCCCGCGACCACGCGCGGCAGCTCGTCCGTCACGGACACATCACCGTCAACGGCCGCAAGACCGACATCCCGTCGGCCCGTGTGTCCGTGAGCGACATCGTCGAGGTCCGCGAGTCGTCCCGCAACCTGACCCCGTTCGCGGTGGCGCAGGGCGAGGCCGGCGACAAGACCGTGCCCGCGTGGCTCGAAGCCAACGCCGGCAAGCTGCGGATCCTCGTGCACAGCCTGCCCGAGCGCCAGGTGATCGACACCCAGGTGCAGGAGCAGCTCATCGTCGAGCTGTACTCGAAGTAAGCAATTACTTCGGCGTACGGACCGAGGCGATGCCGGGCGGTACGACGGGCAACCGTCGTACCGCCCGTATCCTCGTAGTACAGGGGGCGTCAAATAGCGGGCGCCCACGAATGAAGGACCGACACTCATGCTGATCGCTCAGCGTCCCTCGTTGACCGAAGAGGTCGTCGACGAATTCCGCTCCCGGTTCGTGATCGAGCCGCTGGAGCCGGGCTTCGGCTACACCCTCGGCAACTCGCTCCGCCGTACGCTCCTCTCCTCGATCCCCGGTGCCGCTGTCACCAGCATCCGGGTCGACGGTGTCCTGCACGAGTTCACCACCGTGCCGGGCGTCAAGGAGGACGTGACCGACGTCATCCTCAACATCAAGCAGCTCGTCGTCTCCTCGGAGCACGACGAGCCGGTCGTGATGTACCTGCGCAAGCAGGGCCCGGGTGTCGTCACCGCCGCCGACATCGCGCCCCCGGCCGGTGTCGAGGTGCACAACCCCGACCTGGTCCTGGCGACCCTGAACGCCAAGGGCAAGCTGGAGATGGAGCTGACCGTCGAGCGCGGTCGCGGCTACGTCTCCGCGGTGCAGAACAAGCAGCAGGGCCAGGAGATCGGCCGCATCCCGGTCGACTCCATCTACAGCCCGGTGCTCAAGGTCACCTACAAGGTCGAGGCGACCCGTGTCGAGCAGCGCACCGACTTCGACAAGCTGATCGTCGACGTCGAGACCAAGCAGGCCATGCGCCCCCGTGACGCCATGGCGTCCGCGGGCAAGACCCTGGTCGAGCTGTTCGGCCTGGCCCGCGAGCTGAACGTCGACGCCGAGGGCATCGACATGGGCCCGTCCCCCACGGACGCCGCCCTGGCCGCTGACCTGGCGCTGCCGATCGAGGAGCTGGAACTCACCGTCCGCTCCTACAACTGCCTCAAGCGCGAGGGCATCCACTCCGTGGGTGAGCTCGTGGCACGCTCCGAGGCCGACCTGCTCGACATCCGCAACTTCGGCGCGAAGTCGATCGACGAGGTCAAGGCGAAGCTGGCCGGCATGGGCCTGGCCCTCAAGGACAGCCCGCCCGGATTCGACCCCACCGCCGCCGCCGACGCCTTCGGCGCCGACGACGACGTGGACGCCGGTTTCGTGGAGACCGAGCAGTACTGATCGCCTCCGGCGCGGCCGGGACCCCTGGTCCCGGCCGTCGCCGGGCGCCTTCCCGGTTCGCACCGAACGGGGAGGGCACCGGGGCCCCGCCCCGGACCCCCATCGAGCTGGCAGCCGCCAGTTCGCACTGACATCGGTACCTCGTACGGCCGGTGCAGCGGAGAAGGAGAAAGACCATGCCTCAGCCCGCGAAGGGTGCCCGCCTCGGCGGCGGCGCCGCGCACGAGAAGCTGCTGCTCGCGAACCTCGCGAAGTCGCTGTTCGAGCACGGCAGGATCAAGACCACCGAGGCCAAGGCGCGCCGTCTGCGTCCGGTCGCGGAGCGGCTGATCACCAAGGCGAAGAAGGGCGACATGCACAACCGTCGCCAGGTGCTGCAGACGATCACGGACAAGAGCGTCGTCCACACGCTCTTCACCGAGATCGCGCCGCGGTACGAGAACCGCCCGGGTGGCTACACCCGGATCACCAAGGTCGGTAACCGCCGCGGCGACAACGCGCCGATGGCCGTCATCGAGCTGGTCGAGGCGCTGACCGTGGCGCAGGCCGCCACGGGCGAGGCCGAGGCCGCCACCAAGCGTTCCGCCAAGGACCGCGCCGGTGACGAGGCTCTGGCCGACCTCAAGAAGGACTCCGAGCCGGCGGACGCCACGCCCGAGACCGCGGACGACGCGGTCGAGGACGCCGCTCCGGCCGACGAGGAGCCCAAGGAGTCCAAGGACGCCTGAGCGTTCTGAGACCCCGGGAGCGACCCCGCGGGCCCGTACCCCTCTGCCGGAGGGGTACGGGCCCGTTCCGCTGGTCCCCGCGATCCCGGCCCCCGAAGTCCCCAGAGTCCCCAGAGTCCCCAGAGTTCCCTGATCCCGCTGAGAGGAATGCGCGCGTGAGCGACGAGGTGGCGCCCGGCGCCGTACGGGTGCGGCTGGATCTGGCCTACGACGGTACGGACTTCTCCGGGTGGGCCAAGCAGCGCACCCGGCGGACCGTGCAGGGGGAGTTGGAGGCGGCGATCCCGACGGTGCTGCGGATGGCGGAGCCGGTGGAGCTGACCGTCGCGGGGCGCACCGACGCCGGGGTGCACGCGCGCGGGCAGGTGGCGCATGTGGACCTGCCCGCGGACGTGTGGGCGGCCGAGGGCGGCAATCTGCGCCGGCGGCTGGCCGGACGGCTGCCGTGGGACGTACGCGTCTGGGACGTCTCGGCGGCACCCGCCGGGTTCAACGCGCGGTTCTCGGCGGTCTGGCGGCGGTACGCCTACCGCGTCGGCGACCACCCCGGCGGTGTGGACCCGCTGCTGCGCGGCCACGTGCTGTGGCACGACCGTCCGGTGGACGTCGACCGGATGAACGCGGCGGCCGAACTCCTGCTCGGCGAGCACGACTTCGCCGCGTACTGCAAGAAGCGCGAGGGCGCCACGACCATCCGCACCCTGCTCGACCTGCGCTGGGAGCGTACGGCCGACGGTCTCGCGGTCGCCACGGTCCGCGCCGACGCCTTCTGCCACAACATGGTGCGCGCGCTGATCGGCGCGATGATCCTGGTCGGTGACGGCCACCGCCCGGTCGGCTTCCCCGGCGAGGTCCTGGCCGGGCGCGAGCGCCACTCCGCCGTCAAGGTCCTGCGCCCGCACGGCCTCACCCTGGAAGAGGTCGGCTACCCGGCGGACGACCAGCTGGCCGCCCGCTCGGTGGAGGCCCGCAACAGACGGACCCTGCCGTGCGCCCCCGCCGCGCCCGCTGCCGCCGTTACGGGGTAGCGGCGCTCGCGGCGTCGCGACCGCGCTGGATGACGCGCTGGAAGGCGAAGTCGGAGGCGTCGTTGGCGGCCTGCCTGGCGGTGGTGTCGGCCTTGGTGAGGGTCTTGCCGGTCTTGAAGCCGGAGATGGTGAAGTAGGCGTAGCGGCCGACGGCGTTGGACGTCATCTGGCAGGCGACGGCGTGGCAGAAGTCCTTGATGCCGCCGCCGTTGAGCGGGCCGAGGTAGTGGGCGGTCTTCTGCACCTTCGCCGCGTGGGCGGTGTCGTCGAAGACGGCGACGCCGACGGTGACGGCCACGCCGCCGCGTACGTAGGTGGCGCGGATCAGCTTGCGGCAGCCGTTGGCGGTGAGGGCGGCGGCCAGCTCGCTGCGGGCGCCGTCGGCGCACTTGGCGGTGGTGGCGGCGGCGGTCTGGGAGTAGACGTTGCCGCCGATCCGGAACTGCTTGCCGGGGAAGAGGCCGCCCACGGTGATCGGGGCGGTGTCCTTGGCGGCGCTGGAGATGAAGTCCAGCGGGTTGGGCGGCGGCGGGGGAGCGACCGAGGAGAACGAGGGCGCGGGCGGCAGCGGCGACTGCGACGTGGCGCCGCTGGTGGCCGAGGACGGCCCGGCCACCGGCTCGTCGTCCGAGCCGCCCGACATGACGACGGCGGTGGCGACGCCGCCCGCTATCACCGCGACGGCGACGATCCCGCCGCCGAGCATCATCAGCTTGCGCCGCTTGGCGCCGCTGGCGGCCTGCTGCTCGGCGAGCGCGCCCCAGTCGGGTGTCCCGGCCGAGGGCGGGCCGCCCGGCCCTGAGGCGGGCGTGTGCGCCCCTTGCCGACGCTGTCCCGCGCCGCGCTGCTGGCGCGGGAAGGGCTGACGGTGGGTGCCCATGCCGGGCGCGCCCTGCGGGGCGCCCTGGGGGCTCTGCGACGGGCTTCGGGGTGCGCCCTGGGCGGGGGCCTGGGGCGTGCTCCGGGGTGCGCCCTGGGCGGTCGGCCGCGGGCCTGTCGGGCCGGTGGGCCGCGCGGGGGCGGGGCCGGGCGGCGGCGCGGGAGCCGCGGGGGTCTCGGCGGCACTCGGCGCCGCGGCGGCGGGCGGCAGCGAGGCGTGCGGCCGGGCCGCGCCCTGGCCGGGGACGCCGGGCCGTACCTGGTACGCGCCCGGCTGCTCGGCCTGCGGCGACCACGCGGGACCGGAGGACGGCGCCTGCGGCTGCGACTGTCCCGGCTCGTGGCGGAACCCGCGCCGCGGGTCGTCCGCGTAGCCCCCCGGCGGCCCGGCCGGCTGGTCGGCGGCCGGCCCCGACGGCGGCTGCGGGCCCTGCGGCGCCTGCGCGTCGTACGGCGACGGCTGCTGCGGGGGTGCCTGGGCGGCGGCGTGGCGCGGCTGGGGCCGAGAGGGGATGACGCGTCCCTCAAGGACCTCGCGCTCGCCCTCGGGGGCGCTCGTGGGGGGTTCCTGCGGAGGCTGCGGCTGCTGTCCGGGCCCATCAGTCATGCCGCGCATCATATTGCCGGTCAGGCCGCGCACATATTCCGGTGAACACACCGGAGAACGCACCGGTGAACGCGCCGGTGGAGACCTCACGAAAACGAGTTGGGGCGGATCGCGCCCCACAGGGAGAATCCAGGACATGGGACATGTGGAAGCAGCGCACTTGGAGTACTACCTGCCGGATGGGCGGGCGCTGCTCGGCGACGTCTCGTTCCGGGTGGGCGACGGCGCCGTGGTCGCGCTGGTCGGCGCCAACGGCGCGGGCAAGACCACGCTGCTGCGGCTGATCTCCGGCGAGATCAAGCCGCACGGCGGCACGGTCACGGTCAGCGGCGGCCTCGGGGTGATGCGGCAGTTCGTCGGCAGCGTCCGCGACGACCGCACCGTACGTGACCTGCTGGTCTCCGTCGCGCACCCGCGGATCCGGACCGCCGCCAAGGCGGTCGACGCGGCCGAGCTGGCGATCATGGCGCAGGACGACGAACCGGCGCAGATGGCGTACGCGCACGCCCTGGCCGAATGGGCCGAGGCGCGCGGCTACGAGGCCGAGACCCTGTGGGACATGTGCACGATGGCCGCGCTCGGCGTGCCGTACGAGCGGGCGCAGTGGCGCGAGGTGAAGACGCTCTCGGGCGGTGAGCAGAAACGGCTGGTTCTGGAGGCCCTGCTGCGCGGCCCCGACGAGACGCTGCTGCTCGACGAGCCGGACAACTACCTGGACGTGCCGGGCAAGCGCTGGCTGGAGGAGCAGCTCGCCCTCACCAAGAAGACGGTGCTGTTCGTCAGCCACGACCGGGAGCTGCTGGCCCGCAGCGCGCAGAAGATCGTCGCCGTCGAGACCGGCCCGGCCGGGTCCACGGTGTGGGTGCACGGCGGCGGTTTCGACACCTTCCACGAGGCCCGCAAGGAGCGCTTCGCGCGCTTCGAGGAGCTGCGGCGGCGCTGGGAGGAGGAGCACGCCAAGCTCAAGGCGATGGTGCTGCGGCTGCGCCAGCAGGCGGCGAACAGCCCCGACATGGCGTCCCGCTACCACGCGGCGCAGACCCGGCTGAAGCGGTTCGAGGACGCGGGCGCCCCGCAGGAGCCGCCGCGCGAGCAGGACATCCGGATGCGGCTGCGCGGCGGACGTACCGGGGTACGGGCGGTGACCTGCGAGAAGCTGGAGCTGACCGGTCTGATGAAGCCGTTCGACCTGGAGGTCTACTACGGCGAGCGGGTCGCGGTGCTCGGCTCCAACGGGTCGGGGAAGTCGCACTTCCTGCGGCTGCTCGCCGGGGACGGGAGCGTCGCGCACACCGGGACGTTCAAGCTCGGCGCGCGGGTGGTGCCCGGCCACTTCGCGCAGACCCACGCGCACCCGGAACTGCTCGGCCGCACCCTGGTCGACATCCTGTGGGGCGACCACGCGCACGACCGGGGCCGCGCCATGGGCGTCCTGCGGCGGTACGAGCTGGAGCGGCAGGGCGACCAGCCCTTCGACAAGCTCTCCGGCGGACAGCAGGCCCGCTTCCAGATCCTGCTCATGGAGCTGGCCGGGACCACCGCGCTGCTGCTGGACGAGCCCACGGACAACCTCGACCTGGAGAGCGCCGAGGCCCTTCAGGAGGGCCTGGAGTCGTACGACGGCACGGTGCTCGCGGTGACGCACGACCGGTGGTTCGCGCGCAGTTTCGACCGCTATCTGGTCTTCGGGTCCGACGGTCTGGTCAGGGAGTCCACCGAGCCGGTCTGGGACGAGCGGCGGGTCGAGCGCAAGCGGTAGGGCCCGGCGGACGCCCGGTCCCCACGGGTCCCGAACGGCCCCTCCCGGCCCGGGAATCCGACGCGTTTTGACCCGTACGGGGGCGCGCGGGTATTCTTCGATGTCGTTATGCGTATTGGCTTGCTCTATCTCACGTGAGGGGCCCTTACGCCGGTCCACCGGGCCGATGACCAGCGGCAGGCAGACGGGTTGCGTCCCCGAATGCCGCCAGGGCTGGCCTGATCGTCCGGGTGGCCTTGTACAAGGACCCGTTTCCCCGGCCCCTCACGGGCTCGTGGAGACACCATCACTGAAGAAGCGAAGGCGACCGTGCGTACGTTCAGCCCCAAGCCCGGCGATGTCACCCGCCAGTGGCACGTAATCGACGCGCAGGACGTTGTCCTGGGCCGTCTGGCCACCCAGGCCGCGACCCTCCTGCGGGGCAAGCACAAGCCCATCTACGCCCCGCACGTCGACACCGGTGACTTCGTCATCATCATCAACGCCGACAAGGTGCACCTGTCGGGCAACAAGAAGACCCAGAAGATGGCGTACCGCCACTCCGGGTACCCGGGCGGCCTGCGCTCCGTGCGCTACGACGAGCTGCTCGACAAGAACCCGGAGAAGGCCGTGGAGAAGGCCATCAAGGGCATGCTCCCGAAGAACACCCTGGGCCGTCAGATGCTCTCGAAGCTGAAGGTCTACTCGGGCGACCAGCACCCGCACGCTGCCCAGCAGCCGGTGCCGTTCGAGATCACCCAGGTCGCGCAGTAGTACCGGCCACCAGCTACCAGAAAGAATCTGAGGAGAATCGTGGCTGAGACCACTGCCGAGACCGTCGTCGAGGGTGAAGAGACCTTCGAGGAGATCACGACCTTCGAGTCCGAGACCCCCGAGTCGGAGTACACCTCCGAGTCGCTCGCCTCGCGCTTCGGCGACCCGCAGCCGGCCGCCGGCACCGGCCGCCGCAAGCAGTCCATCGCCCGTGTCCGGATCGTTCCGGGCAGCGGCAAGTGGAAGATCAACGGCCGCACCCTTGAGGGCTACTTCCCCAACAAGGTGCACCAGCAGGAAGTCAACGAGCCCTTCAAGGTGCTCGAGCTGGACAACCGGTACGACGTCGTGGCCCGCATCAGCGGCGGCGGCATCTCCGGCCAGGCCGGTGCCCTGCGCCTGGGCGTCGCCCGCGCGCTCAACGAGGCGGACGTGGACAACAACCGCGGCCCGCTGAAGAAGGCCGGCTTCCTGACCCGTGACGACCGCGCGGTCGAGCGGAAGAAGGCCGGTCTGAAGAAGGCCCGCAAGGCCCCGCAGTTCAGCAAGCGCTAAGTCGCCTCCGGCGCGGGAACCAAACCCGCGCCGGGCGCATCGAACGCCTCGGAGACACTTTGTGCCTCCGAGGCGTTCGCATTCCTGGGAATCGGCACATTTGTCTGTTGATATGGCTCTGAGCCCTGGATGGTGGAGCCATGTCCCCGCACCGGGGGCGCGGACCGCGGGGCACGGGAGGCCCGGCGGCGCAGGGATCGTCGCGTCCCGGGACGGCCGCACGACCGCACGGATCATCGGAGGAAACACTGTGGGACGACTCTTCGGCACCGACGGCGTGCGGGGCATGGCCAACGCCGACCTCACCGCCGAGCTTGCTCTCGGCCTGTCGGTCGCGGCGGCACACGTGCTCGGCGAAGCGGGCAGCTTCGCGGGCCACCGGCCGGTGGCGGTCGTGGGGCGCGACCCGCGCGCCTCGGGCGAATTCCTGGAGGCGGCCGTCGTGGCGGGCCTCGCGAGCGCGGGCGTGGACGTCCTGCGGGTCGGTGTGCTGCCCACCCCGGCGGTGGCGTATCTCACCGGCGCGCTGGGCGCCGACCTCGGCGTGATGCTCTCCGCGAGCCACAACGCGATGCCGGACAACGGCGTGAAGTTCCTGGCGCGCGGCGGCCACAAGCTCGACGACGAGCTGGAGGAGCGGATCGAGGCGATCTACGAGGAGCACCGCACCGGCGCCCCCTGGAACCGCCCGACCGGCGGCGGCGTCGGCCGGGTCCGCGACTACGACGAGGGCTTCGACCAGTACGTGGCCCACCTCATCGCGGTGCTGCCCAACCGCCTCGACGGCCTGAAGGTCGTCCTGGACGAGGCGCACGGCGCGGCCTCCCGCGTCTCGCCCGAGGCGTTCTCGCGCGCCGGTGCCGAGATCATCACCATCGGCGCCCAGCCCGACGGGCTCAACATCAACGACGGCTGCGGCTCCACCCACCTGGAGCTGCTGAAGGCCGCCGTGGTCGAGCACGGCGCCGACTTCGGCATCGCGCACGACGGCGACGCCGACCGCTGCCTGGCCGTCGACGCCACCGGTGAGGAGGTCGACGGCGACCAGATCCTCGCGATCCTCGCCCTGTCGCTGCGCGAGCGCGGCGCCCTGCGCGAGAACACCGTCGTCGGCACCGTGATGTCCAACCTCGGCTTCAAGCTGGCGATGGAACGCGAAGGCATCGAGATGGTGCAGACCGCCGTCGGCGACCGCTACGTCCTGGAAGCGATGAAGGAGCACGGGTACGCGCTCGGCGGCGAGCAGTCCGGGCACGTCATCGTGCTCGACCACGCCACCACCGGCGACGGCACCCTGACCGGTCTGCTGCTGGCCGCCCGCGTCGCCGCCACCAAGCGCACCCTGGCCGACCTGGCCGGGGTCATGGTGCGGCTGCCGCAGGTGCTGGTCAATGTGCCGGACGTCGACAAGAGCCGCGTCGACTCCACGCCCGAGCTGCTGACCGCCGTCGCCGAGGCCGAGACCGAGCTGGGCACCACCGGCCGGGTCCTGCTGCGGCCCTCCGGCACCGAGCCGCTGGTGCGCGTGATGGTCGAGGCCGCCGACATCGACCACGCCCAGTCCGTCGCCGGGCGGCTGGCCGACGTCGTCAAGTCCACCCTGGGCTGAGCCGCCCCGCGCGGGGGCCGACCGTACGTCGTCAGCCGGCGGGTACGTGCCGCTTCGCCCAGAGCCACTTCTGGGCGAGCAGCGTCAACGTGCCCGCCACCGCGATGCCCGCCAGGTTGATCACGAGCTGCAAGGTGGAGCCCCACGCCTCGCCCCAGGCCCCGTAGCTGATCCCCAGGGCGGCGTTCGCGGCGGCCGGCACCGTCGTCACCGAGATCGCCACGCCCACCAGCGCGCCCGACTTGGACGAGGTCAGGGAGAGGATTCCGGCGATCCCGGCGAGGAACGCGACGACGAACGAATCCCACGTCGGCTGCCAGATGAACTCCGTCGCCGGGTGCGGCGCGTCGAACCGCGCCTGCGTGAACAGCCCGAACAGGCTCATCAGATCGCTGAACCCGCCGGTGATCAGCATCGCCACCGGGAAGCCGATCAGCAGCGCCGCCACCGACCGCCCCACCAGGCGGCGCTGACGCCGCACCACCCCCGTACAGATCCCGGCCAGCGGCCCGAACTCCGGCCCGACCACCATCGCGCCGACGATCAGGATCGAGCTGTCCAGCATCACGCCGTACGCGGCCAGCATCGTCGCCACCGTCAGGAACGCGATGTACGTGACCGTCAGCGTCGACTCCTCGTGGGTCTCCTCGACCAGCGACTCCCACAGCACCGCGTCCGCGCCCTCGCCCGGCGCGTCCTCCTCGGCCTTCTCCGCGCTCGTCGACAGCGTCAGGTCGATGTTCTCGACCGCGATCGAACCGGTCTCCGCCACGCCCAGCTCACGCAGCCCGGCCAGCAGGCCGTCGGCCGCCTCCCGCGCCACGTCGCAGGTCAGCACGTCGCCGAGCGGGTCGTACGCGGCGCCGCGCATCACCGTCAGATGGGTGGCGCCGAGGGTCGCGCCGACCAGTCGGGCGACCTCTTCGGTGCGGTCGGCGGGCACGATCATCCGCAGGTGCAGCACGGCGGGGCTCCCGTTTCCTCGACATCTGGCGGCCGCGTCGGGCGAGCCGCGTCATGTGACCGGCGCCGGGGTGGCCGGCGTCAGAGCTTGCGCAGCGACAGGCGCTGCACCTTGTGCCCCGGTCCCTTGCGGAGCACCAGCGTCGCCCGGCTGCGGGTGGGCAGCACATTCTGCTGCAAGTTGGGCTGATTGACGGTGCGCCACATCAGCCGGGCGTACTCCAGCGCCTCGTCCTCCGAGACCTGGGTGTACTTGCGGAAGTACGAGTGCGGGTCCTGGAAGGCCGTCTCGCGCAGTTTCCTGAACCGCCCCAGGTACCACTGCTCGATGTCCTCGGTGCGCGCGTCCACGTACACGCTGAAGTCGAAGTGGTCGGCCAGGCCGATCCTCGTCCTGCCGTCCTTGCCGGGCAGCGCCGGCTGGAGGACGTTCAGGCCCTCCACGATGAGGATGTCCGGGCGGCGGACCGTCAGCGTCTCGCCGGGCACGATGTCGTAGATCAGGTGCGAGTAGACCGGCGCGGTGACCTCGTCGCGGCCGGCCTTCACGTCCGCCACGAAGCGGGTCAGCGCGCGGCGGTCGTACGACTCGGGGAAGCCCTTGCGGGACATCAGGCCGCGCCGGTGCAGCTCCGCGTTGGGCAGCAGGAAGCCGTCGGTGGTGACCAGTTCGACCCGCGGGTGCTCGGGCCAGCGGGCCAGCAGCGCCTGGAGCAGCCGGGCCGTGGTCGACTTGCCCACCGCCACACTGCCCGCCACCCCGATCACGAACGGCGTCCCCGGCTGCGCGTGGTGCCCTCCCCCTGCCTTCGGCGGAGGCGCCCCCACCGCGTCCCCCAGGAAGGTGTTCAGCGCGCCGCGCAGCCGGTTGTGCGCGGCCACGTACAGATTCAGCAGCCGGGACAGCGGCAGATAGACGTCCACCACCTCGTCCAGGTCGATCACGTCGCCCAGGCCGCGCAGCCGCTCCACCTCCTCGGCGGTCAGCGGCAGCGGCGTGCGCTCGCGCAGCGCACTCCACTCCTCGCGGGTCAGGTCGACATAGGGGCTGGTCGCGGCTGGGGTCGTCGGCACGGGCCCCATTGTCCAGACGTGCGTGTACGGAGCGCGGGCGGGGGTGCGGCGCGCGGGCGGGGGTGCGCGTGCCGGTGGGGGCACGGCGGGTGGGGGCACGGCCTAAGCTGGCCGGCATGAACGGCACGTCGGGCGAAGGGGATGGCCAGTGATCGTCGGGGTCGGGATCGACGTCGCCGAGATCGACCGCTTCGCCGCCGCCCTGGAGCGCACGCCCGGCATGGCCGACCGGCTCTTCCTCCCCGGCGAACTGCTGCTGCCGACCGGCGAGCGGCGCGGTGTCGCCTCGCTGGCCGCCCGGTTCGCGGCCAAGGAAGCGCTCGCCAAGGCCCTGGGCGCTCCCGCCGGGCTGCACTGGCTCGACGCCGAGATCACCACGGAGCCGTCTGGCCGGCCCCGGCTGACCGTCACCGGGACCGTGGCCGCGCGGGCCGCGGAGCTGGGGGTACGCGGCTGGCACGTCTCCCTCAGCCATGACGCCGGGGTCGCGTCCGCGGTGGTCATCGCGGAGGGCTGACCCGCGGGCGGGTGGCGGGGGCGGGCCGGGCGGATGCGTCTGGCGCGTCTGGCGCGTCTGGTCGGGGGGGCTGGGTGCGCCGGTGCGCCTGGTCGGGGGGCTGGGCGCGCGCCGGGCGCGTAGTGTCCGTTGAGGCTGTTTCCGTCGAGCCCTGCCGGAGGACTTTCCATGAGGTACGCGCACGCGGTGGAGACCGTACGGGCCGCCGAGGGCGAGTTGATGGCCCGGCTGCCCGAGGGCGCGCTCATGCAGCGCGCGGCGGCCGGGCTCGCGGCGGCGTGCCGGGACCTGCTCGGGCGTACGTACGGCGCGCGCGTCGTCGTCCTCGCCGGGAGCGGCGGCAACGGCGGTGACGCGCTGTACGCCGGTGCCCGGCTGGCCCGCCGCGGCGCCGCCGTGCACGCCGTGCTGCTGGCCCCCGAACGCGCCCACCGCGGCGGCCTCGCCGCCCTGCTGGCCGCCGGGGGCCGCGCCGCCGCCGCGGAGGACGCCGAGGCGCTGATCGGGCGGGCCGACCTCGTGCTCGACGGGATCGTCGGCATCGGCGGCAAGGGCGGGCTGCGGCCCGGCGCCGTACCGCTCGCCGAGGCCGCCGGGGCCTCCCGCGCCCTCGTCGTCGCCGTCGACCTGCCCAGCGGCGTCGACGCCGACACCGGGGAAGTCCTCGGGGACGCCGTGCACGCCGACGCGACCGTCACCTTCGGTACGTACAAGCCGGGGCTGCTCATCGACCCGGCCGCCACCTTCGCCGGGGCGCCCCGACTGGTCGACATCGGCCTCGGGCCGTACCTCGGCGAACCCGAACTGGAGGCGCTCCAGCACGCGGACGTCGCCGCCGCACTGCCGCGGCCGGGGGAGTCGAGCGACAAGTACCGGCGCGGTGTCGTCGGCGTCGTCGCCGGGTCCGGGCGGTATCCGGGGGCCGCCGTCCTCGCCGTCTCCGGCGCGCTGCGGGGCGGTGCCGGGGCGGTGCGCTACGTCGGGCCCGGCGGCGACGCCGTGCTCGCCCGGCACCCCGAGGTGCTGGTGTCCACCGGGTCCCCGCACAGCGCCGGGCGCGTTCAGTCCTGGGTGGTCGGGCCCGGCATCGGCGACTCCCCGGAGGCGCGGCAGGCCGTCACCGACGTGCTCGCCACCTCGGTGCCGGTCCTCGTCGACGCCGACGCCTTGCGCTTCCTCTCGCCCGCCGCCGTACGGGAGCGGAGCGCCCCCACCGTCCTCACCCCGCACGCCGGGGAGGCCGCCGCGCTGCTCGGCTGGGCGCGGGAGGAGGTCGAGGCGCGGCGCCTCGACGCCGTGCGGGGGCTGGCCGGGCGGTTCGGTGCGACCGTTCTGCTCAAGGGGGCCACGACGTTGGTGGCTTCGCCGTCGCCCCGGGCGGCCGTTCGCGTCAATCCGACGGGGGTCGCGTGGCTGGCGACGGCGGGGAGTGGGGACGTGCTGTCCGGGCTTGCGGGGTCGTTGCTCGCGGCGGGGCTTGCGCCGATGGACGCGGCTGCTTGTGGGGCGTACCTGCATGGGCTTGCTGCGCGGCTGGGGTCGGGGGGAGCGCCGCTTGCGGCGTTGGATGTGGCCGCCGCCGTTCCCACTGCGTGGCGCAGCCTTTAGCTTGTCTTTCCCGCCCTCCCCCTACCTTCGGCGGGGGGACCCCCATGCCGTGCGGGTGTTTGTTCGTCTGCGGGTGCCGCTTGTGCCTGGGTCGGTGCCGGGCCGGGGCACCTCCTCGGGCGACGAACGTGTCCGCACTTCGATGACGTCCAGCCCTTGTCTGTTCGTCCCCCTGCGGGGGCACCCCGGCCCGTCCCCTCCCGGTACGTCGGCGTCCGCCTGTCCGGTGGGGGTGCCGGGGAGGGTGGGTGGGCTTGGGTACGTCGGCGCCCGCCTGTCCGGTGGGGGTGGCCGGGGAAGGGGGGTGGGTGGGCTCGGGTGCGTCGGTGTCCGGCGGTCCGCTGTGGTGGCGGGGCGGGTGGGTGGGGGCTCGGCTGCTTCCGGTGCGTCGGCGGCCGACGGTCCGGGGGGGGGCAGGTGAGGCGGGGGATCGGGGGGGCTTGGGGTGGGGGGTAGGATCTGCGGGCCTTGTCGGGGTGTGCCGGTGGGGGTGGGCTGGTCCTGTGGGGGGATTGTCGATGACGTTCCGGCTGCGTGCTGTGCGCGCGTTGGTGTTGCTGGTCGGGTTCGTGTTGTTGGGGTTTGTGCTGTTGGCGGCGATGGCGGCGCTGGACTGGCTGCTGGTGACGCGGTGGTTCGCGGCGGGGGCGGCGTGGTTCGAGGGCACGATTTTGATGGTCACGGCGTTGGTGGCGGTGGCGATCGTGCGGGGGATGCTGGCGTTTCTGCGGGCCGGGCGGCTGGGGTCGGTGCCGGACGGGGTGGCGGTCACGGCGCAGGAGCAGCCCGAGTTGTGGGAGCAGGTGCGGGCGGCGGCGGAGGTGGCGGGGGAGCGGGCGCCGGACGAGCTGTACCTGGTTTCCGAGGTCAACGCGGGGGTGGCGGAACAGAGCCGTCTGCTGGGCCTGTTGCCGGGGCGGCGCCGTCTGCTGCTGGGCCTGCCGCTGCTCGCGGGGCTGACCGTGCCCCGGCTGCGGGCCGTTCTGGCGCATGAGTTCGGCCACTACGGCAATCGCGACACCCGGCTCGGCGGCCTCACCCTGCGCGGCCGGGCGGCCGTACTGCACACGGTGGAGGTGTTCAGCGAGGGCACCACGCGGATGCATTACGTGGTCGGCGCCGTCTACGTCGGCTACGCCCGGATGTTCCTGCGGACCTCGCAGTCCGTCGCCCGCCAGCAGGAGTTCGCCGCCGATGAGTCGGCCGCCCGGTACGCGGGCCGTGACGCGACGGTCGGCGCGCTGCGCGCCATGCCGGTCATCGACGCCGCGTACGACCACTACGTGGACACGTACGCCGGGATGGGCGGCCCCGTGGGGGCGCTGCCTCCGGTCGGCGAGGTCCTCGGCGGATTCTCGCGACTGCTCGCCGCCCGGCCGGGGGAGAGGCTCGCCGCGCTCGCGGACGGTCGGCGTCCGCCGAAGCCGCACCCGTACGACTCCCACCCGCCGCTCCAGGATCGGATAGCCCGGATCGAGCGGCTGCCCGCCGACGGCAGGACGGACGGGGCCGAGGGGGAGGCGAACGCGCTGTCCCTGCTGCGGGACCAGGGCCAGGTGTTCGCCGCTCTGGAGGCGCGCACGCTGCCCCCGGAGGCGGCCGAGCGCCCGCGTCTGGCCTGGGACGACCTGGTCATGGCCCGCGCCTCGGCGGATGCCGAGGGCTGGTCCCGACCGCTGCTGCTCGCGGTCGCCAGGGCGCTGCGCGCGGAGTCGCCGGACCAGGACGGCGCGGCCCGTACGTCCCGCCGCGCCTCCTCCGAGACGGTGACGGACACCGATCTGCCCACCCTGGAGGACGTGCTCGACGCCTTCGACCACGGCCTGCTGTGGATGGCGATCGCCGACCGTATCCCCAAGCCGCCGCAGGCGGGCCGCCTGACCGGCGCGTCGGCGCGCAACTTCATCCGGCCCGTGGTCTTCGACGGGCTGGCCGGTCTCATCCAGCTCCGTCTCATCGAGTCCGGCCTCGCCGCCCCCGACATCGCCTGGACGGGTCGCCCCGGACTTGTTCTCCCGCCGGCCTGGGAGAACGGCATGGACGACGCCATCGACGCGGCCATCGCCGACACCCCCGACACGGCCCCCCTCCGGACGCTCCTTGCCGCCGCCGACCGGGAGGTCGTCCCGTAGCCGTCGCGGGGGTCAGGCCGGGCGAACGCAGAAGGGGTGCCCGGCCGGACTGGCGTAGACCCGGGCGCCCTCGCGGTCGGCGGGGCCGACGTCGCCGGTCGGCCGCAGCCGGCGGCCGCCGGCCGCGAGCACCCGCGTGTCGGCGCTCTCCATGTCGTCCGTCGCGAGGTCGAAGTGCATCTGCTGGGAGGTCCCGTCGGGCCACCGCGGCACGACATGCCCCGGAACCCGCTGGACCACGAGCACGGGGAATCCGTCGCTGCGCAGGAAGTGGTGCGTGGCCGTCCGGGCGACCGAGCCGCCGAGCAGGCGGTGCCAGAACGCGCCTTCGCTCTCCGGGTCCGCGGCGTCCACGATCAGTGACGTCAGGCTGAAGGTCACGGTGTCTCTCCTCGGAATCGCTGGGGCTCAGACGGTGGGGATGATGCCGCCGTCGACCCTGAACTGGGCGCCGGTGAGCCATTTGGCGCGGTCGGACGCGAGGAACGCGATCATCTCGGCGACGTCCTCGGGTTCGCCGGGCCGTCCCATCGGCAGCTTCAGGTGCTCCACGATCCGCTGCGTGACGTCGTCGACGCCGATGCCCTCACTGTCGGCCATCCGCCGGAGGTGGTCGGCGGCTCCCTCGGTGACGACGAAGCCCGGCAGCACGCACACCACGCGTACGCCGTGGCCGCCCACCGCCGTCGCCAGTTCGCGGCTGTAGGCGTTGAGCGCCGCCTTCGACGCGGCGTACGACGCCTCGGCGGGCTGGGGGAGGTGGCTGGCGATGGACGAGACGTGCACCACGACGCCCGAGCCGCGCTCGACCATCCCCGGAACCAACGCCCGGTCGAGCCGGACCGCGCTGAGCAGATTCATCTCCAGGTCGGCGAGCCACGACGCGTCGGACCGCTCCAGAGTCGGCATCGGCCCGGTCGCGGCTCCCGCGTTGTTCACCAGGACGTCAACGCCTCCGACGCTGTCCAGCACGCGCTGCCCCAGCTCCCGCACCCCCTCCTCGGACCGCAGGTCGGCCGGGATGAAGGCGGCGTCCAGGTCGTCCGGCGGCGCGGTGCGCGAGGCCGTCAGTACCGTGGCGCCCGCGGCGGCGAAGCGGCGGGCCGTCGCCTCCCCGAGCCCTCGGCTGCCGCCGGTCACCAGCACACGCAGGCCGTCAAGCCCCTCGTTCTCGATCGTCACGGACGTTCTCCCCAGTAAAGTGAACCCGACTCCGGAAACTGTACACAAGCGGAGTCCGATTCACCTTATGGAGGACTGTTGCCGTCACCACGCCCGTTGCGCGCCGACGCCCGCCGCAACCGCGAAGCGCTCCTCGCCGCCGCGCGCGAAGCACTCCTCTCCGACGACGACGCCCACGTCGAGGAGATCGCCCGCCGTGCCGGTGTGGCCGTCGGCACGCTGTACCGCCACTTCGACACCCGCGAAGCCCTTGTCGCCGACGTGTACCGCCAAGAGGTCGCCGACCTCTGCGCGGCCCCCTCCCGGCTGCTCGCCCAGCACGCCCCCGACGAAGCCCTGCGCGCCTTCCTCCTGCTGCTCGTGGAGCACGCGGCGGTCGGCCGCGGCATGGGCGAAGTGCTGGAGAGCATCATGGCGACCGACTCGCCCGTCTTCGACGACACCCGCGCCGAGATGGCCCGTGCCCTGGACCACCTCCTCACCGCCGGCGCCGCCGCCGGCCTCATCCGCGAGGACGTCAGCGGCCGCCTCCTCCTCCGCGCCCTCGGCGGCATCTGCGGCCTGCGCTCCGAAGGCTGGCAGGACGACGCCGTACGCATCGCCTCACTCCTCTACAACGGCCTCCGCCTCCCCGCCTAGCGCCTGTCCGACGAATCACGAACGGCCCCCGCGGCCCCTGCCAGGCCCGCCCCCACAGCGCACCGTCGGCCGCCGACGCACCCGAGCCCACCCACCCCGCCCGGCAACCCCCACCGGACCGTCGGCCACCGACGTACCCAAGCCCACCCACCCCCTCCCCCCCCCACCCCCACCGGCGGGCGGACGCCGACGTACCGGGAGGGGACGGGCCGGGGTGCCCCCGCAGGGGGACGAACAGACAAGGGGCTGGACGTCATCGAAGTGCGTGCACGTTCGTCGCCCGAGGAGGTGCCCCGGACCGGCACCGGCCCAGGCACAAGCGGCACCCGCAGACGAAGAAAGCACCCGCACGGGTGGGCGGGCGGGCGGGAAAGACAACGCCCAGCACCCGACCTGAGACACTGACCGCAATGGACGAGAAGCGGATGCGCGGCTGGGCACAAGTGGACCTGACCGCGCTGCGAGCAAACGTGAGAGCGCTGCGCGCAAAGGCACCCACGGCCGCGTTCATGGCCGTCGTGAAGGCCGACGCCTACGGCCACGGAATGGTCCCGTGCGCCAAGGCGGCCGTCGAGGCCGGAGCGACCTGGCTCGGCGTGGCCACCCCCGAGGAAGCCCTGACCCTGCGGGCAGCGGGCCTGAAGGCCCGCACCCTGTGCTGGCTGTGGACCCCCGGAGGGCCCTGGCAGGAGTGCGTCGAAGCCGACATCGACGTGACGGTGAGCGCGATGTGGGCGCTCCGCGAAGCCACGGCGGCGGCCGAGGCGGCCGGCCGCCCGGCCAGAGTGCAGCTCAAGATCGACGCGGGCCTCGGCCGCAACGGCGCCCAGCCCGCCCAGTGGCCCGAACTGGTCGCACGGGCCCGCGCGGCCGAGCGCGACGGCCTGATCCGGGTGACAGGAGTGTGGGCGCACTTCAGCTGCGCCGACGAACCGGGCCACCCCTCCATCGAGCGGGAGCTGAACGTCTTCAAGGAGGCCCTGGCGCAGGCCGAGGCGGCGGGCCTCACCCCCGAGGTGCGGCACCTCGCGAATTCGCCGGGCACCCTGACGCTCCCGGAGGCGCACTTCGACCTGGTGCGGCCGGGCGTGGCGATGTACGGCATCTCGCCGGTGCCCGAGATCGGCGGTTCCGCGGACTTCGGGCTGCGGCCGGTGATGACGGTCGTCGGCCGCCTGGCGTCGGTGAAGCGGGTGCCGGGCGGGCACGGGGTGAGCTACGGGCACAAGTACGTGACGCCGGGCGAGACGACGTTGGCGCTGGTGCCGCTGGGCTACGCGGACGGCGTACCGCGGCACGCCTCGGGCACGGGCCCGGTGCTGGTCGCGGGCAAGTGGCGGACGGTCGCGGGCCGGGTCGCGATGGACCAGTTCGTGGTGGACCTCGGCGGCGACGCGGCCGAGCCCGGCGACGAGGCGGTGCTGTTCGGCCCCGGCGACCAGGGCGAGCCGACCGCCGAGGACTGGGCACGGGCGTGCGGCACGATCGCGTACGAGATCGTCACCCGCATCGGCGCGCGGGTCCCGCGGGTATACGTGGGGGAAGGCGCCGGTCCCGGCGCAGGCGACAGCGATGGAGCACCGTGCCAGAAGGCGTGAAGTGGGAGAAGGCAGGGCTGGTCGGCGCGGCGATCGGGGTGGTCGCGGCGGGCGCCGCGGCGGGCGTGGCGATCGAGCGGGTGACCGTCGGCCGCGGGATGCGCCGCCGCGCCCGGCTGGCGCTGGACTCGGCGGGCCCGTACGGAACGCTGCGCGGACAGCCCGGCACGGTCGCGGCGGAGGACGGCACGGAGCTGTACTACGAGACCGAGGACGTCGCGCCGCCCGAGCCCGAGCCGCAGACACCGCCCTCGCGCCGCAGCCGCGGCTGGCTGCGCCGCCGCGCCGAGGCGCCGCAGCCGGTGACGGTGGTGTTCTCGCACGGGTACTGCCTGAACCAGGACTCCTGGCACTTCCAGCGGGCGGCGCTGCGCGGCACCGTACGGGCGGTGTACTGGGACCAGCGCAGTCACGGCCGCAGCGAGCGCGGCCGGGACCAGGTGGCGGGCGGGCCCGCCACCATCGACCAGCTGGGCCGCGACCTGAAGGCGGTGCTGGACGCGGCGGTGCCCGAGGGCCCGGTGGTGCTGGTCGGGCACTCGATGGGCGGGATGACGGTGATGGCGTTCGCCGACCAGTTCCCCGAGTACGTCGAGGAGCGGGTCGTCGGCGTCGCGTTCGTCTCGACGTCGGCGGGGAAGCTGGCCGCGGTGACGCTGGGGCTGCCCGCCGCGGGCGCGCGGGCGTTCCGGGCGCTGGCGCCCGCGGTGCTGCGGGCGCTGGGCAGCCAGGCGGATCTGGTCGAGCGGGGGCGGCAGGCCACCGCCGACCTGTTCGCGGGGATCATCAAGCGGTACTCGTTCGGCTCCGACGTGGACCCGGCGGTCGGCCGGTTCGCCGAGCGGCTGATCGAGTCGACGCCGATCGACGTGGTCGCCGAGTTCTATCCGGCGTTCACCGACCACGACAAGGGCGACGCGCTGTCGGTGCTCGACGGGCTGCCCGGTCTCGTACTGGCGGGGGACAAGGACCTGTTGACGCCGAGCGCGCACAGTACGGAGATCGCCGAGAAGCTGCCGGACGCCGAACTGGTGATCGTGGAGGGCGCGGGGCACCTGGTCATCATGGAGCGCCCCGAGGTGGTGAACGCGGCGCTCGCGCTGCTGATCGCGCAGGCCGCGGACTCGGTGCGCGCACCGGTCCCGCAGGTGCTGCGCGACCTGGCGGCGGCGCGGGCGTCGACCCGTACGACGGCCGCCGACGCGTAACATTCGCGTTCATGGCCACACCGCACGATGCCACGCCGCCGCACGAGACCGCCGCGCAGAACGCCGCCGAGCACGAGGCGGTGCGGCGCGGCGCGACACCGCACGAACCGGGCTCCGTGGGGATCACCGTCCCCACCCCCGACCTGATGCGCGACCTGGGCCGCCGCCTGGCCGCGCTGCTCGCCCCCGGCGACCTGGTGCTGCTCAGCGGCGAGCTGGGCGCGGGCAAGACCACGCTGGCCCGCGGCCTCGGCGAGGGTCTGGGCGTACGCGGCGCCGTCACCTCCCCGACCTTCGTGATCGCCCGCGTCCACCCCTCCCTGACCGCGGGTCCCGCGCTGGTGCACGTGGACGCGTACCGCCTGGGCGGCGGTCTGGACGAGATGGAGGACCTGGACCTCGACGTGTCGCTCCCCGAGTCCGTGGTCGTCGTGGAGTGGGGCGACGGCAAGGTCGAGGAGCTGTCGGAGGCGCGGCTCCAGGTCGTCATCGCCCGTACGGTCGGCGCCCCGGCGGACGGGGACGGCGAGGGCGACGACGTACGCGAGGTGACCGTCACCGGCGTCGGCCCGCGCTGGACCGGCCAGGACCTCACCGCGCTGCGCGCCTGACCCTCGCTCCGATCCCCCGTTCGGCCCCCGCTCCGCCCTCCGTTCCGACAGGCTGTCGGCAAGATGTTGCGCGAGGGCGGCCGGGCGTGGTCTGCTGGTTGCGGGTACCTGGTTAGGGCGCCCTAACTACGTCTCTTCGGGGAGGCGCACATGCCGGCCCAGATCCGGACCCAGGACACGCGGGACCCGCGGCGGGACACCCCGCCGCCCAACGTCGGCGCCCTGCTGGCCGCCGGAGCCGCGGCCCGCACACTGTCGACCCCGCCGGACGACGGCGAGGAGCCCGCGCCGGCGGACGCGCCGGTCACCACGGCGACGGGCAGGACGACGGACGCGCCGGAGGCAGAAACCGGCGCGTGAGACGCGCGGCTACTGCACAGCGCGGCCACTTCACGACGCGGCTACTTCAGGACGCGGCTACTCCGCGCGGCTACTTCACGGCGTGCCTACTTCACGACGAAAACACTGCTGCCGATCGTCGCGATCTGCCACAGCGCCGTGCCGTCGAGCCGCGTCTCGCGGATCGCCGCCGTCTGCTTCGAGGGATCAGGCTTCGCCAGCGACCCGTCCGCGGCCGCGCTGAAGCCGACGTTTATCCCGTCGGTCGTCGCGAAGAGCACCACGTGCTCGACCTGGGCGCCGTCGCCTCCTATGCCGGAGGCGCGCCGCGAGAAGACGCGGTGTATCCCCACGCTCGGCGCCACATTGCCCGCGACCACCGCGTAGGTGCGGTCGACCTTCTCCGCGTCACCGACCAGCCACACCCGCTTGGCGGAGATGCTGTAGACCACGCGCCTGCCGGTGCCGGAGGCGGCGGGCAGCGGATACGTCTTCGGCGTCGGCTTCGTGCTGGGCGACTTCACGGCCGAGGTGGAGGGCCTGGCCTGCGGCGGCTGGTCGGGCGCGGAGCCCGCCGCCTGCGCGGCGAGCACGGCGATGACGACCAGGGCAGCCGCAGTGAGCCCCGAGACCAGGGTGCTCGACTTGATCCGCGCCACGGTTGTCCTCCGGATGGGGTTCGCACATGCTCCCGGTTGACGGTAGCAGCCGCGCCGCCCGCGGCCACGACCGTACGGGCGCGCGCCGTACCCTTGGGGACGTGCTGCTGCTTGCCTTCGATACCGCCACACCCGCCGTCACCGCCGCCCTGCACGACGGGGAGCGGGTCCTCGCCGAGTCGACCGTCGTCGACGCGCGCCGGCACGGCGAGTTGCTGATGCCCGCGATCGACCGGGTCCTGGTCGCCGCCGACCGTACGCTCGCCCACGTCACCGGCGTCGTGGTCGGCGTCGGCCCGGGACCGTACACCGGGCTGCGCGTCGGCCTGGTGACGGCCGCGTCCTTCGGGGACGCGCTGGGCGTCCCCGTGCACGGCGTGTGCACCCTTGACGGGCTGGCCTGGGCCGCGGGCGCGGCCGGGCTCGACGGGCCGTTCACCGTGGCCACCGACGCCCGCCGCAAAGAGGTGTACTGGGCGCGCTACGACGACCCGCGGCACCGCGCCAGCGAGCCCGCCGTGGACCGCCCGGCCGACATCGCGGACGCGGTACGCGGCCTGCCGTCGGTCGGCGCGGGCGCCGCGCTGTACCCGGAGGTCTTCACCGACCGCCGTCAGGGCACCGAGGACCAGTCGGCGGGCGCGCTCGCGGCGCTGGCCGCGTACCGGCTGGCCGCCGACGAGCCCTTCGACCCGCCGCTGCCGCTGTACCTGCGGCGGCCGGACGCGCAGGTGCCCGCCGGGTACAAGGCGGTACTGCCGAAGTGACCGGGGCCGCTCACGCGAGCGCCACCGCCGTGACGCTGCGCGAGATGCGCTGGTGGGACCTGGACGCCGTACTGGCCCTGGAACACGACCTGTTCCCCGAGGACGCCTGGTCGCGCGCGATGTTCTGGTCGGAGCTGGCCGACGCCCGGCACCCGGCCGCGACCCGCTTCTACGTGGTCGCGCAGGACGCCGGGGGACGGCTCGTCGGCTACGCGGGGCTCGCCGCCATCGCTGGAACGGGTGATGTGCAGACCATCGCCGCCGCCCGCGACCACTGGGGCACCGGGCTCGGCGCCCGGCTGCTCAGCACGCTGCTGCGCGCCGCCACCGACGCCGAGTGCCACGAGGTGCTGCTGGAGGTACGGGTCGACAACACCCGCGCCCAGCGGCTCTACCAGCGCTTCGGCTTCGAGCCGATCGGCTTCCGCAAGGGCTACTACCAGCCGGGCAACGTGGACGCCCTCGTCATGCGGCTCGCCGACCCGGCCGCCACCCCCGTCGCCCCCGCCGCCTTCGCGCAGACCGACGAAACCGACCCGGCCGCCCCGCCTCCCACCCGTACAGGAAACTGAGATCCATGGCTGACGAACCCCTTGTCCTCGGCATCGAGACCTCGTGCGACGAGACCGGCGTCGGCATCGTGCGCGGCCACACGCTGCTGGCCGACGCGGTCGCCTCCAGCGTCGACGAGCACGCCCGGTACGGCGGTGTGGTCCCCGAAGTGGCCAGCCGCGCGCACCTGGAGGCGATGGTCCCCACCATCCAGCGCGCGCTGAAGGACGCCGGGGTCGCCGCGAGCGACCTGGACGGCATCGCGGTCACGGCGGGCCCCGGACTCGCGGGCGCGCTGCTGGTCGGGGTGTCGGCGGCGAAGGCGTACGCGTACGCGCTCGGCAAGCCGCTGTACGGCGTCAACCACCTGGCCTCGCACATCTGCGTGGACCAGCTCGAACACGGCGCGCTGCCCGAGCCGACGATGGCGCTGCTGGTGTCCGGCGGGCACTCGTCGCTGCTGCTCGCGCCCGACATCACCAGCGACGTACGGCCGTTGGGCGCGACCATCGACGACGCGGCGGGCGAGGCGTTCGACAAGGTCGCCAGGGTGCTGGGGCTCGGCTTCCCCGGCGGCCCGGCGATCGACCGGCACGCCCGCGAGGGCGACCCCGGGGCCATCGCCTTCCCGCGCGGCCTGACCGGCGGGCGCGACCCGGTCTACGACTTCTCCTTCTCCGGCCTGAAGACCGCCGTGGCGCGTTGGGTCGAGGCCCGGCGCAGGGACGGCCAGGACGTGCCGATCGCCGATGTGGCCGCGTCCTTCCAGGAGGCCGTGGTGGACGTGCTGACCCGCAAGGCGATCCGCGCCTGCCGGGACAACGGCGTCGACCACCTGATGATCGGCGGCGGTGTCGCCGCCAACTCCCGCCTGCGGTCACTGGCGTTGGAGCGCTGCGAGGACGCGGGCATCCGGCTGCGGGTGCCGCGCCCCGGCCTGTGCACCGACAACGGCGCGATGGTCGCGGCCCTCGGCGCCGAGATGGTCGCGCGCGGCCGGGCCTCCTCCACCCTCGACCTGCCCGCCGACTCCTCGCTGCCGGTCACGGAGGTGTCGGTGCCCGGCCACACCCACCCCGGCCCGCACGGCCACGGGCCGGGCCACGCGCACCCGCACGCACACGACCACGGGCCGGGCCACGCGCACGACCACGACCATGTGCACGAGCTGAGCAAGGACAACCTGTACGGATGACCGTCACGCTGATGTGGGAGGCCGCCGCCGCAGAAGGCCGCGGCCCCGACCTCCTCGACTGGGCCAGGAAGCAGGCCCGTACGCTCCCCGGCACGCCGACCCGCCGTGAATTCCTCACCGCGCCCGACGACCGGGTGCTCATCCTCACGTGGTGGGACGCGCCCTACGACGCCGTACTGCCGGAACTGCCCGACCCGGACGGGACGTTGGTGCGCCGCCAGGTGCACCGCTGGCGCTTCACCTCGGTGTCGGTGGAACCCGGCGCCTGAAAGTCGCATCAGCCAGGGTGTGCACCACGATCCCCTGACCCCGGTCCCCACCCGCGCCCGTCGCCGCCCCGGCGGTCGCCCGGGCCGTACCGGCAGCAGGGCCGCTCTCCCGCTGCTGGCGGCGGCCTGCCTGCTGCTCGTCGCGGGCTGCTCGGGCAGCACCTCGACGTCCGCCTCGACGCCCGGCCCGTCCGCGCCGACGGGCACGGCCACGAGCGCGGGCGGCACCGGGAAGCCCACCACGCCGGCCGGCTCCGCGCAGGCCGAGCGCGCCGCCGCCTTCCGCAAGTGGGGCATACCCGTGCTCGCGGACCCGCCCCCGCCGCCCGCGGTGAAGCCGGTCAAGACCGGCAAGGGGCTGCTGCCGGTGGTCAGCGACGTCCCGACGACGCGGAAGATCGTCTTCGTCACCTTCGACGACGGCGCGGAGAAGGACCCGAAGTTCGTGCGGATGATGCAGGACCTGAAGATCCCCTTCACCATGTTCCTGACGAACGCGATCATCCAGAACGACTACGGCTTCTTCAAACCGCTCCAGGCGCTGGGCAACTCGATCGAGAACCACACCCTGACCCACCCCAACCTGAACACCGAGTCGCTCGCCGCGCAGAAGCACGAGATCTGCGGCCAGCAGACGAAACTCACCCACGAGTACGGCACCGCGCCCGGCCTCTTCCGCCCGCCCTACGGCAACCACAACGCCGCCACCAAGGAGGCGGTGCGGTCCTGCGGTGGCCTGCGCGCGATCATCCTGTGGCGCGAGTCGATGCAGATCAAGAAGGTGCAGTTCCAGCGGCCCGACCACACGTTCCACCCCGGCGACATCATCCTGGCGCACTTCCGCGGGCCCAGTGAGCTCAAGGGCGAGTCGATGACGAAGATGACCGCGAACATGCTCCGGCAGATCGCCCAACAGGGCTTCACCGTGGCCCGGTTGGAGGACTACGTCTGAGAGGTACCGGTCACCGGCCGCCCGAGCAGCATCGAGGGCGCGCCCGCCACCCGGGTCAGGAACACGGTCGCCGCGTGCGGCCCCCGCGGCTTGACCCGGCGCCGCACCTCCTCGGGCTCCACCGCCGACCCGCGCTTCTTCACCGTCAGCACGCCGACCTCGCGCTCCCGCAGCAGCGCCTTGAGCCGCTTCAGCCCGAACGGCAGCACATCGCCGATCTCGTACGCCGTCGCGTACGGCGTCGGCCGCAGCTCGTCCGCCGTCACGTACGCGATGGTCTCGTCGATCAGGCCGCCGTTCAGCGGGGCCGCCGCCTCCGCCACCAGATGCGCGCGGATCACCGCGCCGTCCGGCTCGTACAGATACCGGCCGACCGGGCGGACCTCCGGGTCGGGCAGCGGCGCCGCTGTGCGCAGACTGGCCCCGCCGGGCAGCAGCGTGGCGCGTACGGCGCCGGGCTCGGTGCCGAACCACAGCGCCGCCTCCTTCACGTCACCGCGGTCCGAGACCCACTCCGCCTCGGCCTCCGGCGGCACCGCCTCGTGCGGAATGCCGGGCGCGACCTTCACCGCGGCGAACGGCACCGCACGGGCCGCGGCCAACGCCCAGGACAGCGGCGGCGCGTACGCCTCGGGGTCGAAGGTCCGCCCGCCCGTCGCCCGGCCGCCACCCCTCATCGACGTGCCGCGCGCGGCCCCGCCCGGTCCGCCGGTCCGGCGCGCCGGGTCCACGAACACCGCGTCGAACCCGGCGGTGTCCACCTCCGTCACGTCCGCGCAGCGCACCTCGATCAGGTCGGCCAGGCCCAGCGCCGCCGCGTTCGCCCGCGCCGCCGCGCACGCCAGCGGGTCCCGGTCCACGGCCAGCACCTCGATCCCGGCCCGCGCCAGCGCGAGGGCGTCCCCGCCGATGCCCCCGCACAGGTCCGCCAGCCGCCGCACGCCGAGCGCCCTGAAGCGCTCCGCGCGGTGCGTCGCGACACTCTTCCGAGTGGACTGCTCCACGCCGTTCGGCGTGAAGTACATCCGGTACGCGTCCTCCTCGCCGAATTTCGCCACGGCCCGCTGCCGCAGCCGCGCCTGCCCCAGCGCCGCCGACACCAGCCCGGCGTCGTACGTGCGCCGCAGCCGGGTGGCCGCCGCCAGCTCGTCGGCGGGGCTGTGCTCCCGCAACTCCGCGAGCAGCGCCTGTCCGTCGCCGGACAGCAGCCCGGCAAATCCTTGGAGGTCCACCCGGCCATTGTCCCCGCCCGCCATGCGCCGGACGACGGGGCCTGGTACCCCCGAGGGGTACCCCTTTCGAAGGTGCCGCCTGGCACTCCGCTTGACCGAGTGCTAAGCGCGTCCTAGTCTCGGTTCTGGCACTCGGCACCGCTGAGTGCCAGCACTCAGCGACGGGCAGGTCCGGCACCCGCGACGACGGGCCTACCAGGTCGCCGACCCAGACAGACACTCTTCCGTGAGCCCTTTGAAGGGGGAGGTCGGATCGTGACGACCGCCAGCACCAAGGTTGCCATCAAGCCGCTTGAGGACCGCATCGTGGTCCAGCCGCTGGATGCCGAGCAGACCACGGCCTCCGGCCTGGTCATCCCGGACACCGCCAAGGAGAAGCCCCAGGAGGGCGTCGTCCTGGCCGTCGGTCCGGGCCGCTTCGAGGACGGCAACCGCCTGCCGCTCGACGTCTCCGTGGGCGACGTCGTGCTCTACAGCAAGTACGGCGGCACCGAGGTGAAGTACAACGGCGAGGAGTACCTCGTCCTCTCGGCTCGCGACGTCCTCGCGATCGTCGAGAAGTAAGCACCGCTTTTACCGCAGCAGTGATCCCGCCCCGGGTTTCCGCGTCCTACGGACCGGGCGCCCGGGGTGGTTTCGTTGCCTGCTCCTGCCGTCCTTGACGACGTGATTTGACGAGTAGACGAGGTAGTTCACAGGCATGGCCAAGACCCTGAAGTTCGACGAGGACGCCCGTCGCGCCCTTGAGCGCGGCGTCAACAAGCTCGCCGACACCGTGAAGGTGACGATCGGTCCCAAGGGCCGCAACGTCGTCATCGACAAGAAGTTCGGCGCCCCCACCATCACCAACGACGGCGTGACCATCGCCCGTGAGGTGGAGCTGGAGGACGCCTACGAGAACCTGGGCGCCCAGCTCGTCAAGGAGGTGGCGACCAAGACCAACGACATCGCGGGTGACGGCACCACCACCGCGACCGTGCTGGCCCAGGCCCTGGTCCGCGAGGGCCTGCGCAACGTGGCCGCGGGCGCCTCCCCGGCCGCCCTGAAGAAGGGCATCGACGCCGCCGTCAAGGCCGTGTCCGAGGAGCTGCTCGCCACCGCCCGCGCGATCGAGGGCAAGGAGGACATCGCCGCCGTCGCCGCGCTGTCCGCGCAGGACAAGCAGGTCGGCGACCTGATCGCCGAGGCGATGGACAAGGTCGGCAAGGACGGTGTCATCACCGTCGAGGAGTCCAACACCTTCGGCCTGGAGCTGGACTTCACCGAGGGCATGGCGTTCGACAAGGGCTACCTGTCGCCGTACTTCGTCACCGACCAGGAGCGGATGGAAGCGGTCCTCGACGACCCCTACGTCCTCATCCACCAGGGCAAGATCTCCTCGATCCAGGACCTGCTGCCGCTGCTGGAGAAGGTCATCCAGTCCGGCGCGTCCAAGCCGCTGCTGATCATCGCCGAGGACGTCGAGGGCGAGGCCCTGTCGACCCTGGTCGTCAACAAGATCCGCGGCACGTTCAACGCCGTCGCCGTCAAGGCGCCCGGCTTCGGTGACCGCCGCAAGGCCATGCTGGGCGACATCGCGACGCTGACCGGCGCCACGGTCATCGCCGAGGAGGTCGGCCTCAAGCTCGACCAGGCCGGTCTCGACCTGCTCGGCACCGCCCGCCGCATCACCGTCACCAAGGACGACACCACGATCGTCGACGGCGCCGGTGACAAGGCCGAGATCGAGGGCCGCGTCAACCAGATCAAGGCCGAGATCGGCACCACCGACTCGGACTGGGACCGCGAGAAGCTCCAGGAGCGCCTGGCCAAGCTCGCCGGCGGCGTCTGCGTCATCAAGGTCGGCGCGGCCACCGAGGTCGAGCTCAAGGAGAAGAAGCACCGTCTGGAGGACGCCATCTCCGCGACCCGCGCCGCGGTCGAGGAAGGCATCGTCTCCGGCGGCGGCTCCGCGCTCGTCCACGCCGTCAAGGTCCTGGAGGGCAACCTCGGCAAGACCGGCGACGAGGCGACCGGTGTCGCCGTCGTCCGCCGCGCCGCCGTCGAGCCGCTGCGCTGGATCGCCGAGAACGCCGGTCTCGAGGGCTACGTCATCACCGCCAAGGTGGCCGAGCTGGAGAAGAACCACGGCTTCAACGCCGCCTCCGGTGAGTACGGCGACCTCGTCAAGGCCGGCGTCATCGACCCCGTCAAGGTCACGCGCTCCGCGCTGGAGAACGCGGCCTCGATCGCGTCGCTGCTGCTGACGACGGAGACGCTGGTCGTGGAGAAGAAGGAAGAGGAGCCCGCTGACGCGGGGCACGGTGGGCACGGTCACTCCCACTGAGTGACGTCCGTCGGTTCCACCGGGGCGGGGGGGGGGGGGGGGGGGGGGGGGGGGGGGGGGGGGGGGGGGGGGGGGGGGGGAGGGGGGGGGGGCGGGGGGGGTGGGGGGGGGGGGGAGGTGG
>NZ_JBVHLD010000006.1:253728-393341 GCF_055559175.1 Streptomyces sp. NPDC024632
GGGAGGGGGCGCGCCCCCCCCCCCCCCCACGTACCTCTCCCCCCCCCCCCCCCCCCCCCCCCCCCCCCCCCCCCCCCCCCCCCCCCCCCCCCCGCCCCCTTTCCCCGCCCCCGCCCTACGTCGCCTCCCCGACAGGCGGCACACCGCCTTCCCCGCGACGCGCCCCCGGACGGCTCCCTTGCCCTGGGCGTCACGCCGATCTTTTTCGGGGCGCGGCCCCGGGGCGGTTTCCTTGCGTTGGGCGTCACGCCGATCTTTTTCGGGGCGCGGCCCCGGGGCGGTTCTTCTGCCGAGGCGGCACGCCGTGTAGTTAGGGGCGCGGGGAACTGCGCGCTCAGCCACGGCGCTGGTGCGCCATGAAAACCGGCCCCAGCGGGGCAGTCGCTGTTGTTCTCGGGCTGAAAGCCCGGTGGGGGCTGGTCGCGCAGTTCCCCGCGCCCCTAAAAACAGGTCCTGCGCCAGCGTGGCGCGCGTACCCGTTGCCCCTAAAAGCAGGCCCTGCGTCGGCCCGGCGCGCGTAGCTGCGGCCCTGGGGGCGTGAGCTGAGGGATCGGCTTACCCACGAGGGTCGAAGCGGCGGCCGGCGCGGGTGGAGGCGGCTGCGTAGAGGCCGGGAGGAAGGTGCCGGGCAAGGGACACGGCGAGTTTGTAGCGAGCGGAGGGCACGCTGAGAATGCGCCGACGGGCGAGATCACGCAGAGCCGCCGTGACCACGGCATCGGCGTCGAGCCAGGCGAAGGAGGGCAGCCGGGAGGCGTCCATCCCGGCCCGGGCGTGGAATTCGGTGCGGACGAAGCCGGGGCACAGGGCGAGGAGCCGCACCCCGGACCCGGCCGTCTCGGCGGCCACGCCCTCGGTGAAGTGGACGATCCACGCCTTGCTGGCCCCGTACGTGCCGCGAGGCATGTAGGCCGCGACGGACGAGACGTTGATCACGTACCCGCGCCCCCGCGGGCGCATGGTCTCGACGGCCGCGCCGGTGAGGCGCAGCACGGCCTCGCAGTGCAGCTTGAGCATGCGCAGCTCGTCGGACATGGGGGCGTCGAGGAAGGTGCCGTGGTTGCCGAAACCGGCGTTGTTGACGAGGACGTCGACGGGCCGTTCCCGGTCGCGCAGCCGCGCTTCGACGGCGGCGATCCCGTCGTCGGTGGTGAGGTCGGCGGGGAGCGCCTCGACGTCGGCCCCGTACCGCTCGCGCAGCCCGGCCGCGGTGTCGGCGAGCCGCTGTTCGTCGCGGGCGACGAGGACGAGGGCGTGTCCGTCGGCGGCGAGCCGTCGTACGAAGGCCGCTCCGATGCCGGAGGTCGCGCCGGTGACCAGTGAAGTCGTCATCCCGGCAGCGTACGGGCCGCCGCCGGACCCTTCGTCAACGCGCCGGACTCAAGCGGCTGTTGACCGCCTCCAGATACGTACGGTTCATGGTGTCGGCCGCGGCCATGACCCGCGGCAGCAGCTCGGACTCCAGGGTCATCGCCCGGAAGAGGAAGGCGACGGTGACCTCGTGGTCCGGCCGGTGCACGACCTCGACCGGGTCCCCCGCGCGGACCTCGCCCGGTGTGATCACCCGCAGGAACGGGCCAGGCAGCCCCTCCTGGGTGAACCGCTTGACCCATCCGCGTTCGTCCAGCCACCCGGCGAAGGTGCGGCACGGGATGCGGGGCGAGGTCACTTCGAGGACGAGCCCCGCGGCGCCGATCCGCCAGCGCTCGCCGATCAGCGAGGCGTTGACGTCGATGCCGGTGGTGGTCAGATTCTCGCCGAAGCGGCCGTCGGGCAGCTCGCGCCCCAGCCGCCGCTCCCAGCGGTCGAGATCCTCGCGGGCGTACGCGTACACCGCCTGTTCGTCGCCGCCGTGGAAGCGCAGGTCGCAGACGGTGTCCCCGGCGAGGCCGCCGCCCGCGACGCCGCGCGGTCCGGGCGCCGTGACGGCGACGGGTCCGGTCACCGGGAGCTTCCCGATGCCGGTGAGGCCGCCTTCGCCGTCGGTGTAGGGCACGACGAGGGGGCGGGCGACGTTCACGGAGCGCACTCGGGACATGGGAGGCAGCCTATTTCGCGTCGCGGGCGAGGCGGCGGCGGATCGCGTCGCGGTCCTCGCGGGGGAGGGCGTCGAGGCCGGTCAGCAGCGGCAGCAGCTCGGGCTCGGTGGTGAAGGCCCGGAAGGACAGCGCGACGGTGACCTCGTGGTCCGGCCGGTGCACGACCTCGACCGGGTCCCCGGCGCGGATCTCGCCCGGCTCGATCACCCGCAGATACGGGCCCGGCAGTGCCGCGTCGGTGAAGCGCCGCAGCCACCGGTTCTCGCCGAGCCAGCCCGCGAAGGTCGCGCACGGGATGCGCGGGCAGGACACCTCCAGGAGGGGTCCGCGCGCGCCGATCCGCCAGCGCTCGCCGATCAGCGAGGCGTTGACGTCGATGCCGGAGGTGGTCAGATTCTCGCCGAAGAAGCCGTTGGCGAAGGTACGGCCCAACTCGCGGCCCCAGTGGTCGAGGTCTTCGCGGGCGTACGCGTAGACGGCCTGGTCGGCGCCGCCGTGGTGCTTGACGTCGTGCGCGCGGTCACCGGCCAGACCGACCGCGCCGTCCCCCTTCGGACCCGGCGCGGTGACCCGTACCGGGCCGGTGACCGGCCGTTTGTCGATGCCGGTCGCCGGCAGCCGCTTCCACGGGTTGGGGCGCGGGTGGCCGATGTTGACGCTCAGCAGCAGTCCCATGCGGGGCGCGCCTCCGCTCTCAGGGCTGGTAGAGGTACGGGGTGGTGACGCTCAGGGCACTGAAGCCGAGGCGCTGGAGGATGGGGCGGCTGGCGTCCATCGCGTCGACCTGGAGGTAGCGGTAGCCGCGGGCGGCGGCGATACGGGCCCGGTGGGCGATCAGCGCGCGGTAGACGCCGCGCCCCCGCCACTCGGCGACGGTCCCGCCGCCCCACAGGCTGGCGAAGTCCTTGCCCGGCGGCATCTCCATGCGGGCCCCGCAGACCGGCCGGTCGCCCGCCATCGCCAGCACCAGCGCGATCTCGTCCGGCGCCTGCGCGAGCGCGTCCAGCAGCCGCTCGCGCAGCTGCTCCGCGCCCGTACCGAACGCCTCCTCGTGCACGGCGGCCAGCAGGTCCACCCCGGCGGCGTCGGTCACCTCCACCAGCCGTACGCCGTCCGGCGGGACGGGCTCGCCGGGCAGCGCCGCGACCTCCGCGACCATCAGCGTCTCCGGCTCCTCCGGCACGAACCCCGCCGCGCGCAGCCGCTCGCCCAGATCCGCCGGCCGGTCGTGCGAGTAGAGCTTCCACTCGAACTCCCGGCCCGCCCCCTCGGGCGACTTCAGCCACGCGAGCTGCGCCTGGACCGCGGGGCCCGCGCTGTCCTCGTCCAGCTCCGACCAGAGCACCCCGCTCCAGTCGTGCATCGCGGCCCCCACCTGCCGCACCACCCCGCCGCTCCGCTCCACCCGCGTCCCCGCCCCCTCCGGCGGAGCGTCCCGCCGCATCTGAGCATCGAACAACCCGAGTACATAAGCGCGATCCATCCCCCCATCCCAACACGCCCACCCCCCCACCCCCAACCGATTTCCCCCCGCGACGCGCCCCGCCGGGAGAGGCGTCAGGCGAGGGATTCGAGGGTGTGGTCGATGTCGGAGGGGGTGTTGTAGAGGTGGAAGGCGAAGCGGAGGGAGGTGGTGGGGGTGGAGAAGCGGACGGCGGCGGCGGTGAGGCGGGCGGGGGCGGTCGGGGGGAGGGCGACGGTGACGGTGGCGGAGGGGCCGGGGACGGGGGTGTGGCCGAGGGCGGTGAGGCCGTCGCGGAAGCGGGCGGCGAGGGCGGTGTCGTGGGCGTGGATCGCGGGGACGCCGATCTCCTCGATCAGGGAGAGGGAGGCGGCGGCGCCGACGAGAGGGAGGTAGGCGGGGCGGGCGTCGAAGCGGCGGGCGCCGGGGGCCAGCCGGATGACGGGGCCGTAGCACCACTCCCAGGGGTCGTCGGCGGCGTACCAGCCCGCGAAGCCGGGGGAGAGGGTCGGCTCGGCGCCCGCGCGCACGGTCAGGAAGCAGGCGCCGTGCGGGCTGAGCAGCCACTTGTAGGCGTGGCAGACCACGTAGTCGTAGTCGTCGGCGCACAGCGGGAGCCAGCCGACGGACTGGGTGCCGTCCAGGAGCGTACGGGCGCCGTGGGCCGCGGCGGCGGCGCGGACCGCGGGCAGGTCGGCGACCCGGCCGTCGGCGGACTGCACGGCGCTGACGGCGACCAGCGCGGTGCCCGGCCGCACCGCGTCGGCGAGCGCGTCCAGCGGCACGATCCGCAGGTCCAGGTCCTCGCGGGCGGCGAAGGGCTGCACGAGGGAGCTGAAGTCCCGGTCGGCGACGACCACTTCGGCGCCGGGCGGCAGCCGCGCCGCGATCAGCCCGACGCTCTCGGCGACCGTGCTGGCCAGCGCCACCCGCTCCACCGCCACCCCGACGATCCGGGCGTAGGCGGCGCGCGCCGAGACGACGGCCGCCTCGAAGGCGTCGGTGTCGGGGCGGCCCGCCGCCCACTCGTCGACGGCCCCGCGCAGCGCCGCCGCAGTGCGGGCCGGGAGCAGCCCGACGGTGGCGGTGTTGAGGTAGGGCGCGGCGGGGTCGAGGTCCGGATACTCGGCACGGATGAGGCGGTCCGCGGCGAGGCCGCCCCCCGAGGTGCCGCCGGCGCCCGCGCCCGTACCCCTGCCCGCGCCCGTACCGCTGCCTGTACCGCTGCCTGTGCCTGTGCTGCCGAATGCGATGGCGTCCATGGCTCCTCAGCGTGGCGCGGGCCCGCCTCAAAGTCCATTACCGATATCTGTCGGGTATCCCTAAGTTCCGCTTATGGTGGGCGGATGATCGAGGCACGTCATCTCCGGGTGCTGCGGGCCGTCGCCCGCACCGGTTCGTTCTCCGCGGCGGCCCGCGAACTGGGCTGCACCCAGCCCGCCGTCAGCCAGCAGATGAAGGCGCTGGAGCACTCCGCGGGCACCCCGCTGCTGGTCCGCGGCGCCCGCGAGACCCGGCTGACGGAGGCGGGTGACGTGCTGGTCAGGCACGCCGTCGGCATCCTGGCCGGGCTGACGGCGGCCGAGGAGGAGGTCGCGGCGATCGCGGGGCTGCGGGCCGGACGCGTACGCCTCACCTCGTTCCCCTCGGGCAGCTCCACGCTGGTGCCGGGCGCGGTCGCGGCGATGCGCGCGCAGTACCCGGGCACGAAGGTGTCGCTGGAGGAGGCCGAGCCGCCGCGCTCGGTGGAGATGCTGCGCGCGGGCGACTGCGACATCACCCTGGCGTTCCGCTACGTGGATCTGCCGACCCCGGCCGAGGAGTCGTGGGACGACCTCGTCGTGCGCTCGCTGCTCACCGACCGGCTGGTCGGCGTCGTGCCCGAGGGGCACGCGCTCGCTGTCGGCGGGCGCCCGGTGGACATCGCGGAGCTGGAGCAGGAGCAGTGGATCGCGGGGTGCGCGCGCTGCCGCCGCCACCTCGTGGAGGTGTGCGAGCGGGCCGGGTTCACCCCGCGGATCGACTTCGCGACCGACGACTACCCGGCGGTGGTCGGCCTGGTGGCGGCCGGTCTCGGGGTCGCGGTGCTGCCGGAGCTGGCGCTGGAGTCGGTACGTCCCAAGGGCGTCGCCGTGGTGGAGGTGCGTCCGGCCGTGCAGCGCGAGGTGGTGGCCCTCACGCTGCCCGATCTGGCGAACGTCCCGGCGGTGGACATGATGCTCGGCCGCCTTGCGCAGGCGGCGGCCCGCTGATCTCAGGGCACCGGTCGCCCGTCAGCCGGGCCCGGCGGGCGGCGCGCCGCGCGTGCCGTACGCGGCAGGGCGGACGGGGCCGACGCGGCCGACGGGGCCGACGGAACCGGGAGTGCCGACGGCGCCGGGAGTGCAGGAACGATTCTGCTGGCGTCTCGCGGAAGCGCGCTCACACGTGGGACGCGTCGCGGATGTCGGACGCGTCGTGCAGGTCGGCGTCGTGCAGGTCAGAATCGTGCAGGTCAGAGTCGTGCAGGTCAGAGTCGTGCAGGCCAGAGTCGTGCAGGTCGGCGTCGTGCAGCTCGGACCTGTCGTCCAGGTCGGCGTCGTGCAGGTCGGTCGCGTCGCGCACGTCCGACGGCTCGCGCTCGGAGCGGGCCGCTTCGGCGTCCGCCGAGGGCATCCGCGACCGCGAGCGGCCCATCATCGCCTCGCGCTCGTCCTCGGTGAGGCCGCCCCAGACCCCGTAGGGCTCGCGGACGGCGAGGGCGTGGGTGGCGCATTCGGCCCGTACGGGACAGCGCATGCACACCTCCTTGGCGGAGGCCTCGCGCGCGCTCCGGGCGGCGCCCCGCTCGCCCTCGGGGTGGAAGAAGAGCGAGCTGTCGACGCCTCGGCAGGCGGCCACGAGCTGCCAGTCCCAGAGGTCGGCGTTGGGGCCGGGAAGGCGGGAGAAGTCTGCCATTGCTTATCCCCTCGGAGGGTGTGTGTCGGTCTGGGAGGCCGTGAAGAGTCAGCGTCTCGACCGTACATCTACTGTCGTAGTAGATGTAAATATGACTCATCGCCAATCTAGTGGCGAATAGCCCACAAGGCGCGAAAGAGCGTCCAAACAGTGAAAAATCTGGCATAACACCCGTTCGGCAGCATCCGGGCAGGGCCGCTCGGCCGTAGAGGAATCGTTCCGCCTCCGAAATACCGGCTCTCTCACCCGTCTGACCTGCGGCCTGGGCGATCCGTGTGCGCATGATCACGTAGAGTGCCGATGACCGTCGGCAAACTTCGTAACTCTTTCGGGTGAGGGTCGTTGAGTCTGGCGGAAGCGGTTGGCGGACAAGTGAATCGGGCAGGTGCCCGAGGCCGTCAGCCTCAACGGTGAACATTCGTACAGCCTGGAGGCACAACGTGACGCGGTTCAGCTGCGGAGGGCGGTCATGACTTCTGTCCTCGTCTGCGACGACTCCCCGCTCGCCCGAGAGGCCCTGCGCCGCGCGGTGGCCACCGTGCCCGGTGTCGAGCGCGTAACCACCGCGGCCAACGGCGAGGAAGTCCTCCGCCGCTGGGGTGCCGACCGGTCGGACCTGATCCTGATGGACGTCCGCATGCCCGGCCTCGGCGGCGTCGAGACCGTACGGCGGCTGCTGTCGGCCGACCCCGGCGCCCGGATCATCATGCTCACGGTCGCCGAGGACCTGGACGGTGTGGCGCTCGCCGTCGCCGCCGGTGCCCGCGGCTACCTGCACAAGGACGCCTCGCGCGCCGAACTGCGGGCGACCGTGACGCAGGCGCTGGCCGACCCCACCTGGCGGCTCGCCCCGCGGCGGCTGCGCTCGGCCGAGATGGGCGCCGCGCCCACCCTCACCGCCCGCGAGATCCAGGTGCTCGAAGGCATGAGCCACGGACGCTCCAACGCCGAGATCGGCCGCGAGCTGTTCCTCTCCGAGGACACCGTGAAGACGCACGCCAGGCGGCTGTTCAAGAAGCTCGGCGCGTCCGACCGGGCCCACGCCGTGGCGCTCGGCTTCCGCTGGGGCCTGGTTCGCTGAGCCGTCGTGTCGTACGCCCGAGAGGGCGGCCGTTCCGGCGAAGTCGCCCACAAGTCCTCGGTTTCCCGGGGGAGGACGCATGCTTGACGTATGGACTTCCTCGGGGATCGGCGGGGGCCTCACATGGCGGAGATGACAGCGTCGGGTTCGGCCGCTCATAACGCTTCGGTGCAGAAGTACGGCCGCGATGACGCGGATCGCGCCGCGGCGAGGCACCATGGGTGGATGCGCGACGACGACACTCCGGCCATCGGTGCCCTTGTCCGGCGCGCAGTCGACGGCGACGAGCAGGCGACACACGACCTGCTCGCGCATGTCCACCCGCTCGCCGAGCGGTACTGCCGCACCAAACTGTCCCGTCTTCCGGGCGACGCCCGGCACTTCGTCGACGACCTCGCCCAAGAGGTCTGTCTCGCGGTGCTGTGCGCCCTGCCCCGCTACCGCGACCTGGGGCGGCCGTTCGAGGCCTTCGTGGTCTCCATCGCCGCCCACAAGGTCGCCGATCTGCAACGGGCCGCCATGCGCGGGCCCGGCAGCACCGCCGTTCCGTCCGACGAGATGCCGGAGAAACCGGACGATTCGCTCGGCCCCGAGGAGCGCGCGCTGCTCAACAGCGACGCCGCCTGGGCCAAGAAGCTGCTCGACAACCTCCCTGACCACCTGCGCGAGTTGGTGCTGCTGCGGGTCGCCGTCGGGCTGAGCGCCGAGGAGACCGGCCAGGTGCTCGGCATGTCGCCGGGGGCCGTACGGGTGGCGCAGCACCGCGCGCTCAGCCGGCTGCGCGCCATCGCGGAACAGACGGCGGGGGCGCCCGCCGCCGGGGACGCGCCGGGTCTCTCGGCGTAGGACACGCGGAAACGGACGGGCGGGCCCGGCACCGGGCCCGGCACCCGGGTGCGACGGCGCGGTCCGGCCGCGCGGTCCGACCGCTGGTGACCGTACGGGTGTACGGGCCCGGCCGAGGGCGTCATGGGAATAGCGGCGAAGCCACTACCATTGAACAACTCGCCGGGCAAGACCATTCGGGAAGGTGTCATGACGCTGAACGCCGACGGAGTAGCTGAGAAGTTCGCCACACTCGGGCTGACCTATGACGATGTGCTGCTGCTTCCGGGGGCGTCAGAGGTGCTGCCCAACCAGGTGGACACCTCCTCCCTCATCTCCCGCAACGTCCGGGTGAACATCCCGCTGCTGTCCGCCGCCATGGACAAGGTCACCGAGGCCCGGATGGCCATCGCGATGGCCCGCCAGGGCGGCGTCGGCGTGCTGCACCGCAATCTGTCGATCGAGGACCAGGTCAACCAGGTCGACCTGGTGAAGCGGTCCGAGTCCGGCATGGTCACCGACCCGATCACCGTCAGGCCCGACGCGACGCTCGCCGACGCGGACGCGCTCTGCGCGAAGTTCCGGATCAGCGGCGTGCCCGTCACCGACGCGTCCGGGCGGCTGCTCGGCATCGTCACCAACCGCGACATGGCCTTCGAGAGCGACCGCTCCCGCCAGGTCCGCGAGGTCATGACCCCGATGCCGCTGGTCACCGGCCAGGTCGGGATCTCCGGGGTCGACGCGATGGCGCTGCTGCGCCGCCACAAGATCGAGAAGCTGCCGCTGGTCGACGCCGACGGCAAGCTCAGCGGGCTCATCACCGTCAAGGACTTCGTCAAGGCCGAGCAGTACCCGAACGCGGCGAAGGACTCCGAGGGCCGGCTGCTGGTCGGCGCCGCCGTCGGCGCCAGCCCCGAGGCGCTGGACCGCGCTCAGGCGCTGGTCGGCGCGGGCGTCGACTTCCTCGTCGTGGACACCTCGCACGGCCACAACAGCAACGCGCTGAACTGGATGGCGAAGATCAAGTCCAGCGTCGGCGGGGTCGACGTGGTCGGCGGCAACATCGCCACCCGTGACGGCGCCCGCGCCCTCATCGACGCCGGTGTCGACGGCGTCAAGGTCGGTGTCGGACCCGGCTCCATCTGCACCACCCGCGTCGTCGCGGGCATCGGCGTCCCGCAGGTCACCGCGATCTACGAGGCCGCGCAGGCGTGCATCGAGGCCGGGGTGCCGGTCATCGGCGACGGCGGCCTCCAGTACAGCGGCGACATCGGCAAGGCGCTCGCCGCGGGCGCCAGCAGCGTCATGCTCGGCAGCCTGCTCGCCGGGTGCGAGGAGTCCCCCGGGGAGCTGCTCTTCATCAACGGCAAGCAGTTCAAGTCCTACCGGGGCATGGGGTCGCTCGGCGCGATGCAGTCCCGCGGCCAGGGCCGCTCCTACTCCAAGGACCGCTACTTCCAGGCCGAGGTCTCCTCCGACGACAAGCTCGTGCCCGAGGGGATCGAGGGCCAGGTGCCGTACCGCGGACCGCTGTCCGCCGTCCTCCACCAGCTCATCGGCGGTCTCCGGCAGACCATGGGCTACGTCGGCGCCGCCGCCGTCTCCGAGATGGAGTCCAAGGGGCGGTTCGTCCGCATCACCGCCGCCGGGCTCAAGGAGTCCCACCCCCACGACATCCAGATGACCGTAGAGGCCCCCAACTACCACGGCTGACGCCGCGCTTGCGCGGGACCTGGTCCTCCGGGCCGGGGCCCCGGGCGGTTCTTCTCCCCGCGCCCCCACGGGGCACAGGTCCTGTGCCGAGGCAGCGCGCGGGGGCGCATCCCCGACGGGGCACGGGCCGCCCGCGGGCCGAACGGGGATACTGAGGGGCCGCAGGTCAAAAGAAAGGCGCAGGACGTGACAGAGATCGAGATCGGTCGGGGCAAGCGAGGCCGCAGGGCGTACTCGTTCGACGACATCGCCGTCGTGCCGAGCCGGCGCACCCGGGACCCGAAGGAGGTCTCGATCGCGTGGCAGATCGACGCGTACCGCTTCGAGCTGCCGTTCCTCGCGGCGCCCATGGACTCGGTGGTGTCGCCGGAGACGGCGATCAGGATCGGGAACCTCGGCGGCCTCGGGGTGCTGAACCTCGAAGGGCTGTGGACCCGGTACGACGACCCGGAGCCGCTGCTCGCGGAGATCTCGGAGCTGGACGACACCCGGGCGACGGCCCGCCTCCAGGAGATCTACGCGGCGCCGATCCGCGAGGAGCTGATCGGGCAGCGGATCAAGGAGGTCCGGGACGCGGGCGTCGTGACGGCCGCCGCGCTGTCGCCGCAGCGCACCGCGCAGTTCTCGAAGGCGGTCGTGGACGCGGGCGTCGACCTGTTCGTGATCCGCGGCACCACGGTCTCCGCCGAGCACGTCTCCGGCTCGCACGAGCCGCTGAACCTCAAGCAGTTCATCTACGAACTCGACGTGCCGGTGATCGTCGGGGGCTGCGCCACGTACACGGCGGCGCTGCACCTGATGCGGACCGGCGCCGCGGGCGTCCTCGTCGGCTTCGGCGGCGGCGCCGCGCACACCACGCGCAATGTGCTGGGCATCCAGGTGCCGATGGCGACCGCGGTGGCCGATGTCGCCGCCGCCCGCAGGGACTACATGGACGAGTCCGGCGGCCGGTACGTGCACGTCATCGCGGACGGCGGCTTCGGCGCCAGCGGTGACCTGCCCAAGGCGGTCGCGTGCGGCGCGGACGCGGTGATGATGGGCTCGCCGCTGGCCCGCGCCACCGACGCGCCGGGCCGCGGTTTCCACTGGGGCATGGAGGCGGTCAACACCGAACTGCCGCGCGGCAAGCGGATGAACCTCGGCACCGCGGGCACCACCGAGCAGATCCTGCTCGGCCCGTCCCACGCGCCCGACGGCTCGATGAACTTCTTCGGCGCCCTGCGCCGCTCGATGGCCACCACCGGCTACTCGGACCTGAAGGAGTTCCAGCGCGTCGAGGTGACGGTCTCCCCGACCCACCACCGCTAGGGCGCACACGCATTAGCACGGACGAGGGGCCGTACCGCCTGCGCGGTACGGCCCCTCGTCGCGTCACGGCGCGGTACGCGTCACCGCGCCGGGGCGGTTGTCGTCAGTTGTCGCCCGCGTGCTTCGCGACGCCGAAGGAGATGAACGCGGCGACGGCGAGGAAGAGGAAGCGCATGAAGCTGAAGTCCTGCTTCCACGAGTCGAGCAGGTCGCCGAAGTGGTGGAAGAAGATGTCGGTGACCGGCATCGAGCCGCCCTGGCCCGACACGTAGTGGCTGATCACCAGGGCGCCGCCGAAGAGTTCGCCGAAGACGACCGCGAACAGCGCGAGCAGGACGGCCACGAACGGCAGGGCCGGGTTGCGTCCGCCGGCCTTGCCGACGGCGAGGCCGACGAGCGCGCCGACGCCGATCGCCATCAGCCGGAATTCGTGGGTGCTGCCGTCGTCGCTGGACAGCGCGCGCAGGATGCCGCCGTACGCGAGCGCGGCGACGATCGCGGCCAGCAGGCCGACCAGGAAGCCGAGTCCGGGGTTGTCGCGGCGGGCGACCGGCGCCGGCGGCGGGTAGGCGGCCGGGTTGAAGGCGCCGGGCGCGGGCGGCGCGCCCCACTGCTGCTGGGGCTGCTGACTGTAGGGCGCCTGGGGCTGCTGCGGGTAGCCGTATCCGGCGCCCGGCGGCGGTCCGTACGGATTCTGGCCACCGGGCTGCTGCGGCGGCGGGTAGTTGGCGCTCATGGGGTCCCCCGGGATACGGCATTCGACGATGGACGCCGAAATCTAGCAGCAGGGGGTGACAATCGGACAAGTTGTTCTTCCGGTCGTTACATGACCACTACACGCGGATCGGGAACCCCGCCGCGGCGGGCCGCTACAGCCGCGCCGCCGCGCCCGCGGGCGTCGCCCCCCTTGTGTCCAGCAGGAGTTGCGCCTTGACCGCCAGACCCTGGAGGTCGTACGTGCGGTGGTGCTGGAGCAGCACCGTCAGATCGGCCTCGGAGGCGGCCTCCCACAGGGAGTCGGCGCGCGGCACCGGACGGTCGAGAACGCGCCACTGCGGTACGTAGGGGTCGTGGTAGCAGAGCTGCGCGCCGAGTTCGATGAGCCGGGTGCCGATCTCGCGGGCGGGGGCGCCCTCCTGGGAGGCCAGGTCGGCCTTGTAGGTGACGCCGAGCAGCAGGACGCGGGCGCCGCGCAGGGACTTGCCGTGCTCGTTGAGCAGCGCGGCGGCGCGCTGGACGACGTAGCGCGGCATGCGGGAGTTGACCTCCTGGGCCAGTTCGACCATCCGCAGCGGGTGGCCGAGCATGCGGACCTGGCCCTGGGCGGGCATGGCGGCGAAGAGCGGGACGGCGTTGGGGTCGAGGGCGGCGGCCGGGCCGCCGACACCGGGTCCCGGTCGGAACGCCTGGAAGCCGAACGGCTTGGTCTCGGCGCAGCGGATCACGTCCCACAGGTCGACGCCGAGGTCGTGGCAGAAGACCGCCATCTCGTTGGCGAAGGCGATGTTGACGTGCCGGTAGTTGGTCTCCAGCAGATTGACCGCCTCGGCCTCGCGGGGGCCGCGGGCGCGCACGATGCGTTCGGTGAAGCGGCCGTAGAAGGCGGCGGCGGCCTCGGTGCAGGCGGGGGTGCAACCGCCGATCACCTTGGGGGTGTTGGCGAGGTGGAAGTCCCGGTTGCCGGGGTCGAGGCGGCTGGGGGAGTAGGCGAGGTGGAAGTCCCGGCCCGCGCGCAGACCGTCGGCCTCCAGCAGCGGGCGCAGGAACCCCTCGGTGGTGCCGGGGTAGACCGCCGACTCCAGGACGACGGTGGTGTGCGGGCGCAGGTGCCCGGCGAGCGCGCGGGCGGCGGCGGACACCGCCGTCAGGTCCAGGGCGCGGTCCTCGCCGAGCGGGGTGGGCGCGCAGATCACGGCGGTCCTGACCCGGCCGAGCACCGCCGGGTCCGCGGTCGCGCGGAAGCCGCCCGCGAGCATCCGGCGCAGGTCGGCGGCGGCGAGCGTGCCCGGCGGTACGCGGCCCGCGTTGATGTCGGCCGCGGCGGCCGGGTCGGGTTCGTAGCCGATGACGCCGACGCCCGCGGCGGTCGCCGCCTGGGCGAGGGGAAGTCCGGTGCGGCCGAGTCCGAGCACTGCGAGGTCTGCGGGCATGCGGTTCAGTCCTCTCCCTTGCGACCACCACGGGGACTCCACGGATGGCTCCACGGATGGCTTTAAATCAGGCTAACCAGACAAATGACTGATATGACCGCACGGCGCGCCGTGCAGTCATCCGGGTTACGGGCAGAAGAGGCACGGGATCGCCGGGTAGGAGAGGGACGGCCCGGACGCCCTGCCCGCAGGGCGTTCACCGCCTCGCCGCACCGCGGGCGCGCCCCGGCACCCCCCTCGACGGCGGGTCAAGGGTGGCCGCTCGCGGCGGTGGCGGTCACTATCGAGTGGAGGGCTATCCACCGCGGCGGCACGCGAGAGCGCCGCCACCATGGGAGGCACACGGATGCGTACGTCAACACTGGGCCCCGCCGAGCGGGCCGGGGCACTGGCCCGGATGGCCGAGCACGAGCTGGACCTGCTGGTCGTGGGCGGCGGGGTGGTCGGCGCGGGAACAGCGCTGGACGCCGTCACCCGTGGCCTGTCCACCGGTCTGGTCGAGGCCCGCGACTGGGCGTCCGGCACGTCGAGCCGGTCGAGCAAGCTGATCCACGGCGGCCTGCGCTACCTGGAGATGCTGGACTTCGCGCTGGTCCGCGAGGCCCTCAAGGAGCGGGGCCTGCTCCTGGAACGCCTCGCCCCGCACCTGGTGCGGCCGGTCCCGTTCCTCTACCCCTTGCAGCACAAGGCGTGGGAGCGGCTCTACGCGGGCTCCGGCGTCGCGCTGTACGACACCATGTCGGTCTCCTCCGCGCACGGCCGCGGTCTGCCGGTGCACCGCCACCTCACCCGTAAGCACGCCCTCCAGGTCGCGCCCGCGCTGCGCAAGGACGCGCTGGTCGGCGCGCTCCAGTACTACGACGCGCAGGTCGACGACGCGCGCTTCGTCACCACCCTGGTGCGTACCGCCGCCTCCTACGGCGCGCAGGTCGCCAACCAGGCGCGGGTGATCGGCTTCCTCCGCGAGGGCGAGCGCGTCGTCGGCGCGCGGGTCCAGGACGGCGAGCAGGGCGGCGAGTACGAGATCCGCGCCAAGCAGATCGTCAACGCCACCGGGGTGTGGACCGACGACACGCAGGCGCTGATCGGCGAGCGCGGCCAGTTCCACGTCCGCGCGTCCAAGGGCATCCACCTGGTGGTCCCCAAGGACCGGATCCACTCCACCACCGGGCTCATCCTGCGGACCGAGAAGAGCGTGCTCTTCGTCATCCCCTGGGGCAGGCACTGGATCATCGGCACCACCGACACCGACTGGGACCTGGACAAGGCCCACCCGGCGGCGTCCAGCGCCGACATCGACTACCTGCTCGAACACGTCAACTCGGTGCTGTCCACCCCGCTGACCAGGGACGACGTCCAGGGCGTCTACGCGGGCCTGCGTCCGCTGCTGGCCGGCGAGTCGGACGCCACCAGCAAGCTCTCGCGCGAGCACACCGTGGCGCACCCGGTGCCGGGACTCGTGGTGGTCGCGGGCGGCAAGTACACGACGTACCGCGTGATGGCCAAGGACGCGGTCGACGAGGCCGTGCACGGCCTGGACCACCGGGTGGCCGAGTGCTGCACGGAGGATGTGCCGCTGGTCGGCGCCGAGGGCTACCACGCGCTGTGGAACGCCCGCGCCCGCACCGCCGCCCGCACCGGACTGCACGTCGCCCGGGTGGAGCACCTGCTCAACCGGTACGGCTCGCTCGCCGAGGAGGTGCTCGCGCTGATCGCCGAGGACCCGTCGCTGGGCGCCCCGCTGACCTCGGCCGACGACTACCTGCGGGCCGAGATCGTCTACGCGGCGATGTACGAGAGCGCCCGCCACCTGGACGACGTGCTCGCCCGCAGGACCCGGATCTCGATCGAGACCTTCGACCGCGGCACCCGCAGCGCCCGCGAGGCCGCCGAGTTGATGGCACCCGTCCTGGGCTGGGACAAGGACCAGATCGACAAGGAAGTGGCCTACTACGAGAAGCGCGTGGAGGCCGAGCGCGAGTCGCAGCTCCAGCCCGATGATCTGACCGCGGATGCGGCCAGGCTGGGCGCGCCCGATATCGTTCCCCTCTAGGCACGGTGCGTCTCGGGGGAGACGCGGCGCGCGTCGGGGGAGCGGGCGGAAGGGCGCGAGATGACGGGACAGGCCGACGAGGGGCGGTTGGTCGCGGGCCGGTACCGGCTGCTCGAACGCATCGGCCGGGGCGGCATGGGCACCGTGTGGCGGGCCGAGGACGAACTCCTCGGCCGGCAGGTCGCGGTGAAGAAGCTGCACCCGCCCCAGCCGCACATGCACGACGACGAGTTGGCCACCCTCTTCGAACGCACCCGCCGCGAGGCGCGCGCCGCCGCCCGGATCAGCCACCCCAACGTGGTGGTCGTGCACGACGTCGTGGACGACGAGGGACTGCCGTCCATCGTCATGGAGTACGTCCCGTCGGTCACGCTCGGCGAACAGCTCAAGAAGCACGGACCGCTGCCGGTCGCCGAAGTCGCCAGGATCGGCCGCGGCATGGTCGCCGCGCTGCGGGCCGCGCACCGCGCCGGAGTGCTGCACCGCGACGTCAAGCCGGGCAACGTCCTGCTCGGCGTCGAGGGCGGCGCGCCCGTCGAGGGCGGCTCCGCGGAACAGGGCTACGGCAGCGGGCGCGTGGTCCTCACCGACTTCGGCATCGCCCAGGCGTCCGGCACCTCCACCCTCACCCGGACCGGCGAACTCATCGGCTCCATCGACTTCCTGTCGCCCGAGCGGATCAGGGGCGCCCTGCCCGGGCCCGAGGCCGACCTGTGGGCGCTGGGCGCCACCCTCTACCAGGCCGTCCAGGGCGAGTCGCCCTTCCGGCGGCCGACCGCGATCGAGACCGCGTACGCCATCGCCGAGGAGCCGGTGCTGCCGGCCGCCAACGCGGGCGCGCTGACCCAGGTGATCGCCGGGCTGCTCGCCAAGGAACCGGCCGAGCGGCTGTCCGCGGCCGAGACCGAGCGGCTGCTGCGGATTCCGCTGGCAGAACCCGACACCGGGCAGGTCGACACCGACCGGTTCACCTACCCCGCGGGCGACGGCCGGACCGCCACCGTGACCCAGGTGCCCGGCGCCCCGCCCCCCGGCGGCGCGCACTCCCCTCCGTACGCCGACTCCTTCGGGCCCCCGCCGCCCTACTCCACGGGAACCGGTACGGGAACGGCCGCCGGTTTCGGTACGGGGGCGGGCGGTTCAGGCCCCGACACCGGCCCGCACTCCGGCGCGCACCGCCCCGAACGGCCGCGCCGCCGTACCGGAGCGTGGATCGCGGGCGTCGCCGTCCTCGCCCTCGTGGCCGCGGGCACCGCCTTCGCCGTCATCCACAACGGCGGCTCCGGTACGGACGCGAGCCCCGGCCCCACCACCGCGGTCAGCACACCGCCCACCGGCACCACGTCCTCGGCCGGTCCCACGCCGAGCACCACGGCGCCGCCCCCGCCGGTCCCCGACGGCTACCACCTGGTCACGGAGTCCGACCACGGTTACGCGGTGCCGGTGCCCGACGGCTGGACGCGGCAGGTCAAGAACGACGGCGACGAGGTCGACTTCATCGACCCGACCGGCAAGATCGGCCTGAAGATCAGCTCGCTGGACTTCGGCAGCGACGACCCGTACGAGCACTGGCTGACTCTGGAGCCGCAGACCCAGGAGCAGGTTGACGAGTACCACCGTGAACGGATGATCCGCACCGTGCAGTTGGGGATGCCCGCCGCGCTGTGGGAGTTCACCTTCCAGGGCTCGGTCCGCAAGTTCCATGCGATCGACCTCGGATTCGGCAAGCCGGGTGGTCGTGAGTACGCGGTCTACCTGTCGGCTCCGGACGCCGAATGGGACACCTACCGACCGGTGTTCACGAACGCTGTGGCCGGTTTCCGGCTATCGAACCCATAAGCCGGGTTCGCTTCCGCGTCCCCCGTTCGGGGATGATGGGTGTTTACACGTCCAGCACTCCAGAGGGATCCCATGAGCGAGGTCGAAAGTACCGACGGACGCGTGCTCGCCGACCGGTACCGCCTCGGCGAAGTCCTCGGCAAAGGCGGCATGGGCACGGTGTGGCGCGCCGTCGACGAGACGCTGGGCCGTACCGTCGCGGTCAAAGAGCTGCGTTTCCCCGGCAACGTCGACGAGGACGAGAAGCAGCGCCTGGTCACCAGGACCCTGCGCGAGGCCAAGGCCACCGCGCGGATTCGCAACACCGGCGCGATCACCGTCTTCGACGTGGTCAAGGAGGACGACCGGCCGTGGATCGTCATGGAGCTGGTCGAGGGCCGCTCGCTGTCCGACGCGATCCGTGAGGACGGCCCGCTCACGCCCAAGCGCGCCGCCGAGGTCGGCCTCGTCATACTCGACGTCCTCAAGGCCGCCCACAACGCCGGCATCCTGCACCGCGACGTGAAACCCTCCAACGTCCTGCTCGCCGACCGCGGTTCGGACCCCGCGGGCCGCGGCGCCGGGCGCGTGGTCCTCAGCGACTTCGGCATCGCCCAGATCGACGGCGACCCGTCCGTCACCTCCACCGGCATGCTCGTCGGCGCCCCCTCGTACATCTCGCCGGAACGCGCGCGCGGCCAGAAGCCGGGCCCGCCCGCCGACCTGTGGTCGCTCGGCGCGCTGCTCTACGCCTCGGTCGAGGGCCGCCCGCCCTACGACAAGGGGTCGGCCATCGCCACCCTGACCGCCGTGATGACCGAGCCGGTCGGGCCGATGACCAACGCCGGGCCGCTCGCCGAGGCGATCAAGGGCCTGCTGGTCAAGGACCCGGCCCAACGCCTCGACCACGACGCCGCGTACGCCCTGCTGTCCACCGTCGCGCACGCCCCCGAACGCCCGGTCGCGCCGCCCACCTCCGACGCCCGTACCGTCGTGCTGAACGTGGACCCGCAGCCCACCCCGACCGACGCTCCCGCTGCCTCCGGCGGGGGGACCCCCACCGCCGGAGGCGAAGCCGCCGCCGACCAGGCCCGGGTGCGCGACGCGCTGCGCTCGGTCCGCAAGGCCGCCGCCGCCAAGATCCCCGCGAAGCCCGCGACGTCGGCCGCCGCCCCTGAGCCGGGCGGCCCCGTCCCGCCGCCCGCCCCGCCGCGCGCGTCGCTCACCGACGTCGTACCGCGCCGCACGATGGTCATCGTGGCCGCGGCGATCGTGATCGTCCTGCTGGGCACGGTGATCGGCATAGCGCTCGCCAACTCCGGTGGCGGCGACGGCGGGAACGGATCGGCGTCGAAGCCGAAGGGCGGGGCCTCGGCCTCCGCGTCGACCGGCGCGAAGAACGACGACGACAGCAAGGGCGGCACGGACGACAGCAAGTCGCCGTCGTCGCCGGGCAGTTCGGCCTCCGCGCCGACCACCCCCGCCTCGTCCCCGCCGGCCACCGGCGGCTCGGACGCCGTACCGGCGGGCTTCTACCGCTACGACGACTCCGAGGGCTTCTCGATAGCCCTGCCCAACGGCTGGAAGCGCGTGGGGGACAACGGGTACGGCAGCGGCTCGAAGTTCCGGGGCTCGGACGGCAGCGAGTTGCTCGTGGACTGGACGCATTCGCCGGGGCCGAGCGCGCTCAAGGACTGGCAGAACGCGGCGAAGACCGCCAAGTCCGGCCGGAACGGCATGCCCGGCTACCAGGAACTCAAGGTGGCCCAGACGCAGTACCGCTCGTACGACGCGGCCGACTGGGAGTACAAGCGGGACGTGAAGGGTAAGCAGGTACACGTCCTGAATCGCGGCATGGTGACGGACCCGAAGCACGGGTACGCCATCATGTTCACGACTCCGGCCGACGCGTGGACCAGCGATACCAGCACCAAGGCCCTCACGACCTTCTTCGCTACCTTCAAACCGGCCAAGTGAGCCTTCCGCAGCACGTATTGTGAGTAGCCGTGGACTGTCCGCAGCCGGATTCCGTTCGGATCGGACCGCTTCGGGTACAAGGTGGGGTGCGGGTGAGGGTTCCCGCACGGATGGCATCGGGTCGGGAAGGGCCGGAGAGGGGGCGTCGTGGACGAATACGCGGGCCGCGTGCTCGCCGACCGGTACCGGCTGCCCCGGCCGCCCGCCGACGAGTTCGAACTGGTCGAGACGCGCGCCTTCGACACCTACAGCGGCCAGGAGGTCCTGGTCCGGCAGGTGCTGCTGCCCGAGGTCGTCACGGCCGAGGACCCGGGCGACGACCGGGGATACGGCGACCAGGACGCGCTGAGCGACAGCGCCCGGCGCGCCCTCGAGGCCGCCCGCGCGGCGGCGGCGATACCCGACCACCCCCGCCTGGTCCAGGTCTTCGACATCTTCATCGAGGGCGGCAGTCTCTGGATCGCGAGCGAACTGGTGTCCGCCCGGCCGCTCGCCGCGTTACTCGCCGACCGGCCGCTGGACGCCTACCGCGCCGCCGAGGTCGCCTCCGACGTGCTCACCGCGCTGCGCGCCGTGCACGCGTACGGCTGGACGCACCGCAATGTGACCGCGAGCACCGTGCTGGTCTGCGACGACGGCCGGGCGATGCTCGCCGGGCTCGCCGCGGGCGCCGCCCAGGAGGCGCTGTGCGGCTACGACCCCGTGCCGCAGCACATCCAGGTCCTCGCGGGCGGCGGCCTGTCGGGCGCGGGTGAGGACCAGTCGTGGCACGGCCCCGAGTCCGCCCTCGAACAGGAGCGGGCCCGGCAGAACCGGATCACCGTCATCGGCGCCGTCACCGAGCGCTGGGCGCCGGAGCAGGCGCACGAGGTGCACGAGAACTGGCGGCTGTCGCCGCCGGTCGGCCCGGCCGCCGACCTGTGGGCGCTCGGCTCGCTGCTCTTCCGTACCGTGCAGGGGCATCCGCCGTTCCCCGAGGAGAGCGCCGCCGAACTGGTGCAGATGGTGTGCGCCGAGCCGCCCGCCTTCGCCGAGGAGTGCGGCGCGTTGCGGCCGATCGTCGAGTCGCTGCTCCGGCCCGACCCCGAGGAGCGGCCGGAGGCCGAGGAGTTGGGCGGCTGGCTGCGGTCGCTGATCCGCTCCGCGCCCGAGCCCGATCTCGGCCTCGACATGGTCCAGGTGCCGACGGATCCGGCCAAATTGCCGATCGTGCGCCGCAAGGGCGAGTTGGTACGGCGGCGGCGCCGCAAGGCCGCCGCCGAGGCCGACGTCGCCGGGATTCAGCACCGCAGGCACGCCCGCGGCAAGCAGGCCAGGGTCACCAAGGCCAAGCGCGAGCAGGCGCGGCGCAGCGAGATGCGGCAGGAGCAGATCCACCAGGAGCAGGAGGTCGTCTACCGCAAGCCTCCGCGCGGCGGCGACGAGGCACCGCGCAAGCTGGGCGTGCGGCTGCTGATCGCGGTCCTGGTGGTGCTCGCGGCCGTCGTCGCGTACGCGGTGCTCGCCATGCCCGGCAACGGCGACACGTCGGACAACGGGGCCAAGGGCGGCGACCGTACGGTCCCGGCCGAGGTGCCGGGCGGCCACAGCGGCGGCAAGAAGCCGACGCCGACGCCCACTCGTACGACCGCGGCGCCGACGACGAAGCCGGCCACCACGAAGCCGGCTCCGCCGCCGAGTACGGCGGTGCCGCCGCCGGACCTCGGCAGCGACTTCGTCATGCGGACCGACTCCGCCGGGTTCACCGTCGCCGTCCACACCGGGTGGCAGCGCTCCGGCAAGAACGGTCAGGGGCAGGTCCGTTACTCCGGCAGCGACCTCCAGCTCACCGTCGTGCCCGGCCGTGACAAGGTCTCCGACCACGGCAGCGATCCGCTCGCCTACCAGCTCGAAGAGCCCGAACTGGCCGCCTTCCGCGGCTCCTCCTGGTCCGCCGCCTCCGGTCTGCACACGCTCGACCTGCGCGGGCACAGTGCCGCCGAGGGCGAGTACAGCTACCGCGACGCCAACGACACGCAGATCTACGCCCTCAATCTCGCCGTCATCATCGACGGCTCCTACCACGTCGTCGTCGTCAGCGGGCCGGACGCTCGGCGCGCCGATGTCCAGCGTGCCTTCGACAAAGCCGTCGAAACCTACGCGGCGAGCTGACGCCCGCCCCACGCCAAGGGCTCGCCGCCCCGGCCCGTTCACCTTGCGCGGTGGGGTTCGCCCCGTCAGGGGCGCGGGGAACTGCGCGAGCAACCCACCACCGGCCGGTGGTCCGGAGACAACCGAACTGCCCCGCTGGGGCGGGATTTTCGCCCGCGCCACTGCCAGCGGCTGGCCGCGCAGTTCCCCGCGCCCCTTAAAAGATCGGCTCACCGTCCCTGGAAGACAGGCCCCGCGCAAAGGGGGGCGCGCTGGGGAGGGGGCCCTGGAGGGTGGGCCGGGGTGAGGAGGGTGGATAGCCTGGGGGGTATGGGGAGTGACGGGGGGTGGACGGCGGAGGCGGAGCCTCGGGATGTGGTGGCGGGGAGGTACCGCATCACGGGGCGGCTCGGCCGCGGCGGGATGGGGACGGTGTGGCGGGCGGAGGACGAGCTGCTGCACCGACCGGTGGCGGTCAAGGAGCTGCACCTGCCCGAGGGCGGCCAGGACCGGGCACTGCGCGAAGCGCGCAGCGTGGCCAGGATCAGGCACCCGCATGTGATCGTCGTGTACGACGTGCTGGAGCAGGACGGCCGCCCGTGGATCGTGATGGAGCTGGTGGACGGCCGTTCGCTGGCGGACGTGCTGGCACAGGACGGCCCCCTGGAACCGCGGGAGGCGGCGCGGATCGGCGCGGCCGTGGCGGGCGCGCTGCGGGCGGCGCACGCGAGCGAGGTCCAGCACCGTGACGTGAAACCGGCGAACGTACTGCTCGAGCGCGGCACCGGACGCGTCGTGCTGACGGACTTCGGAATCGCCCGGGTCGCGGGCAGCGCGACGATCAGCGAGACCGGGTCCTTCGTGGGGTCGCCGGAGTACACCTCGCCCGAGCGGATGTCGGGCCGTGCGGCGGGCCCGGAGTCCGACCTGTGGTCGCTCGGCGCGCTGCTGTGCGCGGCGGTGGACGGCGAGTCCCCGTTCCACCGCGAGTCGATAGGCGAGATCGTGCACGCGGTCGCGATCGACACGATCAGGACGCCCGAGGCGGCGGAGCCGCTGCTGCCGGTGGTCACGGCGCTGCTCGACCGGGACCCGGGCCGCCGGATGGGCGCGGCGCGGGCGCAGACGCTGCTGACGGCGTACGCGGAGACCGGTGAGCCGCCGCCCGCCCAGCACGTACCGGTGGTCCCGGCGGCCGAACCCCCGCGTGACGCGGAGCCCGAGCCGCGGGCGACCCCCCGCCCGAAGGGCCGCAGGCGCCGTGTCCTCGCCGCCGCCGTGAGCGTGGCGGCCCTCGCGGTCGGCGGCGGCGCGCTGGCCGCGGTGCTGGTCGTCCGGCACGACGACGGCGGCGCCCGCGCCGCGTCGCCCCCGCCGAGCACGGCGCCGGTGACGGGCACGACCCCGCCGCCCACGACGCCGAGCCCGACGACACCCCCGCCGACGGCCCCGGCCCTCCCGGCCGGGTACGAGCGCGTCACCGATCCGACCGGCTTCTCGCTGGCGCTGCCCGCTGGATACGTACGCGACGCGCAGCGCGACAGCAGCGGCGTCCTGCGGGTGTACTACTGGTCGCCCGACCGTGCCTTCCGCTTCGGCGAGCGCGAGCAGTCGCCCGACCCGCGCGGCCCGTACGCGGTGCTGCGCGACCAGGATCTGGCCGGTCCCCGGGCGGGCAGTGTCTATCCGGGGTACCGGGACGGCGTGATCACCGAGACCACGCAGCGCGGGCGGCCCGCCGCGCTGTGGCAGTTCACGTACGACGGTTTCGCCGACGGCAACGGCGCGCGCCGGACGTTCGACCTGTGCTGGACGGAGGGCGGCCGGATGTACGACATGTGGCTGTCGGCGCCGATCGAGCAGGTCGAGCGGGCGCGGGACACCTTCGACGCGGCGCGCGCCGCCTTCCGTCCGCACTGATGTTCCACCGACACGTACGCGCCCCGAGGGCGCCCGGCACCTGCCGCCACTGCCCCTCCGGGCAACCCGCGTGACCTGCGAAGATCCGTATGACGCCACCGATTGCTGGCTTAGTTGCACGGATCACGAGGAAAATACTTACTCACGGGTATCCAATCGGTGCCGGACGGTCGTAATCTCACCGGCATGACGGATTCGCTGGAGCGCAGCACGCCCCCCGCAGACGGCCGCCCCACCGACGGCCCCACCGACGGAAACCCGGTCGCGCCCACCACGGCGCGCGGCCCGAAGGACGTCGTCACCCCCGATCTGGTCGCCCGCCTCACCCGCGACGTCATCGGCTGGGGGTCCCCCCGCTGGCAAGCAGGGGGAGGCCGTACCGCCAGTCACACCCCGCTGACCGGCGACAAGCTCGCCGACCTGCCGGAGACCACGCCCGAGGAGGTCGCGGAGGCGTTCGCGCGCGCCCGCACGGCGCAGAAGGCGTGGGCCGCCACCCCCGTACGGCAGCGCGCCGCGGTCCTGCTCCGCTTCCACGACCTGGTGCTCGCCCGGCAGGCCGAGGTGCTCGACCTGATCCAGGTGGAGACCGGCAAGGCGCGCATGCACGCGCACGAAGAGGTGCAGGTGGTCGCGATGGCGGCCCGGCACTACGGCCGCAAGGCCCCCGCGTACCTGAAGCCCAAGCGGCACACCGGCGCCATCCCGACGCTGACCAAGGCCGTGGAGCTGCGGCAGCCGCGCGGGGTCGTCGGCCAGATCGCGCCCTGGAACTACCCGCTGGAGCTGTCCGTCGGCGACGCGCTGCCCGGACTCGTGGCGGGCAACGCCCTGGTGATGAAGCCGGACACCGAGACCGCGCTGACCGCGCTGTGGGCGCGCGAGCAGTTGGTCGAGGCGGGGCTGCCCGCCGACGTGTGGCAGATCGTGATCGGCGAGGGCCCGGTCGTCGGCCCGGCCCTGGTCGAGCACGCCGACTACGTGTCCTTCACCGGCTCGACGCGCACCGGCCGCGACGTGGCCCAGCGCGCCGCCGCCCGGCTGATCGGCGCCTCCCTCGAACTCGGCGGCAAGAACCCCCTGTTGGTGCTGCGTGACGCCGACCTCGACAAGGCCGCCGACGGCGCCGTCCGCGCCTGCTTCGCCTCCGCCGGTCAACTCTGCGTCTCCGTCGAGCGGTTGCTGGTGGACGAGTCGGTCGCCGACGCGTTCCTGGAGAAGTTCGCCGCGCGCACGAAGGCGATCAGGCTCGGCACGGCCCTCGCGTACGGCGCGGGCATGGGATCGCTGGCCGGGGAACGGCAGTTGGAGACCGTCGTCCGGCACGTCGAGGAGGCCCGCGAGAAGGGCGCCACGGTGGTGGCCGGCGGCCGGGCCCGCCCCGACATCGGCCCGTACGTCTACGAGCCGACGATCCTGGACGGCGTCGAGGCCCCGATGGCCGTCTGCGCGCAGGAGACCTTCGGCCCCGTCGTGTCCGTCTACCGCTTCCGCGACGAGGAGGAGGCGATCGAGCGCGCCAACGACACCGACTACGGCCTCAACGCCAGTGTGTGGACCAAGGACACCCGGCGCGGCGCGCGGATCGCGGCCCGGCTGCGCTCCGGCACGGTCAACATCAACGAGGCGTACGCCGCCGCGTACGGCAGCGTCCGGGCGCCGATGGGCGGTATGAAGGACTCCGGGCTCGGCCGCAGGCACGGCTCCGAGGGCATCCTCAAGCACACCGAGGCCCAGACCGTCGCCACCCAGCGCCTTCTGCCGATGGCGCCCTCGCTCGGCATGACCGACGAGACGTACGCGAGGTTCCTCACCGTCTCGCTGAAGGCGATGAAGGCCCTGCGGATGCGCTGACCCCCGCCCGCCCGCCCGCGCGCTGCCCGGCCCTCGCCCGCCGCCCGCGCCCCGCCCACGCCCTGCCCGCCGACCCGGCCGGACCGGACGAGTCCCGCACCGACGCACGGAGGATCACGTGTCACAGGAAGACGGCTACGACTACGACGTCGTCGTCATCGGCTCCGGCTTCGGCGGCTCCGTCTCCGCGCTGCGGCTGACCGAGAAGGGCTACCGGGTCGGCGTGCTGGAGGCCGGCCGCCGCTTCGCCCGCGACGAACTGCCGAAGAACTCCTGGGACGTCCGCAACTACCTGTGGGCGCCCGCGCTCGGCCTCTACGGCATCCAGCGCATCCACGTCCTCGGCAACGTCCTGGTGCTGGCGGGCGCGGGCGTCGGCGGCGGCTCGCTGAACTACGCCAACACCCTGTACGTGCCCCCGAAGGCGTTCTTCGAGGACCGGCAGTGGGGCGCGATCACCGACTGGCAGCAGGAGTTGGCGCCGTACTACGACCAGGCCCAGCGGATGCTCGGGGTGCGCACCAACCCCACGCTCACCCCCTCGGACGAGCACCTGAAGGCGGCGGCCGAGCGGATGGGCGTCGGCGACAGCTTCCACCTCGCGCCGGTCGGGGTGTTCTTCGGCGACGGCCAGGACGCGGGCGGCGCGTCGAAGGCGGCGCCCGGCGGCGAGGTGCCCGACCCGTACTTCGGCGGAACCGGCCCCGCGCGGCGGGCCTGCACCGAGTGCGGCGAGTGCATGACCGGCTGCCGGCACGGCGCGAAGAACACCCTCACGGAGAACTATCTGCACCTCGCCGAGCGGGCGGGCGCCGTCATCCACCCGATGACCACCGTCACCGACCTCACCGAGGACCCCGAGGGCGGCTACCGTGTCACCGCCGTCCCCACCGACCAGCGCAAGAAGGGCGAGCGGGCGGTGCTGAGGGCCCGTCAGGTCGTGGTCGCGGCGGGCACGTACGGGACGCAGACGCTGCTGCACGCGATGCGCGACGGCGGCCGGCTGCCCGGCATCTCGGCGAAGCTCGGCGAGCTGACCCGTACCAACTCCGAGGCGCTGGTGGGCGCGCAGACCTCCACCCGCCGCTACCGCAAGCGGCACCCGGACCGCGCGCTGGACTTCACCAAGGGCGTCGCGATCACCTCGTCCGTGCACCCCAACGACCACACCCACATCGAGCCGGTCCGCTACGGCAAGGGCTCCAACGCGATGGGGAATCTGTCGATCATGGCGGCGCCGTACGGCGGGAAGGTGCCGCGCTGGGCCGAATTCGCCGTCAACTACCTGCGCCACCCGGCGGTCGGCCTCCGCTCGCTGTCCAACTTCCACTGGTCGGAGCGGACGATCATCGGCCTGGTCATGCAGACCAGCGACAATTCGCTGACCACCTACCGCAAGGCCAAGGGCCTGGGCAAAGGGCTGCTGACGGCCCGTCAGGGTCACGGCGCTCCCAACCCGACGCACATCCCGGAGGGCGCGCGGGCCGCGGAGTTGATAGCCGAGGAGATCAACGGCTTCGCGGGCAGCAATGTCGGCGAGGCCACCGAACGCCCCATGACCGCGCACTTCCTGGGCGGCTGCCCGATCGGCGAGGACGCGGACCACGGCGTCATCGACCCGTACCACCGGCTCTACGGGCACCCGGGCATCCATGTGGTCGACGGTTCGGCCGTCTCGGCGAATCTCGGCGTCAATCCGTCGCTGACGATCACCGCGCAGGCGGAGCGCGCGATGGCGCTGTGGCCCAACAAGGGCGAGGCGGACCCGCGTCCGGCCCAGGGCGAGGGCTACCGCAGGATCGCCGCGGTACGGCCCGCCGCCCCGGTGGTGCCGGAGGGAGCCTTCGGCGCGCTGCGGCTTCCGATGCTGCCGGTCCCCGCGGTGCCGCCCAGGTCCGCGGCAGAGTGACGCGGCTGAACCGGCTGAACTGCCTGAACCGGCTGAACTGCCTGAACTGACTGCGGTGACTGACGCGTTCGGGTGACGCGTCCGCGCGCGCCGACGCGTACCCGTGCGCACGGGCACGCGCTGTGTCACCCGATCGTGGACGGGAAGTCCGTGCCGGGAGCCGTACATGAGTAATGTGGGTTCTCGCAGAGCGGCCGGATCCAAGCGTCCCCGGAGCCGACCGCCTCTTTGAGTCGTGACCGGGCTGCTGTCCCCTGCCGTCCGGTCACATAGCACCGACACGAGGTCCCACGGCGACCGCACACCTGCGGTCGCCTCATCGCATCGGTCACACCCCGCCTAGCTGCGTCTAGGCGGTGTCCAGTTCCACGCGTGGTGTTGGGTTACCGCCCCTGGATGGCACGGACACCACCTCCAACGAAGCCATCGCGGGCCGGTCACGTGCCGTACGGGTGATGCCGCTCGAAAGGGCGAAACGTCACGCCTCGCGGGCCGCTCCGGCCGCGCCGCTCACACCTTGCCGCGGCACAGTTCCAGCAGCGTCATCGCCAGTGACGTGCCCGGCCTCCCCAACTCCGCGCTGTAGTGCGTCAGCACCTCCATCTCGCGGTTCAGGCTCACCCGGCGACCGCCGGACGTCATGCGGGCGCGCTGGATGTCGGCCGACTCGGTCATCCGTTCCCTGACCAGGCCGATGATCCGGGTGTCGAGATCGTCGATCCGCCGCCGCTTGCGCGCGATGACCGCGTCCGCGGACTCCGGGACGCCGTGGGTGTCCGGGGCGTCCGGGACGCTCTCGGTGCCCGCGGTCGCGGTCGCGGGGGCCGGGGCCGGAATGGGGGCCGGGACGGAGATAGGTGTCGGGGTCGGGGTCGTCATGTCTGCTCTCCTCGGGAGGGGCGGGCGGCGCCGCGGGCCTCGGGTCCCGGGGGAGCGAAACGACAGGCGCCCCGGGCCGTCTGGCCCGGGGCGCCTGGGAAGTCGCTCGTCAGCTCACGCGACGCGACCATGGCAGCCGGACCAGCCGGTGCCATAGGTAAACGTGACGCTGCGCGTGTGCATGGCGTCAGTGTGCCCCCCTCGCCTCCCGCGGGGCAAGCCGGGGGAAGGAGGGAGTGCGCCGCCCCGGTAGAATCGGGTCCTATCCCCGTTGGAACCGCCGGAAGGCACACCGTGGTAACGCCAGTCGCCCCCGCCCCCTCGTCGGGCACACCGGATACACCGGACCTGGTCCTGGTCGTGGACTTCGGTGCGCAGTACGCGCAACTGATCGCGCGCCGGGTCCGTGAGGCCCGGGTGTACAGCGAGATCGTGCCCTCCACGACGCCGGTGAGCGAGATGCTGGCGAAGCGGCCGAGCGCGATCATCCTGTCCGGCGGCCCGTCCTCGGTCTACGAGCCGGGCGCCCCCACCCTGGACCCGGCGATCTTCACGGCGGGCGTCCCCGTCTTCGGCATGTGCTACGGCTTCCAGCTCATGGCGACGGCGCTCGGCGGGACCGTCGACAACACCGGGGCGCGGGAGTACGGCCGCACCGCGCTGGCCGTCTCCAAGCCCGGCTCCACCCTCTTCGAGGGCACCCCCGCCGAGCAGTCGGTGTGGATGTCGCACGGCGACGCCTGCTCGGCCGCGCCCGAGGGCTTCGCCGTGACGGCGTCCACCGACGTGGTGCCGGTCGCCGCGTTCGAGAACGACGAGAAGCGGCTGTACGGCGTCCAGTACCACCCCGAGGTGCTGCACTCCACGCACGGCCAGCAGATCCTGGAGCACTTCCTCTACCGCGGCGCGGGCCTCGCGCCGACGTGGACGACCGTCAATGTCGTGGACGAGCAGATCGCGCTGATCCGCGAGCAGGTCGGCAGCAGCCGGGCCATCTGCGGGCTGTCCGGCGGCGTGGACTCCGCGGTCGCCGCCGCCCTCGTCCAGAAGGCCATCGGTGACCGGCTCACCTGCGTGTACGTCGACCACGGACTGATGCGCAAGGGCGAGACCGAGCAGGTCGAGAAGGACTTCGTGGCCGCGACCGGCGTCCAGCTCAAGGTCGTGGACGCCACCGACCGCTTCCTGGACGCGCTCGCCGGGGTCAGCGACCCGGAGCAGAAGCGGAAGATCATCGGCCGGGAGTTCATCCGGGTCTTCGAGCAGGCGCAGGCGGAGATCGTCGCCGAGGCCCCCGGCGACGAGCCGGTGGAGTTCCTGGTCCAGGGCACCCTCTACCCGGACGTGGTCGAGTCCGGCGGCGGCACCGGCACCGCGAACATCAAGTCGCACCACAATGTCGGCGGCCTGCCCGAAGACCTCCAGTTCACGCTCGTCGAGCCGCTGCGCAAGCTGTTCAAGGACGAGGTGCGGATGGTCGGCCAGGAGCTGGGCCTGCCCGAGGAGATCGTGCAGCGGCAGCCGTTCCCCGGCCCCGGGCTCGGCATCCGGATCGTCGGCGAGGTCACCCGCGACCGGCTCGACCTGCTGCGCGAGGCCGACGCCATCGCCCGCGAGGAGCTGACCGCGGCCGGGCTCGACCGCGACATCTGGCAGTGCCCGGTGGTGCTGCTCGCCGACGTCCGCTCCGTCGGCGTCCAGGGCGACGGCCGCACCTACGGCCACCCGATCGTGCTGCGCCCGGTCTCCTCCGAGGACGCCATGACCGCGGACTGGTCGCGGCTGCCGTACGAGGTGCTGGCGAAGATCTCCACCCGGATCACCAACGAGGTGGCCGACGTCAACCGCGTGGTGCTCGACGTGACGAGCAAGCCGCCGGGCACCATCGAGTGGGAGTGACGCGCGGTCAGTGCGCCGCCAGGCTCTCGCGGGCCGCGGTGACGTAGCGGCTCCTGGCCGCCTTGTACTCCTCCCACGCGCTGTCCGGGATCTCGTCCATGTCGTAGAAGGACCGGATGCGGCCGACCAGGGCCTTCGCCTCGGTGAGCGGGCCGCCGCCCTCGATGTCCAGCACATTGAGGGCGGCCTGGGTCCTGCCGTACGCGGCCTCCGTACGCTCCAGGAGGTCGGCCCTGTCGGTGTGGTCGCCCTGCCTGCGGTGCCAGACGACGGACGCCTCCTCGTCGGTCGCGGTGAGGAAGTCCGCGTAGTCGTCGCGGTGGGCCAGGTAGATCGTCAGGTCGTACGGCAACTCGGATACCTCCACCCGTCGGGTCCGTGCGATGCCTGAGTATCGGGGGCGGGGCCGCGTACTGCCAGAGACGTGCGGGTCTTTCTGCGGTCCCGCGCTTTGTGGCCGCCGCCTTGAGTGACAGCCGCCGGGCGTACGTATGTCCCTCCGAGGGCGCCGTACCGGCAGAATCGTTCTCATCAGGGAACGCACGGGCGGCGGGATTGGCGGAACACGATGCTCGAACGGCTCGACGTCCGGCGGGACACCGCCCGTCGCTACGCACTGCTGCCGCTGCGGATCTTCCTCGGCGTCACGTTCATCTACGCCGGGCTCGACAAGCTGACCAGCGACACCTTCTTCACCGACTCCGCGAACGGCTCGCTGGTGCAGATCCTGCACGGCGCCCACGACACCGCGGCGATCCCCGCGATGATCGACCTCGCGCTGAAGGCGCCGCACGGCTTCGGGTACGCCATCGCGCTCGGTGAGACAGCGGCGGGGCTCGGCACGCTGTTCGGGCTCCTCGGCCGGGTCGCCGCCCTCGGCGGCGCGCTGGTCTCGCTCAGCCTGTGGCTGACGGTGAGCTGGTCCTCGACGCCGTACTACTACGGCAACGACCTCGCGTATCTGATGGCCTGGCTGCCGCTGGTGCTCGCGGGCACGCCCTATCTGTCGCTGGACGCGCTGCTCGCGCGGCGGCGCGGCAAGGGCGGCGCGGTGCCGGGGCCCGGCGCGCACGCCGCGGACGGCTCGGGCTCCGCTACGCGCGGCGGCGCTTCCGGCGCCCCCGTACCGCCCTCACGACCTGTGTGACGATCGCGGTGGCCACCGTCAGGGCCAGACCGCTGACGACGAGCGGGACGGAGTCCTCGGGCCGCAGGTCCCAGACCTGGCAGGCGTCGAGGATGAAGCACGCCGTCAGCCAGAGCAGCACCAGGCCCATGACCAGGACGGCGGGTTCGAAGCGGTGCCTTCTCATCGGTTCACCTGTCCTGCGGGCGGGCCGGGCACGCCGGGTACGGGCACGTGGCGCGCGCCGGGTACGGCGGGCGCGGTCGGCGCGAGCGGGGCCGTCCCCGTACCGGTCCCGGCCGTGGCGGGCTCGATCCGCAGGTCACCGGCGCCGATCCGCACGTGGACGTTGACCGTGCCGGTGTTCATGGTGCCCGCGGGCGGGGCGAAGACGACCGGCACGGCCCCTTCGCTGTTGACGTTCAGTCCGCCGTGGTCCTTCTCCGGCAGGCGGATGGCGCCGACGGCGACGTGGTAGGTCAGGTGCACGGTCGCGTCCTTGGGCAGTCTGATCAGCACTTCGCCGACGCGCAGGTCGACCCGTGTGTTGACCGTCCTGCCGTCGAGCGTCAGGTCGGTCAGGTCGAGGACGCCCTGTCCGCTGCCGCGTTCGTACGTCGGCTGGACGGCGGCGGCGGTCATCGGCCTCCAGGTGTCGCGCCACCCCGCGTTGTCGTGCGGCACCGACGCGGTGCCGATCAGCCCGGCGAGGGTCAGCAGGGTGAAGAAGACGGTGCCGCCGCGCGCCCGCCCGGCGAACGACGCGACGACGAAGGCCAGGCCGAAGACGCCGAGCACCGCGATCAGGCCGATCTCGACGCTCACGGCGGGGGACTGGTACGGCGCCGCGGCCCCGGTGCCGATCGCGCCCGCCGCCACGACCAGCACGAAGACGGTCAGGCCGAAGACCCACGAGCTCTCCTTCTTGCGGGCCGCGCGCTTGCGCTCCCGCCAGGCGACCTTGTCCTCGTCGCCGTAGGGGCCGTCGTCCGGGCCCCACAGATACGACGGCTCCTTGGTCAGCGGGCCGCGCCACCAGGACGCGGAGCCGCCGGGCTCCGGCGGCGCCTGCACGGCGGGCGGCGCGTCCACCACCGCGCTCGCCGCGCCCGACGGGGAGGCGGCCTCGCCCGCGGCCTGCCGACGCCGTACCTGGGCCCAGTAGTAGACGGCGCCGGTCGTCGCGGCCAGCAGGATCAGTGAGAACGCCTGGTCGTCGCCGTTGTCCAGCATCGAGGCGTACAGCCCGCAGCCGACCAGCGCCATCAGCACGGCGGTCAGCGGCGCGCCCTCGATCCGGCCGGACAGCAGCCGCTGCGCCTCGCTCTGCCGCTCGCCCTCCAGCGGGATGACCAGCCAGCCCATGCCGTAGATGATCAGACCTATGCCGCCGGTGAGGGAGAGGACGGCCAGCACCACGCGGAAGATCACCGGGTCGATGTCGAAGTAGCGGCCCGCCCCGTCGCACACGCCCGCGAGGACTTTGTGGTCGCGGCCACGGGTCAGCCGCCGCTTGGGCGCGGCGCTGTCGCCGTCCGGGCCGCCGGTGCCGCCGGTGCCGAGGTCGCTGCCGTCGGCGGCGCTGGCGCGCGGTGCACTCGGCCGGTCGCGCGGCTCGTCGCTCGGCTCTTCGGGTGGCTGGTCCGTCATACGACCATGGTGACGGTTCACGGGGGCGGCCGGCATCGGCCCCGACCCTGGTACGTCCCTGATCCGTACCCTGCCCTTCCCCTGGGGGGACAACCCTGATGCCCCGGGCGGCCCGGACGTGTGACGATCGGGGTATGTCAGCGAGCAGCCCGGCCGGAGCGTCCGGCATGCCCGGAGCGTCCCGTATGCCGGGCGGGTCCGGCGGACCCGGCGTGCCGGGCGGCCCCGGTCCCGGTGGTCCCGGCCTGGGCGGCTCCGGTGGTCCCGGTCTCGGCGGGCCCGGTGCTCCGCGCGGTCCCGGCGGTCCCAGCGGGGCGTCCTTCCTCTCCTCGCCCCTGTCCTCGCACGAGCCGGGGGATTCCGGGGTGCGCAAGCTCTACCGCAGCTCCGAGGGGCGGATGGTCGGCGGCGTCGCGCGCGGCCTGGCCGGGCACTTCGGCCTGCCCGTGCTGTGGGTACGCGGCCTGTTCGTGCTGCTCGCCTGCTTCAACGGCATCGGCGTGCTCCTCTACGCCGTCTTCTGGTTCTTCGTACCGCTCGGCGTCGGCGGTGTCGCCATGGCCAAGGAGCCGCGCGACGCCCGCTCATGGCTGGCGGGCAAGCGGCCCGACAAGGGCCAGATCATGGCCCTGATCGCGCTAGCCGTCGGCGCGGGCATCCTCATCGACAACCTCAACCTCGGCGCCGCCAACCGCGCCGTGTGGCCGCTGCTGGTCATCGGCCTCGGTGTCGCGCTGGTCTGGCGGCAGGCCGACAACGCCCGCAAGGCCCGCTGGGTCGAGATGAGCCACGGCAAGCGGTTCTGGCCGCTGGCCCGCGCGGCGGCCGGTGTCGCCCTGGTCGTCGCGGGCGTCACCGGCTTCATCGTGGTGCGCGGCTCCGGCAGCCACCTCGGCGGCATCCTCCAGGCCGCGCTCGCCGTCCTCGTCGGCGTCGCCCTGATCGCGGGCCCCTACCTGGTCCGTATGACACAGGACCTGTCGGCGGAGCGGCTGATGCGCATCCGCGCCCAGGAGCGCGCCGAAGTCGCCGCCCACGTCCACGACTCGGTCCTGCACACCCTGACCCTCATCCAGCGGCACGCCGACGAACCCCGCGAGGTCAACCGGCTGGCCCGCGCCCAGGAACGCGAGCTGCGCGCCTGGCTCTACCGCCCCGAGGGCACCGGGCGCGACGACGAGCCGACGACGGTCGCCGAGGGCGTACGCGCCGCCGCCGCCGAGGTCGAGGACGCGCACGGCGTCCCGGTCGAGGTCGTCTGCGTCGGCGACTGCCCGCTGGACGAGAAGCTGGCGGCGCAGATGCAGGCCGCGCGGGAGGCGATGGTGAACGCGGCCAAGTACGGTGGCAGCGGACCCGTTCAGGTCTACGCGGAGGTGGAGGGCGTCAAGGTGTTCGTCTCCGTGCGCGACCACGGCCCCGGATTCGACCTCGACCAGGTGCCGGACGACCGCATGGGCGTCCGCGAGTCGATCATCGGCCGGATGCAGCGCAACGGCGGCGAGGCCCGGCTGCGGGCCGCACCCGGCGGCGGTACGGAAGTCGAACTGGAGATGGAGAGGGTGGCGGCATGAGCACACCGAGTGCGCCTTTGGCGGGGGAGCGGCGGGTACGGGTGGTGCTCGTCGACGACCACCGGATGTTCCGTACCGGGGTCCAGGCGGAGATCGGCGCCACCGAGGAGACCGGTGTCGAGGTCGTCGGCGAGGCCGCCGACGTCGACCAGGCGGTCAGTGTCGTCACCGCGACCCGGCCCGAGGTCGTCCTCCTCGACGTGCACCTGCCCGGCGGCGGCGGTGTCGAAGTCCTGCGCCGCTGCGCCCCGTTGGCCGCCGACCCCGACAACCCGGTGCGTTTCCTGGCCCTTTCGGTCTCCGACGCGGCCGACGACGTCATCGGTGTCATCCGGGGCGGCGCGCGCGGTTATGTCACCAAGACCATCACCGGGCCCGACCTGATCAACTCGATCTTCCGCGTGCGCGACGGCGACGCCGTCTTCTCCCCGCGGCTGGCCGGTTTCGTCCTGGACGCCTTCGCGTCCACCGACGCCCCGCCGGTCGACGAGGACCTGGACCGGCTCACCCAGCGCGAGCGCGAGGTCCTGCGCCTGATCGCGCGCGGCTACGCGTACAAGGAGATCGCCAAGCAGCTCTTCATCTCGGTCAAGACCGTCGAGTCCCATGTCTCGGCCGTCCTGCGCAAGCTCCAGCTCTCCAACCGCCATGAGCTCACGCGGTGGGCGACGGCACGGCGCCTGGTCTGAGCCGGGCGCGCATGCCGGAGCCCGCAGGAGAGCCCGTACGCGAACCTGGCCGCGAGCCCGCAGGAGAGCCTGGCCGCGAGCGACGCGTCACGCCCGGGCGTGTGCTGTGGCTGGCGTGCCTGGTCCTCGTGTGGGCGCTGCTGCTGCTGGCCGGGGTGCTGGACGTCGTCGCCTTCGTCGCCAGCGCGTCCGACACCCCTTACCAGGGCCGGGCCGACGACCGTACCGCCGCCTGGTGGACGCTCTTCGGCCTGGTGATCCCGCTGGCCTTCCTGGCCGCCGTCCTGACCTCCCTGGAACGACGCGCCCGCCGTCGCCGCGGCGGTCCGCCGGGCGGTGACCGCAGGTCGCTGACGGACGGCAGCGTCGGATAAGCGGTGTCAGAGGGCGGCGATACGGTCGCCCGCATGACGGAATCCACCGACCTGACGGACATCCGCGCGGCCTACGACACCGTCGCCGACAGCTACGCCGACCTGCTGCGGGACGCGCTGGCGGCCGGCGTCCTGGACCGCGCGACGCTGGGGGCGTTCGCCGAACTGGCCCAGCGGGGACGGCCGGTGGCGGACATCGGGTGCGGCCCCGGACGGATCACCGGGTATCTGGCGGAGCTGGGACTCGACGTCTTCGGCGTCGACCTCTCGCCCGAGATGGTCGCCGTGGCCCGCCGCGATCTGCCCCGACTGCGCTTCGACGTCGGCTCGATGACCGACCTGGACCTCCCGGACGGCTCCCTCGGCGGCCTCGTCGCCTGGTACTCGATCATCCACCTGCCCCCGCGCCTGCTGCCGCGCGTCTTCGCCGAATTCCACCGCGTCCTGGCCCCCGGTGCCCCGCTCGCCGTGGCCTACAAGATCGGTGACACCCGCCACCACCTCTCCCACGGCTACGGCCACCCCATCTCCCTCGACGTCTACTGGCATCCCCCCGCCCGTATCACCGCCCTCGCCGAATCCGCCGGCCTCACCGTCACCGCCACCACGACCCGCGCTCCGGCCCCGGACGAACGCCAGCCCCAGGGCTACCTGTTGGCGGCCAGGCCCGTCTGAAGGGCGGGGGTCAGGCCAGGGCGACGGTGATGATCTCGCGGCTGGCCGGGGTGACCGGGGTGACCGGGGTGCGGGGCCAGTCGCCGTAGCGGGACTCGGTGCGGAAGCCCGCGGCGGTGAGGAAGGCGTCGAGGGCGGGCTCGGAGAGGAAGCGGAGGGTGGAGCGGTCGGTGTGGAGGGGGGTGCCGTCCGGGGCGGCGGTGGTGGTGGTGAAGGTGACGAGGTCGGGGGTGACGGAGTCGACGGTGTGCCAGACGCGGAGCGGACCGGCGGTGGGGTGGGTGGTCGTGACGGGGTGACCGGGGGTCCAGGACAGCCAGGCGCGGGCCTGGGGGTGGCGGGTCTCGAAGACGAAACGGCCGCCGGGGCGCAGGGCGGCGCGGACGGCGGCGAGCGAGTCGCGGATGTCGTCGTCGGTGAGCAGGCACTGGAAGGCGTGCCCGGTCATGATCGCCAGGTCGAAACCGGCGCCGGGCGGGGCGTCGGCGGCGCGGCCGTCGAGCCACTCGATGTCGGTACGGCGCCGGGCCCGGCGCAGGGACGGGGGGTGCGGGTCGAGGCCGACCAGACGGCCGCGGTGGCCCAGCGCCCGCGCGTGATGCAGCGTCATGCCGGTGCCGCAGCCCACGTCGAGAACGGAGTCGGCGGCCATGACCAGGTCGGTGTAGAACCGGTCGCCGGGTGACCGCTCGGGGTCCCACTGATTGAGCAGGTCGTAGAGCACGGCATCGTCGTCGTCGGTGAACACCGGGACAGTATTGAGGCGCGGCCGTCCGCGGCCAACCGGTTATTCCGGCCGCCGGGAAGGTGCCCCCGGCACGTATGCCTTTCCGGCGCGCTCCGCTATTCGGCCGGCCTCGCCGTTCCACGCCAATCCTTACGAACACGGGGGTTCGTAGTCACCACCCGGCGACCGGTGATTCGATACGCGGCTGTAGGTATCGCTGAGCGTGGGGTGGGGGAAATGGCTCGGGGTGGAGCGGGGCTGTTCGGCGTGCGCGAGGGGCGGTTGAGGCCGCGCGCGGCGGGTGCGGTGCGTGTGAGCGCCGCCGTACCGCCGACGACGGGAGCCATTCCGGGAGTGCCGCCCCTGCCGACGTCACCTACGGATTCCGGTCGTCCGGATTCCGCCGCTCCGGATTCCGGCTATACGGATTCCGCCCGTCCGGATTCCGCCCGTCCGGATTCCGCCCGTCCGGATTCCCGCGCGAATACAAAAGCGTCCACGGCTTCCGCCCCGCCCGGGGCCGTCGCCTCGCGAACGGCCCTCTCCTCCGGCGGCGGCGACACGGCCGGGGCGGCGGCGCGTCGGGAACGGGCCGACGCGGCCGTCGGCGGGTGACGGCCGCCGGGCGGGGCGGGACGGACCGGCCCGGCCGGGCGCGTGGTGATCGTTCGTGGGGTTGTACGGCCGCGGGGCGGGATGTCCGTCCGCGGCCGGTGTCGGGACTGCTCGTGCCGCGGTGCTCCGGTCCGCGGCCGTCATTCACCAGGGGGTTGTCATCGTGAGATCGGGATTCGCCGGCCGCGGGCGGCGGGCACGCGCCCGCGCGTACCTGCCGGGCAGGCGCGCCAAGCTGTTCGTCGTGGCGCTCGCCGCCGCGCTGACCGTGCCGGTCGGGCTGAGCCCGCTCGCGCACGCCGCGCCGGGGCCGCTGGGCCGCCCCGATCTGCCCGCGCCGCGCAACGGCACGGTGCACACCGCGGGCCTCGGCGCGCAGCAGGCCCGCGCGAAGGCCGCGGCGGGCAAGGCGGCCGACGACCGGAGCGCGCGGCGCGCGCTCGCCGAGCAGCACACGACCTGGCCCAAGGGCAGCACCCTCAAGAGCGCCGCGTCCGGCACCTCCGAGGTCACCGTCCTGGACCGGGCCGCGACGGACGCGGCAGGCGTACGAGGTGTGCTGCTCGCCGTCAAACCGCGGGCGCGCGACGCGAGTTCGGCCTCCGCCGCGCACACCGGCCCGGCCGGCGCACGCGTCCACGTCTCCGTCGACTACTCCTCCTTCGCCTCCGCCTACGGCGGCGACTGGTCCGGCCGCCTGCGCCTGGTGCGGCTCCCGGCGTGCGCCCTGACCACCCCGCAGAAGGCGCGGTGCAGGACCCGGACCCCGGTCCCTTCGTCCGTCAACGACCTTGCCCGGCAGACGATTTCGGCCGACGTCAGCGCCGATGCCGGTGCCGGTGCCAGTGGTGACGCCGGTGCTGACGCCACCGACGACGCCCCCGCCACGGCCGGTACCGACGCCGGCACCCTGAGCGCCTTCGCCGTCACCGCCGACAGCGGCGAGTCCGCCAAGGGCAGCGGCGACTACGGCGCCACCCCCCTGTCGGCGTCCTCCAAGTGGTCGGCGGGCACCTCCTCCGGCTCCTTCGACTGGTCGTACCCGATGGAGGTCGCCCCGTCCGTCGCGGGCCCGGTGCCCGCGGTGACGCTCACCTACGACTCCGGCAGCATCGACGGCCGCACCGCATCGACCAACAACCAGGGCTCGCAGGTCGGTGAGGGCTTCACCGTCTCCGCCGACTCCTACGTCGAGCGCCAGTACGGCGGTTGCGACAAGGACGGGCACGCCGAGGTCTTCGACCAGTGCTGGAAGTTCGACAACGCCTCGGTCGTCCTGAACGGCAAGTCCACGGAGCTGGTCAAGGACGACACCACGGGGAAGTGGCGGCTGGCCGACGACGACGCCTCCACCGTCACCCACTCCACGGGCGCCGACAACGGCGACGAGGGCGACAGCGTGGACGGCGCGGGCGAGTACTGGACGGTGACGACCGGCGACGGCACCCAGTACGTCTTCGGCCTCAACAAGCTCACCGGCGCGGGCACGCAGCGCACCAACTCCGTATGGACCGTCCCGGTGTTCGGCGACGACTCCGGCGAGCCCGGCTACGCCAAGGGCAGCGCCTTCGCCGACCGCTCCTACAACCAGGCGTGGCGCTGGAACCTCGACTACGTCGTCGACACCCACGGCAACGCCGAGTCGTACTGGTACACGGCGGAGTCCAACTTCTACAAGAAGAACGGCTCGAAGACCGCCAACGCCTCCTACACGCGCGGCGGTCACCTCGACAAGATCCTCTACGGGCAGCGCTCCGACACGCTCTTCAGCGCCACCGCGCCCTACGAGGTGACCTTCGGCTACACCGAGCGCTGCACCGCCTCGGACTGCTCGAAGCTGACCAAGGACACCGCGCACAACTGGCCCGACGTGCCCTTCGACGCGATCTGCGCCTCCGGCGCGTCCGACACCGACTGCGCCGCCCAGGCGCCGTCGTTCTTCACCCGCAAGCGCCTCACCTCGGTGCAGGCCCTGGTGCTGTCGGGGACCTCGTACACGCCCGTCGACACCTGGGCGCTGGCGGAGAAGTACCTGGACGCCGGTGACCTCGGCGACAGCAGCGACCAGACGCTGGTGCTCGACTCGATCAAGCGGACCGGCGAGGCCGGCACCGCGGTCCCGCTGGACCCGGTGTCGTTCACCTACCAGATGCTGGCGAACCGGGTCGACGCCACCGACGACATCCTGCCGCTGCACCGGCCCCGCATCCAGTCGGTCACCTCGGAGACCGGCGCGGTCACCAGCGTCACGATGTCGACGCCGGAGTGCGTGCGCGGCTCGCACATGCCCGCCGCCGAGGACAGCGACACCATGAACTGCTATCCGCAGTACTGGCACATCAACGGCGCCGAGGACGCCGGACTCGACTGGTTCCACAAGTACCGCGTCGTGGACGTCACCACCTCCGACCCGGCGGGCAACAACGAGGCGCTGGAGCAGAGTTACGTCTACACCGACCCGGCCTGGCACTACAACGACAGCCCGTTCACACCCGACGACGAGCGCACCTGGTCGGTCTTCCGCGGCTACGGCACGGTCACCTCGTACTCCGGGACCGGCGCGGGCAACCGGCTCAGGACCGTCACCCGCTACATGCAGGGCATGAACGGCGACAAGGTGAAGGCGGGCGGCACCCGTACGGTCACCGTGGCGGGGCTGACCGTGCCGGGACTGACCACGGCGGCGCTCACCGACTCCGACCAGTACGCGGGCTTCCAGCGCCAGCAGGTCACCTACAACGGGGACACGCCCGTCTCGGCGACCGTCAACGACCCGTGGTCGGTCAGGACCGCCACGCAGCACAAGTCGTACGCCGACGTCGAGGCGTACTACGTGCGCACCGCGAAGACGTACTCCGACACCTATCTGACCGTGCCCGCCAAGTGGCGCACCAGCACCACGGCCAGCACCTACGACTCCTACGGCATGCCGGTCACGGTCGACGACGCGGGCGACACCGCCAAGAGCGGCGACGAGACCTGCACCCGCACCTGGTACGCCCGCAACGACAGCGCGGGCATCAACTCCCTGACCTCCAGGGTCCGTACGGTCGGCCAGCCGTGCGGCACCGCCGACGCGTCGCTGTCGCTGCCCGCGAACAGCACCACGCGCGGCGATGTGCTCGCCGACACCGCGACCGTCTACGACAGTTCGGCCGCGACGGCCTGGACCGCGAACCAGAGCCCGGCCAAGGGCGACGCGATGTGGAAGGGCCGGGCCGCCGCGTACCCGGCGGGCGCGGACGCCAACGGCGACCGCAACCCCAGTAGTTGGCAGACCACGGGCACCTCGGCCTACGACACCCTCGGCCGGATGACCCTCGCCAAGGACGGCGCGGGCAACCCGACGTCCAACACCTACACCCCGACCGGCGCGGGCGTCCCGACCCGTTCGGTGATCACCAACGCCAAGAGCCAGAAGACCACGACCTTCTACGACGGTCTGCGCGGCCTGCCGACCACCACCTACGACGTCAACACCAAGAAGACCGAGCTGACCTACGACGGTCTGGGGCGGCTGACCGGCGTGTGGCAGCCGGGCCGCGTCAAGTCGGCGGGCGACAGCGCCAGCATCGTCTACGGCTACCACATGGAGCGCGGCTCGGCGCCGTACGTCAGCACCTCCACGCTCGGCCCGAACAACGTCCGCAGGGTCACCTACCAGATCGACGACGCGCTGCTGCGCCCGCTCCAGACGCAGTCGCCGAGCCCGCTGGGCGGCCGGGTCCTCACCGACACCCGTTACGACTCACGGGGGTTGGCGTACGAGACCTTCGCCGGGATCTTCGACCAGGACCACACGCCGAGCGGCACGTACGCCCGCGCCGAATACGGCGGCGCGCCCACCCAGCACGAGATCACCTTCGACGGCGCGGGCCGCACCACCTCCGACAAGCTGCTCGTCTACGGCGTGCAGAAGGGCGTCACCGTCACCTCGACGTACACCGGTGACTCGACGGCCACCAGCGCCCAGCCGGGCGGCACCGCCTCCCGCGTGATCACCGACGCGCTCGGCCGCACCGTCGAGCGCCGCGACTACTCGGGCGCCTCGCCCGCCGACGCGGACTACGGCGGCGCCGCCCCGCTGCCCGCGCACACCAGCACCCTGTACGGCCTGACCAGGGACGGCAAGCAGTCCACCGCCACCGGCCCCGACAACGCCAAGTGGAGCTGGGGCTACGACCTGTTCGGCCGTCAGGTCTCCGCGAACGACCCGGACATGGGCGCCACGTCGACCACGTACAACGCGCTCGACCAGATCGCCACGACGACCGGCTCCACGCACAAGACGCTGCTGTTCGATTACGACACGCTCGGCCGCAAGACCGGCGAGTGGGAGACGGCCAGGACCGACGCGACGAAGATCGCCGCGTGGACGTACGACACGGCCGCCGCGGGACAGCTCGACACCTCCACCCGCTACGACGGCGGACTGGCCGGGAAGGCGTACACCCAGAAGGTCACCGCGTACGACGACGCCTACCACGTCACCGGCAGCGAGATCGACCTCGACGCCAATGACCCGCTGGTGAAGTCCGGTGCGGCGAAGGCCAGTTACAGCTACTCCGCCTACTACAACGTCGACGGCAGCCTCCAGCACACCACCGAGCCCGCCGTCGGCGGCCTGCCGCAGGAGTCGGTCAGCTACGGCTACACGCCGACCGGCCAGATCGAGACCGCCACCGGCACCAGCGGCTACCTCCAGGACACCTCCTACTCCGCGCTCGGCGAACCGCAGCAACTCACCCTGGCCACCGCGGCGTCCGGGGTGAAGAAGGCGTACATCACCAACGTCTACGAGGAGGGCACCAGCCGGCTGACCCGCTCCTCGGTCACCGACCAGACCCACGCGTACATGACGCAGGACCTCAACTACAGCTACGACGACGCCGGGAACGTCACCAAGATCGCCGACCCGACCACGCAGGGCGGCACCGCGCAGGCCGACACGCAGTGCTTCGGCTACGACGGCTACCAGCGGATGACTAGCGCCTGGACGCCCGCCAACGCCGACTGCGCGAGCACCACGACCGGCGGCGCGGCCCCGTACTCCACCGGCTGGACCTACAACCCGGCGGGGCTGCGGCTCACCCGGACCCAGCACACCGCGACCGGCGACAGCACCGCCCAGTCCTGCTACAACGACTCCGCCCACCCGCACGCCCTGACCACCGTCACGGCGGCGGCGAGCTGCACCGGGGCGACCGCCACGTACGGCTACGACGAGGCGGGCGACACCACCAAGCGGCCCGGCCCGAGCGGCACTTCGCAGACGCTGGCCTGGAACAGCGAGGGCGACCTGACCAGGACCACCGAGGGCGCCAAGGTCACCGACTACCTCTACGACGCGGGTGACAACCTGCTGATCCGCCGGGCGTCCGCGGGCGACGGCGAGAGCGTCGTCTACCTGGGCGCCACCGAGATCCACAGCAAGGTCAGCGCCGGGAAGACCACCACCTGGGCGGTCCGCACGTACACCGCGGGCGCCGGGGGACCGGCGATCGCGGTGCGCTCCACCCAGTCCGGCGCCACCACCCTGACCTGGCTCGCGGGCGACAACCACGGCACCAGCAGCCTCGCGGTGGACGCCGGCACGCAGGCCGTCACCAAGCGCTACACCGACCCGTTCGGCGCCGCCCGCGGCAGCGCGCCCGCGACGGCGTGGCCCGACGACAAGACCTTCCTCGGCAAGCCCGCGGACACCGGCACCGGACTCGTCCACATCGGCGCCCGCGAGTATGACCCGTCGACCGGCCGCTTCATCAGCGTCGACCCGCTGCTCCAGACCGACAAGGCGCAGACCCTCAACGGCTACGTCTACGCCGCCGACAATCCCACCGGGCTCGCCGACCCGACCGGCGAGGGCGTTCCCGAGTGCATGACCGGTGTCATCACCGGCTGCCACAACGGCGTGCCCGGCAAGGGCTCGGTCTACCACCCGGACCGCGACCCGGGGAACCGGCCGTCCCACAGCGGCGGCAAAGGCAACGGCAACAGCAACAGCAGTGGCAGCGGCGGCTGCGACCGGGCCTGCCAGAACGCGCTCGCCGCGCTCCAGCAGAACACCTGGAAGGACGACAAGAACGAGAAGAACGTCCACGCGGCGCTGGCCAAGGAACTGCGCGACTACGTCCTCGCCCTCGCCGGGAACACCAACCCCTGCAAGGTCGGCGCGTCCGTGACCTCCGGCACCATGGCCGCCTGCAACCAGATGGGCGGCAACTCGCCGCAACTGACCTGGACCGACCTGCTGCAACTGTGGCTCGGCGGCAAGGGCGCCAATGTGCCCTTCGACGCGAACAGCCTGCTCACCAAGCAGTTGGCGTTCAACGGCCACAGTCTCCAGATCATCAAGAATCTGGCCAGGGCGGTCTCGGACGCCGACTTCGGGGCCGACATTGACGCGCTCGGAGGCCAGGACGACTATGTCGACGGGAAGAACCTCGGGGAGAAGATGAAGAACCTGCCCAAGGACCTCAGCGGCATGGCCACCAGGGGGCGCGTGGGCACCAAGGTCCCCGAAGCCTTCACCGGCGGCTACGACCTCGTGTACCAGGTGATCAACCAGAACAAGAAGGACCACTCCATGACCGTGGCCTTCGCCGCGTTCAACGACACCGGCACCGCGTCCGCCTTCCACTTCGGGGTCCCGGACATCAAGCAGGGCTACGGAGGAGCGAGCGTGTACCAGGAGTACTACTGGTCCGTCACGGTGAGCGTCGAGTGACCACCGGTCCGCAGGCCACGCTCCCCGCCGCACCGGACGGCGGGGAGCCCGGGGGGCCGGGCTCCGGCGGTCACGGCTCCGGGCCCGCCGCCCGGCTCGACCGGCTCTGGGGGCCCGCCCGCTGGGCGCTGCTCGCCGTGCTGGTGCTGTCGTTCGCCACCGTCCTGCTGCGGATCGTGCCGGGCGGCGGGTCGACCGGCGCCCTGGCGCGGGACATCGAGGCCGGGCGGACCCACTCGGTACGGGTCGACGACCAGGGCTCCGACGGGATCACCGTCCGCTGGAGCGCCGGGCCGCTGACCGAACGGCAGTACACCTACCGGCCCGCGAACCCCTTCCCCGGCGGCCGGAACGGTGTCGTCGGGGAGTTCACCGCGGACATCAGGCGGCAGGCGGGACCCGCGGCCGACGGCCTCGCCGTACGGAGCTTCGACAGCTCCTACGGCGCCGGGGGCCTGACGCTGCTGGTGCCCGTCGCCTACGTCCTGCTCACCCCGTGGGCGTGGCTGCGGGCGGCGGCGCTGCTCGCCGGTCTCCTGGTGGTCGTACGGACGCTGGCGGTGACCCGGCACCGGCGCGCGAGCGGCCCCGCGTGGCTTCTGGCGTGCGCGGTGACGGGGGCCGGTTTCTTCGGCTACCTGTGGGCGGAGCCGGGAGGCGGCCCCGGCACCTCGGGGGACGGGTCCGTACGGGCGCCGCGGTGGACGCGGGCCTGGCTGGCGTCGCTCGCCTCGGCGGCCGGGCTGGCCGTCCTCGGCGCGCTGCTGCTGCTCGTCGCCGGGCGGTACTGACCCGGCGACCGGTGGAGGCGTACGGCCGCGGGCGCGCGCTCAGCGCAGGATGCCCGCGGCCGTCGCGGCGCTCAGCGCAGGATGCCCGCGGGCAGGCGCTCAGCGCAGAATGCCCGCGGCCGTCGCGGCCTTCAGCCAGGTCGGGAACTCGGTGAGCAGGCGGTCGTACAGCTCGGCGTCGGAGAGGCTGGCGATGTCGTCGACGGCGAAGAAGCCGACGTTGTCCACGCGGCGGCCGGTCATGGTGTCGAAGCGCTCCAGGACGCCGTAGTTGGACTGGCCGAGTCCGACGAACTGCCAGAACAGCGGCTCCTCGACGGCCCCGCGCAGCTCGCGCTCGATCTCCGCGTTGCGGTAGACACCGCCGTCGGAGAAGAAGAGCACGAGGGTCGGGGCGGCGGACGGCTCGCCGCGCACGTAGTCCCGTACCTGCGCGATGACCTTCTGCTCCTCGTTGCCGAAGCCGACCAGCTTCATGTCCACCTGGCCGTTCGGAGACGGCTTGCGGCGCTTGAAGATGCCGATCGCGCCGACCCGGACGTGCAGTTCCAGCCACTGCGGCAGCGAGCCGAGGTCGAGGTCGGGCAGCCGCGCCGGGTTGCTGGCGAAGGTCCACGCCTGCATGACGCCGTCCGGTACGAGCGCGGCGGCCACGGCCGCCATCCGCTCCACCACGTCGTGCACCACGCGCCGCGAGTACAGGTGGGACATCGACCCCGACGCGTCCAGCACGATGATCACCCGCGCCCGGACGTTGTCGGCGCCGTGCTTGCGCAGGCTCACCGCGACCTGCTCCTTGCGCAGCGACAGCCGCTTGCGCATGTCGACCGGCAGGTGCTCCTCGCCCTTGACGAGCGAGGGCGCGCCGGAGCCGGGGGCAGGCGCCGACGCGTATCCGGACGCGGGCTGCGCGCCGTACGCAGAGCCGTACGGGGAAGCGGGCTGGGCGGGCGCAGAGCCGTACGGGGAAGCGGGCTGGGCGGGCGCAGAGCCGTACGGCGAGGGCGCCGCGTACGGGGACGCGGGCGGCGGGGGCGCGGCGGGCATCGGCGGCGCGGCGGCGGGCGCCGTCACGGGAACGGGCGCCGCTTCCTCCTCCTCCGCGTCCACGCTGATGCCGAAATCGGTGGCGAGCCCCGCGAGGCCCGAGGCGTACCCCTGGCCGATCGCGCGGAATTTCCAGCCGTCGCCGCGCCGGTACAGCTCACCCGCGACGAGCGCCGTCTCGGATGTCGCGGTGACCGGGAAGTACGCCAGTTCGGCGCCGGACGCCGCGTCCAGCAGCCGCAGCCCGAGGCCGGTCATCGCGCCGAAGGTGCCGCCGTCGGCGGACGCGCACAGCATGATCCGCTCGATCCCCGGCTCGACGCGCGCCAGGTCCACCTCGATGGTGTCGGTGACCACGGCCGCCTGCCGCTTCCCCGCGTGCCGTACGGCCCCCGACGCGTGTCCTGGCTGGTTGTAGAAGACGAAGTCGGCGTCGTCCCGCACCTTCCCGCCGCCCGCCAGCAGCAGCGCCGACGCGTCGGCGTCGGGCCCGCCGCCCGCTCCCCAGGCCAGTTCGGCCCGTACGGCGGGCACGGCGACCGGCACATTCGCACCCTTGCTCAGCGGCGTAGACGTCATGGGGCAAGTCTGCCCGGAGTCGGGCGGTTCGTCAGGAGAAGAGCTTGTCCGGATTTCGTATCAACATCTGACGTACGGACCGGTGGGCGGGGCGGACGGGCCGACGGCCGGGCTCAGCGGGCGGGCGGCCTCGGTCAGGTGGGGCGGGTGGCTCCCGCGAAGGGCATCTCGGAGATCGGGGCGATACGGACCGGGGCGCCCGGGTGCGGGGCGTGGATCATCTGGCCGTTGCCGATGTAGAGGCCCACGTGGCTGATGCCGGAGTAGAAGAAGACCAGGTCACCGGGTTGGAGCTGGGACTCGGAGACCCGGGTGCCCGCGTTGATCTGGGTGTACGTGGTGCGCGGGAGCGAGACGCCCGCGGCCCTCCAGGCGGCCTGGGTGAGGCCGGAACAGTCGTACGAGTTGGGCCCGGTGGAGCCCCAGACGTACGGCAGGCCGAGCGCGCGGTAGGCGAAGGCGACGGCCTGGGCGGCGCGCGAGGACGGCGCGGCGACGGGCGTCGTGTCGCCGGGCAGCGGCGTACGGGCGCTGGCGCGGGTCGCGGCGGCCGGTCCCGACGACGGGGTGTCGGCGGCTTCGACGGCCGCGCGCTGGGCGGCCGTCAGCCGGTCGAGCAGCGCCCGCGCCGCCCGCAGCTTGCCCTGCACGGTCGCCTTGCGCGCGGCCAGCTTGGACTGCGCCTCCTTGAGCGCGTCGAGTTTCGCGTCGGCCGCGTCATGGGTACGGGTGACGTCCCGCTGCTCCTCGGTGAGCTGCGCGAGCGCGGTCGCCGTCCGCGAGTCGAGGCGGTTGAGCATCCCGGCCCGGTCCAGATACGTGTCGGGCGAGGAGCTGAGCGCGAGCTGCACGCTGGGGTCGAGCGAGCCGGTGCGGTACTGCGCCGCCGCGAGGGCGCCGATCGTGTCGCGGGTGGCGTTCAGCCGCGCGGTCTTGCGGGCCAGTTCGTTCTGCAGATCGGCGACCGCGGCGCGGGCCTGATCGGCCTGCTCCTTCGCGCCGTTGTACTGCTCGGTGGCGGCCTCCGCCTGCCGGTAGAGCGTGTCGACCTGGTCCTTCACCTCGCTGAGCGAGGCCGGTGCCTGCGGCCGCGGGTCCGCGAGGGCGGATTCGCCGAGCAGGCTCACGGAGGCGGCGGACGCGAGCGCCACGGTGATGGCGGCGCGGGTCGCGGTGAGCGCCGACGTGCGGGCGGACGTACGCGCCGCCGAGGTTCTGCGGTGTGAGGCGGGACTGTGGGAGGCCATGCGGCCGTCATTCCTTCCAGTGCTCCGACGGGCCCGCGCGGAGGCCCGGCGACGCCTGCACGGGGGAGCAGAGCGCCGCCGGACCTTCGGCGGGGGTGACCGCGCCGCCACGGTCCTGACGGCTGTGGGGATCGGTCACCTGGGGAGCGACGCTAAACCTGACCGGGGGTGCGCCAGGGGAAGGAGACCGGGACTGCTCCGATTCGACCGGCCCGTGACCGTAAACGACCGCCGTTCGACGGGTGACCCGGTCATATGCGCGCGCCTGCTGACCAAAGTGCCCGGTCGGGAGGTCCGACCGGGCACGGGGTGCTATGCGGGGCTGTGAGCCCGGCGGTCCTGAGGCTCCGCGGACGCGGGCTCAGGCGATGCGGCGGGCCGCCGCGAAGGGCATCCAGCTCATCGGGGCGACCTCGACGACCGCGCCGCTGTGCGGGGCGTGCACGATCTGGCCGTTGCCGATGTACATGCCGACGTGGCTGATGCTGGAGTAGAAGAACACCAGGTCGCCGGGGCGCAGGTCGGACTGCGAGACCGCCGTGCCGTCCTTGACCTGGTCCCACGTGGTGCGGCCGATGGAGATACCGGCGGCGCGGTAGGCGGCCTGGGTGAGCCCGGAGCAGTCGTACGCGTCGGGGCCGGTGCGGCCGGAGCCGTACGGCTTGCCGCGCTGCGACATCGCGAACTGGATGGCGGCGGCGGCGCGGCCGGACGCCGGGCCGTTGTAGGTGTAACTGACGTTGCTCGCCGTGGAGTTCGAGGAGTTCGAGGAATTCGAGGAGCCCGCGGTGTTGCTGGGGGCGGTGGGCCGCATCGCGGCGAGCTTGGCGCGCTCCTGCGCGTTGAGGCTGTTGAGCAGCTTCTGCGCGGCGGCCAGCTTCGTCTGGACGTTCTTCTTCGCCGCCGCGAGCTTGTTCTGCGCGCTGGTCAGCTCGTTGAGGCTCTTGGTGGCCTGCGCGCGCTGGATGGACGCCTGCTCCTGCTGGACCTTGAAGGTCTCCAGCGCCTGTTCCTGCGTGGTGGAGATGCGGTCCATCATGTGCGACTGGTCGAAGAACTTCTGGGGGTCGTCCGTCAGCAGCAACTGCGTCGTCTGGTCGAGGCCGCCGTCGCGGTACTGCGCGGTGGCGTACTGCCCGAGCACCCGCCGCGTCTCGTTCATCTTCGCGGTCTTCTGCGCGACCTGCTCCAGGAGCTGATTGGCCTTGGCCCGCTGGTTGTCGGTCTTCTCCTTGGCGGCGTCGAAGTGCTGCGTCGCTACCTCGGCGTCCTGGTTGAGCTGGTCGATCTGCGCCTTGACCTCGGTGATCGAGGGCTTCGCGGGCGCCGCACTGGCGCTCTCGCTGAGCAGGGTGACCGACGCGAGGGCCGCTGTGGTGATCCCGACGGCGGCCCGTGGACCGGCCGTGGACAGTATGCGATTGCGCGGCTTGCGGTGCGACGCCAAGGGAGGCGACTCCTTCCGAATACCGCCGACCGGGTTAGCTGACGGGTTCGGGCTGAAGGTCGCCCTACGGTCCCGACGCCTGCTGCGGCGTCCGTTCCGATTCACCCCACGTGCTGTTGGGTCCCCGGCTCCGGCCTGGGCCGGATTGAGCGGAGGTGATTCGCTGTCGGCTCTTCAGCCGACGGGGAAGCTCACCACCTAGCGGGCTACCGTAGTCAACTTGTGCGAGCCTTGGGAAGTTTGGATTGCAATGTGACCGAAATCGCTTTGTGATCTTACCGTTTGTGAGCGCGGCGGCGTCCGGACAAGTCGGACTATGCCGGGTGGACTATGCGGGACGGACCGCCCCGTAGAACGGCATTTCGGTAATCGGGGCGATCTTGACCACGGTGCCGGTGTGCGGCGCGTGGATCATCTGGCCGCCGCCGATGTAGAGGCCGACGTGACTGATGTCGCTGTAGAAGAAGATCAGGTCACCCGGCCGGAGATTCGACTCCGACACCCGCGTGCCGACGTTCACCTGGTCCCAGGTCGTGCGCGGCAGATCGACCCCGGCCGCCTTCCACGCCGCCTGGGTGAGCCCCGAGCAGTCGTACGACGTCGGCCCGGTCGCGCCCCACACGTAGGGCTTGCCGAGCTGCTTGCGCGCGAAGGCGATGGCGTCGTCGGCCTTCGAGGAACCCGTGCTCGGCACGGTCGGCGTCGAGGAGTCCTTCGCCGCCTTCGCCGCGGCCTCGGCCGCCGCCTTCTCCTTGGCCGCGATGGCGGCGGCCTTGACGCGCGCCTCTTCCTCCTGCTTGGCCCGCAGCGCCGCGAGCCGCGCCTTCTCCTGCGCGTTGAGGCTGTTGAGCAGCTTCTGCGCCTCGCCCAGCTTGGCCTGCACATCCCGCTTGGCGGTGCGCAGTTCGCCCTGCTGGGTGGTGAGCGTCGCCAGGCTCTTGGCCGCCTCGATGCGCTGCTGCGTGGCCGCGGCCTGCTGCACCCGGTACGACTCGACGGCCTTCTGCTGCCGCTTGCCGAGCACGTCCGACAGGTGCACCTGGTCGAGCATCGACTGCGGGTCGGTGGCCAGCAGGTAGCGGCCGGTCGAGTCGTCGCCCCCGGTGCGGTACTGCGCGGCGGCGTACTGCCCGAGGACCCGGCGCGAGTCGTTCAGCGCCTGCGTCTTCTTCGCCGCCTGCTCCAGGAGCCGGTTGACCTTCGCGTTCTGCGCGTCGGTCGACTCCTTGATGCCGTTGTACTTCTCCGTGGCGACCTCGGCCTGGTGCGTCAGCCCGTCGACCTTCGCCTTCACCTCGGCGATGCTCGGCTGCTTCGGCTTGGCCGGCTCGGCGCTGGCGCTCTCCGCGAAGAGGGTCACGGTGGCCAGCGCGGCCGTCGTGATCCCCACGGCCGCACGCGGGCCGGGGGTGCTGAGGATCGCGGCGCGAGCCTTACGGTGTGTCGCCATGGCGCGCGGACTCCTTTCGGACGCCCATCCGGACGCTGCTGGAGCGAGACCGTAGCCAACGCTCCGGGCTGCTGGGAAGAGCGGTGTCCGATAGGCCCGATACCTTTTCGTAATCATTTCCCATTGTCACGGTGCGTGGTAACGGGACTACGGGGTAAAGGTACGTGGTTGCCCCGGAGGCGGCCGTTGGGCGGGGGCCGGGAGTGTCGGCCGGGGTTCCGGGCGAAGGGTCCGTCGGGTGTCGGCCGGGGGGCCGTCGTACGGGGGTCATGGGGGGGGCGGCCGGGGGCTGTGCGGGGAAGGGCCATGGGCTGTCGGTGCCGGGCTCTAGACTCGGGGAGCGATGAGCAGCCTCTTTGACGACAACTTCCTGAACGGTCTGCATGTGGCCCCCGAGCCCGCCGACCCCACCGCTCCGCCACCCCCGGAGGACGGGGGCCCCGGCGGCGAGCACGTACCGGACGACCTGTTCGGCGGCCGGTTCGACGGACCGCCGCCGCAGGCCACCGGGCGGGACGCGTATTACCGGGACGGCGCCCCGCGGCCCGCCACCGACCCCGCGCAGCTCCTGGAAGGGCTCAACGAGCAGCAGCGCGCCGCCGTCGAGCACGCGGGCGGCCCGCTGCTCATCGTCGCGGGCGCGGGCTCCGGCAAGACCCGGGTGCTCACCCACCGGATCGCCTATCTGCTCGGCGCCCGGCACGTGCACCCCGGCTCCATCCTCGCCATCACCTTCACCAACAAGGCCGCGGGCGAGATGAAGGAGCGCGTCGAGGAGCTGGTCGGCCCGCGCGCCAATGTGATGTGGGTCTCCACCTTCCACAGCGCGTGCGTGCGCATCCTGCGCCGCGAGTCCAAGTCGCTCGGTTTCACCTCGTCGTTCTCGATCTACGACGCCGCCGACTCCAAGCGGCTGATGGCGCTGGTCTGCCGGGACCTCGACCTGGACCCCAAGCAGTACCCGCCGAAGTCGTTCAGCGCGAAGATCTCGAATCTGAAGAACGAGCTGATCGACGAGGAGACCTTCGCGGCCACCGCGGAGAACCCCTTCGAGAAGAAGCTCGCCGAGGCGTACGCGATGTACCAGTCGCGGCTGCGGGACGCCAACGCGCTGGACTTCGACGACATCATCATGACCACCGTCAATCTGCTCCAGGCGTTCCCCGACGTCGCCGAGCACTACCGGCGGCGCTTCCGGCACGTCCTGGTCGACGAGTACCAGGACACCAACATCGCCCAGTACACGCTGGTCCGCGAGCTGGTCGGCACCGACCAGGACGAGGACGCGGCCGAGCTGTGCGTGGTCGGTGACGCCGACCAGTCGATCTACGCCTTCCGCGGCGCGACGATCCGCAACATCCTCCAGTTCGAGGAGGACTACCCGCAGGCCCGCACGATCCTGCTGGAGCAGAACTACCGCTCCACGCAGACGATCCTCACGGCCGCCAACGCCGTCATCGAGCGCAACGCGGGGCGGCGGGCGAAGAACCTGTGGACCGAGTCCGGCGACGGCCCGGTCATCGTCGGCTACGTCGCCGACCAGGAGCACGAGGAAGCGCAGTTCATCGCCGAGGAGATCGACCGGCTCACGGACGCGGGCGACGCCCGCCCCAGCGACGTCGCCGTCTTCTACCGCACCAACGCGCAGTCCCGTGTCTTCGAGGAAGTCTTCATCCGCGTCGGCCTGCCCTACAAGGTCGTCGGCGGCGTCCGCTTCTACGAGCGGCGCGAGGTCCGCGACGTCCTGGCGTATCTGCGGGTGCTGTCCAACCCCGAGGACACCGTGCCGCTGCGCCGCATCCTCAACGTGCCCAAGCGCGGCATCGGCGACCGCGCCGAGGCGATGATCGACGCGCTGGCCGCGCGCGAGCGGATCACCTTCCCGCAGGCGCTGCGGCGGGTGGACGAGGCGTACGGGATGGCGGCCCGCTCGGCGAACGCCGTCAAGCGCTTCAACACGCTCCTGGAGGAGCTGCGCACCATCGTGGAGTCCGGCGCGGGCCCCGCGGTCGTCCTGGAGGCCGTGCTGGAACGCACGGGCTATCTGGCCGAGTTGCAGGCGTCCACCGACCCGCAGGACGAGACCCGCGTGGAGAACCTCCAGGAACTGGCCGCCGTGGCCCTGGAGTTCGAGCAGGAGCGGGACGCGGACGAGCCGGGCACCCTCGCCGACTTCCTGGAACGGGTCGCGCTGGTCGCCGACTCCGACCAGATCCCCGACGAGGACGACTCCGGCGGCGTCATCACCCTCATGACCCTGCACACCGCCAAGGGCCTGGAATTCCCCGTGGTGTTCCTCACCGGCATGGAGGACGGCGTCTTCCCGCACATGCGGGCGCTCAGCCAGGTCAAGGAGCTGGAGGAGGAGCGGCGGCTCGCCTACGTCGGCATCACCCGCGCCCGCGAACGGCTCTACCTGACCCGCTCGACGATGCGCAGCGCCTGGGGCCAGCCCTCCTACAACCCGCCGTCGCGCTTCCTGGAGGAGATTCCGCCGACGCTGATCGAATGGAAGCGGCTCGGCTCCGCAGGGGGGTCCTCGGGGCCCATGACCAAGTCCGCCTCCGCGGCCTCCTCCGTCACCGCCCGCGGCCGGTCCGGCGCCGCCGGCGGCTTCGCCACCCGCCGCTCCTCCGGTGACCGCCCCGTCATCTCCCTCAAGGTCGGCGACCGCGTCACCCACGACCAGTTCGGCCTCGGCACCGTCATCTCCGTCACCGGCCAGCCGGGCGACGAAAAGGCCACCATCGATTTCGGCGACGAACGCCCCAAACAGCTTCTTCTCCGCTACGCCCCCGTAGAAAAGCTCTAGCCCCTCCCGCGCGGGGCCTGGTCTTTAGGGGCGCGGCCCCCGTGGGGTTCACCTTGCGCGGGGCCTGGTTTTTAGGGGCGCGGGGAACTGCGCGACAAGCCCCCACCGGCGGGTGGTCCGGGGACAACCGGACTGCCCCGCCGGGGCGGGTGGTGACCTGCGGGAGCGCGGCGGCCGGCCGCGCAGTTCCTCCCCCAACCTCCGGCCGGGGGTGCCCCCGGCGCCCCAGACAGGGCACAGCCCACCCGCAGGGTGAACGCACAGGGGCCGCGCCCCTGACGGGCGCACCGTCATGCGCAGGGTGGACGTCGCGAGTGGGCCCGCCCGCAGGGCGTCAGCGGGGGTCGAGCCCGTGGGCCAGAAGCCAGGGCAGCGGATCGATCGGAGACCCCCCGTGGGGCCGCACCTCGAGGTGCAGGTGCGGACCGGTGGTGTTGCCGGTGTTGCCGGAGTAGGCGATGACGGTGCCCGCCTTGACCGACCCGCTGCGAATCTTCGTACTGCTGAGGTGGCAGTACCACGTCTCCGTGCCGTCGGCCGCCGTGACGATCGCCATGTTGCCGTAGGAGCTGTTCCACTGCGTGCGGACGGTGCCGTCCGTGACCGCCATGACCGGCGTCCCCACCGACACGGGGAAGTCGATGCCGGTGTGCAGCGCCATCCAGTTGACGCCGGCCTGGCCGAAGTACGCGCTGAGGCCCTTCTCCGTCACCGGCAGCAGGAACTTCGGCCGCAGCGCCTCCTTGCGGGCTGCCGCGTCCGCCTTGGCCTTCTTCGCCGCCGCCTCGCGGTCCTTGAGGTCGATCCGCTCCTGCGTCCGGCTCGCGCGGTCCGCGAAGTCGTTCGCGTCGGCGCTCACCCCGGCGAGCTGCCGGTCGAACTGCGTCGTCGGCGCGTTCGCGTCCGTCGCCGCGCTCCCGCCGTCGGCCTGCGTCTTCGAGGATTCGGCGACGCCGACCCCGGAGACCGCCGCCGCGCCCACGGCCGCCACGCCCATCACCGCGACGGAGGGGACCGCCACGGTCAGCAGCGCCGACCGCCGGGCGGGCTTTCGTCGTCGGCTGCGCGCCACCGGCTCGCCGTCCGCCGGGAACGCGTCCGCGTAGGCGTGCTCCACGGCGGGCTCGTCGTCGCGGGCCGCCTCGGCCGTCGCCGTCGCCGTCACGGGCTCGACCGCGTCGACCGCCTCGAACTCGGCCGTCGTCGCGGCGGGTTCCGCCACCGGCTCCTCGACCCCCGGGTGCGGCTGCGGCTCCTCGTGGACCGGCGCCATCTGCTCGTACACACCGGTGTCGCCGCTGGCGTCGTAGCCGTACCCGTAGCCGTACGTCGGATACGCGCCCGAGTCCCAGTCCTGCTGCGGCTGTTGGGCCGGAGCCTGCGGCTCCTGATACGGCTGCTGGTAGAACGCCGTGCTGTCGTACGTCCCCGTGTCGTAGTACGTCCCCGCGGCCTGCGTCGCGTACGGGTCGTACGCCGCGTAGCCGCCGGTGTCATACGTCCCGGTGTCGTACGTCCCGGTCCCGGCCGCGTACATGCCGGTGTCGTAGACGCCCGTGTCGTACGTGCCCGTGTCGTACGAGGTGTACGTGCCGGTGTCGTACGCGTCGGCGGGCTGGGACTGCGCTGGTACGTGGGGCTGCTGGACCGGGGTCTGGGCCTGCGGCTGCCCCTGGTCGTAGCCGTAACCGGTGTCGTAGCCGTACCCGTGTGTGTACTGCGGGGGCTGCGGGGCATACGCGTAACTACCGGTCGCGTCGGGCGCGTGGCCGTACAGCGGATCGGCGTCAGCGAAGGTGGTGCCGACGGTCTGGTAGGCGCCCGTGGAATAAGCGTCGTACCCGTAGGCGTCGTAGTCGGGGGCGTACCCCGACGCAGGACGTTCGTTCACCGCCAGCTTCTCTTTCGCCTAGGCAGCAGGAGAATTAGCGGTGACTGTAGCTCCCCGTACGGGGAGCCGACAATCTTCTGCGGTGACCTGGCGTCCGCCTTGCCCGGTGTTCGGTTGATATTCGACCGTTACGTGTCCGTTATGCGGCGTCGATCGCGCCCCTCCAGAGCTCCTTCCCGCTCAGCGCTTGCCGTATCTCGGCGGCCACACCCCGGTGCACGGGCAGTGCCAGGTGGCCGATCCCGCTCACCCGGATGTTCTCCGCCGAAAGATCCGGGTGTTCGAGGCGCGCCGCGGCCACCGGGACCATCAACTGGTCGAGGTCGCTCCAGAACGACACAAAGCGCGTCCCGCACCCCCGCGCGGGCTGCGACAGCTCCTCCAGCAGCGCCGACCCGGGCCGCATCTGCCGCACGATCGGCAGCGGCGTCAGCAGCGGCACCACCCTGGTCCCGGTGTGCGGCGTCCCCAGCGTGACTAGCGTCCGCACCCGCGCGTCACCGCCCAGCCGCTGCACGTAGTACCGCGCGATCAGCCCGCCCAGGCTGTGTCCCACCAGGTCGACCCGGCTGTGCCCGGACTCCGCGCAGATCCGCTCGACGTGCCGCCCCAGCAGCTCGGCCGCTCCGCGTATGTCACAGGTCAACGGTGAGTAGTTCAGCGCGTCGACCCGTGTCCAGCCGTGGTGCAGCAGGGAGCGGCGCAGCAGGGTGAAGACCGACCGGTTGTCCACGAAGCCGTGCAGCATCACCACGGGCGGGTGGGTCCTGCCCTCGGTCGGCAGCCGCAGCGCCTCGCCGGGTGCCCGGCCTATCGCGGGTGTCTTCGGTGAGGGGGCGGCCGTCCGCGCGGGGAGTATCCCCGTGGGGTAGAGCAGTAGGTGGCCCGCCAGGATCGCCAGGTCGAACGCGGTGGCCTTGACCAGCGCCGCGCCGTGCAGCAGCCGGGCCAGCGGGGCCGTCGCCGCCCCGGCGGACGGACGGTCCGCCTGCGGGTCCTCCGCGGCCCGCGGAGGGCCGGTGGCGGCCGGGGTGCCGGCCGGTGTCGTGGCGTCCGGCGAATCGGCTGGTCCGACGGTCATGGCCCACCTCCCGTCACGGCACGCTCCGTGCGGCCCGGTGGCCCGGCGTGCCCTGTCGAGGGCCGGAGCGGAGGCCGTGTCCCCGTGCTCTGCGGCTGCGAGCGCGGGAACACGGCATCCTGGCAGCGGCTCCTCCACAGCGGGCCGGACCGGTGAGCGACGGCTCCGGCGTGTCCCACACCGTGACGAGCCGTTTCCCGGGGTCCCACCCGTGGTGAATGTGTCCCACTGTGTGATTTCCCCCTCCCTGGGTCCCGCGAAACTGTCGGGCGGCGGAGCGGGGCGATAACGTTCGTTCACACTGTGGGACGCTCTCCGCGACCGCAGCCCCGAATTCCCGGCCCGCGAGCCGTACGCATGGAGGCAGTGATGGGAGTGTCCGGTCCGATCCGCGTGGTGGTGGCCAAGCCGGGTCTCGACGGCCACGATCGCGGGGCCAAGGTCATCGCCCGCGCCCTGCGGGACGCCGGTATGGAGGTCATCTACACCGGCCTGCACCAGACGCCCGAGCAGGTCGTCGACACCGCCATCCAGGAGGACGCCGACGCGATCGGCCTGTCGATCCTGTCCGGCGCCCATATGACGCTCTTCGCGAAGGTCCTCGAACTGCTCAAGGAGCGCGACGCCCTGGACATCAAGGTCTTCGGCGGCGGCATCATCCCCGAGGCCGACATCGCGCCCCTCAAGGAACTCGGCGTCGCCGCGATCTTCACCCCCGGCACCCCGACCACGGCCGCCGTGGACTGGGTGCGCGCCAACGTCCACCAGGCCACCGGCGCCTGACCGCCGCCGCCCCGTCCGCCCGAGCCCGCCGGGCCCTCCGAGCCGCGCCAGGCCCCGGAGCGCCCGGGCCACGGTGCGCACCGCCCGCCGTACCGTCCGCATGATCACTCACCCCCGTCCCCCGGCGCCCCGGGGGCGGTGGCCTCGCCGCGCAGCTCGGCCAGCATCACCGCGCGCAGCCGCAGCGTGCCCGTCAGCCGCTGGAACGCCTCCGACCAGTACGCGCCCGCGCCCGGCGAACCGTCCGGCGGCTCCTCAGCCGCCGCGCTGAGCACCCCGACCTGGTCGGCCGCCGCCGGATCGAGACAGCGCTCCGCCAGACCCATCACACCGCTGAAGCTCCACGGGTAACTGCCCGCGTCCCGCGCGATGTCCAGGGCGTCGACCACGGCCCGGCCCAGCGGCTCCGACCACGGCACCGCGCACACGCCCAGCATCTGGAACGCCTCGGACAGCCCGTGCGTGGCGATGAACTCCGCCACCCACGTGGCCCGTTCGTCCTCCGGCAGGATCGACAGCAGCTTCGCCGGGTCGCCGACCGCCGCCACCGGCGAGGACGGCGCCGGGGGAGGGCCGAGCAGGGCCCGCGCCCAGCCCGTGTCGTGCTGCCGTACCGCCGCCCGGCACCAGGCGGCGTGCAGATCGGCCTGCCAGTCGTCCAGGACCGGGAGGGCGATGATCTGTTCCGGGTCGCGGTCGCCGAACCGCGCGCCCCAGGTCGCCAGCGGCGCCGCGTCCACCAACTGGCCCAGCCACCAGGCCCTTTCACCACGCCCGCTCGGCGGCTTGGGCGCCACCCCGTCCCGTTCCATCCCCGCGTCGCACTCGTACGGCGCCTCCACCGTGATGCCGTCGGGGCCCAGCGACACACAGCTCCTGGCCCGGTCCGCCATCCGCCCGGCCAGCGCCGACTCGGGCAGCGCGGCCAGCAACTCGGCCGCCGTCGAGCGGACATTGCGGCTGCGGTCGGTCAACGCCTGTTCCAGGAAGGGCTCGTCGGCCCCCGACAGGCCCACCCGCAGCGAGTCCAGGAACATCAGCCGGTCCTCGGCCCGCTCGCCGCTCCAGGTGGACACCAGCAGCGCCAGCGCGCGGGCCGGGTCGGCCAGCCTGATCCGGGTGAGCAGCGCGACCCGCTCCGCGAACAGGCCCTCCTCCCACAGCCGTCCGGCCGCGTCCGGGTCCTCGGGCACCGCCGCCAGGCCCCGGTGGCCCGAGCGCAGCACGAACTTCCAGTCCGGATTCAGCCCGGCCAGCCACAGCCCGCGCGGTCCCGCCAGCGCCACCGCGTCCGTCCGCAGGTCCGTCCGCGCCCTGGCGGCGTCCAGCAGTGCGGGCAGCAGCGCGGGCGGCGCCCCGTACCCGAGGAGGTTGGCCTCCGCGAGCCACTGCGGCAGCAGCTCGGCCAGATTCGGCGCCGACCCCCGCCGGTTGCCGGAACCGCCGCCGGTGCGGTCCGTCAGCAGCCGGTCCAGCCGCTGCCGGGCGGCCTCGGGCAGCGGCCGTCGTGTGTCGGGCGGCGCCAATTCCGGCCGCTCCCGAGCCACCCCCGGCCGTACACCGGCACGCCGCCGCACCACCCCGGCCGCCGCCGCGTCCAGCAGCCCCGCCGCCGCCTCGTCCGCGTCGCCCGCCACGATCGCGGGCCGCCGCCGCTCGGTGCCCAGCAGCGCGCTGCCGACTAGATCGTCCCAACCGATGCTCATCACATTCCCCCTTCGCACTCCACGACGTCGCCTCGCGGATCTCCTCCGCGTCGTCCGCTTCCCCTGCGCTGATGCCGCTGATCCCGCTGATGCCTGATGCCGCTGCTCCGGCCGGGTCCGGCCCGCCGGGTTCCCGCGCGCGGCTGCCCCCTCCGCAGTCGCGCACCGTCCCCCGGGCGGGCCGCCCCGCGCCCCCGTACCCGTCCCCCCGTAAACCGTGCGTTCCACGCCGGGCCCTGCTCTGGGCCCCCCGCGCTTCCGGCGCGGTTAGAGCGGCACCGTCTCCCCGCCGTCCGGCCAGACCGCCAGCGCGCGCAGGCCCGTCGGACCCAACTCACCGAAGACGGTGACCGGGTGGCCGCCGGAGACCGAGGCGAGGCGCCACAGGCCGGTGGTGGCCGGGGTGAGCGGGACGGCGTCCTGCCCTTCCCTGTGCGCCAGTTGCCAGCGGTTCGGCCCCGGTATGGGGACGACTCCCGACAGGACGACGGGCCACGCGTCGAGCCAGGGATCGTCCGCGAGCGCGCTGCCGTAGGACGCGAGCGCCGCGTCGATCCCGGTCCCGACCGGTGCGCCGCCCGTACCGCCGCCGGAGGGGCCGCCGCCCGTACCGCCCCCCGTACCGCCGCCGGAGGGGCCGCCGCCCGTACCGCCCCCCGTTCCGCCGCCGGAGGGGCCGCCGCCCGCGCCGACCGTGCCGTGCCGGGCGCCGAGCGCGGCCCGCAACGGCAGCGCCGCCGGGTGGTAGGCCAGCTCCGCGTCGAGCACCGCGCCCACCGGCAGGGCAAGTTCGGGCGCGCGGCCGACCGCCCCGAAGGACAGGAGCAGCGCGAAACGGCCGGGCTCCCGGTCGTACAGCCAGATCCGCCGAGTCGTCAGCCGCTCGTCCGCGCTGTCGTACTGCGCGAGGACCTGCCAGTGGCCGCGGACGGTCGGCCCGGCCAGCAACTCCGCCGTGTCGACGGTGAATCCGACCCGCGACCTGACTGTGTCGGCCAGGGGCCCCGGCAGCCCCTGGCGGCCGAGGAAGCCGCGCGCCAGCAGATGCAGCAGCGCCGTCTCCTCCAGCATCCGCGACGGCCAGTCGCCGCCCGCCGCGACCACCGTCCCCAACTCCCGCACCCGCGTGGCCAGTCCCGGCGCCTGCGCGTCGACCATGCGGGCCGCGATCTCGTCCCACTGCTGATAGCCCGCGCGGTCCGCGCCCGCGAGCCCGCCCCGCAGCAGGTCGGTGAGCCGCTGTTCCAGCTCGGCGGCCCCGCCCTCGACGCGGACCGCGCGCCGCTCGGCCCGCCGCCGCGCCGCCGTCGGGTCCGCGGGGCCCGACTCCGCCCGGACCGCGGCCGTCTCGGCCACCGTCTCGGCCTTCTTCCGCCGGGCGTCGATCCACTGCTCGGCCCACTCCGGCACGTCCCCCGCGCCGACCGGCCCCGCCCCGCCCTCGGACCACAGCAGCAGCAGTCCGAGCGCGTGCTTGCACGGGAATTTCCGGCTCGGGCAACTGCACCGGTACGCGGGCCCGTTCACATCCACGACCGTCTGGTACGGCTTGCTGCCGCTGCCCGCGCACAGCCCCCACACCGCGCCGCCGGCCGTCCCCGCACCGGACCACGGCGCGGGTGTGGCGAGCCGCGCGCCCGCCTTGCGTGATGCGGCGTCAGGCGCGAGCGCCAGGACCTGATCCGCTGTCCACCGTGCTTCCGTCTCCATGCCCCGAAGGTAGAACCCCCCACTGACAATCGCTCTGACCTGCGCGGATCGCGCGCTGTGACCGATTGTCAGTGGTCGGGTGCATCGTGGAGAACAGCTCGGACCACGCGGGTCCGACGGATGAGTGGGGGAGAGCCATGACCGGTACGACGGGTGCCGAGACCGACAGCGGCACCGGCGCCGAGCAGGCCCTGAGGCCGCACGCGGAGGACGCGTTCGCGGACGAGCTCAAGGCGCTCGCCGCGGCGGACGACCGGCCGCGCCCCGCCCGGTGGAATCTCTCGCCCTGGGCCGTGGCCACCTACCTGCTCGGCGGGACACTGCCCGACGGCACGGTCGTCACACCGAAGTACGTGGGCCCGCGGCGGATCGTCGAGGTGGCCGTGACCACGCTCGCCACCGACCGGGCGCTGCTGCTGCTCGGCGTGCCGGGCACCGCGAAGACCTGGGTGTCGGAACACCTCGCCGCCGCGATCAGCGGCGACTCGACCCTGCTGGTGCAGGGCACCGCGGGCACCCCCGAGGAGGCCATCCGCTACGGGTGGAACTACGCGCAGCTCCTCACCAACGGCCCCAGCAGGGACGCGCTGGTGCCCAGCCCCGTCATGCGGGCGATGGCCGAGGGCCGGCTCGCGCGCGTCGAGGAGCTGACCCGCATCCCGGCGGACGTCCAGGACTCGTTGATCACGATCCTGTCCGAGAAGACCCTGCCGATACCGGAGTTGGGCGCCGAGACACAGGCCGTACGCGGCTTCAACCTCATCGCGACCGCCAACGACCGCGACCGCGGGGTCAACGACCTCTCCAGCGCGCTGCGCCGCCGCTTCAACACGGTCGTGCTGCCGCTGCCCGCCTCCGCCGAGGACGAGATCGACATCGTCTCCCGCCGGGTCGACCAGCTCGGCCGCGGCCTCGACCTTCCGGCCGCCCCGGAGGGCGCCACCGAGATCCGCCGGGTCGTCACCGTCTTCCGCGAACTGCGCGGCGGCGTCACCGAGGACGGCCGCACCAAGCTCAAGTCCCCCTCGGGCACGCTCTCCACGGCCGAGGCGATCTCCGTGGTCACCAACGGCCTCGCGCTCGCGGCCCACTTCGGGGACGGCGTGCTGCGGGCCGGTGACGTCGCCGCGGGCATCCTCGGCGCGGTCGTCCGCGACCCGGCCGCCGACCGGCTGATCTGGCACGAGTATCTGGAGACGGTCGTCCGCGAGCGGGACGGCTGGAAGGACTTCTACCGCGCCTGCCGCGAGGTGTCGGCATGACGGTCATGGACGCCGCCATCGGCGGCACGACGACGGGTGACCGCGCGGCGGGCGGCACGCGGGCCGCTGACGGTACGGCGGCGCCCGGTCGCGCGGAGGACGGTGCGACGGCGGCCGGCGGCGGGCCGGAGGACCGCACGGCGGAAGGACTCCGGGCCGGGGCGGTGCCCGCCGCCGTCGTCCGCGGCGGTGCGGGCGGCCACTACGGCGACGACCTCGTACTGCTCGGAGTACGGCACCACGGGCCCGGGTCCGCGCGGGCGGTGCGGGCCGCGCTCGACGCGTACCGGCCGCAGGCCGTGCTCATCGAGGGGCCGCCGGAGGCCGACGCGCTGCTCGCGCTGGCCGCCGACCCCGCGATGCGCCCGCCCGTCGCGCTGCTGGCGCACGTGGTGGACGACCCGGCGCGGGCCGGGTTCTGGCCCTTCGCCGAATTCTCGCCCGAGTGGGTGGCGATCCGGTGGGCCGCGCGGGCGGGCGCCGACGTCCGCTTCATCGACCTCCCGGCCGCGCACACCCTCGCGCTGCGCGCCGCCGCGGAGGAAGAGGAGGCCGCGGTCGGCGACCCGGACGCGGAAGGGCCGGTACGGGGGCCGGTGCGAGAAGGAGAGGAAGAGGAGCAGCCCGCCGAGGGGGAGGCGGCCGGAGGGGATACGGACGACGGCGGGGCGGCGGCTGCCGCGCGGATCGACCCGCTGGCCGTCCTCGCCAGGGCCGCCGGGTACGACGACCCGGAGCGCTGGTGGGAGGACGCGGTCGAGCACCGGGGCGGCACGGCGGACGGCGACGGCGACCCGCTCGTCCCCTTCGCGGCGCTCGCCGAGGCCATGGCGGCGATCCGCGAGACCTACGGCGACGGCGGCCACGCCCAGGACCCGCTGCGCGAGGCCCACATGCGGCTGCGGGTCCGCGAGGCGCGCAAGGCGTACGAGCGGACGGCGGTGGTCTGCGGCGCCTGGCACGTGCCCGCCCTCACCGAGCGGACGACGGCCACCGCCGACCGGCAGCTCCTCAAGGGCCTGCCCAAGGCGAAGGTCGAGACGACCTGGGTGCCGTGGACCCACCGGCGGCTGGCCAGGGCCAGCGGATACGGCGCGGGCATCGACTCGCCGGGCTGGTACCGGCACCTGTTCACCGCGCGGGACCGCCCGGTGACCCGCTGGATGACGAAGGTGGCGGGGCTGCTCAGGGAGGAGGACCTGCCGGTCTCCTCGGCCCACGTCATCGAGGCGGTACGGCTGGCCGACACGCTCGCCGCGATGCGGGGCCGCCCGCTGGCCGGTCTCGGCGAGACCACCGACGCGGTCCGCGCGGTGATGTGCGACGGCTCCGACGTGCCGCTCGCGCTGATCCAGGACCGGCTGGTCGTCGGCGACGTGCTCGGCGAAGTCCCGCCGGACGCGCCCGCGGTGCCGCTCGCCCGTGACCTCGCCCGCGAGCAGCGCAGGCTCCGGCTCAAGCCCGAGGCGCTGGAGAAGGAGCTGGAGCTGGACCTGCGCAAGGAGATGGACGCGGGCCGCAGCCGCCTGCTGCACCGGCTGACGATGCTCGGCATCGGCTGGGGCGAACCGGCCGTCGCCCGGCACGGCAAGGGCACCTTCCGTGAGACGTGGCGGCTGCGCTGGGAGCCGGAGCTGGCGGTACGGATCGCCGAGGCCGGGATCTGGGGCACCACCGTGGGGTCGGCCGCCACGGCCAAGGCCGAGGACGCCGCCGTGCACAGCGACGCGCTGGCCGCCGTCACCTCGGTCGCCGAACAGTGCCTGCTCGCCGGGCTGTCCGACGCGCTCCCCGTCGTCATGCGCGTCCTCGCCGACCGCGCCGCGCTCGACGCCGACGTCTCCCACCTCGCCGCCGCGCTGCCCGCGCTGGTCCGTGCCGTCCGCTACGGCGACGTCCGCGGCACCGACTCCGCCGCCCTCGGCGAGGTCGCGGAGGGTCTGGCCTCCCGTATCTGCGTCGGCTTCCCCCCGGCCTGCGTCGGCCTCGACGCCGACGGCGCGGCGGCGCTGCGCACCCACATGGACGAGGTCCACCGCGCGATCGGCCTCCTCCCCTCCCCGGCCCCGCACCCTGCGGTCACCCCAGGACCGGCGGTTGGCCCGGCGCAGACGGACGCACCCGCACCCGACTCCGAGCCCGCCTCCGGCACCGCACCCGCGCCCGGCACCGCACCCGCACCCGCCTCCGGCACCGCACCCGCCTCCGGCACCGCGCTGGTCTCCGGGGCCAGCGCGCGGGGGCGGGGGAATGCTTCTGAGGGGGACCTTCGGGAGCGGTGGGCGGGGACGCTGCGGGGGTTGGCCGAGCGGGACGGGGCGATACCCGGGCTGCTGCGGGGGGCCGCGACGCGGCTGCTCATGGACGACGGGCGGATCGAGGCGGAGGACGCGGCGCGGCTGATGGGGCTGGCGCTGTCGCCGGGGACGGGGCCCGCGGAGGGGGCCGCGTGGATCGAGGGGTTCCTGTCCGGCGGCGGGATGCTGCTGGTGCACGACGAGCGGCTGCTGGCGCTGGTCGACGGCTGGCTGGCGGCCGTACCGGCGACGGCGTTCAACGACGTGCTGCCCCTGCTGCGGCGGACCTTCGCGGACTTCGAGACCGGAGTGCGGCGCAGCGTGGGGGAGTTGGTGCGGCGCGGCCCCTCGGCGGCGCGCCGCCCGGCCACCGCGGCGGACCCGGGCCTGCCCGGCTTCGGCACCGGCCTCGACGCGGCCCGCGCCGACGCCGTCCTGCACACCGTCCGGCTGCTGCTGGGCACGACCACCACGACCGATCTCGCCGCCAGGCTGACCAACGAGGGGGACCAGGCAGATGACTGACACCGATGAGCGGCTGCGCCGCTGGCGGCTCGTGCTCGGCGGCGGGGGCGCCGACGGCACCGGGTGCGAACTGACCGGCAGGGACGCGGCGATGGACCGTACCCTCGGCGCGCTGTACGGCGGCACGGGCAGCGCCTCGGGGCGCGGGGCCGACCGTTCGGCGGGCCTCGGCGGCTCCGCGCCGCAAGTGGCCCGCTGGCTCGGCGACATCCGTACGTACTTCCCCAGCTCCGTCGTCCAGGTGATGCAGCGGGACGCGATCGACCGGCTCGGGCTGTCGGCGCTGCTGCTGGAGCCGGAGATGCTGGAGGCCGTGGAGGCCGACGTGCACCTGGTCGGCACGCTGCTGTCGCTGAACAAGGCGATGCCCGACACCACCAAGGAGACGGCGCGGATGGTGGTCCGCAAGGTCGTGGACGACCTGGAGAAGCGGCTCGCCACCCGGACCCGCGCCACCCTCACCGGCGCGCTCGACCGCTCGGCGCGGGTCAGCCGCCCCCGGCACCGGGACATCGACTGGAACCGCACGATCCGCGCCAACCTCAAGAACTACCTGCCCGAGCACGGCACCGTCGTGCCCGAGCGGCTGATCGGTTACGGCCGCGCCGACCAGGCGGTGAAGAAGGACGTCGTCCTCTGCATCGACCAGTCGGGTTCGATGGCCGCCTCCGTCGTCTACGCGTCCGTCTTCGGCGCCGTCCTGGCCTCGATGCGCTCGATCGCCACCAAGCTCGTCGTCTTCGACACCGCCGTGGTCGACCTCACCGACGAGCTGGACGACCCGGTCGACGTGCTGTTCGGCACCCAGCTCGGCGGCGGCACCGACATCAACCGGGCGCTCGCGTACTGCCAGGGCCTGATCACCCGTCCGGCCGAAACCGTCGTCGTACTGATCAGCGATCTCTACGAGGGCGGTATCCGCGACGAGATGCTGAAGCGGGTGGCGGCCATGAAGGCGGCCGGCGTCCAGTTCGTGGCGCTGCTCGCGCTGTCCGACGAGGGCGCGCCCGCCTACGACCACGACCACGCCGCCGCGCTCGCCGCCCTCGGCGCTCCGGCGTTCGCCTGCACCCCCGACCTCTTTCCCGATGTGATGGCAGCGGCGATCGAGAAACGCCCGATTCCGATACCGGAGGCGTGAACGACGATCGGGAACGGACCCGGACGGTGATCTGTGACCGTTCTCACCGCCCACATGTGATCTGCGATTTAGCCCGTCACCGCCCTCGGCGATAACCTGCGAGACGGACATGCCGCGTACTCGGTCACCGTGTGCGCTTCCCTTGTGACAGTGCAGTCGCCCTGCCCGTAGCGGCACGCCCAGGCAGATCAGGCAGAAACGCACGCAGCGCCGCACACATCAGGCGGCAGCAGCTTGCGAAATGCTGAATTCCAGGGAAACCAGGAACCCTGGAAACCAGGGAAAAGGGAGACGGACGCGCGTGGACCTGTTCGAGTACCAGGCGAGGGACCTCTTCGCCAAGCACGGTGTACCGGTGCTGGCCGGTGAAGTCATCGACACGCCTGAGGCGGCGCGCGAGGTGGCGGAGCGACTGGGCGGCCGTGCGGTCGTCAAGGCTCAGGTCAAGGTGGGCGGCCGCGGCAAGGCCGGTGGCGTGAAGCTGGCCGCCGACCCGGCCGACGCGGTGGCCAAGGCCGACGCGATCCTGGGCATGGACATCAAGGGCCACACGGTCCACAAGGTGATGCTCGCCGAGACCGCGGACATCAAGGAGGAGTACTACGTCTCCTTCCTGCTGGACCGCACCAACCGCACCTTCCTCGCCATGGCCTCCGTCGAGGGCGGTGTCGAGATCGAGGTCGTCGCCGAGGAGAACCCGGACGCGCTGGCCAAGGTCCCGGTCGACGCCCTGGAGGGTGTGACCCCGGAGAAGGCCGCCGAGATCGTCGCCGCCGCGAAGTTCCCGGCCGACATCGCCGACCAGGTCGCCTCCGTCCTCCAGCAGCTCTGGACCGTCTTCGTCAAGGAAGACGCCCTGCTGGTCGAGGTCAACCCGCTGGTCAAGACCGGCGAGGGCAAGATCGTCGCGCTCGACGGCAAGGTCTCGCTCGACGAGAACGCCGCGTTCCGGCAGCCGGAGCACGAGGCGCTCGAGGACAAGGCCGCCGCCAACCCGCTGGAGGCGAAGGCCAAGGCCAAGGGCCTCAACTACGTGAAGCTGGAAGGCGAAGTCGGCATCATCGGCAACGGCGCGGGGCTCGTCATGAGCACCCTCGACGTCGTCGCCTACGCCGGTGAGGCGCACGGCGGCGTGAAGCCCGCCAACTTCCTGGACATCGGCGGCGGCGCGTCCGCCGAGGTGATGGCCAACGGCCTGGAGATCATCCTCGGCGACCCGGACGTCAAGTCCGTCTTCGTCAACGTCTTCGGCGGCATCACCGCCTGCGACGAGGTCGCCAACGGCATCGTGCAGGCCCTGGAGCTGCTCAAGTCCAAGGGTGAGAACGTCACGAAGCCGCTGGTCGTACGCCTGGACGGCAACAACGCGGAGCTGGGTCGCAAGATCCTGTCCGACGCGAACCACCCGCTGGTACAGCGCGTGGACACCATGGACGGAGCGGCCGACAAGGCCGCCGAGCTGGCTGCGAAGTAAGGGACGAGGACACCGACAACCATGGCTATCTTCCTGACCAAGGACAGCAAGGTCATCGTCCAGGGCATGACCGGCGCCACCGGCATGAAGCACACCACGCTCATGCTCGCCGACGGCACGAACATCGTCGGCGGCGTCAACCCGCGCAAGGCGGGCACCACCGTCTCCTTCGACCAGGGCGAGGTCCCGGTCTTCGGCTCCGTCAAGGAGGCCATCGAGGCCACCGGCGCGGACGTGACGGTCATCTTCGTCCCGGAGAAGTTCACCAAGGACGCCGTGGTCGAGGCCATCGAGGCCGAGATCCCGCTCGCCGTGGTGATCACCGAGGGCGTCGCGGTGCACGACTCCGCCGCGTTCTGGGCGCTCGCCCAGGCCAAGGGCAACAAGACCCGGATCATCGGCCCGAACTGCCCCGGCCTGATCACCCCCGGCCAGTCCAACGCGGGCATCATTCCGGGCGACATCACCAAGCCCGGCCGCATCGGCCTGGTCTCCAAGTCCGGCACCCTGACGTACCAGATGATGTACGAGCTGCGCGACATCGGCTTCTCGTCCGCCGTCGGCATCGGCGGTGACCCGATCATCGGCACCACGCACATCGACGCGCTCGCCGCGTTCGAGGCCGACCCCGACACCGACCTGATCGTCATGATCGGCGAGATCGGCGGCGACGCCGAGGAGCGGGCCGCGGCCTTCATCGAGAAGAACGTGACGAAGCCGGTCGTCGGCTACGTCGCCGGTTTCACCGCGCCCGAGGGCAAGACGATGGGCCACGCGGGCGCCATCGTCTCCGGCTCCTCCGGCACGGCGCAGGCCAAGAAGGAGGCCCTGGAGGCCGCGGGCGTCAAGGTCGGCAAGACGCCGTCCGAGACGGCGCGCCTCGCGCGGTCGATCCTGGCCGGCTGACCTGCGGTCGGCTCGGCACGCAACCCGGCGCGGGTCCGGTTCCCTTCCTCGGAAGGGGCCGGACCCGCGCCGTTTCCGCGTCGCGCGGACGGAGCTCGGCCCAGCGGGGTTTCGCCGCTGCCCGTCCCCGCCAGGACCGCGCCTACGGCCAAGACCTCAGGGCAGCGGCGGTTTGCCGGTGTCCGGGCGGAGTCGCGCCCCTTGCACGTCCCGTAGGCCGGGGCGGGGGTTGCGGTGTGCGGCCGGGGGGACGCGGGGCGGGACGCGCGGGGGTACGTCGGTGCGTGCGTCCGCTGCCGCGCGCGCCGGGTCGTCGGAGGGGGCGTGGCCCGGGGCGCCGGGGGTGTCGGCGCGGTTCTGGCCCGCCTCGCGGGCGTGCCGGGGCGGCACCGGCTTGCTGTGGTCGGGCGCGACCGCCATGGTCACGACGGTGGCCGTCACGATCAGGGCGGTCAGGGCGAAGGCCGCGACCGTACGCCGCCGTACACCGCGCTCGCTCGCGTCCCGTACGGCGGCCGGTTTCCGGGTACGCGCGGGCGCGGCGTCGTCCTGCTCGTCGGCGAGCAGCGCGCCGAGTTCCACGGACAGGGGCTGGCCGTCCTCGGAGAGTTCCGGCAGCGCCGTGGTCAGGGCGGCCCGCGCGTGGGTGATGCGTGCCGCGGTGATGGGCGTACTGGACTCGGTCTCGGCGGCGGTGCCGGGCAGATCGAGGCCGAGGCCGTCGTAGAGGAGCAGGGCGCGGCGGTGCTCGGGCGGCAGCCGCAGCAGGGCCGCCGCCAAGGGGGCGGGGGCGGCCGGGGCGGCGGGTTCGCGGCGGTGGGCCGGGACCCAGCGCTGCCAGGGCGCGAGGGCGAACGCGTAGGCGTTCGCGCGCAGCCAGCCGACCGGATCGGCGTCCCGCGCCACCTCCGGCCACCGCTGCCACGCCTGGTCGAAGGCGCGGGCCACGGCGTCGTCGGCGAGCCGCGGACTGCCGGTCAGGACCAGGACCTGGCGTACGAGCGGGTCCGCGCAGTGCGCGTACAGCGCGTCGAAGGCGGCCTCGGGGCTCGGGCCGGGGAGCACCGGCGGGGCCTGTGCCACGACGGGCGCGGCGACGACCGCCACGCGGCCCAGACCGACCGGCTCACGGGTGGGCGCGGGGGAGCGCGGGGGCCTCTTGCGCGCCGGAGCCGTGGGCGGAGGGGTCTTCGCCGCGGGGCTCTTGGACGGCGGGCTCTTCGCGGCCGGCCCCTCGGGCGCCGGTCTCTTGGGCGCGGGACCCGCGGGGCTCTCAGGCGGAGCCGGGTCCGCGGCAGGTGCGGGCGCGCCGGACGACGGCGGTTTCTGCCGCTGCCGCGACGTCGGCTTCTGCTTGGCCGGTACGGGCTTGGGCGGTGACTGTGTCCCGCCGGTGCGCCTGCGGGCGCTCACCGCGGCGACCCCGAGCCGTCACGCCGTACCCGTGCTCGTACGGATACCCGTACATGTGACAGTGTGAAAAAAGGACACATAGCGCCCATCATGTGCGACACGACGACCTTTCGCCCGCTGCCGGGGCGAAACGGGTGTTGTTGGCACCATGGGTCGCCGTGACCCATACGACCGATCGCATCGCGGCACTGTCCGCCGAGGCCGCTGCCCGGCGGGTCGCGGCGGCACGCGCCACCGCGTTCGCCGGGGGAGCGGTCGCCGCCGGGCTCGGCCTCGGCGTCCTCGGCGCCGTCGTCCTCCTGCTCTGGATCGCCTCGCCCTTCCCCGACAGCGGCCTCGGCGGCGCCCTGCACGTCGGCGCCGCCCTGTGGCTGCTGGCCCAGGGCGCCGACCTGGTCCGTACGGAGACGCTCTCCGGCGCCGCCGCGCCCATCGGTGTGACCCCGCTGCTGCTCACCGCCCTGCCGGGCTGGCTGCTCTTCCGCGCCGCGGCCTCCGCGGTCCGCACGGCGGCCGGGGGCGAGGACGGCCCGCGGCCCGCGGCCGACGTCCGTACGGTGGCCGCCACCGCGGGCTGGCTGCTCGGCGGATACCTGGCCGCCGCGTCCGGCGCCGTCGCGTACGCCGCGGGCGGGTCCTTCCGCGTCGACGTCCTCGCCGCGCTGCTCTACGTGCCGCTCTTCGCGACCGCCGTGACCGCCGCCGGGGCGTGGTCGGGGTGCGGGCGGCCGTCACTCGCGCGGGTCGGGCCGTACGGCCGGGAGGCCGTCGTCGCGCTGCGGGCCGCCGGGACGGCGGTGGGCGTCGTCATCGGCGGCGGCGCGCTCATCGGCGCCGCCGCCCTCGCGTGGCACGCCGGGGCCGCCGGGCGGACCTTCGCGCAGCTCAGCGCGCCACCGGCCGGACAGCTCGCCGTCCTGCTCGTCGCGGTCGCGCTCGTCCCCAACCTCGCCGTCTGGGGGGCCTCGTACGCGCTCGGGCCGGGGTTCGCCGTCGGCGTCGGCAGCGCGGTCGCTCCCGCCGGGGCCTCCGGCTATCCGACGCTGCCCGGATTTCCGCTGCTCGCCGCGTTGCCGGACGAGGGGAGCGGGGGGTTCGTCGGGTGGGCCACCCTCGCCGTGCCCGTTTGCGCGGGGGTTCTCGTCGCCCGGTCCGTGGGGCGCGCCGCCGACGCGTGGAGCCTGCGGCGTACGGCCTCGGTGGCCTCGGCGGCGGCCCTCGTCACCGGGGTCGCCTTCGCGCTGCTCGCCGCCGTGTCGGGCGGGCCCCTCGGCACCGTCACCCTCGCCGCCTTCGGCCCCTCCTGGTGGGCCACCGGCCTCGCCGCGCTCGCCTGGACGCTGCTGCTCGGTGCGCCCGGGGCCGTGGCGCTGCGCTGGCACCGGGACGGGGCCGCGGTCTTCCGTCCCCGGACCTGGGCCGGGTGGGTCCGGGCCCTGCGGCCCCTCGATTGGCCGGCCGCCACCGCACGCGCCGCGCGCGGGCTCTGGGGGCGGTGCGGCCCCGCGGTGCGGCGCCATGTCGCCGCCTTGCGACGGACCCGCGCCGTTTCGGCGTCCGCCGAGGTCCCGGTACCTGCGGTTCCACCGCCACTTCCTGCGGAGCCGCCTCCTCCGGCCGTTCCGCCCATGCCGACGCTGCCGCCTGCTCCGGTCGCCGCCCCCGACCCCGTCGTCCCCGGGCCCGAGCCGGACCCCGGGCCCGAGTAGGCCCCCGCCGGGCTTTCAGCCCGAGAACCCACAGCGTCTGCCCCGCCGGGGCCGGTTCTCCCCCGCGCCCCCGGTGGGGGCTCGCCGCGCAGTTCCCCGCGCCCCTGAAAAGCAGGCCCTTCGTCTGCGCCCGGCAGAAGAGGTCGAGCCCCGTAGGGGCGCGGGGAACTGCGCGACAAGCCCCCACCGGGCGGACGCTCGGCGGATACGGGACCCGAATTTCACGCGCCACCCCCCCCGGAGGGGGTCAGCGGAGGCCGGGGAAGTCGCGGAGGGGGCTGGGGAGGAGATTCTGGCAGGAGTGCGACGCGGGCGTGGTGAGGGCGTCGCTCTTGCAGGTGAAGTAATCGCGGTAGGCGTACTGCAAGGAGTACGTGGTGACGACCAGCGCGAGCGTCACGGCACTGGTGATGATGCCGCTCCAGGCCGCGGTGACGAAGGAGCGCTGGGCGTCGGGCCCGGGCGCGGGCGGGGCGGGCCGGGGCGTCTGGGTGGCGTCGGCCAGGGCGGAGGCCGCCTCGGCGCGGGCCTTGGCCCGGTCCTGCGGGCTCATGCGGAGCGCGGAGATCCCCCAGTAGAGGGCGAGCGCGCCGAGCAGGAGCCCCACCGGGGTCCAGCCCAGGAGCGCGAAGATCAGTCCCCAGCCGCCGCAGACCAGCGAATAGCGCGACCGCCGCTGGGCGGGGTCGGTGGGGTCGAAGCGCGGCCCGCTGCCCGCGGGTCCGGTGGGACCGCCGCCCTGCTCCGGCCTGCGTCCGAACGGGTCAGGGCGTCCGCCCTGGGGCTGCTGATTGCTCCACCCGTGGCCCCACGCGGTGGGCGCGCCGTGCGGTGGCGGGGGCGGACCCTCCGGCTTGTCCCCGGAGCCGCCTTCCGACGAGCCCTCCTTCGACGAACCGTCCGAGGGCTGCTGTCGCGGCTGCCACGGACGGTCGGGCGCGCCCTCCGGCGGCGGCGCGAAGGGATTGTCCTGCTGATCGCCCTCGGGCGCGCGCAGCGCGAGACGAATACGGCCGCTGCTCATGATGTGATGCGCCATCCCCTTGGGCTCGACTCCTTCTTCGGCTTGTACCGACGTGTACTGACGTCTTGCAACGACCGTACGACGATGTGCCATCCCTGTCAGATGCGTCACTTACGCCCGCGTGCGGGGCGCGCGAAGTGCCGCTCTCCCGGCAGACGCTACCGTCCGCGCGCTCCCCCGTCCCGTGGGGGCCGCCGGGAGTGCCGGTATCGTTGCTGACGGTCGGCGGCCTCGTAGGGTTCCCCGTCATCCGATCGGCCTCCGACTCGTACGATCCTCTAAACGAGAGAGCACCGCCAGTGGCCGCGCCCGCACACGCCTCCACCCCCGCCCGTCTCGTCGTCCTCGTCTCCGGTTCGGGGACCAATCTCCAGGCGCTGCTCGACGCCATCGAGGCCGATCCCTCGTACGGGGCCGGGGCCCGTGTGGTCGCCGTCGGCGCCGACCGCGACGGCATCGCGGGCCTGGACCGCGCCGTCCGCGCGGGCCTGCCCACCTTCGTCGTCCGCGTCAAGGACCACGAGGACCGCGCCGCCTGGGACCTCGCGCTCGCCGAGGCCACGGCGCGGTACGCGCCCGACCTCGTCGTCTCCGCGGGCTTCATGAAGATCGTCGGCAAGGAGTTCCTGGCCAGGTTCGGCGGCCGGATCATCAACACCCACCCTGCGCTGCTGCCGAGTTTCCCCGGCGCCCACGGCGTACGCGACGCGCTCGCGTACGGCGCCAAGGTGACCGGGTGCACCGTCCACTTCGTCGACGACGGCGTCGACACCGGCCCGGTCATCGCCCAGGGCGTGGTCGAGGTCCGGCCGGACGACACGGAGGACGCGCTCCACGAGCGCATCAAGGAAGTCGAGCGACGACTGCTCGTCGAGACCGTGGGGCGCCTGGCGCGCCACGGCTACCGCATTGAGGGACGAAAGGTTCATGTCGGTGAATAAGCCCATCCGTCGCGCGCTGATCAGTGTCTACGACAAGACGGGTCTCGAAGACCTGGCCCGCGGTCTGCACGAGGCGGGGGTGGAACTGGTGTCGACCGGGTCGACCGCCGCGAAGATCGCCGCCGCGGGCGTCCCCGTCACCAAGGTCGAGGAGCTGACCGGCTTCCCCGAGTGCCTGGACGGCCGGGTCAAGACGCTGCACCCGCGCGTCCACGCGGGCATCCTCGCCGATCTGCGCCTGCCCGACCACCAGCGGCAGCTCGCCGAACTCGGCGTCGAGCCGTTCGAGCTGGTCGTCGTCAACCTCTACCCGTTCAAGGAGACCGTCGCCTCGGGCGCGAGCCCCGACGAGTGCGTCGAGCAGATCGACATCGGCGGCCCCTCGATGGTCCGCGCCGCCGCCAAGAACCACCCGTCGGTCGCCGTCGTCGTCAGCCCGAACCGGTACGCCGACGTCCTGGCCGCCGTCCGCGACGGCGGCTTCGACCTCGCCGCCCGCAAGCGGCTCGCCGCCGAGGCGTTCCAGCACACCGCCGCGTACGACGTGGCCGTCGCCTCCTGGTTCCTGGACGGCTATGCGTCCAACGAGGAGTTCCCCGAGTTCAGCGGGCAGACATACGACCTCCAGCAGACGCTGCGCTACGGCGAGAACCCGCACCAGGGCGCCGCGCTCTACAGCGACGGCAGCGGAAAGGGGCTGGCCGGGGCGGAGCAGTTGCACGGCAAGGAGATGTCGTACAACAACTACGTCGACACCGACGCCGCCCGCCGTGCCGCGTACGACCACGAGGGCGTCTGCGTCGCGATCATCAAGCACGCCAACCCGTGCGGGATCGCGGTCGGCACGGACGTCGCCGACGCCCACCGCAAGGCGCACGCCTGCGACCCGGTCTCCGCGTACGGCGGCGTCATCGCCGTCAACCGGCCGGTGTCGGTGGCCATGGCCGAGCAGGTCGCCGAGATCTTCACCGAGGTGATCGTCGCGCCCGGGTACGAGGACGGCGCCGTCGAGATCCTCGCGCGCAAGAAGAACATCCGCGTCCTGCGCTGCGCCGACGGGCCCGAGACCGTCACCGAGTACAAGCCCATCGAGGGCGGCCTCCTCGTCCAGGCCAAGGACCGCTTCCAGGCCGAGGGCGACGACCCCGAGACCTGGACCCTCGCCACCGGGGACGCGCTGACGGCGGCCCAGCTCGCCGAACTGGCCTTCGCCTGGCGCGCCTGCCGCGCCGTCAAGTCCAACGCCATTCTTCTCGCGAAGGGCGGCGCCACGGTCGGCGTCGGCATGGGGCAGGTCAACCGGGTCGACTCCGCCAGGCTCGCCGTCGAGCGCGCCGGGGCCGAGCGCGCCACCGGCTCCTACGCCGCCTCCGACGCCTTCTTCCCGTTCCCCGACGGGCTCGAGGTCCTCACCGCCGCCGGGGTCGCCGCCGTCGTCCAGCCGGGCGGGTCCATCCGCGACGAAGCCGTCATCGAGGCGGCGGCCAAGGCGGGAGTCACGATGTACCTGACGGGGACACGGCACTTCTTCCACTAGGACCCTGGCGGTACGCCGATCCTTCACAGGGCGCGGGGACCGCGCGTCCGGCCGTGACGTGCTCGCACGTCACCACCGGCCCCGGCGGGGCGGACCGGTGGTCTTCGGACCACCGGCCGGTGGGGCCGGCCGCGCGGTTCCCCGCAGCCCCGCGCACGCCGCCCCGCGTCAGCGCGGGGTCGGTCAGGACTGGTCCTTGATGACCACGGTGTGGACCATCTTGTCGGCGAAGGTCTGCTTCTTCGCGTCCCACAGCGGCCAGAGGAACCCGAGGTAGCACGGCAGGCCGTCCAGGACGTGGAGCAGGCGGCGGCCGAAGGCGAGGCCGAAGCCGAGGGTGGAGCCGTCGTGTTCGCGCAGGAGGCGGATGCCGACGATCTTCTTGCCGGGGGTCTGCCCGGTGCTGCCCTCGCGGTAGCAGAGGAAGAGCATGGCGACGAGGCTGAGCAGGCCGCCGATGAGGATCAGCGCGACGGAACCGCCGGAGACGTGCGGGTTGGGGCACGCGTCGCGGGGGATGCCCGCGTCGTCGCAGTCCTGCCAGCGGTCGGCGAGCTTGACGGACATCTGGGTGTAGCCCGCGATGACCAGGCCGCCCGGTACGAGGTTGAACATCAGCGCGTCGAGCAGCGTGGCACCGAGCCGGGCGCCCCAACCGGCCAGCGGGGGCATGCCGGGCGGCAGGTTCCCCTGCGGGTAGCCGTACGGCGCCTGGCCCGGGTAGCCGCCGCCGGGGTAGCCGTAGCCGCCGGGCTGCTGTTGCTGCGGGTATCCGGGGTAGCCGCCGGGCTGCTGCTGGTACGGGCCCGGCTGCTGCGGGACGCCCTGGCCGTACGGGTTCTGCGTGTAGGGCGGCTGCTGCGGGGGCTGGGACGGTCCGCCGTACGGGTTTCCGGGGCCGGGAGGGCCGGGGGGTTGGCTCACGTGCTGCTTCCTTACGCGCGCGGCTGGGACGACAGGGCCGGTCGGGACGGCGGCGGCCGGACCGCATCCGTCGTATATCCGTCGTACTGGCCCAATCGGGGGACGAGGCCACATCGTGGGGCCCCCGTGCCCCGGCGCGCAAGGGACCAGAGGTGTCGGACCGAGGTCGGGACGGTGCCTCCACGGTGCGGCGGTCCGGGGCGGCGGCCGGGGCACCGGTCGAGGCACCCGTCCGGGCGTCGGCGGGCGTCGGCGGGGGCCGGGCACGGCACAGGCGGCGCTCAGGTGGCACCCAGGCGGGGTTCGCGCCGGGGGCGGATTGGTCCGGCGCGGGTCCGATCCGCGAGAATGGCGGGCATGACCGCCCAGATTCTCGATGGCAAGGCCACCGCCGCCGCGATCAAGTCCGAACTCGCCGAACGCGTCAAGGCGCTGAAGGCCCGCGGGATCACCCCCGGCCTCGGCACGCTGCTGGTCGGCGACGACCCGGGCAGCAAGTGGTACGTCGCGGGCAAGCACCGCGACTGCGCGCAGGTGGGCATCGGCTCCATCCAGCGTGAACTCCCGGACACCGCCACGCAGGAGGAGATCGAGGCGGTCGTCCGCGAGCTGAACGCGGACCCGGCCTGCACCGGCTACATCGTGCAGCTCCCGCTCCCCAAGGGCATCGACACCAACCGGGTGCTGGAGCTGATGGACCCGGCCAAGGACGCGGACGGGCTGCACCCGATGAGCCTCGGCCGCCTCGTGCTCAACGAGACCGGGCCGCTGCCCTGCACCCCCAACGGCATCGTGGAGCTGCTGCGCCGCCACGGCGTGGAGATCAACGGCGCCGACGTGGTCGTGGTCGGCCGCGGCATCACCGTGGGCCGCTCGATCGGCCTGCTGCTGACCCGTAAGTCGGAGAACGCGACGGTCACCTTGTGCCACACCGGCACCCGTGACCTCTCCGCGCATCTGCGGCAGGCCGACATCGTCGTGGCCGCCGCCGGTGTGCCGCACATCATCAAGCCGGAGGACGTGAAGCCGGGCGCGGCCGTCCTGGACGTCGGCGTGAGCCGCGACGAGAACGGCAAGATCGTCGGCGACGTGCATCCGGGCGTGGCCGAGGTGGCCGCCTGGATCTCGCCGAACCCCGGTGGCGTCGGCCCGATGACGCGGGCGCTGCTCCTCCAGAACGTGGTGGAGGCGTCCGAGCGGGCCGCGGGCGATGTCGGCTGATCCGGGTCCCGCGGCAGGGGCCGCGGACTTCGGCGCCGGGGGGCCGGGGACCGGCCGGACGCCGGGGGAGGGCCGTGAGAACGGCTCGGGCCCGGCGTCGGCGCCGGTGCCCGCGCCCGCGTCCGCCGGGCACTCCTCTGGGCACTCCCTCGGACAGGCGGCCGGAATCACCGGGGAGCACGGCAGGCACGAGGCCGGGCCCGGCAGGACCACCGCGCGTCCCGAGGGCGGCGGCCGGGCGGCGGGCAAGGACGCCCCCGCGCCCGCCCGGCAGTGGCCGATCCTGCTGGTCATCTGCGGCGCGGCCATCGGGCTGATCGTCACGGCGGCCGGCGCCTTCCGCGCGGGCACGATCGTGATCGGGGCGTCGCTGCTGGTCGGCGCCGCGCTGCGCTGGGGCGTGACGGCGGTCGGCATGCTCGCGGTCCGCAGCCGGTTCACTGATGTGATCACGTACGGGCTGTTCGGTCTCGCGATCGTGCTGCTGGCGCTGATGGCGCAGCCGGATCCGCTGATCAGGATTCCGTTCCTGGAGGACATCATCCACTTCTCGGTGCGGTAGCCCGGAACGGTGGGCTGACGCGGGGCCAGGTTCTTTGGGGGCGCCGCCGCGTGGGCGCTCCGCGCAGGTCGCCACCGGCCCCCGTCGGCGCACCCCGGTTGTTTCCCGACCACCGGCCGGTGGGGGTCGCGCGCGCAGTTCCCCGCGCCCCTGACGGGGCGGGCCCCCTTTTGCATGGGGGGCGGGCCGGTCGTTTGGGGGGCGCGGGGGACTGCGCGGCCAGCCACGGCGCTCCCGCAGGTCGCCGCCGGTCCCGGCGGGGCAGTCCGGTTGTTTCCCGGCCACCGGCCGGTGGGGGGTTGCTCGCGCAGTTCCCCGCGCCCCTGGCGGGGCGGGGCCCCTTTCGCCGGGCGGCGGGCCGATCGTTTGAGGGGCGCGGGGAACTGCGCGGCCAGCCACGGCGCTCCGCTTAGGTCACCACCGGTCCCGGCGGGGCACCCCGGTTGTTTCCCGACCAGCGGCCGGTGGTGGGTTGCTCGCGCAGTTCCCCGCGCCCCTGACGGGGCGCATCCCCCGGGGCGGGCGCTGGGCCGCGACAGCGGTGGCGCGGACGAAGAGCTGGCCTCGGAGGCGGCCGGGGCCCGGGGCCCCGGCAATAGCAGGTCCGGACGAGTTCGGGGAGGCTGTCCGGAAAGTCCCCCCGACAAGGGGACACCCGTTCTAGCGTTGCCCCCGGCGGGGGACTCGTTGAGATAGGGGGCACGATGGGGCAGTGGGAGCCGTTGGCGGAGCGGATTCCGGTGGATGTGCGGCGGCTGGCCGTGCAGTTACGCCGGATGAAGGACCGCGGCGGCCTGACGGTCCCGGCGCTGGCGGCGCGCACGGCGCAGTCCGCGGAGTCGTGGGAGAAGTACCTCAACGGCAGGCAACTGCCGCCGCTGGACGCGGTGGAGGTGCTGGCGCAGGCGAGCGGCGCGGACTACGACCGGGTCGGCGCGCTGTGGAAGCTGGCGGAGAAGGCCGCGACCGGCACCGGCGACAGGGGCCGGGGCAAACCCGTACCGCATCCCGATCCGCTGGACCCGCTGGGCGCGGAGGAGGGCCTGCCGGGCAACCGCCGTCGCAGGGCGCTGCTGTTCGGCACGGCGGGGGTGCTGGCGATCGGCGCGGCGGTGACGGTGCTGCTCGCGGCGGGCCCGAGCACCGGGCGGGCCCCGGCGCCCGAGGCGGCGCCGACGGTGACCGACCGGGCGGGCGCGCCGCTGACGCCGGGAGCGAAGGGCGCGGCGCCCCGTACGTCGCCCGGCACGGGCGGCACGCCGGGAAGAACCGCCCCCGCGGCCGAGCCCTCGGTGACGGTGATGACGGGCGACGGCTCCCCGTCCGCCGGTCCGCCGGGAACACCCGGTGCCACGGCCACCCACGGCGCGGGCCCCGGCAGCGCGCCGAGCGGCGGCGCTCCCGGCACCGTACCGACCGATACCGGGTCCCCTTCGGCGCCCGCCTCCGGAGGAACCGTTTCTCCTACGGATACGCCCACCGGTCCGGCGTCCCCGACCGCGACCGCCACCGGCCGCGGCGGCCTGTGCCTCGGCCTGCTCGTCGTCAACCTCTGCGTGGGCGGCCAGGGCTGAGACGCGCGGACCCGCGGCGCACCGCGCGGACCCGCGGCGCACCGCGCGGACCCGCGGCGCACCGCGCAAACCCGCGGACGCGGGTCCCGCGCGGCACGGGAACGTCACCCGGCGGCCTTCCCGGTGACCGGGGCCACACGCCCTCGCGTCACCGGCGGCGCCGCCGCGCGATAGCCTGACAGACGGCTCTCTTGACGACGAGAGAGTCACGTTCCGGGGCCGCTCGGGCCACTGCCGGGGCGGCAATGCCAGGTACCCGCAGGAAAAGGCCAGGAGAAGGCAATGACTCGCACCCCCGTCAACGTCACCGTCACCGGAGCGGCAGGCCAGATCGGCTACGCCCTCCTCTTCCGCATCGCCTCGGGCCACCTGCTCGGCGCGGACGTGCCGGTGAGGCTCCGTCTGCTGGAGATCCCCCAGGGCCTGAAGGCCGCGGAGGGGACCGCGATGGAGCTGGACGACGCCGCCTTCCCGCTCCTCCAGGGCATCGACATCACCGACGACCCGAACGTGGCCTTCGACGGCGCGAACGTCGCGCTGCTGGTCGGCGCCCGCCCCCGCACCAAGGGCATGGAGCGCGGCGACCTGCTGGAGGCCAACGGCGGCATCTTCAAGCCGCAGGGCAAGGCCATCAACGACCACGCGGCCGACGACATCAAGGTCCTGGTCGTCGGCAACCCGGCGAACACCAACGCGCTCATCGCGCAGTCCGCCGCCCCCGACGTACCGGCCGAGCGCTTCACCGCGATGACCCGCCTGGACCACAACCGCGCGGTCGCGCAGCTCGCGAAGAAGACCGGCGTGCCGGTCTCGGAGATCAAGCGGCTCACCATCTGGGGCAACCACTCGGCGACCCAGTACCCCGACATCTTCCACGCCGAGGTCGCGGGCAAGAACGCCGCCGAGGTCGTGAACGACGAGCAGTGGCTGGCCGACACCTTCATCCCGACCGTCGCCAAGCGCGGCGCCGCGATCATCGAAGCGCGTGGCGCGTCCTCCGCCGCCTCCGCCGCGTCGGCCGCCCTCGACCACGTCCACACCTGGGTCAACGGCACCGCGGAGGGCAACTGGACCTCCATGGGCATCGTCTCCGACGGCTCCTACGGCGTCCCGGCCGGTCTCATCTCGTCCTTCCCGGTCACCACGAAGAACGGCGCCTTCGAGATCGTCCAGGGCCTGGAGATCAACGAGTTCTCCCGCGCGCGCATCGACGCGTCCGTGAAGGAGCTGGAAGAGGAGCGCGCCGCCGTGCGCGAGCTGGGCCTCATCTGAGTCCCGCCTCTTTTCTGCCGGTAAGGGGTCCCGCCCTGGTGCGGGGCCCCTTACGTTTGCCCCATGGACGTCATCCTGCGCGAGGTACGCGACTCGGACCTGCCCGTCTTCTTCGTTCAGATGCAGGACCCCGAGGCGGTACGGATGGCCGCGTTCACCGCCGAGGACCCGTCGGACAGCGCCCGCTTCCACGCCCACTGGGCCCGCGTCCGCGCCACCCCCGGCGTCGTCAACCGCACGGTCGTCGCCGCCTCCGACGGTACGGTCGTCGGCCACGCCGCCGTCTACGGCCCGCCCGAGGAGCGCGAGGTCACGTACTGGATCGGCCGCGAGTTCTGGGGTCGCGGCGCCGCCACCGCCGCCCTCCGCCAACTCCTCGCCGTCGCCCCCGAACGCCCCCTGCACGCCCGCGCCGCCGCCGACAACCCCGGCTCGATCCGTGTCCTGCGCAAATGCGGCTTCCACCCCACCGGCACCGACCGCGGCTTCGCGAACGCCCGCGGTGAGGACATCGACGAGGTCCTGCTCACCCTCCCCGCCTGACCCCGACTCCCGTCTCCGCCGGCCCACTTACCCGGGCGACAGGACCTCGCACAGGCGGGAGAGGGCGCCGGAGAAGGCGTGGTCGGGGGGCGTGGCGTAGCCGATGACGAGGGAAGTGGGGGCGTGGGCGGTGGGGGCGCCGTAGACGGGGAGGCCGCTGAGGGCCAGGCCGAGGGCGTGGGCGCGGTCCACGAGGGCTTGCAACGGGCCGGTCTCCGGGGGGAGTTCGAGTACGGCGTGCAGGCCCGCGGCGATGCCGGAGACCCGGACGTGGGGGGCGTGTTCGGCCAGGGCCGCCACCAGGCGGTCGCGGCGGGCGCGGTAGTGCAGGCGCATGCGGCGTACGTGGCGGTCGTACGCGCCCGATCCGATGAATTCGGCGAGGGTCAACTGGTCGAGCACCGGCGAGTGGTGGTCGGCCATCCGCTTCTCGCGCACGACCGCGTCCAGCAGGTGCGGCGGCAGCGCGAGCCACGCCAGCCGCAGGCCAGGCGCGAGGCTCTTGCTGGCCGTGCCCGCGTACACGACGTGTCCGGGCGCGAGGCCCTGGAGGGCGCCGACGGGCTGCCGGTCGTAGCGGAACTCCCCGTCGTAGTCGTCCTCCAGGATCACCGCGCCGGTGCTCCGCGCCCACCCCGTGACGGCCGTCCGGCGCCCGGGGGAGAGCGGCACACCGGTCGGGAACTGGTGCGCGGGGGTCAGCAGCACCGCCTGCGCCGAGCCGTCCAGGCGGTCCACCCGCGCCCCGTCGCCGTCCACGTCCAGCGGCACCGTCTCAAGTCCCGCCGTGCGCAGCAGCGTTCGGGTGTCCGGGAAGCCCAGCGCCTCGACGGCGATCCGGCGGGCGCCCCGGCCGTACAGCGCGCGGGCCAGCAGACCGACGCCCTGCACGTACCCCGTGCAGATCATCAGGTGCTCCGGGTCGGTCCGCACCCCGCGCACCCGCGCGAGATACGTGCTCAGCGCCGCCCGCAACTCCGGCCGGCCGCGCGGGTCGGTGTACCCGAACGCCTCGTTCGGCGCCGCGGCCAGCGCCCGCCGCGCCGCCGCCGACCACGCGGCGCGCGGAAAGGACGACAGGTCGGGCGAGCCGGGCCACAGGCTGTACGGGAGGCCGGTCGCGTTGTCCGGCACCAGCTCGACCGGGGCGACGGGCGTACGGCGCACGGGGGCGCGCCCCGCCCGGCCGGGGACCGCGGCCGGGCGCGGCGCCACCGTCGTGCCCGAGCCCTGCCGCGCGGTCAGCCACCCCTCGGCGACGAGCTGCGCGTACGCGTCCGCGACCGTGTTGCGCGCGAGGCCCAGATCCCCGGCCAGCACCCGGCTGGACGGCAGGCGGGTACCGGGGGAGAGGCGGCCGTCGCGCACGGCCTCGCGCAGGGCCCGCTCAAGACCGGCCCGCGCGCCGCCGCCCGCCGCGGCCCGCGCGGCGGGGAGGTCGAGCAGCAGGTCGTAGTCGGCGGTGCGCTCACCGCGAGTGGCCCAGTCGTTCATGCTCCAAGTGGACCACGGCATGGAGCCACTTTCCTCCTACGGTGGAGGCATGACGACGACCGACGACACCGCTACCGTTCCCGCGCCCGCGTGCCGGATCGACCTCAACGACAAGTCCCCCGACTTCTACGCGGCCATGGCCGCCCTCGACAAGGCCGCCGCCCGCGGCCTCGACCCCGCCGTCCGCGAACTCGTCCGCGTCCGCGTCTCCCAGCTCAACGGCTGCGCCTACTGCGTCGACAAGCACAGCGCCGACGCCCGCGCCCTCGGCCTCACCGAGCAGAAGCTGTACGGCGTCACCGTCTGGCGCGAGACGCCCTTCTTCACCGCCCGCGAGCGCGCCGCCCTCGCCCTGGCCGAGGCCGTCACCCACCTCGGTGACCACGGCGTCCCCGACGCCGTCTTCGACGAGGCGGCCCGGCTCTTCGACGCCGACGAATTCCCCCGCCTCCTGGCCATGTGCGTCACCATGAACGCCTGGAACCGGATCGGCGTCTCCTGCCGGATGTCCCCGGCGGTCCGCGCGTAAGGCGCGGTACGGCCGCCTGTCAGGTCACGCGCCGGGCGGCGGTACGGCCGCCGGTCGCGTCACGCGCCGGGGTGGCGCGCCGCGTCGAGCAGGGAATGCGCGCCCCGCGCGACGAGTTCCGCGGCCAATTCCCTTCCGAGCCTTTCCGGCCGCTGCGCCGGACCGCTGACGGTGGCGGAAATCTGCGTCCTGCCGTCGAGAGACGTGACCTGTCCGAACAGCCGCAGATTTCCGGCCGGGTCCAATTCGGCGTAACCCCCGACCGGAACGCTGCACCCGCCGTGCAATTCGGCGAGGAACGCGCGTTCGGCGCGGACCCGCGCGTCGACGGAGGCGTCACCGGCGCAGGCGAGCAGGTCGCGTACGGCGGTGTCGTCCGCGCGGATCTGGATGCCGAGGGCGCCCTGGCCCGGACTCGGCGGGAAGAGGTCGAGCGGCAGCACCTCGCTCACAGCGCCGTCGAGACCGAGGCGGCGCAGGCCCGCCAGGGCCAGCACGACCGCGTCCAGCCCCTCGGTCGCCAGCTTCTCCAGGCGCGGCGGTACGTTGCCGCGAATCGGCACGATCCGCACGTCAGGGCGTACGGCGAGGAGCTGGCCGATCCGGCGGGCCGCCCCCGTACCGACCCTGGCCCCCTCCGGCAGCCCGGCGAGCGTCGCCCCGCACAGCGCGTCGGCCACGTCCTCCCGCCCCGGCGGCGGCAACAGCGTCAGGCCCGGCGGATTCGACGTCGGCAGGTCCTTGAGGGAGTGGACGACCACATCCACGTCACCGCGTGCCAGCGCGGCCTCCTGCTCGGTGCTGAACGCCGAACCGCCGCTCACCGCCGACACGTTGGCCAGCGGTGAGCGCCGGTCGCGGTCGCCGCCCTCCACGATCACCCGATGCGTGAAGGTCACCTCGGGAAACCGCTCCCTCAACGGCGCCAGATATTCACGCACTTGTGCCCTGGCGAGGTCGCTCCCGCGCGATCCGACAATGCAACGGCCCTGTTTCACATTCGCCAATTGCCCATGCCTCCAAGCGTTTCCGCTTCACCCTAAACCCGGCCGCCACCTCCTTTTGCACACACGTTGTCGGCAATACCGCGCGCCAGTGGACCGACAGGGGACCGGCCGTCAACCGGCCGTGGAGCGGCCGTCAACGGGCGGTGCCTCAGAAGCCGATGGGCTCGCGGAGCAGCAGTACGGTGCCGCGCCCCGGCACGTACTCCGCGTTGAGGACCAGGAGCCGGTTCACGGTGCTCGGCCAGCCGTGCACCTCCATGGTCCTGGCGCTCTCCAGCGGCAGGCAGTGCTCCTCCACCCGGCGCAGCGCCGTCTCCAGGTCCGGCACGACCTTCTGCGCGCCCACCACCCAGATCGCGCGCCCCGCCCCGCCCGCGTACCCGGGCAACTGGCTCCCGCTGCCCGACGCGATCACCAGCGACCCCGTCTCGGTGACGGCGGCGACGCTCCCGACGCTGACGTCCGGAGCGGCCAGCGCCCGCCGGATCGCGTCCGCCTCGCTCGCCCGGTCCATGGCCAGAACGCGCGGCTTGACCGCCTCGTACCGCCCGCTCCCGTTGATGTCCTCCTCGATCCCGGACAGCCGCAGCGTCTCGCTGGCCCCGGTGAACACGCTCGCGCCCGGCGGGATCAGCTCGCCCACCCGGACCCGCGCGGCGGCCACGTCGTCGAGGATCTCCGCGTCGAAGCCGTGCAGCACCAGAGCCTCCGCCGCCCGCTCCAGCCGCTCCGCCGCCACCGCTTCCGTGAACGCGACGGCCGATGTCCGCGTACCCATGATCACTCCCGGCTTTCTGCCCGACCTGACGAATCAGCGCACCGCCCGTGGGTGGGCGGTGCGCTGATGTGTCGCACGGAAGCGGCCGAATGTGACCGACGGGGCCGGCTTACGGCCGAAGCACGGCCGAAGCGCGGCAGGAGTCGCGGCCGGGCCGACCCCGCAGCGCCGTTACAGCCGCGTCGCGGCCTTGGCGGACTGCTGGTGCGGGACGGCCGAGAGGCCCTCACGGCCGAAGGGGTACTCGCGCATCTTGCGCCAGACGCCGTCCTCGCCCTGCTCGTAGAGGGCGAAGCTGATCGCGGTCCAGGCGGCGGAGAAGGTGGCGAGCTCGGACTGGGCCAGGTCCATGGCGGGGTCGGGGATGCCGTGGGCGACCGTGACGTGCGGGTGGTACGGGAACTGGAGCTCGCGGGAGACGGGTCCCGAGCGGACCTGCTCCTGGAGCTGGGCGCAGGCGTCGCCGCCGTCGGCGAGGCGGACGTAGACCACGGGGGAGAGCGGCCGGAAGGTGTCCGTGCCGTGCAGCCGCATCAGGAAGGGGCGGCCGTCGGCGGCGATCTGCGCGAGGTGGCGGCGCAGCGCCGGAAGCGCGCCGCAGTCGACCTCGGTGGGCGGCAGCAGCGTGACATGGGTGGGGATCGCGTACGCCGCCGGATCGCCGAAACCGGCGCGCCGCTCCTGGAGCAGGCGCCCGTACGGCTCCGGGACCGCGATGGACACGCCGATCGTGGTGGTCGTGGAGGTCCCCACTGCGCTCACCCCTTTCCCCGTTCAGCCGGCCGCGTGGTCACCCCCGCGCGATGACCCCGCATGGTCATACAGCCATCATGCGGGACAATCATGCGAGAGCAGAAAAATCGTCCTCGGTACCGCCCCGTACCGTACTCAGTGCTTGGCGGGCAGGAACCCGACCCGGTCGTACGCCCCGGCCAGCGTCTCCGCCGCCACGGCGCGCGCCTTCTCGGCACCCTTCGCCAGCACCGCGTCCAACGTCTCCGGGTCCCCCAGATACTCCTGCGTACGCTCACGGAACGGTGTGACCCACTCCACGAAGATCTCCGCGAGGTCGGTCTTCAGCGCACCGTAGCCCTTGCCCTCGTACCGCTCCTCGAGTTCCGGAATTCCGGTACCGGTGAGCGCGGAGTGAATCGTGAGCAGATTGCTGATGCCCGGCTTGTCTTTTTCGTCATATTTGACGACCGTGCCGGTGTCCGTCACCGCGCTGCGGAACTTCTTCGCCGACGTCTTCGGCTCGTCCAGCAGATTGACCAGGCCCTTCGGCGACGCCGCCGACTTGCTCATCTTGGCCGTCGGGTCCTGGAGGTCGTAGATCTTCGCGACCTCCCGCACGATGTGCGGCGCCGGGATGGTGAAGGTCGGGCCGAAGCGCGTGTTGAACCGCTCCGCCAGGTCGCGGGTCAGCTCGATGTGCTGCCGCTGGTCCTCGCCGACCGGCACCGCGTCCGCCTGGTACAGCAGGATGTCCGCGACCTGGAGGATCGGATACGTGAACAGGCCGACCGTCGAGCGGTCCGCGCCCTGCTTGGCCGACTTGTCCTTGAACTGCGTCATCCGGGACGCCTCACCGAAGCCGGTCAGGCAGTTCATCACCCAGCCGAGCTGGGCGTGCTCGGGCACATGGCTCTGGATGAACAGCGTGCAGCGGTCCGGGTCGAGCCCGGCGGCCAGGAGCTGGGCGGCGGCCAGCCGCGTGTTCGCCCGCAGCTCGGCCGGGTCCTGCGGCACGGTGATCGCGTGCAGGTCGACCACCATGTAGAAGGCGTCGTGCGTCTCCTGGAGCGCCACGTACTGGCGGATCGCCCCCAGGTAGTTCCCCAGGTGGAACGAACCGGCGGTGGGCTGGATACCGGAAAGCGCGCGCGGGCGATCTGTTGCCATGTCCATCATTCTCTCAGGTGGTGACCCCGCTCCCATACCCCTGGTGGACACCACTGGCCGCCGTCGGTGAGGTTTCGCCGTGATCGCGGCGAGCGACGATAGAAAGGGGCGTCACCCCGCCCCTTCGCCCTGGCCTCCGACGTACAACGAACGGAGAACGCACGTGACCACCACCACCGCAGGTCCTTCCGGCACCGCAGGTACCACCGGCACCACCGGTGAGCGGATCGCCGCCGCCGAGGCGCACAGCGCGCACAATTACCACCCGCTCCCCGTCGTGGTCGCCACGGCCGAAGGCGCGTGGATGACCGACGTCGAGGGCCGCCGCTACCTCGACATGCTCGCGGGCTACTCGGCGCTGAACTTCGGCCACGCCAACCCCCGGCTGATCGCGGCGGCCAAGGCGCAGCTCGACCGGGTCACGCTGACCTCCCGCGCCTTCCACCACGACCGCTTCGCGGACTTCTGTACGCGGCTCGCCGAGCTGTGCGGCATGGAGATGGTGCTGCCGATGAACACCGGCGCCGAAGCGGTGGAGACCGCCGTGAAAACGGCGCGCAAGTGGGGCTACCGGGTCAAGGGCGTACCGGACGGCCGGGCCAGGATCGTCGTCGCGGCCGGCAACTTCCACGGGCGCACCACCACGATCGTCAGCTTCTCCACCGACCCCGAGGCGCGGGCGGACTTCGGCCCGTACACCCCCGGCTTCGTGACCGTCCCCTACGGCGACCTCGCCGCGCTCGAAGCGGCCGTGGACGACGAGACCGTCGCCGTGCTGCTGGAGCCGATCCAGGGCGAGGCGGGCGTCCTCGTGCCGCCGCCCGGCTATCTCGCCGGGGTGCGCCGGGTCACCGCCGAGCGCGGGGCGCTCTTCATCGCCGACGAGATCCAGTCCGGCCTCGGCAGGACCGGCCGCACCTTCGCCTGCGAGCACGAGGACGTCGTCCCCGACATGTACGTCCTCGGCAAGGCGCTCGGCGGCGGCGTCGTGCCCGTCTCGGCCGTGGTCTCCTCCCGCGACGTCCTCGGCGTCTACCGGCCCGGCGAACACGGGTCCACCTTCGGCGGGAACCCGCTGGCCTGCGCCGTCGGGCTCGAAGTCCTCGCCATGCTGCGCACCGGGGAGTACCAGGAGCGCGCCGCCGAACTCGGTGACCACCTGCACCGCGAGCTCGCCCTCCTCACCGGCTCCGGCAAGGTCACCGAGGTGCGCGGGCGCGGGCTGTGGGCCGGGGTCGACATCGATCCCGCCGTGGGGACCGGCCGCGAGATCTCCGAGCGGCTCATGGCGCTCGGGGTTCTCGCCAAGGACACCCACGGCAGCACCATTCGGCTGGCGCCGCCGCTCACCATCTCCAAGGACGACCTCGACTGGGGCCTCACCCAACTCCGCACGGTCCTCTCCGCCTGACCTTCCCCCCCTCCCGCCGGCGGGGGGCGGCTCCCTCCACTCCGGACCACCGGCCGGTGGGGGCTGGCCGCTCAGTTCCCCGCGCCCCTGACGGGGCGGGCCGGTTTTTTAGGGGCGCGGGGAACTGCGCGCTCAGCCATATTGCTGCCGCAGGTCACCACCGGGCCCGGAGGGGCGATTCGGTGGGCTTCGGGCTACCGGCCCGGTGGGGGCTGGCCGCGCAGTTCCCCGCGCCCCTGACGGGGTGGGCCGGTTTTTTGGGGGCGCGGGGAACTGCGCGACGCGCCACGACGGGCGTGCGGGGCACCACCGGGCCCGGAGGGGCGATTCGGGGGGCTTGCGGCCACCGGCCGGTGGGAAGGGACGGCTCGCCGTCCGCGGCGGAGGAAGCGCTCGGGGCGGGGCCCGGGGTGCTGGACGCCCTAGAGTCAGTGGCGTGCTTCTGGGAATGGTGTGTGCGCTGGGCGCGGCCGTGTGTTTCGGGGTGGCGTCCGTGCTGCAAGCGGTGGCGGCGCGGGCGGCGGCGGAGCCGGGCGGAGGCTCGGGCTCGGCGGTCGACGCGCGGCTGCTGGGCAGGGCCCTGCGCGAGTGGCGCTACGTGGCGGGCCTGGGCCTCGACGGCGTGGGCTTCGCGCTGGAACTGGTCGCGCTGAGGTCGCTGCCGATCTACGCGGTGGGCGCGGCCCTGGCGGCGAGCCTGGCCGTCACGGCGGTCGCGGCGGCGCGGCTGCTGGACACGCGGCTGTCGCCGCGCGAGTGGGGCGCGGTCGCGGCGGTGTGCGGCGGCCTGGCGCTGCTGGGCATGGCCTCGGGCAGCGAGGGGGCAGGCGCGGACCACGGCGGCACGGCGCTGCGCTGGGGCACGCTGGCCACGGCCCTCGCCGTCCTCGCGGCGGGCACGGCGGCCGGCCGCCTCCCCGAACGCTCCCGCGCGGCGGCGCTGGGCCTCGGCGCGGGCCTCGGCTTCGGCGTGGTCGAGGTCGCCGTCCGCGTCATCGACGGCATGACCCCGGTGGCGCTGCTCACCAACCCGGCCGTGTACGGCCTCCTCGTCGGCGGCGGAGCCGCCTTCCTGCTGCTGACCTCCGCCCTCCAGCGCGGCTCGGTGACGGCCGCCACCGCGGGCATGGTCATCGGCGAGACCGTCGGCCCCGCGCTCGTCGGCGTCCTGGCCCTCGGCGACCGCACCCGCCACGGCTGGGCCCCGGTCGCGGTCGCGGGCTTCGCCCTCGCGGTCGTCGGCGCCCTGGCCCTGGCCCGCTTCGGCGAGGTCGCCCCACCGGGGGAGGACGCGGAGAACACGACGGACGAGGCGACCCCCAGCCGCCTGTGAGCGGGGGTACGGACGCTCAGCCCGCCGCGCGCGGCGTCAGCGGAGCCGTCAGCGTACGGAGATCGATCGCGTTCGCCATCGCGCGGTAACCGGCGTCGTTGGGATGCAGGTGGTCGCCGCTGTCGTAGGCGGGGGACAGGCGGTGCGGCCGGGCGGGGTCGCGCAGCGCGGCGGACAGGTCGAAGACGGCGTCGAAGGCGTGGCCGCCGAGCATCCAGCGGTTGACGGTCTCGCGGGTCCGCTCACCGGCGGGGGTGTAGGGGCGGGAGCCCTGGAAGGGCGGCAGGGTCGCGCCGTAGATCCGTACGCCCGCCGCGTGCGCCTGGCGGATGAGGGTGCGGTAGGCGTCGATGAGGTCGGCCGCGGCGAGGTGCCCGTGCGGGCCGCGGTCGACGCTGATGTCGTTGATGCCCTCCAGCAGGACCACGGCCGTGACGCCGGGCTGGCCGAGGGCGTCGTGGGCGAAGCGGTGCAGGGCGCTGGTGCCGAAGCGGGTGCCGGTGTCGGTGAGCACCCGGTTGCCGCTCAGGCCCGCGTCCACGACGCCGAGGAGCGGGCCGCCCGGCCGGTCGCGCAGCCGCCGGGCGAGGACGTCGGGCCAGCGGGCGTTGGCCGACGTGCTGGAACCCGCGCCGTCCGTGAGGGAGTCGCCGAAGGCGACCAGGGTGCCGCGGGCGGTGGCGGACTCGACGTCGAGACCGCTGAGGTAGTACCAGACCCCGTTCGAGACGGGGTAGTGCGCGGTGGTGTCGGCGGCGGCGAAGTCGCCGGGCGCCGAGTAGTACGTGGTCTCGGCGGCTAGCCAGTGCCGCCCCGACGCGCCCGCGTCACCGGGGAAGTAGATGCTGACCAGCAGATTCTCGTCCGCGTTGACGGTCATCGCGAGGGGGTCGGTCGCCGCGTCCCGCCCCGCCGGGACCGTCGTGGCGCCCGCCCCGGAGAACGTCGCGGTGTGATGCGTGCCGGGTACGGCGTCCCCGCCGTGCGCCTGGACGGCCACGTCCACGGCCCCGACCGGCAGCGGCCCGGTCCCGTACCGGTTCGACAGCCGCACGCGTACGCCCGTCCCGCCGATCGTCGGGTGCACGACCATGCGGACCGTGCGGTGGCGGACCCGCCGGCCGCCGCCCGCCAGCGCCGCCGTCCACGCGCCGACCCGGGTGAGCACGGGCCTGGGCGGGGCCGCGCTCTGCACGGCCGACCTGGCGCCGGTCCCGGACAGCCCCGCGACGACGAAGACGGAGCTGACGACGAACGCGAAGGCCACGACCGGCGGGGTCAGCCACCGCAGCCGCCGACCCCGAAGTCCTCTCCCGTCAGCGGGAGTCGCCCCCATGGCCCCCTCCTCCGGAACGCGGTGTCACCGTCTGTGGAGCGTACGACACGGCCGCCCGCCGCCGACGGCGCGCGCGGCGGAGCCGGTGCCGGGTCAGACCGGCAGGCGGCGGAAGAGCGGCCTCGGGACGTGCCGCAGGGCCGACATGACCACGCGCAGGGTGCCGGGCACCCAGACCGTTTCGCTGCGGCGGCGCAGCCCGGTCTCGATGGCGACCGCGACGGCCTCGGGGGTGGTGGCCAGCGGGGCCTCCTCGCGCCCCGCGGTCATCTTGGTGCGGACGAAGCCGGGGCGGACGATCATGACGTGCACGCCGGCCCCGTGCAGGGCGTCGCCGAGGCCCTGGGCGAAGGCGTCGAGCCCGGCCTTGCTGCTGCCGTAGATGAAGTTGGCGCGGCGGGCGCGCTCGCCGGCCACGGAGGACAGCACGACCAGCGAGCCGTGGCCCTGGGACTGGAGGGCGCCCGCGCAGACCAGGGAGGCGGAGACGGCGCCGGTGTAGTTGACCTGGGCGACGTGGACGGCCGAGAGCGGTTCCTGCTCGTCGCGGGCCTGGTCGCCGAGGACGCCGAAGGCGAGCAGCACCATGTCGATGTCGCCCTCGGTGAAGAGCTTGCCGAGGACCTCCTCGTGCGAGGCGGGGTCGAGGGCGTCGAAGCCGACCGCGTGGACGTCGGCGCCGAGCGCGCGCAACTGCGTCGCGGCGGCGTCCAGCGCCTCGGAGGGGCGGCCCGCGAGATAGACGGTACGGGTGCGGCGGGCGATGAGGCGGCGGGCGGTGGCCAGCGCGATCTCGGAGGTGCCGCCGAGGATCAGCAGGGACTGGGGGGCGCCGAACGCGTCCTTCACGGGAAGCTCCTTCGAGGCTGTGGCGGCGGGCCCTAGAGGGCCAGGCGGCGGGCGAGGTCGGACGTGATCACGCCGCGCGGGTCGTACGTGGCGCGCAGGGTGCGGAAGTCGTCGAGGCGCGGGTACATCCGGGCCAGGAGTTCGGGCCGCAGCCGCGCGTCCTTGGCGAGGTAGACCCGGCCGCCCGCCTCCGCGACCTCCTCGTCCAGCTCGTCGAGGAACGCGCCGAGGCCGGGGAGCGCGGCGGGGATGTCGAGGGCGAGGGTCCAGCCCGCCATCGGGAAGGAGAGCCAGCCGGGGTCGCCCTCGCCGAAGCGCTTGAGCACGGCGAGGAAGGACGGGCAGCCGCGGGCGCCGATCCGTCCGACGATGCGCCGCAGCGCCTCCTCCTGGCCGTGGCCGACGACGAACTGGTACTGGACGAAGCCGCTGCGGCCGTAGATCCGGTTCCAGTGCGGCAGCCCGTCCAGCGGGTGGAAGAAGGTGGACAGGCGCTGGAGTTCGCCGCGCCGCTCGCGCGGGGCCCTGCGGTACCAGAACTCGTTGAACAGGCCGACGCTGGTGCGGCCGAGCAGGCCCTCGGGGACGAAGCGCGGGGCGGCGGGCAGCCGTCCGGGGCGGAAGGCGAGCGGGTCGCGGCGGGCGCGGGACGTGGCGGGCAGCGCGTCGAGCGGGGCGTGGTCGCCGCGGGTGAGGACGGCGCGGCCGGTCTTCGCGCCGCGCGCGAGCAGGTCGATCCAGGCCACCGAGTAGCGGTACGTGTCGTCGGTCGCGGTCAGCCGCGCCATCAGGTCGTCCAGGTCGGTGGCGCGTTCGGTGTCCACGGTCATCAACGACGTCTGGACCGGCAGGAGCTGGAGGGTCGCGGCCAGGATGACGCCGGTCAGGCCCATGCCGCCGGCCGTCGCCCAGAACAGGCCCGGCTCGTCCTCGGGCGTGACCAGCCGGGTCTCGCCGTCACCGGTGAGCAGTTCGATGGCGCGCACATGGCGGGAGAAGGACCCGGAGCCGTGGTGGTTCTTGCCGTGGATGTCCGCGCCGATCGCGCCGCCGACCGTCACATAGCGGGTGCCGGGCGTGACGGGCACGAACCAGCCGAGCGGCAGCAGCACCTCCATCAGGCGGTGCAGCGAGACGCCCGCGTCGCACACGACCAGGCCGTTGACGGCGTCGATCTCGTGGACGCGGTCGAGTCCGGTCATGTCCAGGACGGCGCCGCCCGCGTTCTGCGCCGCGTCCCCGTAGGCCCGGCCCAGGCCCCGCGCGATGGCGCCGCGGCCGTCGCTGCCGGTGACCGCCGCGACGGCCGCCTCGTACGTCAGGGGGCGCAGGACGCGGGCGGTGGTGGGGGCGGTGCGGCCCCAGCCGGTGACCGGGCCGACGCGGCTGGGGAGGTCGGCGGGGCCGGAGCCGCGATCGAGGGGGGCGTCGGTGGGGTCGGCCGAGGCGTCGGCGGCGGTGCGGCCCTCGCCGGTGACGGGGACGGTCGTCGCGGAGGGTACAGGCATGTCCGTGACCGTAGCGCTCTGAGTGGTGCGAAAGATCACGAATAGTGCGTTATGCGGCTTTTCTCACTGAAAAGGGTGAGTGGTGGTGCGTGAGGAGTCGTCGCGCACGGTAAGCACTCGGGGTCCAAGTGTGATGACCCGACAATTCGCCCAGGTGGGGCGGCCGGTCGCCCAGCTGTGGCGGCCCCGGGTCACGAGCCGTCGCTGCGAGGGAGTACCGACCAGTGCGCTACCCCGACTCCGCCGCGGAACGCGCGGACCACCACCTGCTGGCCGCGCTGCGCCGCCGCGGCACCGACCCCCGCGTCGCGGGCGCGGCCCGCGCGCTGTCCTGGGCGGGCGAGCACGGCGCGGTCTGGCTGGCCGCCGGTCTCGCCGGCGCCTGCGCCGACCCCGGCCGCCGCGGCGCCTGGCTGCGCGCCACCACACTGGTCGGCGCGGCCCACGCGGCGAGCATGGGCGTCAAACGGGTCGTCCGCCGCCCCCGCCCGGTGCTGCCGGACGCCGAACCGCTGGTCCGCACCGCCGGACGGCACAGCTTCCCCAGCTCGCACGCCACCTCGGCCGCCGCGGCCGTCGTCGCCTTCGGGGCACTGATGCCCCGTACGCCGTTCGCCGCGCCGCTCCCGCCGCTCGCCGCCGCCATGTGCGTGTCCCGGATGGTCGTCGGCGTCCACTACCCGAGCGACGTGGCCTGCGGCGCGCTGCTCGGCGCCGTCACCGCCCGGCTCGGCCGGAACTGGGCCCTGCGCGGAGGGCGGCCGTCATGACGGAACGCACCGCCGCGCGGGCCGTCATGACGGAACGCACCGCCGCGCTCATCGACGACGTACCGGCGACCGCCGTCCCCTCGGCCGGACGCTTCCCGCCCCCGGTCTCCGTACGGGGCCTGCCCGCCGGTCTGGTGCGGACCGCCCGGCCCCGGCAGTGGGTCAAGAACGTCCTCGTGCTGGCCGCGCCGCTGGCCGCCGGACGCCTGCTGTCCGCGCACGCCGTACTCCAGCTCGCCGTCGTCTTCGTGCTCTTCACCGGCTGCTCCGCCGCCGTCTATCTGATCAACGACGCCCGCGACGCCGACGCCGACCGTGCCCACCCCGTCAAGTGCCGCCGCCCGGTGGCCTGCGGACAGGTCCCGGTGCCGGTCGCGTACGCCGCGGGCGGCGCCCTCGCGGTCCTCGCGCCCGCGGCGGCCGGGGTGCTCTGCAACCCGGACACGGCCGGGTTGCTCGCCGGATACGTGGTCATGCAGCTCGCCTACTGCGTGTGGCTCAAGCACATGCTGGTCGTCGACCTCGTCATCGTCACCACCGGCTTCCTGATGCGCGCCATGGCGGGCGGCCTCGCCCTCGGCATCGACCTGTCCCGCTGGTTCCTGATCACCTCGGGCTTCGGCGCGCTGTTCATGGTCGCCGCCAAGCGCTACTCCGAACTCGTCCTGATGTCGCGGCTCGCCGAACGGGCCACGGCGGCGGCCCCCGCGGCCCCGACGGTCGGACCCCAGCCGGACGCCACCGCCCCGGCGGCCCCCGCGCCGCCCGAGGACTCGGAGGGCTCCGAGGTCGGCGCCTCCCGCGCCCTCCTCGGCGCGTACACCACCGGCTACCTGCGCTTCGTCTGGCAGCTCGCCGCGGGCGGCGCCGTACTCGCCTACTGCCTGTGGTCGATGGAGACCGGCGCCTCGCCCAACGGCTGGCTCCCCTGGCGGCAGCTCTCGATGATCCCCTTCATCCTCTCCGTCCTGCGCTACGCCGTCTTCGCCGACGCGGGCTCCGCGGGCGCCCCCGAGGACGTCGTCCTGCGCGACCGCGCCCTGGTCGTCATCGCCCTGGCCTGGGTCGTCCTCTACGTCCTGGCGGCGGTCAACCGGTGAGGGCGCGCTCCCCTCGGGGCCTCAGCTCGGAAGTCCTCGGCTTCGCCCTCGCGGGCGGCGCCGCGTACGCCGCCGACCTCGGGCTGTTCGTCTGGCTGCGCGGCCCCGGCGGGTTCGGGCCGATCGGGGCGAAGGCGCTGTCGTTCCTCGCCGGGTGCACGGTGGCGTATCTCGGCAACGCGCTGGGGACCTACCGGGGCCGGACCCCGGCGGTCGGCAGGGCGCGGCAGTACGGGGTCTTCTTCGCGGTGAACGTGGCGGGCGCGCTCGTGCAGTTGGGCTGTCTGGGCGTATCCCACTACGTGCTCGGGCTGGCCAGTGCGCGCGCCGATGTCGTGTCGGGCGCGGGGATCGGCATGGCTCTCGCGACCGCGCTGCGCTTCTGGGGAACCCGCACCTTCGTGTTCCGCGGGACTGCGCGGGCCGGGGGAGGGTAGGCCCCCCGGTATGGACTGGTTGACAAGGTTGCCCTGGATCGGCCCGCGCATCGCCGCGGCGATGCGGACACACGGCTGGCGCGCCTTCGCGCACCTCCAGACCGTCCACTGGACGCGGCTGGCCGCCGCGATGACCTTCACCAGCTTCCTCTCGCTCTTCCCGCTGCTCGCGGTCGTCGCGGCGATCGGCGCCGCGCTGCTGTCGCAGCATCAGCTCGACACCCTCCAGCACAAGATCTCCGACCAGATCCCCGGCATCGCCGACCAGCTCGACATCAACGGCCTGGTCGCCAACGCCGGGACCATCGGCGGGATCGCCGGTGCCGCGCTGCTCTTCACCGGTATCGGCTGGGTCGGCTCGCTGCGCGACTGCCTGCGCGCGGTCTGGGACAAGGACGACGAGGAGCGCAACCCCGTCGTCGCCAAACTGGTCGACGGCGGCATCCTGCTCGGCCTCGGCGCGGCGGCCCTGCTCTCGCTCGCCGCCTCCGGCTTCGCGACCGCGGCCGTCGACTGGACCGTCCACAAGGCCGGGCTCGCCGACCACGGCCCCGGCCGCGCGCTGCTGACCGTCCTCGGCTTCTGCATCGCCGTCCTGGCCGACTTCCTGATCCTGACCTACCTGCTGACGCTGCTGCCGGGCGTCGAACCGTCGCGCCGCGCCGTGGTCCAGGCGGCGTTCATCGGCGCGGTCGGCTTCGAACTGCTGAAGGTGCTGCTCAGCGGCTACCTCCAGGGCGTCGCGGGCAAGAACGTGTACGGCGCCTTCGGTACGCCGGTCGCCCTGCTGCTCTGGATCAACTTCATGGCGAAACTGCTGCTGTACTGCGCCGCGTGGACGGCGACGCCCAGGCACGCGCCGCCGCCCGAGAAGGACGGCGAGGACGGCGGGGACGGTGGAGGCGGCGACGCCGCCGGGGAACCGGGGGAAGGTGTCGAGACCGTGGAGGTCGTCGAGGTGATCGAGGTCCACGGGGCCACGCGGGCCCCGGAGTCCGTCAGCCCTTCCGGCGCCGGGAACGGCGGTCGGGACCGGACGCCGGACCGGACGCCCGATCGGGATCGGGATCGGGATCAGGGCCAGGATCAGGATCAGGGTCAGCACCGGGACGCGGAGCGGGATCAGGACGCGGGGCAGGATGAGGACCACCGCCGGCCGGGGACGGCAGCGGGCGGAGCTTCCGTACCACGATGAACGCCACGGCCAGGACGAGCAGGGAACCGGCGGCGACGCCCAGCGCCGTCCACAGGCCGTCGTGGGAGGAACCGGCCGTCGCGGAGGCGGTGGCCGGTCCCTTGTCGCCCTCGGGCGCCTTCGTCGTGGCGGTCGGCGGCGGCAGTTGGCTCAGCGGCGGGACCAGTGTGCCGACCGGCTTGACCGTAGGGGCGGCCTTGAAGCCCCAGTCCAGCAGCGAGGCGGCCTCGCGGTAGACCAGGTCGTGCTCGGCCTTCGGCGTCATGACGGTGACCAGCAGCGTACGGCCGTCGCGCTGCGCGACCCCGGTGAAGGTGGCGCCCGCGTTGGTGGTGTTGCCGTTCTTGACGCCCGCGATGCCGGGGTAGGGGGACAGGCCGTAGTCGCCGCTGAGCAGCCGGTTGGTGTTCTGGATGCCGAACGACTCGCGCTTCTTGGTGGTCTTGCCGGTCTTCTTGTTCTTGTCGACCTTCCACTCGCCGGGGAACTGCGCGCTCACCGTCGAGCAGTACTCGCGGAAGTCGGCGTTCTGGAGCCCCGAGCGGGCGAAGAGCGTGAGGTCGTACGCGCTGCTGACCTGCCCGCGCTCGTCGTAGCCGTCGGGCGTGACCACATGCGTGTCGGCCGCCTGCAACTCCTTGGCCCGCGCGTTCATGTCCGCGACGGTCTGGGCGACGCCGCCGTTCATGGCGGACAGCACGTGCACCGCGTCGTTGCCCGAGCGCAGGAAGACACCGAGCCACAGGTCGTGGACGGTGTAGGTCAGATTCTCCTTGATGCCGACGAGGCTGCTGCCCTCGCCCATGCCCTGGAGGTCGCTCGGCAGCACCTTGCGCACGGTGTTCTTCGGGAACTTCGGCAGCACCGTGTCGGCGAACAGCATCTTCAGGGTGCTGGCCGGGGGGAGCCGCCAGTGCGCGTTGTGCGCGGCGTAGATCTCGCCGGTCTTGGCGTCCGCCACGATCCAGGACTTCGCCGTCAGCTTCGCGGGCAGCGCGGGCGCGCCCTGTCCCGGGTCCACCTGCGTGCCCGGCACGCCCAGCCGGTCGCCGCCCACCGTGGACATGTGCTCGGGCGGTCTCGGCGCGGGCTTGGTGCCGGCGGCCGGAGCCGCGCTCGCGGCCCCCGTCAGGACGGTGCCGCCGAGCAGCGCGGCGACGGCGGACACGGCGAGAACGGCCAGGGCGGAACGGTGCGGCGCGGTGCGGCGCGCGGCGGTCGTAGGCATGGGCACCCGAGGAAACGTACATGTCCTTTCCTGGCCGCCGCGCCCCCGGGTGCGGGCCGTCCGCCGTGACGATCCGCACGTCCCGCGCGGGGAACCGGCCACCCCCGTCGGCCCTCCTACCGGGGGGCCCGCACATACTGGGACGCATGAAGCTCAGTCGGCGCGTGTCCTGGTTCCTGGTCGCTTTCGGTGTGTGGTCGTGGATCGTCTGGGTCACCTTTGTCAAGAATTTGTGGAAGGACACCAGCGGTCTGGCCTTCCACGACGGCGACCACGGATCGCCCACCGCCTACTTCTGGATCCACCTCACGCTCGCGATCGTCTCCTTCCTCCTCGGCACCGCCATCGCGGCCCTCGGCGCGCGGAGCCTGCGGGCGCTGCGCCGCGAGGCGGCGCAGGCCGGTCCGGCCGACCCGGCGGAGGCGACCGCCCCGACTAGCCCGGCTGCCCCGGCTGCCCCGGCTGATCGGGAGTCGGCCGACTCGACGGTGTGACCGCGGTGCGGCCGATCGTCGGGAGGATGAAGTCCTGGATGAGGGACTTGGCGTCGCGGACGACGGGGCGGAAGACCCGGTAGCGGGACAGGCCGATGACGCGGGCCGCCACGGGGGTGGAGCGGTGCACGAACTCGCGGGTCCGCGCGGTGTCGGGGGTGCGGTCGAAGACCCAGTAGAGGACGACGACCATGAGGTGCAGCCAGAGCAGTTCGGGGAGCAGCTCGGCGAGTTCGGAGTCGAGCTTGGGGGCGAGGTCGGAGCCGGACAGCACGTCGCGGAAGAGTTCGACGGCGGTGGCGCGGGCCGGGTGCGACTCGTTCGAGAACGGGCTGAGCGAGCTGTCCGGGTCGGCGGCCGTGCGGAAGAACTGGGCGGCGAATTCGTGGTACTCGGCCGCGGTGTCCAGCCAGGACGCGAGCGTGATCTCCAGGCGCTCCGCGAAGTCGGTCACCCCGCGCATGCGCACCCGGGCGTCGGCCGCGTGGTCGTGCGTCATCCGGTCGTAGAACCCCTGGATCAGGAATTCCTTGGACTGGAAGTAGTAGTAGGCGTTCCCGACCGAGACGCCCGCCTCCTGGGCGATGGCGCGCATCGTGGTCTTGTCGTAGCCGCGCTCGCGGAACAGCCGCATCGCGGTCTCCAGGATCACCGCGCGGGTCTGCTCGCTCTTGCCGGTCTTGGGCCGGGCCCGGCCGCCGGGCAGTTCCTCGCCCAGGCCGGGGCCCGGCTCCGCCGCCGGACCCGTGGCCGCGGGCTCCGGCTGGTCTGTCACGTGCTCCACCCGGGTGAGCCTATCCGTCGCCCGCACAGCCGTCGGCGCAGTCCGCGCCCCGGCCGCGCCGCGGGTCGGCCGGCGGTGCGGACGGCGGTGCCGGCGGGGCGCCCGGGTCGCTCTGCGTCCAGCCGGTCGCCTTGTCGTAGATCCAGCCGGGTACGGACCTGACCGGCGCGGGGCCGGGCGCGCCCGCCGCGTTGCGCCCGGGGAACCAGGTCGGGGCCGCGGCCGAACGCTGCTTGCTCTCGCGGTACTTGGCCGCGGTCAGCACCGCCGCGCGGGCGAGCCTGCGGCCCGCGGGGGTGGCCAGGGTGTGCGAGAAGGCGCGGTGGTCGGCGAGCGCCCACAGGCACACCACCCAGGCGGAGTCGCCCCGGTAGAGCTGGCCCGCGTCGCCGACGACGGTGATCTCGCGCCCGGTCGCCGCGTGGTCGAGGCCGGGGAAGCGGTGCATGGCCTCGGGGGAGCCGACCGGCACCATGTCGAGTCTGACGAGCTGCCGCTGCCGGACGAGCCAGTCCCGTACGAAGGCGCACAGCCGGCAGGCGGGGTCGTACAGCACGGTGAGCCGCCGTACGGGCGGGCGGGGCGTACGCGCCACGGGCCGCGCCGTCGGCCGGTCGGGCCGCGCGGTCACCGCGCTCTGCGTGAGGCGCGTCATGTCACACCCCGGCCGGGGTCGGGCCGTTCGGCTTCGTCCAGCCGTCGCTGTCCACCGGCGGGTACTGCTCGCGCTCCATCAGCCCGCGCCGCCGGATCTTGTTGAGCACGTAGACGTTGCCGAGGTGCATCACGCCGAGCACCAGCAGCACGACGCCGAGCTTGACCGACAGCGCCTCGAACAGGCCGCGCGCGTTGTCGACGGCGTCGGCCGACTTCAGGTAGAGGGCGACGAAGCCGAGGTTCACCAGATAGAAGCCGACCACCAGGAGGTGGTTGACGGCGTCGGCGAGCTTCTCGTCGCCGTGCAGCACGTCGGCGAGGAAGATCCGGCCGTTGCTGCTGAGGGTACGGGCCACCCAGACGGTCAGGCCGATGCTGACGGCCAGATAGATCACATACGCGAGGACGGTCAGGTCCATAGCGGGTCCACCCCTTGTTTGAACGTGTTCAAACCTGCTGACGCGACGACTCTAGACCCGGTTTTGAACATGTTCAAGGCCGGTGCTCCGGGCATACGGAAGGGCCCGGCTCCGAAGGTTCGGAACCGGGCCCTGACGACGGGCGCCGCCGGGGGAGCGGCGGCGCCCGGCCGCGGTCAGTCCTGCGAATAACTCAGCTCCAGATCGACGTCACCGTCCCCCTCGCCGCCGTCGTCCGGGACCCGGACGGTGGCGGGGAAGGGCGGATAGCCCATGGTCAGCAGCGTGTACCGGCCGGGGTAGAGATTGCCGAAGGCGTACGAGCCGTCCTTGCCGGTCCGCGTCTCCGCCACCTCGTGGCCGTCCGCGTCGTGCAGCACGACCCGCGCGTCCTCGACCGGCTGGCCGTCCGCGCGCCGCACCGTACCGGTCAGCGCACCCGTCCCCGTGAGGCGCAGATCACACTCCACCGGGCGGTCGGAGGCCAGCACGCTCGCCGTCTGCGGGTGGTGTCCCGGCGCGTTGGCGACCAGGACGTACGAGCCCGCGCGCGGTGTCGGCAGAGCGAAGGCGCCCTTGTCGTCCGCCGCCGCGCGGCCCACCTGGCGGCCGTCCGCCGCGATCAGCGTCAGCTCCGAGCGCGGCACCGGCAGCCCGGCGGCGCCCGTGACCCGGCCGCGTACGGCGGGCCCGGAGACGATGTCCGTACCGGCCCCGGCGGCCATCAGCGTGCCCGTCGGCGCGCCTGCCGCGGGGCCGTCGTCCTCGGCCGGCTCCACCGCCAGGTGCGGCAGCCGCTTGTCCAGCCACGCGGGCAGCCACCAGTTGGAGGTGCCGAACATGTGCATCAGCGACGGCACCAGCACCGTCCGCAGGATGAACGCGTCCAGCGCGACCGCGCCCGCCAGGCCGATGCCGAACATCGCCAGCACCCGCTCGCCGCTGAGCACGAAGGCGCCGAAGACGCAGATCATGATGACCGCCGCCGAGTTGATCACCCGGCTGGTCTCGGCGAGCCCGACCCGTACCGCCCGCGCGTTGTCCTTGGTGTGCACCCACTCCTCGTGCATCCGGCTGACCAGGAAGACCTGGTAGTCCATCGACAGGCCGAAGAGCAGCGAGAGCATGATGACCGGCAGGAAGGCGTCGATCGGCCCCTCGCGCCCGGCCAGCGAACCGCCCCAGCCCCACTGGAAGCAGGCCACCAGCACCCCGAAGGAGGCCGCCGCCGCGATCAGGTTCATCGCGGCGGCCGTCAGCGGCACCACCAGGCTGCGGAAGGCGACCAGCAGGAGCAGGAAGCCCAGCACGATGATCACGCCGATGAACAGCGGCAGCTTGTTGAACAGGACCGTCGCGAAGTCCTCGAAGATCGCGGTCTGGCCGCCGACGTACGCCCGCATCGTGCTGCCCCGCTCGGCGGTCGGGACGACGTCGTCGCGCAGGTGGTCGATCAGGTCGGAGGTCGCCTTGTCCTGCGGCGAGGTGGTCGGCACCGCCTGGATGAACGCCACCTTGTCGCCCGGCTTCATCGGCAGGGCGGCGGCGTACGCGATGCCGTCGGTGTCCTTCAACGTCGTGACCAGGCCGTTCAGCGCGGTCCTGTCCGCGCCGGTCGGCACCTCGGCGAGGATCGTCAACGGCCCGTTGAAACCGGGGCCGAAGCCGTCCGCGAGCATGTCGTACGCCTTGCGGGTGGTGGTCGTCGTCGGGTTGTTGCCCTGGTCGGAGGAGCCCAGGCGCAGGCCGAGCGCCGGGATCGCCAAGGTGGCCATCACGGCCACCGCCGCCACCGCGAGCACCCGCGGGTGCCGCTGGAGGAACGACGACCAGCGCGCCGCCGCGCCCGTCGCGACCTCCGGCTGCGGTCCCTCGGCCGCCAGCGCGCGGCGCTGCCTGCGGCTGAGCACCCGCATGCCCAGCAGGCCGAGCAGCGCGGGCAGCAGCGTCATCGCGGCGGCGACCGTGATGACGACGGTCAGCGCCGCCGCGACGGCCACACCGTCGAGGAAGGTCAGCCGCAGCGTGAACATGCCCAGCAGCGCGATGCAGACCGTGCCGCCCGCGAACAGCACGGCGCGGCCCGAGGTGTTGAGCGCGGTGACCGCCGCGTCCTCGGGGCTCTTCCCGCGCAGGATTCCCTTGCGGTGCCTGGTCACGATGAACAGCGCGTAGTCGATGCCGACGCCCAGACCCACCAGCGTCGCGAGCTGCGGCGAGAAGTCCGCCACGTCCATGCCGTGGCTGAGGATGATGATCGCCGACGACGAGATGCCGATGCCGAACAGCGCCGTCACGATCGGCAGCAGCATCCCGAACAGCGAGCCCAGCGCCAGGAACAGCACCACGGCCGCCGCCGCGATGCCGACGCCCTCGGCGAGGCCCGGCAGCGGCTGCTCCGCCTGCGCGGGCTTGTTGCCGCCGACCTCGACCCTCAGGCCCTTGGCCGCCGCGTGGTGCGCGGTGTCGATCAGCTTCTGCGCCTGGTCGTCGGAGAGGTCACCGCCGAGCTTGGTGTACGTCACCGTCGCGTACGCCGTACGGCCGTCCTTGCTGATCTGCGCCGCGCCCGCCGGGTCGTACGGGCTGACGACCTGCCCGACGTCCTTCTGCCGGGCGATGTCCGCCAGCGCCGGGTCGAGCCGCGCCCGTACCGAAGCGTCGCGCACCGTACCGGAGTCGACGTGCCACACCACCGTGTCGGCCTCGCCGGACCGCTCGGGCACCACCTGGTCCATCAGGTCCAGGACCTTGGTGGACTCGGTGCCCTTGAGCGAGAACGCGTTGGAGTAGCCGCTGCCGAGCGCGTTGCCCACCGCGCCGACGCACAGCAGCGCCGCCAGCCAGAACGACATCACCAGCCATTTGTGCCGAAAACACCATCGAGCCACAACGGCCACGACCACATCCCCCATCAACGAGCGTTCCACGACCGACGAGTTGACCAACGGGACCGCGCACTCACCGACGGACCCGCGGACTGACCAACGAGCCTCTTCAGCCTCCGTGGCTGTCGCGCCGACCGCCAAGCCGATCCCGCTTCTCTCAAGGAACTCCAAAGTTCCGGCCGGGACGGGGCCCCGGGGGGAGTGCGGATACTGGTGGGCATGGACGCCACCGTGCTCATCGTGGAGGACGAACCGGGGATCGCGGACATCCTGCGCATCACCCTGAAATACAACGGCTTCACGGTGCACAGTGCCGCGACCGGGCGCGAGGCGCTGGCCGCCGCGCGCGAACACCGGCCCGACCTCGTACTGCTCGACGTGATGCTGCCGGACGGCAGCGGCTGGGAGGTCTGCCGCGCGCTGCGCCAGGAACGCGCCGCCGAGACCGACGCCGACGACCTCGCCGTCATCTTCGTCACCGCGCGGGACGCCCCGCGCGACGTGGTCGCCGGGCTCGCGCTCGGCGGCGACGACTACATCACCAAGCCGTTCGGCGTCGACGAGGTGGTGGCCCGCGTGCACGCGGTGCTGCGCCGCACCCGGCGCCGCGAGGGAGCCGACGGGCGCGTCCTGCGCCACGGCGACCTGGAGATGGACGAGGCCACGTACACCGTCCGCAGGTGCGGGCAGCCCGTCGAGCTGACGCCCACCGAGTACAACCTGCTGCGGCACCTGCTGCGCAACGCCGGGCGGATCGTCACCAAGGAGCAACTGCTCCAGCACGTCTGGCAGTACGACACGGCCGTCTCGTCCACGGTCGTCGAGACGTACATCTCGTATCTGCGGCGCAAGCTCGACCGGCTCGGGCCGCCGCTGATCGAGACCCGGCGGGGGATCGGATACGGGCTGCGCGCGGCGGAACCGGGCGCCGCCGCGGCCGGGGGAGCGGTGTGAAGGTGAACAAGTGCGGCCTGTGGCCCCGCCCGCACTCGCTGCGCGGGCGCTTCACGATCGCCAACGTGACCTTCCTCGCGGTCGGCCTGCTGCTCGCGGCCTGCGCGAGCATCGCCGCCACGTACATGGTGCTGGTCGGCGAGATCGACGACTCGCTGAAGGGCTCGCAGTCCTCGCTCGCCAAGACCTCGATCGACGCGGACATGGTGCGGCGGCTCTGCCAGCTCGCCGACCTCCTACAGAGCGGGCAGGGCGAGCAGAACGGGGGCGGCGGGCAGGGGAGTTCGGCGATCGCGGTGGCGTTCCAGCAGGATCTGTTCGTCATGCTCGACCGGCGCGGCGAGCCTGCCGCCGTCTGCCAGGACGGCACCATTCCGGTCAGCTCCGAGCAGCGGCGGCTCGCCGAGGCGATCCCCGACCCGGCGGGGCTGGTCCGCAGCGGCGGCGCGAAGACCGTGAAGACCGGCTCGATGGAGTACCGGGTGGTCGCGATCCGGCTCTCCGACGGCACCATCGTGGTCAAGGGCATACGGCTCAGCGGCGTCAAGCACGCGATCGGCAATCTGCTGATCGTCGAATCGGTCGTCGGCGTGGTGCTGCTCGCGCTGCTCGCCACCGGCTCGCTGACCGCGGCCAGGCGGCGGCTGAGCCCGCTGGAGGACATGGTGGAGACCGCGTCCGCCATCGCCGGGGGCGACCTCGGGCGGCGGATCGGCACCGCGCGGCACGGCTCCAGCGAGGTCGAACAGCTCAGCGGCGCGCTCAACGCGATGCTCCAGCAGATCGAGACCGCCGTGACCGAAAGCGAGCGCGCCACCACACAGTTGCGTCGATTTCTGGCCGACGCCTCGCACGAGCTGCGCACCCCGCTGGCGTCGGTGCGCGGCTACCTCCAGCTCTACGAGAAGGGCATGCTCGACGCCGACGAGAAGGAGCGGGCGCTGAGCCGGGTCAGCTCCGAGGCGCTGCGGATGAGCCGCCTGGTCGACGAACTCCTCGCGCTGGCCAGGCTCGACGACCGGCCCGCGCTGCCGCACGGCGCCGTCGACCTGTCCCGGCTGGTCCGCGACGCCGCCGCCGACCTGGCCGCGCAGCAGCCGGAACGGCCGCTGACGCTGATGGTGCCCGACTGCCGGGCCGACGGCGGACCGCTGCCCGAAGTCCTCGGCGACGAGGCCGCGTTGCGGCAGGTCGTGGGCAATCTGCTGAGCAATGTGCGGGTGCACACCCCGGCCCGCTCCCCGGCCAGCGTCGAAGTCGCCGCGCGTGGCGAGAAACTGCTCTTGCGGATCACCGATTCGGGTCCCGGTATGAGCGAGCGGGACGCGGCCCGCGTCTTCGACCGGTTCTTCCGCGCCGACGCAGGACGCGCCCGCGACAGCGGCGGCGCGGGCCTCGGCATGGCCATCGTGCAGGCCGTCGTCCAGGCGCACCACGGCACGGTCGCGTTGGAGACGGCGCCCGGCCGCGGCCTCACGGTCTGCGTGACGCTGCCGACGGTGGGCGCGGGGACGGCGGTCGGCGAGGACCCGGCGGCGGACGCGGCGAGGGGCCAGGAGGCGGTGGTAACCGGTGCGAAGTCCACTGTCCCCGCCGCTACTTGACCAAATCTATAACAAACGGAAACCCGTACAACCCCTGTGCGACATCGGCCGTCCAACTCCCCACAACGAACCACCACTCGAAGTGACGGGGAGACACCATGCGAGGTCGCGCATTCACCGGACGGCTGCGCCCGGCGGCGCTGGCCCTTGGGGCGGCCGGGGTGTTGACGCTCGGCGGCGGAGCCGTGGCCTTCGGAGCCGACGGGCCGCCGGCGGACACCGCGCCGGCCGATTCGATCGACCTGGGCCTGCGCGCCTACGACGTGACCTTCGCGCCCACGGCGGCCGGGGCGGAACCGGTCACCCGCTCGATGGCGGTCACGATGTTCCACCACGACCCGAACGTGGCCGTGCCCGCCCAGCGACTGACCTTCTCCGCGGCGGGCATGAAGAACGTCGCCGAGGTCGTCTGGCCGCAGGGCTGTACGGTGACCGGCGCCGACGCCGTCTGCACCGTGTCCGGCGCGCCGGTCGGGCAGCTCGACCTGCCCGACGTCGCGGTGAAGATCCGGCCGCTGCCGGGCGTGGCCGCCGGGGCCAAGGGGTCGTTCAGCGTCAGCCACCGCAACACCAACGGCAAGACGCAGACCTTCAAGCCGACGGTGACGCTGGCCGACGGCCCGTCCCTCGTCGTCGGCCGGGCGGCGGCCACGACCCTCGCCCCCGGAGCGAACGGCGACGTGCCGGTCACCGTCACCAACGAGGGCAACGCCGACGTCGCCTCGGTCCAACTGGAGCTGCGGTGGTCGCACGGCCTCACCCCGGTCGAGCGCTTCTCCAACTGCGTGTACGACACCTCCCGCGACCCGCGGCAGGGCGTGGACCGTACGGTGGCGCGCTGCGCCATCGACCAGCCGCTCGCCGCCGGCGCCAGCTACGGCGTGCGCGACACCGTCTCGATGAAGGCGAACGCGGACGCCTACGCGGAGAGCGTGGACGTCACGGCGTTCACCCCGAAGGAGGCCACCGCGCACCCCGCGGGCGAGCCGGGCACCGGGCCCGCCCTGCACCTGGTGCCGGTTCCCGGCGGGACCCCGGGGGCGGACGGCCGTAACGACACCTCGTACGGCGGCGCGGACTTCACGGTCACCAACACCGCGGACTTCGGGATCTCCGCGCCCGAGGTCACCGGTGCGAACGGCGCGCAGGTCACGCTCACCGTGCACGTGGACAACCACGGACCCGCCTCGATCGACCCGCTCGAGTACTTCACGCCGGTCACCCGCTTCGACGTCCGCGTGCCCGACGGCACCGCACTCGTGGAGTGGCCCGTGACGTGCGCGCCGCGCGACACCGCGAAGCGGTACCTGCGCTGCGCGTCGGACACGGAGTCCGACGTCGAGCACCCGGTCACCCTCTACAGCGGGAAGTCGTACGACTTCCCGCTCACCCTGCGCGTCACGTCCACCGGCGTGCACCAGGGCGAGGCGGCGCTGCTGACGACCGGGCCGAACCGGATCGAGCTGCCCTTCGACCACAACGCTGCGAACAACACGGTCGCGCTCGTGGTCAAGACGTCGGCCTCGAACGCCTCGGCCACCGCCGGTTCTTCCGGCTCTTCCGGCTCCAACGGGACCACCGGATCGGCCGGGTCCTCCGGCGCGGTGTCCGGCGGCGCGGGCAACGCCTCGCTGCCCGCCACCGGCGCGGGCGCGACCCGGCTGATCGGCGGGATCGCGGTCGGCGCCGTCGCGTTCGGCGGCGCGGTGCTGTTCACCGCGCGCAACCGCCGCCGTACCGCGTAGTCCGCGGGTTCCCGACAGCTCCCCCCACGGGGTGATCAGACGGTGACCGGTGCCCGCTTGCTGGGGGCGTCGGTCACCGTCGTCGCGTGCCGCACACCGGGGACGGCCGCCGTCCCCAGGCACAGGGCGGCGACCAGCGCCGCCGCCACGTACAGCGGCACGGCGGGTCCGAAGGCGTCGCAGGCGAGCGGCGCGAGCGCGTATCCGACCGGCATCGCGGCGAGCGAGAGCAGCCAGTCGTACGAGGTCACGCGGGCCAGCACCCCGGCGGGCACCGAGCTGAACACGTAGGACTCCCAGACCGGGTTGAAGAAGCCGAGCGCGCCGAGCGCGAGGCCGTAGGAGACGATCAAGGGCACGGCGGGGGCGTCGGCGGCGAGCAGGACCAGCGGCAGCGCGTAGCTGGTCAGGGCCAGATTGCCGGTGAGCACGGGGCGGCGCAGCCGGGCGCGGGAGGCGAGCAGCGAGCCGGTCAGCAGGCCGACGGAGCCCGCTTCGAGCATCAGCACCCACATGCCGTCGCCGCCGCGCCGGTGGTGCGCGATCAGCGGGCCGAGGGTGGCCAGGACGGCGGCGGCCCCGTTCCACACCGCGTGGGCGATCAGGCTGGTCCAGTACCAGTCGCGGGCGCGGACCTCGGTCCAGCCCTGGACGAGGTCGGCGCGCATCGAGCGGCGCGGGATGGGGGTGCGGCGCACCCGGACGAGGGTGAGCAGCGCCGCACTCGCCGCGAAGGACGCGGCGTCCAGCAGGAACGCCCAGCCGGGCCCCGCGGTGAAGATCAGCAGTCCGGCGAGCGCGGGGCCGCCGAGCCGGGTCGCGCTCGCGGCGGACGCCATCAGGGAGTTGGCGCGGAGCAGGCCGTCCTCCTCGACGGTGCCCGCGACCAGCGGCGCGGAGGTCGGGATGGCGAAGGCGGAGGCGGCCCCGCCGACGGTCTCGGCGACCGCGAGGACCAGGATGCTCGGGTCGCCGCCGACGAGTTCGAGGCCGACGAAGATCTGCGCGGCGCAGCGGACGAGGTCGGTGGTGAGCGCGACCTTGCGCGCGTCGAACCGGTCGGCGATCACGCCGCCGACCGGCAGCAGCAGGAGGCGCGGCACCATCGCGCAGCCCAGCACGACCGCGAGCGCGGACGCCGAGCCGGTCGCGCGGCTGATGGCGATGGCGAGCGCGGCCGGGACGACGGCGTCGCCGAGGGCGGAGAGCGTCCGGCCGAAGAAGAGCAGGCGGAACGAGCGGTGCCGGAGCGGGTGTCTGGGCTTGGGGGGCGGGGCGACGGGGTCCTGGCGGGAGCCGTCGCGGGAGGCGTCGTGCCGGTCGTCGCGGAGGCCGTCGTGCCGGTCTTCGTGCGGGGGCGGGGTGGTCACGGCGAACAAGGTATTTCGGCGTCGAACATTTCGTCAACGAATATTTCGGCACCGACGTATCTCCGGTGGGTAGGCATAGGATCGGCCCATGCCCACCCCGCACGACTGGACCGACGGCCACGTCGCCCGCTGGCAGCCCGTACTGCCCGACCTCGACCCCGACGTCGAGGGCGCCGCCACTCGCGCCATGCTGTTCACCGACCACATCCGCAGGGTCAAACAGCGCTCGCTCGTCGACCACGGCCTGCACAAGCACGAGTACGAGACGCTGCACACGCTCGCCGGGCGCGGCGGCCGTACCGTTCCCTCCGAACTCGCCGCCGACCTCAAGATGGCCCCCGCCTCCATCACCGGCCGCCTCGACGGCCTGGAGCGGCGCGGGTACGTACGCCGTACGCCGTCGGCCGCCGACCGCCGCCGGGTCGACGTCGAACTCACCGAGGCGGGGCGGCAGGCGTGGCTCGGGGCGCTGGAGTTCCAGGGCCAGGAGGAGCGCCGGCTGCTGGGCGTGCTGACCCCGGCAGAACGGCGCACGCTCTCCGACCTGCTGCGGCGGGTGATGCTGGCGGCCGAGGGGAACGGGGACGGCGGACGCGACTCCACGGGCTGAGCTGGCGTGGGACTTGCGCTGGAGTCGACTCCAACCCCTAGCGTCGTCGTCATGACCCCCGCAGACGGCTCCGACCCCACCGACCGCGCCGAATCCGCTCCCGCCGACGACCGGTACGCGCGCGGCCTGGCCGCCCTCCGCACGGTCACCGGCGACGAGCGCCCGGCCCTGCTCGACTCGGTCGCGGAGATCGCCCCCGACCTGGCCCGGATGACCATCGAGTTCGGCTACGGCGACATATGGTCACGCCCCGGCCTCACCCCGCGGCAGCGGCAGCTCGCCACCGTCGCCGCGCTCGCCGCCCTCGGCAACGCCGCCCCGCAGCTCCGCTTCCACATCGCCGGGGCGCTCAACGTCGGCTGCACCCGGCGCGAGATCGTCGAGACCTTCATCCACACCACCGTCTACGCCGGTTTCCCCGCCGCGCTCAACGCCCTCGGCGCCGCCCGCGAGGTCTTCGCGGACCACCCGGCCGACGACGACCCGGTCGTCAAGGAACCGGTCGACGGCGGCCGTTACGAACGCGGCCTGGACGCGCTGCGCACCGTCGACGGCCCCGACGGCGTCCGCGTCGTGGCCACCCTCGACGACATCGCCCCCGACCTCGGCCGCTACATCGTCGAGCACGTCTTCGGCGACATCTACTGCCGCACCGGCCTCGACCTCGTCACCCGCGAACTCCTCACCATCGCCATCTGCACCGCCCTCGGCACCGCCGCCCCCCAACTCCGCATCCACATCCGCGCCTTCCTGCGCCTCGGCGGCACCCGCACCGAAGTCGTCGAAACGCTCACCCAAATGGCCGGCTACGCCGGTTTCCCCGCCGCCCTCAACGGCGTCACGGCAGCCCGCGAGATCTTCACCGAGCACGACGCGGCCGGGACCGCGGGCTAGCGCGCGCGAAGGGGACCGCGAAGGGACCCGCGTACGGGCACGCGAAAGGGCCCGCCCGTGGCCGGTGGTGGCCGGTCGGGGCGGGCCCTTGGGGACGCAGGGGTCAGAAGCGGCGGGTGATCAGGGCGCGCTTGACCTCCTGGATCGCCTTCGTCACCTCGATGCCGCGCGGGCACGCGTCGGTGCAGTTGAAGGTGGTGCGGCAGCGCCAGACGCCGTCCTTGTCGTTCAGGATCTCCAGGCGCTGCTCACCCGCCTCGTCGCGGGAGTCGAAGATGAAACGGTGCGCGTTGACGATGGCCGCCGGGCCGAAGTACTGGCCGTCGTTCCAGAAGACCGGGCAGGACGACGTGCACGCGGCGCACAGGATGCACTTGGTGGTGTCGTCGAAGCGCTCACGGTCCTCGGCGGACTGAAGGCGCTCACGCGTCGGCTCGTTGCCCTTGGTGATCAGGAAGGGCATCACATCGCGGTACGCCTGGAAGAACGGGTCCATGTCGACCACGAGGTCCTTCAGCACGGTCAGGCCCTTGATCGCCTCGACCGTGATCGGCTTGTCCGGGTTGATGTCCTTGATCAGCGTCTTGCACGCCAGCCGGTTCTTGCCGTTGATCCGCATGGCGTCGGACCCGCAGATGCCGTGCGCGCACGAGCGGCGGAAGGTCAGCGAGCCGTCGATCTCCCACTTGACCTTGTGCAGCGCGTCCAGGACGCGCTCCTTCGGGTCGATGGCCAACTGGTAGTCGACCCACTCCGCGTCCGCCGCGACCTCCGGGTTGAACCGGCGGATCCGCAGCGTGATCGTGATCAGGTGTGCGTCGGTCACCTCGGCGGCGTCGAGGGCCGCCGAGTGCTTGTCGAGCGTCGGGGTGCTCATCAGTACTTACGCTCCATCGGCTGGTAGCGGGTCTGCACGACCGGCTTGTAGTCGAGGCGGATCGACTCGACGCCGGTCGCGTCCACCTCGCGGTAAGCCATCGTGTGCCGCATGAAGTTGACGTCGTCGCGGTTCGGGTAGTCCTCGCGGTAGTGACCGCCGCGCGACTCCTTGCGGGCGAGCGCGGAGACCGCCATGACCTCGGCCAGGTCGAGCAGATTGCCCAGCTCGACGGCCTCCAGCAGGTCGGTGTTGAACCGCTTGCCCTTGTCCTGGATCGCCACGTTCAGATAGCGCTCGCGCAGCTCGCCGATCTTCTCGACGGCCGTCTTGATGGTCTGCTCGGTGCGGAACACCATCACGTTGGCGTCCATGCACTCCTGCAACTCCGTGCGGATCACCGAGACCCGCTCGGTGCCGGTGGACGCGCGCAGCCGCTCCACCTGCGCCTCGACCAGCGACGCCGGGTCGTCGGGCAGCGGCACGTAGTCGTGCGCGTGCGCGTACTCGGCGGCGGCGATGCCGGAACGGCGGCCGAAGACGTTGATGTCCAGCAGCGAGTTGGTGCCCAGCCGGTTCGCGCCGTGCACCGACACGCACGCGACCTCACCGGCCGCGTAGAGGCCCGGCACGACGGTGCTGTTGTCGCTCAGCACCTCGCCCTGCACGTTGGTCGGGATACCGCCCATCGCGTAGTGCGCGGTCGGCTGGATCGGGATCGGGTCGGTGTACGGCTCGATGCCCAGGTACGTCCGCGCGAACTCGGTGATGTCCGGCAGCTTCGCGTCGAGCTGCTCCGGCGGCAGGTGCGTGAGGTCGAGGTAGACGTGGTCGCCCTCGGGACCGCAGCCGCGGCCCTCACGGATCTCGGTGTAGATCGCGCGGGAGACGACGTCACGCGAGGCGAGGTCCTTCATGACCGGCGCGTACTTCTCCATGAAGCGCTCGCCGTCCTTGTTGCGGAGGATGCCGCCCTCACCGCGGGCGCCCTCCGTCAGCAGGATGCCCATCCGCCAGATGCCCGTCGGGTGGAACTGGAAGAACTCCATGTCCTCCAGCGGCAGCCCGCGCCGGTACACCGCGGCCTGGCCGTCACCGGTCAGGGTGTGCGCGTTCGACGTCACCTTGAAGAACTTGCCGGTGCCGCCCGACGCGTAGATCACGGCCTTCGCCTGGAAGACGTGGATCTCGCCGGTGGCCAGTTCGTACGCGACCACGCCCGCGGAGCGCTTGACGCCGTCGACCTCGACCAGGAGCTGGTCCAGGACGTAGAACTCGTTGAAGAACTCCACGCCCTCCTTGACGCAGTTCTGGTACAGCGTCTGGAGGATCATGTGGCCGGTGCGGTCCGCGGCGTAGCAGGCGCGGCGCACCGCGGCCTCGCCGTGGTTGCGGGTGTGGCCGCCGAAGCGGCGCTGGTCGATCCGGCCCTCGGGCGTCCGGTTGAACGGCAGGCCCATCTTCTCCAGATCGAGGACCGCGTCGATGGCCTCCTTCGCCAGGATCTCGGCGGCGTCCTGGTCGACCAGGTAGTCACCGCCCTTGATCGTGTCGAAGGTGTGCCACTCCCAGTTGTCCTCCTCGACGTTCGCGAGGGCGGCGGCCATGCCGCCCTGGGCGGCGCCGGTGTGGGAGCGGGTCGGGTACAGCTTGGTCAGAACGGCGGTGCGGCTGCGCTTGGTGGCCTCGATGGCCGCGCGCATGCCGGCGCCGCCCGCGCCGACGATGACGGTGTCGTACTTGTGGATCTGCATGGGGGTCGCTTCCCTGTTCCAGCCCTGGCTCAGCGCTTGGCGTCAGCGGCTTCGCGGCTTGGCGGTGATGGCCGTGTCGGCCGCGTTAGCGGATGTTCGGGTCGAAGGTGAAGATCACCAGCGAACCGAGCACGATGGTGAACGCCGTCGCGGTGAACAGCAGCGTCTTCAGCCAGATGCGGGTGTTCGGCCGCTCGGCGTAGTCGTTGATGACGGTCCGCAGGCCGTTGCCGCCGTGCAGCATGGCCAGCCAGAGCATCACCAGGTCCCAGCCCTGCCAGAACGGCGAGGCCCAGCGGCCCGCGACGAACGCGAAGCCGACCTTGGTGACACCGCCGTCGAGCACGAGCTGGATCAGCAGGTGGCCGAGGACCAGGACGACCAGCACCACACCGGACAGCCGCATGAACAGCCAGCCGTACAGCTCGAAGTTGGTGCGGGAGCTGCGCGGGGTCCGCTTGGTGCGGGCGCGCGGCGGCTCGATGACCGGGGCCGGGTTGTCCGGGCTGTACGTGACGCTGGAGCCGGTCAGCTCGACCGCGTCCGCGGGAGTGATTTCGGTGGACATGTGCGGTCAGCTCCCGAACAGGACTCGTGCGGCGTGGCCGAGGACGGGGTAGATCGCGCCGACCATCAGGAGAGCCCACAGGCCGAGCACCGTCCACAGCATCTGCTTCTGGTAACGCGGGCCCTTGGTCCAGTAGTCGACCGCGATGATCCGCAGGCCGTTCAGCGCGTGGAAGAGGATCGCGGCCACGAGGCCGTACTCCAGCAGGCTGACGATGGGGGTCTTGTAGGTCGCGACGACCTTGTCGTAATCCTCGGGGGAGACCCGCACGAGGGCGGTGTCGAGGACATGGACGAACAGGAAGAAGAAGATGAGGACACCGGTGACTCGATGAGCCACCCAGGACCACATGCCTTCCCGGCCGCGGTACAGCGTTCCAGCCGGCACGGAAAAAACCCTCCGGGAGCGGGGCGAGGGGTGCCGGCTTCGGTGTCGGTCACGCCCGGCCGGGTACGGTCCACCGGCCCCGGCCATCGTAGCGACGCGATGTCGGCTCCGGACCGCGGGGTAGGCCAGGTGTGATCGATCCCGCACGGTCGGGTGAACCGGCGGGGGTCTTTCGCGGGCCGGACTCGGCCAGATGCCCACCGGTGTCCGCGAGTCGCAGCAGCCGCGCGCGGCAGATCCGGCGCAGCTGCTCGGCCGTCGCCACCGACTCCTCGTCCTCGTCGTGCCCCAGGCGCTGGCGCAGGCTCGCCAGCGTCAGGTCGAGGGCGGCGGCCGGGTCGCCGGGGTCGTCCAGGTCGGTCAGCGCGATCACGAAGGCGTGGCCGAACTTCGCCTCGTACGCCGCGTTCGCGGCCCGCAGCGCGGTGTGCACGGTCAGGCCGCCGCGGTCGGGCAGCGCGGTGGTGGCCTCGCCCGCCAGCGCCTCGGCGAGATCGCCCGACGTCAGGTCGTACGCCGCCTCGTCGGCCGCGGCGAGCAGCGCCTCGACCGTCGGATACGGCCGGTGCGCGGCCACCCGGCGGGCCCAGCGGTGGCTGCCGCAGCAGGTGCGCAGCGCCGCCTCCGCGACCAGGGAGGGGGCCCGGTTGAGCAGATACAGCCCCTCGGGCGGGGTGTCGCTGGACAGCGCTGGGCTCCTGGATCGGGTGGACCGGGGGTACGGAATCGGCACGGCGGTACGACAGGTGCGGATTCGGTACGGCTTCGGCTCGGGAAGGTACGGCAGGGGGAGTGCTCCCACTTTAGGGGCAGCCGGTTCGAACATGTCCGACGGGACCTTGAACTTCACTCGTACGTGAGGCGGCGCGCCCTCCGTTGACGCGCCCCCCGTTGACACGCTCCCGCTGACGCGACCTCCGTTGACGTGAGCCCCGTTGACGCGCCCCCCGTCGGCCCGCCCCGGCCCGGCGCCGCTCAGTCCCACCAGAACGACCACAGCCGCTCCCCGCGCAGCGCCTCGGCGTAGTCGGGGAACGGAAACGTCCCGTCGTTCAGATTCGACGCCCCGGTCAGCACGTGTTCGAGCGCGACGTGCCCGGCGTGCGCGGAGGCCAGCGGCGGCGAGGCCACCGACACGAAGACCGACGAGCCCTCGAAGCCGATCACCCGCGCCCCGAACCGGTCCTCCCACGTACGCAGCAGCGCCGACAGCTCCAGCGCGGGCGCCTCGGTCTCCCAGCCCGCCAGCGCCGGGATGTCGGCGCTGCGTTCGGCGCGGACCAGCGCGATGTGCGCGATGAAACGGGTCGTGAAGTAGTGCAGCATCTGCCCGACGGCCGCGCGCGCCACCGCGTCGGGCGAAGGGCCGGGATGCGGCGGCGAGGCGGCGGCGAGCCCGGGAAAGGCGGTGAACGGCGGCCCCGGATCGGCCGCCAGCAGCGCCGCCGCGTCGTCCGGCCACACCTCGTCGATCGCCGGGTGCGGCGGAAGCAGCGACCGCGCCTCCTGGTACGTCCCCCACGACTCGCGCAGCGACGCCTCCGCGTCCACCGCGTCGATCTCGGCCGCGCGGTGCCCGAAGCCGTTCGCGCACGGCCACGCCATCAGCACCGGCCGCCAGCCGGTCTCCTCCTGCTGCGCCTGGTAGCGGGCCCACAACCGGCCCGGTGCGACCACGGGTTCGTCGCTCAGCCACAGTCCCGGCGCGGAGCCGGGGACCAGCCGTCCCGGCGGCAGTCCGCCCGGGAGCCCGTCGAGGAGGCGGTCCAATGACATCGGAGGACTCCTCAACGACCGTTCATGAGGGGACTGCGTGGGGAAGTTGACGACGGCCGGGGGCCGCCTCCCCCCACAGGAGCGTCCCCGGCCGCCGTCTTGTACGGCGTATCCCCGTTCAAAAGTGTCACCGCTCCCATGGTTCAAAAGTGTCAGCGCTCCCACATGAGGCAGGATGGGGCGAGTGTTCGAGGGGGTGGGGCCAGAGGTGGACCTGGAGACCGCGGTAGCCGGGGCGCAGCGCGGGGACGAAGCCGCGTTCCGCGTCGTGTACCGCGCTGTGCAACCGCAGTTGCTGCAATACGTCCGCAGCCTGGTCGGACCGGTGGACGCCGAGGACGTCGCCTCCGAGACCTGGTTGCAGATCGCCCGCGACCTCCCCAACTTCCGCGGCGCGGGCGACTCGGTGCGCGGCTGGGCGGCGCGCATAGCCCGCAACCGCGCGCTCGACCACATCCGTGCCCGCGCCCGGCGGCCCGTCTCCGGCGCGGGGGTCGACGAACTCGTCCAGCTCCCCGACCGGGCCGACACCGCGGGCGAGGCGCTGGACGCCGTCGCCACCGACCGCGCCCTGGCCGCGATAGCCGCCCTGCCGCGCGAGCAGGCCGAGGCCGTCCTGCTCCGCGTCGTCATGGGCCTGGACTCCACCAGCGCCGCCCGCGTCCTCGGCAAGCGCGCCGGGTCCGTCCGGATGGCCACCCACCGCGGCCTGCGCCGCCTGGCCGAACTCCTCGAACACGACGACGACCCGCGCGCCGACGCCGACCACGTCGGTGTGACCTTCTCGACCTCCAAGGCCCTGTGACGCGACCCGCGGGGCTCGGTACGGCGCCGCGCGGGGCGCTTCCGGGGCCCGCGGCCCCGGCCGCCGACCCCTCCGACGAATCATGGGACGGCCGGGGCGGGTGCGGCCAGGTGACACTTCCGCGTGCCGGTGCGCTGTAGGAAGTGGACCGACTGGTCATCGGTCCTGCGGACCCCGGTTCTCCCCGTATCGGGGTCCGTGCAAAGGGCGCGGCCGGGCGCATTCCCCCTGCCCGGCCGCGCCCGTCACCACAAGGACCGGCGCCGCCCGCGTCACCAGTAGACGACGACCTTGTCACCCACCTTGACCTGGTCGAACAGCGCGGAGACCGCCGCCTTGTCCCGTACGTTCACACAGCCGTGCGAGGCGCCCGCGTAGCCGCGGGCCGCGAAGTCCGAGGAGTAGTGCACGGCCTGGCCGCCGCTGAAGAACATCGCGTACGGCATCGCCGTGTTGTAGAGCGTCGAGACGTGGTCGCGGCTCTTGAAGGTGACGTGGAAGAGCCCCTCGCGCGTCGGGGTGTACTGCGACCCGAAGCGGACGTCCATGGTGGCCCTGACCTTGCCGTCGACCACCCACGACAGCGTGCGGGTGGTCTTGCTCACACACATGGCGCGGCCGGTCATGCAGCGCGGGTCGAGCTTGCCCGCGGGCTTGGGCGGCGCGACCGGGTACAGCTCCTTGTGGGTCGGGGCGTGGGTCAGCGAGCGCAGCTTCGTCCAGGTGTCCTGGGTGACGCGGCCGGTGATGGCCAGGCCGTGCCGCTCCTGGAAGTCGCTCACCGAGTGCTGGGTGACGGTGCCGTAGTAGCCGGTGGGGGACTGGCTGAAGAGGTGGAGCTGGGCGAGCCTGGCCTGGAGTTCGCGGACCTTGGCGCTGGTCGAGCCGGTGGCGATCACGGCGGGGACGACGGGCGGCGCGGTCGTGGCCGGAGCCGTCGGCGAGGCCGGTGCGGTCGTGGTGGGCGCGGCCGATGTCGTCGGGGGCGCGGTGGTGGCCGGCGGCTCCGACGACGGCTGCGCGGTCGTCGCGGTCGGTGACGGCGCCGCCGAGGTGGCCGGCGGCCTGTCCTTGCCCGAGGCCCCGGTGTCCTGCGGTCCGCAGCCCGCCAGCACGGCCGTCGAGAGCGCCGCCGTCACGACCGCCGCGGCCACCCCACCGCCAGCGGCGATCTGCTGCCCGTCCCCGTCATCGTCCTCATCCCCTGCGTCCCCCCGCTCGTACTTCCTGTTCTTCCCTAGACATCGATTCCCGGCCGTGCGGTTGCGCGAACCGCGGGGAAGACTGTGAGGAAGGTCCCAGGCCGCCGCGGTGCACCGCACGCAGGGCCGCCGCTACAGTCCGTTACGCCAGCCACACAGCCATTCAGCAGCACACGGAGGCGTGAAGATGACACGCGAGTCGGAGTCGGGACTGCCGATCGAGCCCGTTTACGGGCCGGGTGTGTTGGAGGGCTGGGATCCCGCGGCCGAGCTGGGGGAGCCGGGCGCGTTCCCGTTCACCCGCGGTGTGTACCCGTCGATGTACACCGGCCGTCCCTGGACGATGCGGCAGTACGCGGGCTTCGGCACGGCGGCGGAGTCCAACACCCGCTACAAGGGCCTGATCGCCAACGGCACGATGGGCCTGTCGGTCGCCTTCGACCTGCCCACCCAGATGGGCCACGACTCCGACGCGGTGATCGCGCACGGTGAGGTCGGCAAGGTCGGTGTGGCGATCGACTCGGTCGAGGACATGAAGGTCCTCTTCGACGGCATCCCGCTGGACCGCGTGTCGACGTCGATGACGATCAACGCGCCCGCCGCGCTCCTGCTGCTGATGTACCAGCTCGTCGCCGAGGAACAGGGCATCGAGGCGTCCGCGCTGACCGGCACGGTGCAGAACGACGTGCTGAAGGAGTACATCGCGCGGGGCACGTACATCTTCCCGCCCAAGCCGTCCCTGCGGCTGATCGCGGACATCTTCGGATACTGCAGGACCGAGATCCCGAAGTGGAACACCATCTCGATCTCCGGCTATCACATGGCGGAGGCCGGTGCCTCGCCCGCGCAGGAGATCGCGTTCACCCTCGCCGACGGCATCGAGTACGTGCGCACCGCCGTCGCCGCCGGGATGGACGTGGACGATTTCGCGCCCCGCCTGTCGTTCTTCTTCGTCGCCCGCACCACGATCCTGGAAGAGGTCGCGAAATTCCGGGCCGCGCGGCGCATCTGGGCGCGGGTGATGCGCGAGGAGTTCGGGGCGAAGAACCCGAAGTCGCTGATGCTGCGCTTCCACACCCAGACCGCCGGTGTGCAGCTCACCGCGCAGCAGCCCGAGGTCAATCTCGTACGGGTGGCCGTCCAGGGCCTGGCGGCGGTGCTGGGCGGCACGCAGTCGCTGCACACCAACTCCTTCGACGAGGCCATCGCGCTGCCCACCGACAAGTCCGCCCGGCTCGCGCTGCGCACCCAGCAGGTGCTGGCGTACGAGACGGACGTGACCGCGACCGTCGACCCCTTCGCCGGGTCGTACGTGGTGGAGAAGCTGACCGACGACGTCGAGGCCGCCGCGCTGGCGCTGATGGCGAAGGTCGAGGACCTCGGCGGCGCGGTCGCGGCGATCGAGAACGGCTTCCAGAAGTCGGAGATCGAGCGCAGCGCGTACCGGATCGCGCTCCAGACGGACTCCGGCGAGCGCGTGGTGGTCGGCGTGAACCGCTACCAGCTCGACGAGGAGGAGCCGTACGAGCCGCTGCGCGTCGACCCGGCCATCGAGGCCCAGCAGGCCGCCCGGCTGGCGGCCCTGCGCGCGGGCCGCGACCAGGACGCCGTGGACGCGGCGCTGGCGGCCCTGCAGAAGGCCGCGCAGGGCACCGACAACGTCCTCTACCCGATGAAGGAGGCGCTGCGGGCCCGCGCCACCGTCGGGGAGGTCTGCAACGCGCTGCGGGAGATCTGGGGCACGTACGTCCCCACGGACGCCTTCTGATCCGCGCCCGGGCCTGTTGACACCGTCACGCGGGCCCCCGGGAGCGCCGTCAGAGCAGGTGGATCTGCGTGATCAGCATCGCCACCAGCACGGTGAGCGTCCAGCCCAGCACCTGCTCCATGAGGTGCTTGCGGTCCTTGGGCCCGCCCGTGCCGGTGCCGGGCTCGGTGTGCGGGCGGGGTGCGGCGAAGTCGCTCACGGTGTCGGTCCTCATCGTGTGGGTGTACGGCCCCTCAGGCCGGTGCGGCCCCCGGAAGTCCTCCACGATGCGCCGTCCGACGCCGCCGGTAAAGGGGCGAATGCCCCACCGGCGGCGATCGTGAGGGATGTCACCCCATGGTGGCCTTCTTCAGGGCGCGCGCCCTGCGGGCCACCCTGCGGACCGTCCGATTGCGCGGCACGAACGCCAGCCGGGCCGGTACCGCGCCCGGCAGCCCGAGCGAGGTCAGCCGCCGCCGCTTGAAGTACGGCCAGGTCGCCGCGCTCAGATGACCCGTCAGATACGCCTCCGCCCCGGCCCGCAGCTTCGGGTACGCCTTCGGCTGCATGCAGAAGCCCACCGCGTGCAGCAGCGGCGTCAGCTCCGCCGCCACCCGCTCGGGCGACGGCGACGACCAGGACCGTACGGCCGAGGCGTCCGCCAGGTCCGGCAGCAGCGCGTGCACGATCGTCACGGGCACCCGGTTGCTGTTCTGGTACGGCGACAGGCGCTCCAGCAGCAGCTTGGTGCCGGTACGGGCCACCGGGATGCCGTACAGCGCCGACGCGGTCAGCAGCGCGGTGGAGAAGCAGCCGACGACCAGCGCGGGACGGGCCCGCTGGTAGACCACCTCGGCCAGCACCGGCGTGTTGAGCACCGTCAGCCTCGCGCCCAGCCGCTCGGCCTCCGCGCGCAGCGGCTCCGTCCAGTGCGCGGGGGCCGTGGGGTGCGGCTTGAAGACGATCGCGCGGTGCCCGAGGGCGGCGGCGCCGCGCACCATCGACAGGTGCAGCTCCTCCTCCTCGGCCACGGAGAGGATGCCGAGCGCCGACAGGTACTGGCCCAGCAGCAGCGCCGCGCCCTCCGGCACGTCCGCCAGATGCTCCTCGGCGAGGTCGGCGGAGCCCTCCGCGACCTCGGAGAGCACCTTGGTGAAGCCCTCGGTCGGCACCACCTGCGGCTCCACGCCGTGCTCGGAGAGCAGCAGCGGACGCAGCCCCGGCACCAGGTCCAGGTGGTAGAGCCGGTCGATCCGGGTGTCGACCAGCAGCCCCAGCTTGTTGCGGGTCGGGCCGTACGACATCAGGCCGTCCGCGTACACGCTGATCGGGGCGCCGGTGAAGACCTGCACGAAGGAGAGCGCGGGCGCGACCTGGAGGGATTCGACGATCAGCTCCACCGCGTCGTCGCCCAGGCTCCACAGCATCCGCAGATGCCGCTCCCACAGCGGCACGTCGTCCGGGCGCGGGACCCAGCCGCCCGGGTGCAGCGGGGTGATCGTCTCGTTCCACGACACGATGCGGTCGAAGCGGTCGCGCAGCACCTCGAAGCCGGGTGCCTGGTCGAGCCCCGGATTGGTCTCGGGCACCGACGCGTTGTTGCTGACCACCAGGATGCGGCGGTCGGCGGGCGGGAACGACCCGGAGTCCAGGCCGGCGGCCAGCGTGGCGGCGCCGTACAGCGTGGAGGCCATGAAGAGCTGAGTGGTACGTGCCATCACGCGACCGCCGATCCGTTGTCCGTGGCGTCCGGATCGTCGTCGTCCTCGGGCTTCGCGGCGCCCGCCCCCGCTCCGGCGGCCGGGGAGGCGGAGGCCGCGGTGCGCCGTGCGGCGGGCGACAGCTCCGGGTAAGGATCGGCGTCCAGGCCGTCGGTCCTTACCGGCACCCGCCAGCGCAGGCGGCGGATCTTCACACTGCGCTCCAGGTCCATCGAGTCCAGCGCGTCGGTGAGCACGTCGTGCGGCAGCCGGTTCAGCGCGGCGGCGCTGATCGCCTTGAGCTTGCGGGCCAGCACGGGCTCGAAGCGGTCGATGTTGTCGAGGTGGTGGGCGATGATCGCGCAGTAGGTGCGGACCGCCTTGGGCAGGAACAGCTCCGCGTCCCGGTCCGCGGTGATCTCCGCGATGACCTGGTCGAAGGAGCGGACGAAGTCGAGCTGCCGGATGTCACCGATCTGGGTGAGCGAACTGGCCACGCCGCGCCGGTAGTAGACGCCCAGCAGGCCGAGCACCGCGCAGGACTTCGCCTCGCGGTGCAGCCGCCAGATCCACGGCCGGTCCTCGGCGGTGCGCAGGTGCTCGGGGAAGTGCAGCAGCCCCTCGTCCACGATCCGCCGGTGGTAGGCGCCCGCCCAGGAGTACGGGTAGTCGACCAGCGTCGGGCGGTCGGCGGGCAGGATCGTCGCGCGCGGGTCGAGCCGCTGACCGCGGCGGCCGTACGGCGCCCGGATGATGTTGCGGGTGCTGCCGGTGCACTGCACATGGTCGGTGCGGATGAAGTCGACGTCCAACTCCTCCATCGCCCGCACCAGTTGCGGCAGATAGCCCGGGGCCATCCAGTCGTCGCCGTCGAGGAACGTCAGATACGTCCCCCTGGCCGCGTCGATGCCCGCGTTGCGCAGGCTCGCCACCCCGGTGTGGTCACGCCGGATGATCCGTGCGCCGGGCAGCGAGCCGACCCCCTGCTCCAGAAGCTCCGGAGTCCGGTCGGTCGACCCGTCGTCCATCAGCAGGAACTCGAAATCCGAGCGTGCATTGGCACGGAGACTGCGCAGCGCGTCGGGCACGAATTGCTGCACATTGAAAAAGGGCACGATAACGGTGAGCTTGACCACCCGCCGTACCTTAGGGCGTTTGCCTGTCCTTTTGCTTTGCGTCGAGCGTACATCTGGGTTAACGGCAGATGTCGGAGCGATGAAGCAGGCCCCGCACGGGCTCTTCTGCCGGTCGGAGAACTCCTGGCCTATCCACGGCAGACGGCTAAGTGGCGGCTCTATGTTTACCTGCTGTTGGTCGCCAATTAGCACGATGAACTCAACGGCTTCCTAAGGTCTTGCCGTGCCAAAACGTAAGCCCGGCCCATTGCGGGTCACTGTGATCGCCGACTCGGACACCCGGTGGAAGTGGGGTGCGCTGACCGCGCGCCGGATCGACCCCGAGGCCCGACTCGACGCGCGGCTGCTGCGCGGCCGGGCCACCCCCACGCCCCGCCAACTGGCGGAACTCGGTATTCCGGCCGACTCCATGGAGGAGGCGACCGCCGCCGAGATGCTGGCCGACATCGACGAGGAGAGCTGCGACGTGGTCGTCATCTCCTGCGTCGGCGGCACCGTCCAGGCGCTCCTGCACGGCTTCGCGCGCGCCTGGGAAGGCCGCCCGCAGCGACCGCTGGTCGTCACCGGATACGTCGGCGTCGTATACGAGAAGCTCGCCGACGGTCTGCTGCTGCGCGCCGGGGCCGATGTCGTCCTCGCCAACAGCGCCGACGACGCACGGCGGTTCAGGGACGTGTACGAAGGCGTCGGCTACCGCACCACGAGCATCGTCGAGACCGCGCTGCCGTTCCTCGGCGGCGAGCCGTACCGGCCCGACGACCAGCGGCCGTTCACCGTCACCTTCGCCGTGCAGCCGTCCGCGCCCGAGGGCCGGGCCGACCGGACGCACCTGCTGCGCCGCACTGTCGACCACGCGCGGCGGCACACCGAGCGCGAGGTGCTGGTCAAGCTGCGCAGCAAGCCCGGCGAGCACACCACGCACATCGAGGAACACCCGTACCAGAAGCTGGTCGCCGCCCTCGATCCGCCGGACAACCTCCAGTTGGTCTACGGCAACATGGCCGACGTCCTGGACCGTACGGACCTGCTGGTCACGGTCAGTTCGACCGCCGCGCTCGAATCGCTGCACCGGGGCATCCCGACCGCGATCCTCACCGACCTCGGCATCCGCGAATCGCTCGGCAACCACCACTTCCTCGGCTCCGGCTGCTTCGCCTCCTGGGACGAACTGGACGACGGCCACGTGCCGCACGCCCACCCCGACTGGACCGCGGCCCACGGCGTCGCCGCCCTCGCGCCCTTCGCCGCCCTGCGCGCCCGCGTCCAGGCACTGCTCGCCGAACCCGAACTGCCGCGGATCACGCCGTACTACACGCTGCGCACCGCCCCCGGTTACCTCCCCGGCGTCCTCGCCCGCCACGGCCTCGACCCCAAGGGCGAACCCGTCGGCGGCCTCGCCCCGCGCGACCCCGGCCCCGTCCGCCGCGCGGTCCGCGACTTCGTCCGCAACTCCGCCCGCACCGCCTACCGCCAGGGCGTCCAGCGCGTCGCCCCCACCATCCGCCGCTGGGGCCAGCTGTGACGGCCCGCACGCGATTCCCGGCCGAGCGCGCGGTTCCCCGCGCCCCTGGAGCGGCCGTCCTCCGCATACGCGGCGAAAGCACAGAGCCCCTCGCGGGAGCGGGGCGCCGGGGCCGCCGGGCCCGAAAGACGACAGGAGTCACCCGATGAGCGACCGATCCACCACCCCGGCCGGAAGCGTCCTTGCCGTCATCCCCGCGCGCGGGGGGTCCAAGGGGGTGCCCGGGAAGAACCTGGCGCCGGTGGGCGGGGTGCCGCTGGTGGCGCGGGCGGTGGCGGCCTGCGTCGAGGCCGGGCGGGTGACCGCGGTCGTCGTCTCCACCGACGACCCCTCCATCGCCGAGGTCGCGCGCGCCGCGGGCGCCGAAGTCGTCCTGCGCCCGGCGGCGATCGCGGGCGACACCGCGACCAGCGAGGCCGCGGTGCTGCACGCGATGGACGCCCACGAGGCGATGAGCGGCGCGGCCACCGACGTCGTCCTGCTCGTCCAGTGCACCAGCCCGTTCATCACCGCGGAAGAGGTCGACGGCGTCGCCGCCGCGGTGCTGGACGGCGGCGCGGACACCGCCCACACCGTCGCCCCCTTCCACGGCTTCATATGGCGCGAGGCCGGGGACGCGGCGGCGGCCGACACGTCGCACGAGCCGGCGAACGGGACCGCGGAAGCCCCATCGGGCAGGACGGCCGACGTCACCGCGCTCGCCTCCGCCGTCACCGCGCCCGCCGCCGGGGGCGCCGTCGGCGTCAACCACGACAAGTCCACCCGGCCGCGCCGCCAGGACCGGCCGCAGGACCTGCTGGAGACCGGCACCGCGTACGCGATGCGCGCCGACGGCTTCCGCGCCGCGAACCACCGCTTCTTCGGCAGGACCGCCCTGGTGCGCACCGACCCGGCCCGCGTGATGGAGATCGACGAACCCGCCGACCTCGAACGGGCCCGCACCCTCGCCCCGCTGCTCGACCCGCGCACGACGACCCCCGGCTGGGGCGACGTCGACGCGGTCGTCCTCGACTTCGACGGCACCCAGACCGACGACCGGGTGCTGATCGACGCCGACGGGCACGAGTCGGTCACCGTGCACCGCGGTGACGGCCTCGGCGTCGCGGCCCTGCGCCGCGCCGGAATGCCCGTCCTCATCCTGTCCACCGAGACCAACCCGGTCGTCGCCGCACGGGCCCGCAAGCTCAAGGTCCCCGTGCTGCACGGCATCGACCGCAAGGACCTCGCCCTCAAGCAGTGGTGCGAGGAGAACGGCATCGCGCCCGAACGGGTGCTCTACGCGGGCAACGACGTCAACGACCTGCCGTGCTTCGGCCTGGTCGGCTGGCCCGTCGCCGTCGCCGGTGCCCACGACGTGGTCCGCGCCTCGGCCCGCGCCATCACCACCGCCCAGGGCGGTCACGGCGCGATCAGAGAGATCGCCGCCTGGCTGCTGGGCCCCACTCTCGCCCGCTGACAAGCAGCCGCCGGCGACCGCCGACCCCGGCCCCGCCGGCGGCACACATCCATCCCCCCGACAGTCCCAACCCGTAAGGAACACCCTCGTGACCACATCCATCCCCGCAAACCTCCGCCGCGTCGGCTCCCGCCACATCGGCAACGGACAGCCCGTCTACGTCACCGGCGAGATCGGCATCAACCACAACGGCGACCTGGAGAACGCGTTCGCACTGATCGACGCGGCCGTCGCCGCGGGCTGCGACGCGGTCAAGTTCCAGAAGCGCACCCCGGAGATCTGCACCCCGCGCGACCAGTGGGAGATCGAGCGCGACACCCCCTGGGGCCGTATGACGTACATCGACTACCGGCACCGCGTCGAGTTCGACGAGGCCGGCTACCGGTCGATCGACGAGTACTGCCGCAAGCGCGGCATCGACTGGTTCGCCTCCCCGTGGGACGTCGAGTCCGTCGCCTTCCTGGAGAAGTTCGACGTGCCCGCCCACAAGGTGGCCTCCGCCTGCCTGACCGACGACGACCTGCTGCGCGCCCTGCGCGGCACCGGCCGCACCGTGATCCTGTCCACCGGCATGTCCACGCCGAAGCAGATCCGGCACGCGGTCGAGGTGCTCGGCAGCGACAACATCGTGCTGTGCCACGCCACGTCGACGTACCCGGCCAAGCACGAAGAGCTGAACCTGCGCATGATCAACACCCTCCAGTCCGAGTACCCGAACGTGCCCGTCGGCTACTCCGGCCACGAGGTCGGCCTCCAGACCACGCTCGCCGCGGTCGCGCTCGGCGCCGTCTTCGTCGAGCGGCACATCACCCTCGACCGCGCCATGTGGGGCTCCGACCAGGCCGCCTCGGTCGAGTCGACCGGCCTGGAGCGCCTGGTGCGCGACATCCGGATCATCGAGACCTCCCTCGGCGACGGCGTCAAGAAGGTCTACGAGGGCGAGCTCGGCCCGATGAAGAAGCTGCGCCGCGTCGCGGGCGTCGTCGCCGAGTCCGAGGCCGCGGGCGTCGAGGCACCCGCCGCCGTCTGACCCCGGAAGGGCGGCGGGGATCACTGACCAGGACCGGCGGGACCGCGGGACCTTCGGGTCTCCCGGTCCCGCGCACAACCGCAGAGGAAAAGGGGAACGGCCATGACCGGTAAGCCCGCAGTCGCGGCCGGGCAGGTGCCCGCACCGGGTATCGGCGCCGTCGCGCTCGTCGAGTCACCCGTCCAGCTCCTCAACGTCCTGGAGTGGGCGCACATCCATCCGCCCACCGTCCCCGCCGCCCGCACCACCGGTGAACCGGCGGTACCCGCCGAACCGGAACCGGTCGCGCGACCGCTCACCGTCGTCGTCCTGTCCCCGGTCGACCCCACCAGCCGCGGCCAACTGCGCCGCATGGCCGAACTCGCCCGCGACGAGGGCGCGGTGGTCCGCTGGTTCGAGGCCCGCGGCAGCCGCGGCGGCCTCCTGCGTACGGCGGTCTCGCTCGCGCCGCTGCTCTTCCGGGTCAAGCACCTCGTGATCGGCGACCCGTTCTCACGGCTCGTCCAGGTGCTGCTCCCGCTGTGCCGCGCCCGTGAGCTGACCGTCGTGGACGACGGCACCGCGACCATGGAGTTCACCGAAATCCTCTCCAGAGACGGCCGGTTGGTGCGCTGGCACCGCTCGGGGCGGCGCCGTTCGCCCGTCGACGCGGCCTTCGGGATCTTCTCCTCCGCGGCCCGCCGCCGCCTGACGCCCGGCAAGCGGCGCCATGTCGAACTCTTCAGCGCGATGCCCGCGACGCCGCCTCCGGGGATGGCGCTGCGCACCAACCGCTTCGCCTGGACCCGCAGCCGCTTCGGGCCGCCGCGCACGCTGGCGGGCACCGACCTGATCGGCACCTCCCTCGTCGAGACCGGCGTCGTCGACCCCGAGCGGTACCTCGCCGTCGTCCGCTCGCTCGCCGAACGGCACGGCGCCAAGCGGTACTTCGCGCACCGCCGCGAGGCCGTCGACAAGCTCCACCGGCTCGCCGCCGAGACCGGCCTGGAGATCGTCCGGCCCGACCTCCCGCTCGAACTCGTCGCCCGCCGCGGCCCGATCGGCCGTACCGTCCTGTCCTTCCCCTCCACGGTCGTGCACACGCTGCCGCTCGCGCTCGGCGGTACGGGAGTCCGTATCGTCGTCATCGACATCGACCAGGAGTGGCTGACGGCCGCCGCCTCGCCGCGCGCCCACACCTTCCTGACCGGCATCAACCACTCGGCCCGTGACCTGCACGGCCTGAACGCGGCCGAGTCCCCGAGCCCGGCCTGAGTCCCGGGTCCCGCCTGAGTCCCGAGCCCGGCTTGAGCCCCAGGTCCCCGAGTCCCGCCTGAGCCCCAGGGCCCCGGGTCCGGCTCAAGTCCCGCCGCCTCAGGGGACCTTGGTGACTTTGGTGACGGCGGTGTCGTCGGCGTCGAGCCGCCGCCCGTCCGCGGCGTGGACCTCCAGCGTGCGCAGGGGACGTCCCTGGCGGAGGTCGGTCAGCTCCGAGTGCGGCTCGTCGGGGGCGAAGAGATTGCGCTCGCCCCACTGCCGCAGCGCGACGACGACGGGGAACAGGTCCTTGCCCTTCGGCGTCAGTACGTACTCGCGGTAGGCGCTGCCGTCCGAGGCGGGGACGGTGTCGAGCACCCCGGCGGCGACCAGCGAGCGCAGGCGCGCGGTGAGGATGTTCTTCGCGACGCCGAGACCGCGCTGGAACTCCCCGAAGCGGCGGCTGCCGTCGAAGGCGTCCCGCACGATCAGCAGGGACCACCAGTCCCCGATGGTGTCGACCGAGCGCGCGACGGGGCAGTCGCTGTCGTCGAAGCGGGTCCGCTCCACCATCTCGCCCTCCCTCTGTGACGTGTTCCGTCCTGGTTGCATCATGCTACCGGATCGGCCTATGGTCCACCTGGTAGCAAGATGAAACCAGCGAGGGAGGGCTTGGCGTGGGACGAGCGTGCGAGGTCGTGGGGGAGGCCGTTCCTGTCGATACGGCGCGGGTCGCGGGGCCCGGCGCGGCGAAACCCGGATTCACGCTGACCCGAGGCATCACCCTGCTCTTCGCGGTCGCCTGCGGCACCTCCGTGGCCAACGTCTATTTCGCGCAGCCCCTCCTGGTCACCCTGGGCCGCGACTTCTCGATCGGTACGGCGACGGTCGGCGCGATCGTGACCCTGACCCAGGTCGGCTACGGCCTCGGCCTCTTCTTCCTCGTACCGCTCGGCGACCTGCTCGACCGCAGACGCCTCGTCGTGGCACAACTCCTGCTCCTGGCAGGGGCGTTGACGGCGGTCGGCACGGCGGGCGACGCGGCGCTCCTGCTCGTGGGGCTCGCCGCCGTGGGACTGCTCGCGGTCGTCACCCAGACGCTCGTCGCCTTCGCCGCGTCGCTGGCTCCGCCCGGCGAACGCGGGCGCGTCGTCGGCCTGGTGACCAGCGGCGTGGTCACCGGCATCCTGCTCGCCCGTACCGCCTCCGGCGTCCTGGCCGACCTCGCGGGCTGGCGCTCGGTCTACCTCACCTCCGCCGTCCTGACCTGCGCGCTCGCCCTAGCCCTGCACCGCCTGCTGCCGTCCCGTCCCGGCGCTCCGCGAACGTCCGGGGGATACGGGCGGCTGCTGCGCTCCACCGTCACGCTGTTCGCGCGGGAACGCCTGCTCCGGATACGAGCCCTGCTCGCGCTCCTGGTCTTCGCCGCCTTCAGCGTCCTGTGGAGCAGTGTCGCGCTGCCGCTCAGCGAGCCCCCGCTCTCCTTGTCCCACACCGCGATCGGCGCCTTCGGCCTGGCCGGGGCCGCCGGCGCCCTGGCCGCCACCGCGGCCGGCCGCCTCAACGACCGCGGCCTGTCCCAGCGCACCACCGGCATCGCCCTGACCCTGCTCACCGCCTCCTGGCTGCCCCTCGCCTTCACCCGCCAGTCCCTCTGGGCCCTCGCCGTCGGCGTCATCGTCCTCGACCTCGCCGTACAGGCCGTCCACGTCACCAACCAGACCCTGGTCCACGCCTTCCGCCCCGAAGCCGGCAGCCGCCTCATCGGCGGGTACATGGTCTTCTACTCCCTCGGCAGCGCCTCCGGCGCCTTCGCCGCCACCACCCTCTACGCCGCCGCGGGCTGGCCCGCCGTCTGCGCCCTCGGCGCCGCCCTGAGCCTGGCCGCTCTCCTCCTCTGGGCGGCCACAACTCCGCGCCGCCGCGAGCCGCGCTGACGCTGTGGGGCGAGCCGATCTTTTTGGGGCGCTGGGGGCACCTCCCAGCGGTATCTGGGGGAGGAACTGCGCGGGCGGCCGAGATGTGGCTGCACGTCACCACCGGCCCCAGCGGGGCGATTCGGCTGTTGTCTGACCACCGGCCGGCGGGGCCAACGGGGCGGCGGCCCAGCCTCGTTCGCCTCACGTCAAGGCTGACGTAACCAAATGATCACCCCCGTGAGGTTGGCTTCGGGAATGACGGAGGGTTTAAGGGCCCCGGCCCACGTAGCGATCCTCGCCGGAGGCGACCCCGGTGGATTGGACGGCGACTCGCGTGCCCTGAGGGTGGCGGACGCGGCGCGGGCGGCGGGCTATCGGGTCACGCTGATCGGCAGGGCACCGGCGACGGTGACGCCGAAGGGCGTGGACGTACGGAAGGTCGCCGTGCGCGGCGTACTCGGCGCGCACCGGGTGCGGCGGCCGAGACCCGGGCTGCGCTGGCCGCTGGCGTACCGGAGCGCGGCGGCGTACGACCACCGCACGGCACTGGTGACGGCCGAGCGCGCGGTGCTCGTCACCCGCACCGCGGAACTGGACGTCGTGCACCGGGCGTTGCCGCTGCTCGCGGCGGCCCGCACGGGCCACGCGCTGGCGTGGCTGCGGCACGGACTGCGGGCCGGATGGACACGGCTGCGCGCGGCGCAGTACCTGGCGGCGGTCCGCCGCCGCAAAAGCCCGACGGCCCGGCTGGACAACTTCGTCACCGAGACGCTGCGGCTGCTGCTCGGCCGCCGCGCGTGGCGCCGCCTCGACCCCGGCCTGCTGGACGAGGAGGTCGCGTACGGCCCGGTGCTGGACGCCGTCCGCCCGCATCTGATCCACGCGCTCGGCCACCGGGCGCTCGGCGTCGCCACCCGCGCGGCGCTGCGGGCCGAAGGGGCGGGGCACCGTATCGAGGTCGTGTGGGACGCGCCGCCGCGCACCCCGGCCGCCTCCCGCCGCGCGGCCGTGGCGGGCGAGGCGTACGAACGGACCTTCGCGCCCGAGGCCGACGGCGTCGTCACCGTCGGCGAGGGCCTGGCAAGGGAGTTGCGCGCACGGCACCGGCTGTCGGCCACGCCCGCCGTGGTCCGCAACGCCCCGCCGCTGGCCGCCGCCTCCGTCGCCGCGCACCCCGCGGGCATCAGGGCGCGCTGCCATCTGGCGCCCGACATCCCGCTGTTGGTGCACACAGGACCCGTCACCCCGGACCGCGGCCCGGCCACCGTCGTGGAGGCGCTGCCCAAGCTGTACGACCTGCACGCCGCCTTCGTCGTGCCCGACCCCGGCCACCCGCACCTGCGCGAGCTGCGCGAGCGCGCCGCCCAACTCGGCGTCCACGGACGGCTGCACGTCCTCCCGTACGTCCCCGTCGCCGAGATCCCGCGCTTCCTCGCCTCCGCCGACATCGGCGTCCTGCCCGTCCACCAACTCCCGCACCACCAAACGGTGCTGGCCACCCGCTACTTCGAATACGCCCACGCCCGGCTGCCCGTGGTCGTCAGCGACGTCCGCGCCATGGCCGCCGCCACCCTCGAACTCGGCAACGGCGAGGTCTTCCGCGCCCGCGACACCGCCGACTTCGTCCGCGCGGTCGGCGCCGTCCTCACCAACCCGCGCCGCTACCGCAAGGCATACGACCGCACCGACATCCTCCGCCAATGGTCCTGGCAGACCGAGTCCGCCCCCCTCCTCGACCTCTACACCCGCCTCCTAGGCCCCCGCCCCTCCGACACCTGATCCCCCTGAGCCCCCGCCCGGTCCGCCAGCAACAGCGCGAGCGGCCCCGCGGTCAACAGAAACCGACCGTCCCCGGCGGCGCGCAAAGCCTCTCCCATGGACCACCACCCGAGCGCGAAGTCCGCTTCACTTTCCGCGAGTTCCTGCGGACCACAACTCAGGCCGCGCGCTTCGTAGAGATACACGCGGGCGGGCGTGGCGACGGTGAGCGCGAACGACCCCAGCGATCGCCACACCGTGGCGGTGATGCCGGACTCCTCACGCAACTCCCGCCGCGCACACTCCTCCGGCGTCTCGCCCGACTCCCGCCGCCCGCCGGGCAGAAACAGGAACTCGCCCTGGTGCGCCGGAAAGTACGAGCTCAGAACAGCCACGAACCCGTCGTCGTCCCTCGCCACCACCACCGACGCGTCGCGAGGTCCCCCGCTGTCCTTCCGGGCCTCGCTGATATCGGCGCTCATACCGCCCGAGGCTAGCGATCGTCAGAGCACCATGGCCGCGTAGGGCACGTTCATGACCACCGGGTGGGCGATACCGCGGCCGTGGAAGCCGTCCTCGCCGAAGGCGTCGCCGTGGTCGGCGCACAGGATGATCAGCCAGCGGCTTCTGGCGGTCAGGGTGGTGATCAGGCGGCCGAGGTGGGCGTCGGCGTAGACGAGGGCTGCCTGCTGGGAGGCAGCGGTGTCGCGGCTGTCGCCGAGGTAGTGGCCGTGGGGGACGTGGGTGGCCGAGATGTTGACGAACAGGTAGAGAGGCCGCCCGTTGCGGTGTTCGGCGATCTCCAGCGCGTGGTCGACCTGGTGGTGGGTGGAGTCCGGTTCGGGGGAGCCGAATTCGGGCCGCCAGTGGTCCTCGTCGAAAAGGCCGGGCAACACCGAGCCGAGCGGTGTTTCGCGGGAGAAGTAGGTGACGCCGCCGACGCAGACACTGCGGTATCCGTGCAGGGCAAGGCCCTTGAGGAGGTTCGGGGCGTCGAAGACGAAAGTCTCGGGCGGGACGGTCTTGAAGGCGGGCGGGCGGCATTCCCACAGGCGCGGCGGCTGCACGGGCCGGGGCAGCTTGGGCAGGAAGCCGGAGAAGAAGGCCATGTGGGCGGGGAGGGTGAAGGTGCCCGGGGTCTGCCGGTACTCCCAGACGCCGCCGGGAAGCAGAGCGGCCAGGCATGGGGTGAGCCCGCCTTCCAGGGCGGTGCGGGCGACGTCATAGCGCAGTGAGTCGAGCGTGACGAACAGGATGCTGGTGCCCTTGCGGATGATCTCGGCCGCGTCGATCACGTCGTTTCCTCCACGTCGGCCGGATCGAGGTCATGGATGCTGCCGCGGGCGCTGTCGCTGACCGGGAGCGGGATGCGGTCCTCGGCGATCATGCGGCGGATCGCGGCGAGACCGGTGTCCTCCTGGAGTGGTTCGCCGTCCTCGTCGTAGAGCTGGACGCGGACGACCACCGTTCCGTCCGAGGCGGGTTCGGTGGATACGTATGCGGCTGGCATTGGGCGTACGACCTGAAGGAAGGCGCGCAGGACCTTCCCCGTGACGGTGCCGAGGGAGGAAACGGCGCACGCGTGGTACCGCGCGTTGACGGCCCCGTTGCACAGTCGGCGTGCGAATTCGGCGGACGTCGGATGGCCGTCGTGCCCCACGGCCAAGCGGGGCGCGGCCTTTACGGCGACGAAGCACGCGCCGACCCACCAGGCGACACCCTCGTGGATCCCGCCGGGGAAACGGCCGGTCGCGCCGCCGTCGCGGATGACGGCGGTCGTGTCGACAGGGTTAAGCATCACGGGCCTCCAGGCGGGTGACGATCCAGTCGGCCAGGTCGTCCACGGACTTGTCATCGGTGTGGAGCGCGACGGCCGTCGGATCGGCGTCCTGCACCTGCTGGAAGTTCACGAGCAGCCGCGCAAGCCTGCCGGGAACGGCGAACAGGTCCACGTCGTCCTGTTCGGTATCGAGCTTGGCCGCCAACCGCTCCGTCAACGCGGCTTCCGAGCAGCGCAGATAGAAGGTGTGAGTGGGCGGTTCGAGGTAGGTACGGAACGGCTCCAGCAGACGGCTGACGTCGGTGACCGGCACGGTGTGGACGGCTGCGTGGCATGCGATGACCGAGGACGCGAAGCGATCGGCGATCACCGGGCCGTTCCTGCGGGCAGTACGCACGCAGTCGGCGGCGTGCAGCAGACCGGACACGTAGAAGGCGAACTGCGGCAGGGCGCGCAGCCGTTCGTTCACCACCGTCGACCATGCGGTGTGGGGCGGGGGAAGGGTATGCAGGGACGTGCCGCCCAGCCGCTTGGTCAGGGCGCGGGCCAGCGTCGACTTCCCGACGCCGGACACACCTTCCAGGACGATGAACGGATACGGCAGCGGAGCGTCCACAACGTGTGGACGGTACGGCGGCGGAAGGCTCACAGTGTCCCCTCGGTAAAGGCGGCCACGTGCTCGGCGACCGCCGAAGCCAGCCCTGCCGGATCGGCGAGCAGGCCGCTGACGTCCAGGCGGAGGTCGTCGCGCAACAGGCACGGCTGGACGCCGCCGCCGTGGTCGACCCGAAGAGCCCAGAAACCCTCCACGCACCGGACGCGCAGTGCGCAGCTCCCGCACTGGCCGACGTGATGGCGGCCGAGATCCCGGTGGATGACGTCGATCTCGACGCCGTCGACACGGAAGACCCGGCGTCCCTGTCCGACCCCGGCGACCTCAAGGTGCTCATCGCTGGTCAGGCTCCGCAGGTGGGCGATGATGCCGTCGGCGGACACCGCCGAGTCGGCTCGGCCCTCGTTGAAGTCGGTGCCCACCAGCTCGATGAACTGCACCGGCAGTCGGCGCTCCAGCGCGAAGTCCAGGATCTGCCGCACCTCGTGGGCGTTCTCCCGCTGCAGCAGCGTGTTCAGTTCGACCCGCTCGAAGATCTCCCTCGCGGCCTCGATGCCGTCCAGGACAGTACCGATTCCGATCCGCGTCCCGGCGATGGTCCGCAGCGACGCGTCGGAGAAGTAGTGCAGGGAGACCTTCACCTTGTCCAGCCGGGTCTTCGCCAGCCACGACCGATGCGTGCGCACCCTCGTTCCGTTCGTGATCAGCGTGTACGAGGCGTCGGGGCGCGCTTCCGGCAGCCCCTCCAGCACAGGCCGCGCCATAGGCGACGCCAACGGCTCACCACCGGTGAAGTACACCCGCCTCAGCCCGCTCTCCATCAGCGCGCCGATCACACCGAGATACGCGCCCGCGTCGAGCTGCCGTGGCCGCGGCTGCCGCGACCGGTCGAGCCGCGTCATCGGCGGCGGCACATCGCCCTCGTTGTGGCAGAACCAGCAGGCGATGTTGCACCGCGGCGTCAACGACACACGCAACTGGCCACGCAGAGCGGCGAAGTTGTGCAGAGCGGTCCAGTCGACACCGGCCGCAGCCGGTAGCGACAGCGAAGGTCCAGGCACGCGCGGACGTCCTCTCAAGGCTGTGGAACACGGCAGACCCGCCCGACTCGCGGGCAACGGACAGCGATTGGGCTCAGCGGCGGCCGAAGTGCCATGGGTCACCGACCTCGTCGCCACAAGGGCGGCGACGGGACGGCGTCCACGAAGCCTCCGGAATGGCGACCTTGGCCCAGACGCATTTCCCGGCTCCGACCGCCGCGACGGGCCTTTCCGTACGACCGCCGCGGTCTGTTCACCGACTGTGCGGCGACGGATCCCTTGTCACTTCCCGCACTCGGGTATCCCCACCATGGGTACGCTTTTTCACGGGGTGTGACGCACACTCGGCTGAACAGGCACGACGGGGTACTCGTGACCGCATACAGGCCGCCAACAGCCTTACCGAACGAGCTCTTCGAGCGCGCGGACGTACGGGAAGCACTCGCGGCCCACGACTTCGGGACCGTGTTCCGGCTGGTGCGTGAGCTGGCCGGGATCAGCTATTCGAAGATCGCTGCCGAGTGCGACATCAAACCCGAGCGTGTCGGAACTCTGGCGCGGGGCCATGGCAGCGTCACGAGTTTCGACAAATTCGTGGCCATCGCTGACGCTCTGCGAATTCCCGGACATCTCCTCGGTCTTGCCACCCGTCCGTGGGAAGACGGGGAATCGGTCCCAGCATTGCCTGAACGGGACGACAGATCGGCGAGAGGCGGGGAAGACGTGCGGCGCAGGCAGTTCCTTCGGGCAAGTTCCGCAGCCGGTCTGGCGGCCGGGATTCCTGATCTGGCCAAGCCAAGCGCCGGGCGGCGCATCGGCAGGGACTTCCCCGGACTTCTGCGGGAGCGCACCGCACGCCTGCGTCGGCTCGATGACGTGCTCGGCGGCGGAGACACCTACCGCGTCTATCTGGGCGAGTACCAGCAGACGAAGGCGTTGCTCCGGGACTCGACCTGCGCCGAGGAAACGCGCCGCGACCTGCTGTCCGTACTCGCCGAACAGGCTCAGCAAGCCGGATGGGCAGCATTCGACGCCGGGCGGGAGACGGATGCCGCCAGCTTCTACAAGGACAGTTACACCGCGGCGGTCGAAGCCGATGACACCGACCTCGCCGGTAACGCCCTGGCCTTCCTCGCCTACCAGACCGTGGCCGGCGACCGGAAAGCCGGAGTGGAGATCGCCGCGCGTTCCTGCCGAACCCTCACACCCGACGCCCCCGCTGGGGTGCGAGCCCTGCTCCACGAGCGGTTGGCGTGGGCCTGCGCCGTCGCGGGACTCGCCACGGAAGCGGAGAAGGCGCTCAGCCGCGCCGAGGAGGCACTGGCCGACCTCGGCGCCGCGCCCCAACCCGACTGGGTGGCATGGGTCGACAGCAACGAACTCCAGATCATGTCCGGCCGCTGCTGGAGCGAACTGCGCCGTCCGCTGCGCGCCGTGCCCGTGCTGGAGGCAGCACTGGCCGGGTACGACGACAGCCACGCCCGCGACAAAGCGCTCTACCTGTCGTGGCTGGCCGCCTCCTACCTGACCGCCGGAGAGATCGAACAGGCCGCCAAGGTCACCGGCCGCGCGCTCGACCTCGCCAACGGGATCGCATCCGTCCGTCCGAAGCAGCGCCTCGCACCATTTGTGGAGCGGCTCGCGCGGCACCGTGATGTCGCCGCGGTGGCGGACGTGCTGGAGAAGGCAGCGGTCTGAGGGTTACGAAGCCGCTTCGGGCGTGGTGTTCGTCTCGATCCACCGGAAGGACGCCTCCGAACCCGCGACGACCGGCACCGCCGACACCTCGGGGTTGTCCCACGGATGGTGCCGCAACAGATGATCTTCGAGGGCCTGGTACCGCTCCGCCCGGGTGGTCAGCAGCAACCGCCACTCCTCCCCGGTACCGAACTTCCCCAGGTGCCAGAACACCGATGTCACCGGCCCGACGACCTGCGCCCCCGCGGCCAGACGCTCACGCACCGCGGACGCGGCCAACTCCACCGCCTGGTCACGAGTTTCCGTAGCAGTGCTCACCTGAAGGAAGTCGCCCATGTCGCGAGAGTATCCGCCGCGTTGGGCGCGCAGCCGGGTGCGGTGGGCGGCGGAGGTGCGGGGCACGGGGGCGTGGGGCGCCGAACACTCGGGCGGCACACGTTGCCGTAACACGAGGGTCGTAAGGTAAGGGGTCTCACCCGTGAGGCGGGGGTCGTCGGAGACGGTCGCGTTGCCTCGCGTGGGACGGCTCGTTGAGCCAGTATGGGTGTAAGAGACCTAAAAAGTTTTCTTACCCCCGAGGGTGACTGGGTATGCGCCGATCGGGCGACTTCTTCTCCTCCCGCAGGACAAAAACTTTCCCGATCACGTAAGAGGAGCCGGTGATGGGCCCTACGCTGACTGAGGTGAACGATTCACCTACACCGCCGTCCGACGGGCTGACCGCGGCTGTGCTGTCCGGTCTCGCCGAGACCGTCGTGGACGACGCACTGCGCGCCGAGCTGATCGCCTTCCGCCGTGACCTGCACAGGAACCCCGAACTGGGGCGGCAGGAGTTCCGGACGACCGAGCAGATCAGGGCGCGGCTGGAGCGCGCGGGGCTGAGCCCGCGGGTGCTGCCCGGCGGGACCGGACTGGTGTGCGACATCGGCGACACGGACGACAGCGGCAGCGGCAGCGGCGAAGACACCGGCGCGGCACGCCCCCAGCGCCCCCGCCTCGCCCTGCGCGCCGACCTGGACGCGCTGCCGGTGCCCGACACCAAGACCGTGGAGTACCGCTCGACGGTCGAGGGCCGGGCGCACGCGTGCGGCCACGACGTGCACACCACGATCGTGCTCGGCGCCGGCCTGGTCCTCGCGGAGCTGGACAAGCGGGGCGCGCTCCCGCGCCCGGTGCGGCTGGTGTTCCAGGCGGCCGAGGAGATCATGCCCGGCGGCGCGCTGGACGCGATCAAGGCGAACGTGCTCGACGGCGTCGACCGTATCCTCGCGGTGCACTGCGACCCCAAGGTGGAGGTCGGCAGGATCGGGCTGCGCCAGGGGCCGATCACCTCGGCCGCCGACCGGCTGACCCTGACGCTGGAGGGCCCCGGCGGACACAGCGCCCGCCCGCATCTGACCACCGACCTGGTGATGGCCACCGCGAAGCTCGCCGCCGAACTGCCCGCCGTACTGGCCAGGCGCGTGGACCCCAGGTCCGGGCTGAGCATCGTGTGGGGCCGCATCCAGGCCGGGCACGCGGCCAACGTCATCCCGCAGTACGCGGAGCTGGAGGGCACCGTCCGCTGCCTGGACCTGACGGCCTGGCACGACGCACCCGACCTGGTGCACGAGGTGATCGACCAGATCACGGCGATGTACCGGGCGAAGTGCGAGATCACCTACCAGCGCGGTGTGCCGCCGGTGGTCAACGAGGCGGTCTCGGTGGAGCTGCTGCGGGACGCGATGACCGCGCGCTACGGCCTGCACGCGGTCGAGGACACCGAGCAGAGCCTGGGCGGCGAGGACTTCTCCTGGTATCTGGAGCGGGTGCCGGGCGCGCTGGCCCGGCTCGGCGTGCGGCCGGTCGGCGACACCGCCAAGCGCGATCTGCACCAGGGCGATTTCGACGTGGACGAGGGGGCGATCGCGGTCGGCGTGGAGCTTTTCACGGCGGCTGTCCTGCTGTCCTGACACCGGGTGAACCCCCCGCTACCGGTCCGTCACCTGGCTGAAATGCGTCGATCCGATAACGGGCCGTCATTCGGTCTTTACCTGACATCTACGCGCGTTAAGCTCCCGCTTAGCCAGCGCCGGACGGGGCGCTTCAGACTGAAGGGGACCCTCTTGCGCCGGGTATCCAAGATCATCGTCGCGGGTATGGTGTCCGCGACTCTGGGGCTCACTGCCACCGCGTGCGGCAGCAGCAGCTCCTCGGACAGCGGCAAGGACAAGGGCGTCGGTCTCGCCTTCGACGTCGGCGGCCGTGGCGACCACTCCTTCAACGACTCCGCGGCCCGCGGCATGGACAAGGCCGTCAAGGAGTTCAAGATCGGGTCGAAGGACCAGACCGCCAGCAACGGCGAGACGGAGTCCGACCGCGAGCAGCGCCTCGACCTCCTCGCGGGCGGCGGCTACAACCCCGTCGTGGCGGTCGGCTTCACCTACGGCGACTCGGTCACGAAGATCGCCAAGAAGTACCCCAAGGTGACCTTCGGCATCGTCGACTCGGTCGTGGACCTGCCCAACGTCGACTCCATGGTCTTCGCCACCGAGCAGAGCTCGTACCTCGCCGGTGTGGCCGCGGCCCTGAAGACCAAGACCAACAAGGTCGGCTTCATCGGCGGTGTGCACAACACCCTGATCGGCACCTTCGACGCGGGCTTCGCCCAGGGCGTCAAGGACACCAAGCCGTCGGTCCAGCTCACCCGCCAGTACCTGTACGAGACCGACACCAAGGGCTTCAACGACCCGACGTCGGCGCAGGGCAAGGCGCAGGGCATGCTCGACAGCGGCGTGGACGTGATCTACACCGCCGCCGGTCTGTCCGGTGACGGCGCGATCCAGGCGGTGGCGGGCAAGGCCGGCGCCTGGGCGATCGGCGTGGACTCCGACCAGTACGAGGACCCGGCCCTGGCCAAGTACAAGGACCACATCCTGACCTCGGCGGTCAAGAACGTCGACGTGGCCACGTACGACCTGATCAAGTCGGTGCACGAGGGCAAGGCCAAGACCGGCACCAACACGTACGACCTGGCCAACGACGGTGTGTCGCTGGCGACGTCCGGCGGTTTCATCGCCGACATCCAGTCGCAGCTCGACGCGGCCAAGCAGAAGATCGTCTCGGGCGCGATCAAGGTGAGCTCGAAGCCGTGACGTAAGCCGGGGACCCGGCCACGGGTCCCCGCTGGACCGGCGGTACGACAACCGGTTCGCGAGGCTCGGGGGGGGGGGGGTGGGGGGGCCCCCCCCCCCCCCCCCCCCCCCCCTCCGCCCCCCCCCGGAAAACCCAAAAAACCCCAAAAACCTCCCTTCCTAACCCCCCTTTCCCCCCCCCCTTTAACGAAAACAAACC
>NZ_JBVHLD010000006.1:393351-441452 GCF_055559175.1 Streptomyces sp. NPDC024632
GGGTTGTTTGGGGGGGGAGGAGGGGGGGTGAGAGGTGGGGAGAGAAGGGGGGACCCCGCCGGGGTTCCCCAGGGGAATGGGGGGAACACAACCGGTTGCGGGGGGGGGGGGGGGGGGCCCCCCCGCCCCCCCCCCCCCGAGCCTCGATCACTGTGCGGAACCATCCGGGAACACCCGGAAAACCCAGGAACCGTCCTGTCGGAATCCCGTGGTCCCCAGCCTGTGGAATGAACACAACTACGCGCGTAGAGTGCCATTTCCGCGATACGTTCACGCGATACCTTCACCCCACCCGCCCTGCCGCTCCGAGCCTTTCCCCCCAGGAGAGTGCGTCATCAACGCGTCCACGAGTCCACCCGCCGCCCCGGCCCCCGGCCGGTCCGCCGCGCCGCCCGCCGTCGAACTGCGCGGCATCACCAAGCGGTTCCCCGGCGTCGTCGCCAACCACGACATCGACATCACTGTGCGCAGCGGCACCGTGCACGCCCTCGTGGGCGAGAACGGCGCCGGCAAGTCCACCCTGATGAAGATCCTCTACGGCATGCAGAAGCCCGACGAGGGCACCATCGCCATCGACGGCGAGGTGGTGACGCTCGGCGACCCCGGCGACGCCATCGCCCGCGGGATCGGCATGGTGCACCAGCACTTCATGCTCGCCGACAACCTCACCGTGCTGGAGAACACCGTCCTCGGCAGCGAGGGCCTGCACGGCATCGGCGGCAAGGCCCGCGCCCGGATCAAGGAGCTGTCCGACGCCTACGGCCTCGGCGTACGCCCCGACGTCCTGGTCGAGGACCTGGGCGTCGCCGACCGGCAGCGGGTGGAGATCCTCAAGGTCCTCTACCGCGGCGCCCGCACGCTGATCCTGGACGAGCCGACCGCCGTCCTGGTGCCGCAGGAGGTCGACGCGCTCTTCGAGAACCTGCGCGGACTGAAGGCCGAGGGCCTGACCGTCATCTTCATCTCGCACAAGCTCGGCGAGGTGCTGTCGGTCGCCGACGTCATCACCGTCATCCGGCGCGGCACCACCGTCGGCGAGGCGGACCCGGGGACCACCACGGCCAAGCAGCTCGCCGAGCTGATGGTCGGCAGCGAACTGCCCTCGCCCGAGACCCGCGAGTCGACCGTCACCACCGAGCCGATGCTCACCGTGGACGGGCTGCGGCTGGGCACCGTCGACCTCGACGGCATCGAGCGCAAGGTGCTCGACGACATCTCCTTCACCATCCACAAGGGCGAGATCCTCGGCATCGCGGGCGTCGAGGGCAACGGCCAGGCCGAACTGGTCGAGGCCATCATGGGCATGCGGGAGCTGGACTCCGGCGGCCTCGTGCTCGACGGCCGCGACATCGCCCACGTGCCGACCCGCAAGCGGCGCGAGGACGGCATCGGCTACATCCCCGAGGACCGGCACCGGCACGGCCTGCTGCTGGAAGCGCCGCTGTGGGAGAACCGCATCCTCGGCCATGTCACCGAGCGCCCCAACAGCCGCGGCTTCCTGATCGACTCCGGCGCCGCCCGCCGCGACACCGAGCGGATCGTCAAGGAGTACGACGTCCGTACCCCCGGCATCGAGGTCACCGCGGCCTCGCTGTCCGGCGGCAACCAGCAGAAGCTGATCGTCGGCCGCGAGATGAGCCACCTGCCCAAGCTGCTGATCGCCGCGCACCCCACCCGGGGCGTGGACGTCGGCGCGCAGGCGCAGATCTGGGACCAGATCCGTGAGGCTCGCCGCGAGGGTCTGGCGGTGCTGCTGATCTCCGCCGACCTCGACGAGCTGATCGGCCTGTCCGACACTCTGCGCGTTATGTACCGGGGACGGCTCGTCGCCGACGCCGACCCCGCCACCATCACCCCGGAAGAGCTGGGATCCGCGATGACCGGTGCCGCCAGCGGCCATCTCGAACACGGGGCCGGGACCGACACCTCGGCCGTCTCAGAGGACCGGCCCAAGAAGCTCGGGGGAGAGGACCGATGAAGAAGTTCGACAAGGACCGGCTGGCCCTGGGCGTCGCCGCCCCCGTGCTCGCCGTCGTCGGCGCGCTGGTGGTCACCGCCCTGGTGCTGCTGGCCACCGGCAAGGAGCCGTTCCACGCGTTCGACGTGATGGTGAACTACGGCAGCAAGACCGACAGCCAGGTCTACATCCTCAACAAGGCGACCACGTACTACCTCGCGGGTCTCGCGGTGGCGGTCGGCTTCCGGATGAACCTGTTCAACATCGGTGTGGACGGCCAGTACCGGCTCGCGGCCTTCTTCGCCGCCGCCGCGGGCGGCGCGATGTCGATCCCCGGCATCATCCAGATCCCGGTCATCATCCTCACCGCCATGGTCGTCGGCGCGCTGTGGGCGGCCATCGCGGGTGTCCTCAAGGTGACCCGCGGGGTCAGCGAGGTCATCTCCACGATCATGCTGAACTCCCTCGCGGGCATCGTGATCGGCTACTTCCTGCGCGACGGACGGCTCGGCGTCACCGACAAAGCGGCGAACATGATCTCCACCAAGCCGCTGCCGTCCTCCAGCCACCTGTTCAACTTCACCACCTCCACCGACCCGGTCTTCGGCTTCATCGTCTTCGCGGTGCTGGCCGGTGTCATCTACTGGTTCGTGCTCTCGCGCACCCGCTTCGGCTTCGACCTGCGCGCGGTCGGCCGCTCGGAGTCCGCCGCCGAGGCCAGCGGCGTCAGCGTCAAGAAGATGGTCGTCACCAGCATGCTGATCTCCGGCGCGATGGCCGGACTCGTCGGCATGCCGACCCTGCTCAACCAGTCGTACGAGTACGGCACGGACTTCCCGACCGGTATCGGCTTCACCGGTATCGCGGTCGCCCTGCTCGGCCGCAACAACCCGATCGGCATCGGCATCGGCGCCCTGCTCTGGGCCTTCCTGGAGCGGGCCTCCAACGGCCTGGAGTTCGAGGGGTACGACAAGGAGATCGTCGGCGTCATCCAGGGCGTCATCGTCCTGGCCGTCGTCATCGCCTACGAACTGGTCCGCCGCTACGGCATCACCCGCCAGCAGCGCCAGGTGGGCGCGGAACTCGCCGCGGCGTCCGGTCCGGGCAACGGAACAGGCCCCGGCACCGGCAACGGTTCAGGTAACGGCACCGGCAACGGCACCGGCAATGGCACCGGCAATGGCCCCGACTCCGGCCCCGACGACAAGCAGGAGGTGACGGCGTGACTGCCACCGCTACCCAGACCCCGCCGCCGGCCGCGCCGCGCGTGACCAACGGCGGCAAGGCGCCCCGGCTCAAGCTCACCTTCCCGGTGATCCTGCTGATGATCGCCGCCGCGCTGATCGTCGTCTCCCTGGTCCGGATCATCACCGGCGCGAACGACATCACCTCCGACGGCCAGATCGCCGGAGCGCTCGCCGGCGCCGTACCGATCGGCCTGGCAGGACTCGCCGGCCTGTGGTCCGAGCGGGCCGGTGTGGTCAACATCGGCCTCGAGGGCATGATGATCCTCGGCGCCTTCTTCGGCGCGGCGGTGGGCTGGCAGACCGACCCGTGGCTCGCCGTCCTGGCCGGTGTGCTCGGCGGCGCGGCGGGCGGCCTCGTGCACGCGATCGTCACCGTCACCTTCGGCGTCGACCACATCATCGCCGGTGTCGCCATGAACATCCTCGCCACCGGCGTCACCGCGTACCTCGCCAAGCGCTGGTTCACCGTCGGCGAGGCGGCCTCCAAGGGCGGCAGCCCCAAGCAGTCCCCGCCGATGGACTCCATCAAGTCCTTCACCGTGCCCGGACTCTCGCACTGGCTGGCCACCGTCGAGAACCACCACTGGTTCCTGATCTCCGACGTGGCGGGCATCCTCGGCGGCCTGGTCACGCACATCTCGTCGCTGACCATCCTCACGCTGGTGCTCTTCGTCGCCACCTTCTTCGTGCTGTGGCGCACCGCCTTCGGCCTGCGGCTGCGGTCCTGCGGCGAGAACCCGGTCGCCGCCGAATCCCTCGGCGTCAACGTGTACTTCTACAAGTACATGGCCGTCATCGTCTCCGGCGGCCTCGCCGGACTCGGCGGTGTCTTCCTCGCCATCGGCACGCACTTCTACCTCGCGGGCCAGACCGGCGGACGCGGCTACATCGGTCTCGCCGCCATGATCTTCGGCAACTGGCGCCCCGGCGGACTCGCCATGGGCGCGGGCCTGTTCGGATACGCCGACAGCCTCCAGCTCCGCAACGGCAGCTCCTCCGTGCACGCCCTGCTGCTCCTGCTCGCGCTGCTGCTGCTGGCCATGGCCGCCTGGAAGTTCTTCCGCAAGTCCTACGTGCCCGCCGCCGTCGCCCTGGGCTTCGCCGTCCTGCTCGCCGTCTGGTACGCGCTGACCGACTCCGTCCCCGACGAGGTCGTCCAGGCCACGCCGTACGTCGCCACGCTGCTCGTCATGGGCCTGTCCGCACAGCGGCTGCGCATGCCGAAGGCGGACGGGGTCCCGTACCGGAAGGGGGAGGGCGGATGACGCCTCCCGTCACCGACCCGGCCGCCGTCGACTGGGACCGCCTGCGGTCCGCCGCCCGGGAGATCATGGAGAAGGCGTACGCGCCGTACTCCGGTTTCCCGGTCGGCGCCGCGGCGCTGGCCGTCGCCGACGACGGCACGGTCCGTACGGTCGTCGGCTGCAACGTCGAGAACGCCGCGTACGGGGTCGCGCTGTGCGCCGAGTGCGGGCTGGTCTCGGCGCTGCACGCCTCGGGCGGCGGCAGACTGACCGCCTTCACCTGCTCCGACCTGCGCGGCAACCTGTTGATGCCGTGCGGGCGGTGCCGCCAACTGCTGTGGGAGAACGGCGGGCCCGGCCTGCTGGTCGACACCGCGGGCGGCATCCGGCCGATGAGTGAGATCCTGCCGGACGCGTTCGGCCCGGAAGACCTGAACCGCTGACGCGGTTGAACCGCTACACCGCTAGGACTATTCGTGGACGTCATTTCCGTCATCCGTACCAAGCGGGACCGCCAGAGGCTGAGCGACGACCAGATCGACTGGGTCATCGACGCCTACACGCGCGGTGCCGTCGCCGACGAGCAGATGTCGGCGCTCGCCATGGCCATCCTGCTCAACGGCATGGACCGCGCCGAGATCGCCCGCTGGACCGCCGCGATGATCAACTCCGGTGAGCGGATGGACTTCTCGGCGCTCACCCGCCCCACCGCGGACAAGCACTCCACCGGCGGCGTCGGCGACAAGATCACGCTGCCGCTGGCCCCGCTGGTCGCCGCGTGCGGCGCCGCCGTCCCGCAGCTCTCGGGGCGCGGCCTCGGCCACACCGGGGGCACCCTCGACAAGCTCGAATCCATCCCCGGCTGGCGCGCCTCGATCTCCAACGAGGAGATGCTGGCCGTCCTGGACGACGTCGGCGCCGTCATCTGCGCCGCCGGGGACGGGCTCGCGCCCGCCGACAAGAAGCTGTACGCGCTGCGCGACGTGACCGGGACGGTCGAGGCCATCCCGCTGATCGCCTCCTCGATCATGTCCAAGAAGATCGCCGAGGGCACCGGGTCGCTCGTGCTCGACGTCAAGGTCGGCTCCGGCGCCTTCATGAAGTCCCTTGAGGACGCACGGGAGTTGGCGTCCACCATGGTCGGGCTCGGCACCGACCACGGCGTCCGCACGGTCGCCCTGCTCACCGACATGTCCGTACCCCTCGGGCTCACCGCGGGCAACGCGCTCGAAGTCCGCGAATCCGTCGAGGTGCTGGCCGGTGGCGGCCCCGCCGATGTCGTCGAGCTGACCCTGGCGCTCGCCCGGGAGATGCTGGCCGCCGCCGGGCTTCCCGACGCCGACCCCGCCAAGGCGCTCGCCGACGGCTCCGCCATGGACGTCTGGCGCCGCATGATCCGCGCCCAGGGCGGTGACCCTTCCGCTCCGCTCCCGGTGGCCCGCGAAACCCTCGTCGTCCCCGCGCCCGCCTCCGGCGTCCTCACCTCCCTCGACGCCTACGCCGTCGGCGTCGCCGCCTGGCGGCTCGGCGCCGGCCGCGCCCGCAAGGAGGACTCCGTCCAGGCGGGGGCCGGGGTCGAGCTCCACGCCAAACCGGGCGACTCGGTCGTAGCGGGCCAGCCCCTCCTGACCCTCCACACCGACACGCCGGAAAAGTTCCCGTACGCGGAGGAAGCTCTCGACGGCTCCTTCTCCGTTGCCCCGGAGGGTGCCTCCTTCTCCCCCCGCCCGATCATCCTCGACCGCATCGTCTAGGCCCCCGCGCCGGGCGGTGCCTCTGCGCAGGGCCTGGTTTTTAGGGGCGCCGGTGGCGCGGTGCCTTTGCGCAGGGCCTGGCCTTTAGGGGCGCGGGGAACTGCGCGACAAGCCACGACGTGCGTGCACGTCACCACCCGCCCCAGAGGGGCAGATCGGTTGTCCCCGGACCACCGGCCGGTGGGGGCGGGCCGCGCAGTTCCCCGCGCCCCTTAAAGGATCGGCCCACCGCCCTGGGCGAAGGGGGCGTCCGGGGCCGCGCCCCCTAAAGGATCGGCCCACCGCCCTGGGTGGAAGGGGCGTCGGGGCCGCGCCCCGTCGAAGATCGGCTCACCGCCCCGGAGGGGCTCCCCGGGGATGTGTCAGGATCGGCGGATGGTGGGGATGAGGACGTGGGCGGTGGCGGCGGCGGCCGCAACGGTGTTGGCGGTGGGCGGGTGCGGGACGGACGCGGGGTCCGAGGCGGCCGTGGGGCTGCCGACGGACGCGGCACCGCCCGCGCCGGCGCCGGTGGTGACGGAACCGCCGTGTCCGGAGGGCGGCCTGGCCGTCACCGGTGAGGAACCCGACGCCGCGATGGGCCTGCGGGCGATGGCCGTCTACGTGACGAACTGCGGGAAGTCGCCGCGCACGGTGGAGGGTTACCCGCGGACGTATGTCCTGGACAAGGCGCGCGAGCGCCTGAAGGTGACGGTCCATCAGGGCTTGTCGATCACGACCGGCATCGACGACCCGGCCCCGACACGTATCGAACTGCGGCCGGGACAGCGGGCGTTGACAGTGCTGGTGTGGCGCAACACGGTGACGGACAGCACGGTGGCGGCGAGCACGGGCGAATACCTGGAGATCACGCCGGTCAAGGACGCCCCGCCCCAACGCGTCACGATGATGGTCGACTTGGGCACCACCGGAAAGCTGGACGTCACGGCGTGGCGGCGCCCGGCCGCCTGAGCGCGAGGCCCGCGACGAGCCCGACGGCGCCGACGGTCGCCAGCGCGAGCGACACCGTCGCGCCCCACCCCCCGGCGTGGAACGCGCCGGCGCCGAGCGTGCCGCCGAGGCTGTTGCCGATGTAGTACGCGGTCAGGTAGAGCGCGGACGCCTGCGCGCGGCCCGTGAGGGCCGTCCGGCTGACCGCGCCGGAGGCGGCCGAGTGGCCGGTGAAGAAACCGGCCGTGACCAGGACGAGCCCGAGCAGGATCAGGGCCAGGGACCCGGACAGGGTGAGCAGCAGCCCGGCGGCGCACAGTACGGCGGCGACGGTGAAGGCGCCGCGCAGGCCCGTACGGGCGAGGAGCGCGCCGGACGCGGCGGAGGCGGCCGTACCGACGAGGTAGACGAGGAAGATCGCGCCGACGGCGGCCTGGGAGAGGCCGAAGGGCGCGCCGGTCAGCCGGTAGCCGAGGACGGTGTAGACGGCGCCGAAGACCGCCATGAAGAGCAGGCCGATCGCGTAGAGGCCGCGCAGCAGCGGGTCGCCGAGGTGCCCGGTGACCGTGCGCCACAGCGCGGCCGGACGCACGGGTCCCGGCGTGAAGTGCCGGGCGGGCGGCACGAGCAGCCGGAAGGCGACCGCGCAGGCCAGCGCCGACAGGCCGACGGCGAAGAGCGCGGCGCGCCAGCCGAACGCCTCGGAGAGGACCCCGCCGACGACGCGCGAGCTCATGCCGCCGATGGAGTTGCCCGCCACGTACAGGCCGATCGCGGAGGGGACGGCGGCCGGGTGGACCTCCTCGGCGAGATACGCCATCGCGGTCGCGGGCAGCCCGGCGAGCGCCACGCCCTGCACGGCGCGCAGCGCGACGAGGACGGCCAGGTCGGGCGCGAAGGGCACGGCGAGGGCGAGCAGCGAGGCGGCGAAGACGGAGGCCGTCATCACCGGCGTACGGCCGTACTTCTCGCTGAGGGCGCTGACCGGCAGGAGTGCGACGGCCAGCGCGGCCGTCGTCGCCGAGACGGTGAGGCTGGCCCGCGCGGGGCTCAGCGACAGGCCGGAGGACAGGGCGGGCAGCAGCGCCTGCGTGGAGTAGAGCAGGGCGAAGGTGGCCAGTCCCGCGGCGAACAGCGCGAGGTTGGCGCGGCGGTAGCCGGGGGAGCCGGGGCGGAGCCGGTCATCGGCCGTGGTGGCGGCCTGCGTTCGGGCTCGGGCGTTCGCGCGGGTCGCGGCGACCGCCCCGGTATCGGCGGGTGACATGTCACGACCGTAGGGGCGTCCACATTTATGCGTCCAATGCACAGATCGTGCATGATTGATGCACTGGTGCATGAGCGCAGGTGGAGAGGGCATATACGGTGGCCGACACAGCCGGTACGGGGCCGGACCCGGAGTCCTGGGGCGCGCTGCTGGCACCGCGCCTCGCGCAGTTCGCGGCCGTGGCGCGGCACGAGCATGTGACGCGCGCGGCCCAGGAGTTGGGCATGCCGCAGTCGACGCTCAGCCGCGCGCTGGCCCGTCTCGAAGCCGATCTCGGTGTCGCCCTCTTCGCCCGCCACGGCCGCGCCGTCCGCCTCACCCGCGCCGGGGTCACCTTCCGCGCCGCCGCCGAGCGGGCGCTCGCCGAGGTGGAACGGTCCGCCGAGTCCGTACGCCTCGACGCCGATCCCGACAGCGGGCGGGTCGCCTTCGGGTTCCTCCACACGCTCGGGCCCGAGACCGTCCCCTCCCTCCTGCGCGCCTTCCGCGCCGAGTATCCGCGCGTCCGCTTCCAGCTCGTGCAGACGTACGGCGAGGCCATGCTGGAACGCCTGCGGCTGGGCGAACTCGACCTCTGCCTGACGTCCCCGCCGCCGGACGAGGCGGGTCTCGTCGTCCGCAAACTCGACGAGCAGCGGCTGCGGCTCGTCGTCCCCGCCGGGCACCGGCTCGCCGGCCGCAAGCGCGTGCGGCTCGCCGAGGCCGCCGCCGAGGCGTTCGTCACGCTCGAACCGGGCTACGGGCTGCGGCGCATCACCGACGCCTTGTGCGCCGAGGCCGGGTTCACGCCGAGGGTCGCCTTCGAGGGCGAGGAGGCCGAGACGCTTCGGGGGCTGGTCGCCGCCGGGCTCGGCGTCGCCGTCCTTCCCCCGCCGGCCGTGCCCCGGCCCGGCGTCGTCGAACTCGACCTCACCGGGCGACGTGCCGTCCGCGAGATCGGTCTCGCCTGGCTCGACGGCGCCCCGGCCCCGCCCCCGGTCGCCGCTTTCCGTGCTTTCCTGCTCGCCCAGACGGGCACCCTTCTGCCGGCCTGAGCCGGTCTCCTGCGGAGGGCGAAGCCCGACGTCTTTGGGGCGCGGCCCCTGTACGGTTCCTTGGCGTGGGACGCCAGCCCATGTTTTTAGGGGCGCGGGGAACTGCGCGCTCAGCCACGACGGCGGCGCGGGTAAAAAACCGCCCCAGTGGGGCAGACGCTGTGTGTTTCGCGACCACCGGCCGGTGGTGGGCTGGCCGCGCAGTTCCCCGCGCCCCTAAAAGCACGTGGCTGGCGTCCGGGCGGAAGGCGGTGCGGCCACGGTGGGGGGCGCCCTCCCCCGGGGGGCGGGTCAGACGCGGAGGGACTTGCCGAAGCCGGAGGCCAGGGGCATGCGGAGGCCGAGGGGCGGCGGAGCCGCGAGGGCGTCGGCGATGGGCCGGGCGTGGGGCCGGTCGAGAAGCGAGCCGAGGACGAAATCGGAGGTGAGGGCGAAGACCTCGCTGCGGTGCTGGTGGAGGCCGTGACCGTCGGAGTGCACCTCGAAGCGGCAGGTGTCGCGGTTGACCTTCTTGAGGCGTTCGGCGAAGCCGTAGGAGATGTCGGGCGCGGTGGACTCGTCCTCGGTGCCGTGGACGAGCAGCACGCGCCGCCCGATGAGCTGCTTGACCGGCTCGGGCTCGGCACCACGCGGCAGCCACGGAGAGAGCGCGACGACGGAGGTCACGGCGGGGTGACCGGCGGCGTGGAGGGCAGCCCGCGCGCCCATGTCCATGCCGACGAGGCAGACGGGCACGTCACCGTAGCGCCGTACGGCCTCGCCGACCGCCCACTCGGCGTCCTCGGCCGGATGCGCGTGACCGCCGTTCCAGCCGCGGAAGCGGTAGTGCACGACGTGCGCGGCCACCCCGTCGGCGGCCCCCTCGCGGACGAGATGGCGGGCCAGCGGCCACATGACGGCCGCCGCCACCGGGGAGCGGCGCCGGGTGCTCAGCGCGTCACCGCCGGGCAGGGCGAGCACGACGGCGCGCACCGTGGCGCCGGTATCGTGTTCGCGCTGCCTCGGCGCGGGCACCAGCCCGGACGGCACCGGGCGGCCCAGTCGTGCGCCACGCGCCGGTAATGCTTGGGAAGCCATGGCGCAACGATGGCAGACGCAGGGGTGTGCACTGTATGGCCGGGCGGAAAATTGTTGTGCGCAGCGCGATATCTACGCGCGTAGGGGCTATCGTTTGAGCATGCAGAACCCCAAACCGAGCACTCCCACCCCGGAACAGATCCGCCGCGCCCCCAAGGCGCTGCTCCACGACCACCTCGACGGCGGCCTGCGCCCCGGCACGATCGTGGACATCGCGCGCGCGACCGGTTACGACGCGCTGCCCGAGACCGATCCGGACAAGCTCGGCGCGTGGTTCCGCGAGGCCGCCGACTCCGGTTCGCTGGAGCGGTATCTGGAGACGTTCGCGCACACCTGCGCCGTGATGCAGACGCGGGACGCGCTGGTACGGGTCGCCGCCGAGTGCGCGCAAGACCTGGCGGCCGACGGCGTGGTCTACGCCGAGATCCGGTACGCGCCCGAGCAGCACCTGGAGCGCGGCCTGACCCTCGAAGAGGTCGTCGAGGCGGTCAACGAGGGCTTCAGGGAAGGCGAGCGCCGGGCGCGCGAGGACGGGCACCGCATTCGCGTCGGCGCGCTGCTGACCGCGATGCGGCACGCCGCCCGCTCCCAGGAGATCGCCGAACTGGCCAACCGCTACCGGGACCTGGGCGTCGTCGGCTTCGACATCGCGGGCGCCGAGGCCGGTTACCCGCCCACCCGGCACCTGGACGCCTTCGAGTACCTGAAGCGCGAGAACAACCACTTCACGATCCACGCGGGCGAGGCGTTCGGCCTGCCGTCCATCTGGCAGGCGCTCCAGTGGTGCGGCGCCGACCGGCTCGGGCACGGCGTGCGGATCATCGACGACATCTCCTCCGACGGGCGCGGCGACCAGGTCAAGCTCGGCCGCCTGGCGTCGTACGTGCGCGACAAGCGCGTGCCGCTGGAGATGTGCCCCACCTCCAACCTCCAGACCGGCGCGGCCAGCTCGTACGCCGAGCACCCGATCGGTCTGCTGCGGCGGCTGCACTTCCGGGTCACCGTGAACACCGACAACCGGCTGATGTCCGGCACCAGCATGAGTCAGGAGTTCGAGCACCTCGTGGAGGCGTTCGACTACACCCTCGATGACATGCAGTGGTTTACCGTCAATGCGATGAAATCAGCGTTCATCCCTTTCGATGAACGTCTGGCCATGATCAATGAGGTGATCAAGCCGGGGTACGCGGAGCTGAAGGCCGAGTGGCTGTTCCGGCAGTCGGCCGCCGCACCGACCCTGGCCAGCGATTCCGTGCCCGACGAGGGCTGACGGAACACCTTCACGGCGCGGCCGGCCCGAGGGGTGACGGCCGCGCCACGCCGTTTGCACGGCCGGTCAACATCTGACTACGTTCCGAAGTCATGCAGACCCGTACCCAGAAGACCCTCGCCACCACCGTGCTCGGCCTCGCCTTCGCCGCCGCCGCGGCGGGCACCGCCTCCGCGGCCTCCCTCCCGGCCCTGCCGATCACCGACCAGGCCGGTTCGCTGCTCGGCCACGCCGGTTCGCCCACCGTGCTCGACGGGACTCCGGTCGGCACCGCCGCCAAGCTCCTGCCCGGCGCCGCCGACAGCGCCAACGGCGCGCAGCAGGCGCTGACCAACGGCACCTCCGCGCTCCCCGGCAACCCGGGCAAGCTGCTGCCCTCCGGCAACCAGGTCAGCCCGGCGAACGGCCTCCTCGGTGGCCTCCCGGTCGGCGGCCTCACCGGCAAGTAGGCCGCGGACACGTCGGCGCGTCTCCACGTACGCACGTAGGCACGTCTCCACGTCGGCACGGAGCAAGCAGGCAGGCACCGGCCGGAGTACGTACCGCCTCGGCGCGTACCGCCTCGGTACGTCGGCCGACCGGTCAGACCCCCACGGGCCGCGCCCCCGCCGAGCGATCCTCGGCAGGGGGCGCGGCCCGCTTGCGTGCCTCGCGCCTGCGCAGCGCGCGCCGCGCGGGCGGCACCACCAGGAGGTGCGCCAGCGCCACGCCCGCCGTGTTGAGCAGCAGCGCGTCCACGTCGAAGAGCTGGCCCGGCACCATCGTCTGAAGGAATTCCAGGGTCAGCGACACCATCAGCGAGGCGAAGACCGTCCGCGCGAAGGACGCGAAGCCCGAGGTGCGGACCCGGCCGCCCGCCATCGGCAGCAGCACGCCCAGCGGCGCGAGCAGACCCAGGCCCTCGGCGATCCGCCGGGCCGCCTCGCTCGCGCTCATCGCCAGGTCGGCGCGGATCGTGCCGAACGGCCGCAGATTCGGCGCGGGCACCCACGCCACGTAATGCGGACGCAGCAGCAGCCAGGCGACGAAAGCGAGGTACGCGGCGGTGAGCAGCAGCCCGGCCGCGCGCACCCTGAAACTGGAGCCTTCGTGCCGCACGCCCTCCAAGACGCGGCTTCACCCCACCGCGGTTCCCGCGCTGTCGGCGGCGTCCGGGCGGGTCCGCAGGTCGGGCGTGCAGGCGTAGCGGCGCGGCTTGCTGTCGGGGTCGTCGCCGCCGAGCACCACACCGCCGTCGCCGGTGACCGACGGGTCGTCGACGAGCGTGCAGACGATCTGCGCGAGCGCGAACGACGGCAGCTCGTCCACCGGCTGGTTCAGCCGCAGCGCGTTCTCGGGATCGCCCTTGAACGGCCCCAGGATCTCCAGGCTGCCCGGCACCTCGGTGGAGAAACCGGCCTGCGCCTCGGCCGACAGCGGGCTGCGCTGCAACTGCGCGACCAGCTCCCTGACCTGCGTCAGCCGGTCGATCCTGCCCGGCCGCAGCGTCACGTTCCGCTTGACCGGCGTGGTCTGCATGCTGCACACCAGATACACCTGGCGTACGACGGTGTCCGTCTCCGGCGCCTTGCCGTCGCGCGGCACCGCGCACGACACCCGCGACGGCGCGGGCCCCGCGTCCACCGGGACCGTGGTCGACCGGATGCCGCAGCCGCCGATCAGCGGCAGCGCGGCGAGCAGGACGACGGCCAGCACCTTGCGTGGCGCATGTCTCATCCGGCCGAGGCTCATCGGGCGGCGTCTCATCGAGCGGTGGTTCATCAGGCCGTATCTCGTCGGGCCGTATCTCGTCGGGCGGTATTTCGTCGGGCGGTGTCTCATCGCGCGTCACCGCCGGGCCCCTGCGACGTGCCCGTGGCGCCCGAGCCGTTCGCGCCCCCGTCGCCGTCCGCGTCGTCCTCGTCCTCGTCGGTGCGCGGCCTGACCGGCAGCCGCAGCGTGAAGACCGCGCCGCCGTCCGGGGAGTTGGCCGCCGTGATGTCGCCGCCGTGGATGTGCGCGTTCTCCATCGCGATCGACAGGCCGAGACCGCTGCCCTCGGAGCGGGCGCGCGAGGCGTCGGCCTTGTAGAAGCGGTCGAAGACATGCGGGAGGACGTCCTCGGGGATGCCGGGGCCGTGGTCGGAGACCGCGATGACGACGTCGCCGTCCGCGCCCCCCTCCCTGCGCAGGCTGACCCGGACCGGGGAACCGCCGTGCTTGAGCGCGTTCCCGATCAGATTCGCCATGATCACATCCAGCCGTCGCGGGTCCAGGGTGGCCAGCAGGCCGCGCGGCGCGTCCAGTTCGACCGAGTCGACCCACGCCCTGGCGTCCATGCAGGCCATCACCATGTCCGCGACGTCGACCTCGTCGACCCGCAGCTTCGCGGTGCCCGCGTCGAAGCGGGTGACCTCCATCAACGTCTCCACCAACTCGTTCAGCCGCCGCGTCTCGCTGACCACCAGCCGTACCGCCGGGGCGATCATCGGGTCCAGCGCCTCCGCCTCGTCCTCCAGCACATCGGTGACCGCCGTGATGGCCGTCAGCGGGGTGCGCAACTCGTGCGACATGTCGGCCACGAAGCGGCGGCTGGCCGCCTCTCGCGCGCTCAACTCCTCGACGCGGCTCTCCAACGCCTCGGCCGCGCTGTTGAACGTCCGTGACATCTCGGCGAGTTCGTCGGTGCCCGACACCTTCAGCCGGGTGTCCAGGTGGCCTTCGCCGAGCCGCTGCGCCGCCTCACCGAGCCGCCGCACCGGACGCAGGACGGTCGAGCCCGCAGCCTGGGCGAGCAGCGCGGCGCCCACCAGAGCGAGCAGGGTCGCGATCCCCAGCGACCAGGCGAGGGAGTTGAGGTCCTTGCGCTCCGCGTCCAGCGACTTGAGCATGTAGCCGGTCGCGCCGTCGTCGTTGATCCGCGCGCCCGCTACCAGATACGGGCGGCCCTGCAACGAGATCCGCATCCACCGCAGGTGGTAGCGGTTGTGGTCCTTGGCGTCCGGGGTGTTGACCGCTCGCTGCAACTGCGCGGGCACGTCGTCCAGCGTGAACACGTCCCGGTTGGAGGGCGCGGCGCACGGCGCGTTGTCCCGCGTCGTGTCGATCAGCACCACCTGGTACGTGTCGGGTCCGCCGATCCGGCCCGCCGCGGTGTTCAGCGACTCGCAGGTCGGCGAGACCGGCAGCGAGGCGGCGTTGCGCTGCAAGGAGTCACGGAAGTCGTTCAGCGCGCTGTTCTGCGCGCGGGTCAGCACCGCGTCGCGGTTGAGCCAGTACGCGATGCCGGAGACGGAGACGGCGGCCGTGAGCGCGACGGCCGCGAAGACCGCGACCAGGCGCAGCCGCAGACTCGTCCAACGCACCATGCCGGGCGACCAGTTCCAGCCCCGGTCGCGTTCCTGGCCGGTGGCGGAGCCGGTGCCGGTGTCGGTGGCGGTGCCGTCGGAACCGCCGTCGTCCGAAGGGCCGTTGTCGGTCGGGCCGCTCTCGGAGGGGTTGTCGTGCCGATCCTGCCGGTCGTGCCGATCCTTCCCGCCGTGCCCGCCGTTCCCGTCGCCGAACCGCGATGTCACTGGGGCGTGTCCAGGCGGTATCCCACGCCTCTGACCGTACGGATCAGGGTCGGTGACGACGGCACGTCCTCGATCTTGGCGCGCAGCCGCTGCACACACGCGTCGACGAGACGCGAGTCACCGAGGTAGTCGTGCTCCCACACCAGACGCAGCAACTGCTGCCGGGACAGCGCCTGTCCCGGCCTGCGGCTCAGTTCGAGCAGCAGGCGCAGCTCGGTCGGTGTGAGCTGAAGGTCCTCGCCGTCCTTCGTCACCGTCATGGCACTGCGGTCGATGACGATCGCGCCGAAGGCCGCGGAGTCGGTGCTGTCCCGCTCGCCGCGCCGCAGCACCGCCCGGATGCGGGCGTCGAGCACCCGCGGCTGCACCGGCTTGATCACGTAGTCGTCGGCCCCGGACTCCAGCCCCACCACCACGTCGATGTCGTCGCTGCGCGCGGTGAGCAGGATGATCGGGAGCTGGTCGGTACGGCGGATGCGCCGGCACACCTCGAACCCGTCGATCCCCGGCAGCATCACGTCCAGCACGATCAGGTCGGGGCGCTGCTCCTTGAGCAGCTTCAGGCCGTCCTCGCCCGTCGCAGCGGCCACCACGCGGTGACCCTGACGGGACAGGCCGAGTTCGAGGCCCGTACGGATGGCGTCGTCATCCTCGATAAGCAACAGGAAAGGCACGCCGGTCATTGTTGCCTAACGACGGCGTCCGCATGAAGTGCGGGGACCTTCCGTCCTGACATGACCCTGTCCGCGTGACCTGCTCGTGACCTGCTGACCGGCGGTGCCGCAGCCGGGCCGACCGGCCGGTCACGCGGCGCGCGGCCTCTGTGACGGGCCTGTGACACTCGGCGGACAGCGTCATGAAACTGGCCCGGCAGTCTGTTGTCACATCGGAAGAGCGCACGCCGTACCGGATGCGACGCCGAAGACCACGCATCAGGTTCCAACGACGGGGGCGGGACATGAACACACTGCACATCACCACCGACACCGCGGTTCATGCGACGCACACGCACTCGGCGCACTCCACGGGGACCTGCGCCGTCCGCACCACGGAGAAGGCCGGCGCCGCGAACGGACGGGGGTACGTACGCGGCGCCGTACGCGGCACCTCGTACCCGACGAGCGCCCGGCACCGCCCGCCGTTCATGGCGGCGGTCGACAGCGGCGCCGAGCACCAGGCGAAGCCCGTACCGTCCGCGACCACCGCCGACCAGCCGTCCGGCACCTTCGACGGCGCCGCCGCCCGCACCCCGGCGCGGGCCGAGGCCGAAGCGGCCTTCACCGCCTACGTCCAGGAGCGCCGCGCGTCGCTCTACGCGACCGCGTACCACCTCACCGGGGACCGCTTCGCGGCCGAGGACCTGCTCCAGAGCGCCCTGTTCTCCACATACCGGGCCTGGGACCGGATCAGCGACAAGGCGGCCGTCGGCGGCTACCTGCGGCGCACCATGACCAATCTGCACATCAGCGCCTGGCGGCGGCGCAAGCTCAGCGAGTACCCGACGGAGGAGCTGCCCGAGACGGTCGGCGACACCGACGAGATGGGCGGCACCGAACTGCGCGCCGTCCTGTGGCAGGCGCTCGCCCGGCTGCCCGAGCAGCAGCGCACCATGCTCGTGCTCCGCTACTACGAGGGCCGCACCGACCCCGAGATCGCCGACATCCTCGGGATCAGCGTCGGCACCGTCAAGAGCAGCATCTGGCGCTCCCTGCGCCGCATGCGCGACGACGAGGCCCTGAGCTTCGGCCGCGACGAGGAGGACGCCTTCGGCGAACTGGTCGCCTGAGGGCCGTCCGAGGCCCAGCTCAAGGCCAAGGATTTCCACACGCCGGTACGGGGGCCGGTCGGGGGGACACGGGGGAGCAGGGGGGAAACGGGGGGGACCCGGGGGGTACGGGGGAGCAGGGCCGGACGGCCAGGGGAATGCCGTCCGGCCCTGTCGTACGTCCACTGCCGTACAGCTCTACGGCTCTACAGCTCTACAGCTCTACGGCTTTGCGGCTTTGCGGCTCTACAGCTTTGCGGCTTTATAGCTCTACGGCGTTACGCCTCGGCCGGGACGCGGGGCAGCGGGGGCGCGGGGGTGACGGCCGCGGCGATACGTTCCAGCGCCTCGTCACGGCCGCAGGGGTGGCAGCCGAGAGCGGTCTGACGGGCCACGATCGCGCGTTCCGCGCGCATGAGGTTCCAGCCCCTGCGGACCAGGAACGGCACCGACTTCCGCGCCTCGCGCAGATCCCGTACGAAACGCCGGCGCGCCGTCGTCGTCGGGCGTCCGCGCAGGCACAGCGCGTCCGCGAGCAGCCCCAGCTCCCGGCAGCGCCCGGCGATCTCGGCGGCGAAGATGCCTTCGGCGACGAAGACGGGCGCTCCGCCGAGGTCGAGGCGGGTACGGCCGGTGACCGAACTCGTCGCGATGTCGTAGACCGGGGTGTCGGCGGCGCCGTCCGCACAGAGCGCGGCCACGGCCGCGAGCGCCGCGTCCGCGTTCCACGAACCCGGGGCGTCCCAGTCGGTGCCCGCGCCGCTGGGCAGGGCGGGCAGCGTCGGGTCGTCGCACGCCTTGTAGAAGTCGTCGAGGGCCAGCACCGGCAGTCCGGCACGGGTGGCGAGGGACGATTTGCCGGACCCCGAGGGGCCGGTCAGCAGGATCACACGGGAGCGAAGCGACACCGGGGATGAACTCACGGAGAACAATTGTCCCGTATCCCCGGCCGGGGGACGACCCGCCGTAGGACAACTACCCTGCGCGGTCATTGCGTTACGCTGCGCCAGGAAGACTCCCGTCGACAGGAACCGGTCCATGCCCTCGCTCCGTACCGCCCTCGCCCTGACCCTCACCGCCGCCGCGGCCGCCGTCGTCGTACCGGCCGGTGTCGCCGCCGCCGATCCCCTCGCGGCGGCCCAGAGCGCCACCGACGCCCTCCCGACGTCCGACGTCACCTCCGCGCTCCCCACCCAGTACGTCACCGGCGCACTCGGCGCGGGCGTCGCCCCCGTCCGCGACCTCACGATCGATCCGTTGAGCAACACCGGTGTTGACCCGCTCGACAACGCCGTCGGCTCCCAGGTCGCCGATTTCCACCCCGTCTCCACCTCCGCCGTGACCGCTCCGATTACCAACGGGGGCTCCCTCGGCACGCTTCCCCTGGTGGGACCTGTCACGGGACTCCTCCCGCACTGAGCGGTTCCTTTGCCGGGGACGGCAGGCCGATTTTTCAGGGGCGCGGGGAACTGCGCGGCCCGCCCCCACCGGCCCGGTGGTCCGGAGGCCACCGATCTGCCCCGCCGGGGCGGGTGGTGACGTGCACGCACGTCGTGGCTTGTCGCGCAGTTCCTCGCGCCCCTACGGGGACCCGTCAGGCGCCGATGGGGTGCCAGACGGTTTTGGTCTCGAGCCACGCGGTGAGGCGGGAGAGGCCGGGGTCCGTACCCCAGTCCTCCGGCGCCGGACGGCGCACCCGCTTCAAGTTGTCGGCCGCGCCCCGCTCCAACTCGGCGGCGAGGTCCGCGTCGGCACCGGTGAGGTCGAGGCCGTTGACGTCCTGGTGGGCGGCGAGGGGCGCGGCGATCTCGGAGGTGCGGCCGGAGAGGATGTTGACGACGCCGCCCGGCACGTCGGAGGTGGCGAGGACTTCGCCGAGGGAGAGCGCGGGCAGCGGCGAGCGCTCGGAGGCGACGACCACCGCGGTGTTGCCCGTGGCGATCACCGGGGCGAGGACCGAGACGAGGCCGAGGAAGGACGAGTCCTGGGGAGCCAGGACGGCGACCACACCGGTCGGCTCGGGCGTCGAGAGGTTGAAGTAAGGACCGGCCACCTGGTTGGCGCCCCCTACCACCTGGGCGATCTTGTCGGTCCAGCCCGCGTACCAGACCCAGCGGTCGACGGCGGCCTCGACGGCGGCCCCGGCCTTCGTCTTGGAGAGCCCCTCGGCCTCCGCGACCTCGCGGACGAACTGCTCGCGCCGCCCCTCCAGCATCTCCGCGACGCGGTACAGCACCTGCCCGCGGTTGTACGCGGTCGCGCCCGACCAGCCGGACACGGCCTTGCGGGCGGCGACCACCGCGTCCCGCGCGTCCTTGCGGGACGCCTGCGGCGCGTTGGCCAGCCAGGCACCGCCCTTGGAGTCCGTCACCTCGTACACCCGACCGCTCTCACTGCGGGGGAACTTGCCCCCGACGTACAGCTTGTAGGTCTTGAACACGCTCAGCCGAGCGTCGCGGACGTCAGACATCGAGGTACCCCTCCAGGCCGTGCCGACCGCCCTCGCGGCCGTAACCGGACTCCTTGTAGCCGCCGAAGGGGGAGGCCGGATCGAACTTGTTGAACGTATTCGCCCACACCACACCGGCCCGGAGCTTGTTCGCCATCGACAGGATGCGCGAGCCCTTCTCGGTCCAGATGCCCGCGGACAGGCCGTACGGGGTGTTGTTGGCCTTCTCGACCGCCTCGGCCGGGGTGCGGAAGGTCAGCACCGACAGGACCGGGCCGAAGATCTCCTCGCGGGCGATGCGGTGCGCCTGGGTGACGCCGGTGAACAGCGTCGGCGCGAACCAGTAACCGGCGTCGGGCAGTTCGCACGCCGGAGCCCAGCGCTCGGCGCCCTCCTCCTCACCGGCCTGCGCCAGCGCGGTGATCCGGGCCAACTGCTCGGCCGAGTTGATCGCGCCGATGTCGGTGTTCTTGTCCAGCGGGTCGCCGACCCGCAGCGTCGCCATCCGCCGCTTGAGCGCGTCGAGCACCTCGTCCTGCACCGACTCCTGGACCAGCAGCCGGGAGCCCGCGCAGCAGACATGGCCCTGGTTGAAGAAGATGCCGTTGACGATGCCCTCGACGGCCTGGTCGACCGGGGCGTCGTCGAAGACGATGTTCGCCGCCTTGCCGCCCAACTCCAGCGTGACCTTCTTGTCCGTGCCCGCGACCGTACGGGCGATGGCCTTGCCGACCCCGGTGGAGCCGGTGAAGGCGACCTTGTCCACGCCCTCGTGCGCGACCAGGGCCGCGCCCGCGTCCCCGTACCCCGTCAGGATGTTGACGACACCGCGCGGGAGGCCCGCCTGGCGGCAGACGTCGGCGAAGAACAGCGCGGACAGCGGGGTGGTCTCGGCGGGCTTGAGCACCACCGTGTTGCCCGCGGCGAGCGCCGGGGCGATCTTCCAGGCCAGCATCAGCAGCGGGAAGTTCCACGGGATGACCTGGCCGGCCACGCCGAGCGGGCGCGGGTCGGGGCCGTAGCCCGCGTACGCCAGCTTGTCGGCCCAGCCCGCGTAGTAGAAGAAGTGCGCGGCGACCAGCGGGAGGTCGACGTCGCGGGTCTCGCGGATCGGCTTGCCGTTGTCCAGCGACTCCAGCACCGCCAGTTCGCGGGAGCGCTCCTGAATGATGCGGGCGATCCTGAAGAGGTACTTGCCGCGCTCGGCGCCCGGCAGCGCGGACCACTTCTCGAACGCCTTGCGGGCCGCCTTCACCGCGCGGTCCACGTCCGCCTCGCCCGCGCGCGCGACCTCGGCGAGGACTTCCTCGCTGGACGGCGAGACGGACTTGAAGACGGTGCCGTCGGCGGCGGCGGTGAACTCGCCGTCGATGAACAGGCCGTAGGAAGGCGCGATGTCGACGACGGACCGCGACTCGGGCGCGGGCGCGTACGCGAATTTCTGGCCGGGTCGCTGGCCGGGATTCCGGCCGGGATTCTGGCCGGGCCGCACGCCGGGCTGGCCGGTGCTCTGGTCGGTGCTCTGGTCGGTCATGGTTTTCAGTCCACCGTCACGTAATCGGGACCGGAGTACCGGCCGGTGCTGAGCTTTTGACGCTGCATCAGCAGATCGTTGAGCAGGCTGGAGGCGCCGAAGCGGAACCAGTCGGGGGACAGCCAGTCGTCGCCGAGCGTCTCGTTGACCATCACCAGGTACTTCACGGCGTCCTTGGAGGTCCTGATGCCGCCCGCGGGCTTCACTCCGACCTGTACGCCGACGGCCGCGCGGAAGTCGCGGACCGCTTCCAGCATGAGCAGGGTGTTCGCGGGGGTCGCGTTGACCGCGACCTTGCCGGTCGAGGTCTTGATGAAGTCCGCGCCCGCCAGCATCGCCAGCCAGGAGCAGCGGCGGATGTTGTCGTACGTCGCCAGCTCGCCGTTCTCGAAGATCACCTTCAGGTGGGCGGCGCTCTCGCCGTCGGGGCGGGCGCACGCCTCCTTGACGGCGCGGATCTCCTCGAAGACGTCCATGTAGCGGCCGGACAGGAACGCGCCGCGGTCGATCACCATGTCGATCTCGTCCGCGCCGGCCGCGACCGCGTCGGCGGTGTCGGCCAGCTTCACGTCGCGCGCGACCCGGCCGGCCGGGAAGGCCGTCGCCACCGAGGCGACGTGCACGCCGGAGTCGCCCAGGGCCTCTTTGGCCGTCGCCACCATGTCGGGGTACACGCAGATCGCCGCGACCTTCGGGGTCGTGCGGTCGGTCGGGTCAGGACGCACGCCCTTCGCGCACAGCGCCCGGACCTTGCCGTGCGTGTCCGCGCCCTCCAGCGTCGTCAGGTCGATCATCGAGATCGCCAGGTCGATGGCGTACGCCTTCGCCGTCGTCTTGATCGACCGTGTGCCGAGCGACGCCGCCCGCCCTTCCAGGCCCACCGCGTCCACCCCCGGCAGTCCGTGCAGGAAGCGGCGCAGGGCGCTGTCCGAAGCGGTCACATCCGACATCGTCGCCGTACGGCGCGCGGCATCGGGATCATAGGCGGGGACTACCGGCGTAGGCGGCGGCGAAGACATGGTCACCACCTCAGCATATCTACGCGCGTAGCAACCCGCCACCCCCCTCCGGGTGAGGGTTCCCCCACCCCCGACGGCCCCCGATCTCCCGGGGCTCCCCTCTGAACCCTTCTCCGCCTTGGGCGGCGGGGCGATCTTTTGGGGGCGCGGGGAACTGCGCGGTCAGCCACGGCGCTCCGCGCAGGTCGCGACCGGCCCCGGCGGGGCGGGCCCCCTTTCGCCTGAGGGGCGGGCCGGTCTTTTGAGGGGCGCGGGGAACTGCGCGGCCAGCCACGGCGCTCCCGCAGGTCGCCACCGGTCCCGGCGGGGCAGTCCGGTTGTTTTCCGGCCTCCGGTCGGTGGTGGGTTGCTCGCGCAGTTCCTCGCGCCCCTGGCGGGGCGGGCCGATCGTTAGAGGGGCGCGGGGAACTGCGCGGTCAGTTGGAGCGCTCCCGCAGGTCACCACCGGCCCCGCGCGGGGCAGCCCGGTTGTTTTCGGGCCTCCGGCCGGTGGGGGTTGCTCGCGCGGTTCCCCGCGCGCCTGGCGGGAAGTGCGGGTTTGGGGGAAAGATGCGGGAACGCAACAGGGCTGGGGGCGAGGGCGGCGGCTCGGTGGGGCAGAATCGGGGATTATGACGAGCCACCACAACCGCCCGGCCGCGCAGGCCACCACGCCCGACCCGGCAGGCGGGACACCGCAGTACCCCGACCGGGTCTACCGCTCGGTGGCCGGACTGTGCGCCGGTGTGCTGCTGCTGGTGCTCGCGCTGTGGCTGGGCGGCGACGCCGTGGTGCACGGCAAGGGACACGCGCCGTGGCTGGCGCTGGCCTCACTGCTGCTGGCGATCCCGCTGATCGTGGCGTTCACCTTGCGGCCCGCCGTCTACGCGGGCGAGCAGCGGCTCAAGGTCCGCAACCCGTTCAGGACGATCTCGGTGGCGTGGGCCGGCGTCGAGTCGCTGCGCGCGTCGTTCTCGAACGAGCTGTTCGCGGGCGGCAAGAAGTACCAGATCTGGGCGATCCCGGTCTCGCTGCGCGCGCGCAAGCGCGCGACCAAGCAGCAGATGCGCGCCAAGGCGGCGGGCGACGACCCCTTCGGCGCGCCCCCGCGCCGCAAGCCGCGCCCCGGCCTCCCGGTCGACGACGACGGCGCCTACCGTTCGCCCTCCGACCAGGCCATCCACGAGCTGCGCGAGCTCAAGGAGCGGCACGGCGCCGACGACGGCTCCGAGCCCCCGAAGCCCGAGATCCGCTGGGCCTACGAGGTCATCGCCCCGGCCGTCGCCGGCTTCGTCGTACTCGTCGTCCTCCTCGCCATCGGCGGCTGACCCTCCCCCCGAGGCCCCCTGAGCCCTGCGGAGGCCCCCCGAGGCCCCCGCGCCGCCCTGCGCGCCCTGCGAACGTCACCCCTAGCGACCGTCCGTGAACAAGGGGCAACTTCGCGGTGAAGGATGCCGTGGGCAACCTGTGAGACAACCCTCAATTATCTGAGGCCACATACATTGCCCGTGCCGCACGATCTACCGCGCGTGCGGCCTTCCTCGACGTGGGGCGACAAAGAGGTCATCAGGGGTGGGGTTGCGGCAGATGGCAGGAGAGATCGGTGGGGCCAGTGTGGTGGGGACACGGTGTCAGATCGACATCGACGAGAACGGGTGGCACTCGTGGCGACTGACGGCGAACAACGGCCGGGTGATCGCTCTCGGGGCGAACGCGTATCCGGACGACGCCGCGTGCAGGGCGTCCTTCGAGGGGCTGTGCGAGAGCGCGGAGGGACTGGCGGGCGGAGTACAGCACGCCGCCGAGTCCAATGGCTGGATCTGGCGGTTACGGGACAGTGAGGGTCGTGTGCAGGCCGTGTCGGCGCGGGCGTACGAGCGGCACTCGACGTGCCAGGCCGCGTACGACCGGTTCCGTCTGACACTGCTCGGGCTCGGTGCCGCCGAATCCGTGCCCTGGGACGACGCGAGCTGACCGAAGAACCTCAACGGCCACGTTCCGTGCCGCGCCGACGCGCGGCGGGACGTGGCCGCCGTGTTTCCCCGCCCGCCCGGCCCCCGCGCCCGCCCGCGCCCCGCGCCCCGCCCGCCGCCCCCCGGCCCGTACGGCTGTACGGCTGTACGGCCCACGTGATTCCGTACGGAAACCGAAGTTGCCCCTACGGGTGCTGTCGTTCACATCGGCTTGCGAATGCGGCCATCGCGGACCATGAGCGTCAATGCGTGACGATGCGAACACTGGCGAGAACCGGCGAGCCGGACCAGGGTGACGGGCCCGGAGCCGACAGCGCCCGGCGGCTGCACGCCGACTCGGGGCTGCCCGACCGGGTGTTCAGGGCAGTGGCGCGCGGCGGCGGCAGCCTGGTGCTCGTCGTGATGCTGCTGGTCGGCGGATTCCTGCTGTACCGGGCGTGGCAGGCGCTGCGCAAGGTGGGCGTTCCGGCGTTCCTGACCACCGCCGAATGGGACCCGGACGCCGGGCACTTCGGCATCGCGGCGGTCATCATCGGCACGGTGCTGATCGCGGCGGTCGCCATCGTCATCGCGGTGCCGATGGCGATCGGCACGGCGCTGTACATCTCGGAGTACGCCCCCGCCAGGCTGCGCCGCACGCTGGTCAGCACCGTGGACCTGATGGCCGCCGTGCCGTCGGTGGTCTACGGCCTGTGGGGGCTGTTCTTCCTCCAGGGCAAGGTGATCGGCCTGGCCCGCTGGCTGTCGACGTACTTCGGCTGGATCCCGCTCTTCCACGTGGACGGCGCCGACCCGCACGACCCGCTCGCCACCGCGACCGTCTACACCGCGTCCACCTTCGTCGCCGGAATCGTCGTGGCCATGATGGTCACCCCGATCATCTGCTCGATCATCCGCGAGGTGTTCTCGCAGGCCCCGGTGGGGGAGCGGGAGGGCGCGTACGCGCTGGGCGCCACCCGCTGGGGCATGATCCGCTCGGTCGTCCTGCCGTACGGCATGGGCGGCATGATCGGCGGCACCATGCTCGGCCTGGGCCGCGCGCTCGGCGAGACCATCGGCGTCTACCTGGTCATCTCGCCGATCTTCGTCATCCAGCCGCACATCCTCCAGAGCGGCACCAGCTCCGTCTCGTCGCTGATCGCGCTGCGGTACGGCGAGGCCAGCCCGCTGGGCATGTCCGCGCTGATGGCCGCGGGTCTGGCCCTCTTCCTCATGACGCTGGTGGTCAACTTCGCCGCTTCGTCGATCGTCGCCCGCAGCCGGTCCGGCGCAACCGCCGAGTAGCCGCCGAGCAGCCGACAGCCAAGCCGCCCAGTAGCCGAGCCGCCGAGCCGCCGCCCCACCGTCAGCCCGCAGTCGTCAGCCCGCATCCGTCAGCCGCACGCACGCCGTAGGCCGAGCGATCGGCGGAACCAGGAGACCCCCTCGTATGACCACGGACGCACCGGACTCCGTCACCACGGCGCCGGAATCCGCCGGGACCGCCACCGCCCCGGCGCACCCTGCCCCGGCGCACCCGGCCACGAAGGCCCCCGGCACCGGCACCGTCATCCCCGGCCCGCCCCCCGCGGCAGCGGAACGCCGGCGCTCCACCTCCACCGTCCGCCAGACCGACCTGCTCGGACTGCTCGGCTCGGCAGCCGCCTCCCTCTCCCTCACCTGGCTTTTCTTCGCCAGGATCGCCCCCTTCAGCGGGGCCCTCGGCTTCGTCGTCTTCTGGTACGCGCTGTTCATCGCGCTGTACGCGCTGCTGGTCTCCTTCGACGAGGACGGCCCGGTGGTGCGCGACAAGATCGCCTCCGCCGTGGTCCACAGTATCGCGGTGCTGCTGCTGGTCGCGCTGCTGTTCGTCGTCGTCTACACGCTGTGGTCCGGCCGCAGGGCGATACCGCACCTGAACTTCTTCACCCGGGACATGTCCGTCACCGGGCCGCTCGACCCGCTGAGCGCGGGCGGCATCAAGCACGCCGTGGTCGGCACGCTGATCGAGATCGGCATCGCCCTGGTCCTCACCGTCCCGGCGGGACTGCTGTGCGCGGTGTTCCTCAACGAGGTGCCCGGACGCTACGCGCGTTTCGTCCGTACGGTCGTCGAGGCGATGACCGCGCTGCCGTCGATCGTGGCCGGTCTGTTCATCTACGCCACCGTGATCCTCGCGCTGAACGTCCCCAAGTCGGGCTTCGCGGCGTCGCTGGCCATCTCCGTGATGATGCTGCCGATCATCATCCGCGCCTCCGACGTGGTGATCCGGCTGGTGCCCGGCACCCTGCGCGAGGCGTCGTACGCGCTGGGGTCGCCGCGCTGGCGGACCGTATGGCATGTGGTGCTGCCCACCGCCCGGTCGGGGCTGACCACCGCGGTCATCCTCGGCACCGCCCGCGGCATCGGCGAGACCTCTCCCGTCCTGCTGACGGCGGGCTTCGGCGCGAGCACCAACTACGACCCCTCGCAGAACCCGATGGTGTCGCTGCCGCTCGCGACCTTCGAGTTCGTGAAGTCCCCCCAACCCACCATGATCGCGCGCGGGTTCGGCGCGGCGTCGGTGCTGCTGGTGCTCGTCCTGGTGCTCTTCGCGCTCGCCCGGGTCCTCGGCGGGCGCGACGCGGGCCAGTTGAGCAGGCGCGGCACCCACCGCAGGGTCGTCGCCTCCCGCCGGGACACGCGCCGCTTCACCGAGCGCGCCGCGGCGCGCGACGGCTACTCGTCGGCGTCGGCCGCCCCGGCCTTCCGCACGACAACAATCCAACCTGCACAGGGAGTTGACGGATCGTGAAGAGGATCGGCTGGACGGGCCTCAGGGCGGCGAGGGCGGCGAGGGCGGCAGCGGGTGCGATGGCCGCGCTGCTGATCTCGCTGCTGTTCCTCGGCCAGGCACCGCCGGCCAAGGCCGACTCGTACGCGAGGATCAGCGGCGCCGGCTCGACCTGGAGCCAGAACGCCGTCGACCAGTGGCGGGCGAGCGTCAAGAAGTACGGGATGACCGTCGACTACACGGGCAGCGGCTCGTCCGACGGCCGCCAGCAGTTCACCAATGGCACCGTCGACTTCGCGGTGTCCGAAATCCCTTACGGCATGACCGAGTTCGGGGTGCGTGAACCTCCGCCCAAGCGCGGCTACGCGTACATGCCGATCGTCGCGGGCGGCACGGCCTTCATGTACAACCTGAAGATCGGCGGCAAGCGGGTCACCAATCTGCGGCTGAGCGGCGGCACGGTCGCCAAGATCTTCACCGGCCGGATCACCAACTGGTCCGACCGGCAGATCGCCGCCGACAACCCCGGCCTCACCCTCCCGGCCCGCAAGATCATCCCGGTGGTGCGCTCCGACGGCTCGGGCACCACCGCCCAGTTCACGCTGTGGATGTCCAAGCAGCAGGGCGCGGTGTGGAACGACTACTGCAAGCGCGCCAACAAGCCCACCCCGTGCGGCCTGACGTCGTACTACCCGGTGATCCCCGGCTCCGGCTTCATCGCCCAGTCCGGCTCGCTCGGCGTGTCCGGCTACACCCGGCAGAACTACGCCGAGGGCGCCATCACCTACGTCGAGTACTCCTACGCGGTCACCACCGGCTTCCCGGTCGCCAAGGTGCTCAACGCCAAGGGCTACTACACCGAGCCCACCGCCTCCAACGTCGCCGTGGCGCTGACCCAGGCGCAGATCAACCAGGACGAGAACTCCTCGCAGTATCTGACGCAGATCCTCGACAAGGTCTACGCGTACCAGGACGCGCGGACGTATCCGCTGTCCAGCTACAGCTACATGATCCTGCCGACCTCGCTGGACTCGCCGCTGACCGAGGACAAGGGCAGAACGCTCGGCGCGTTCGGCTACTACTTCCTGTGCCAAGGCCAGTCGCAGGCCCAGCCGTTGGGCTTCTCGCCGCTGCCGAAGAACCTCGTACAGGCCGGATTCGACCAGCTCAAACGCGTCCCCGGTGTGCAGGCCCAGACCATCAATCTGGCGGGCTGCCACAATCCGACCTTCTCCAGCGACGGCACCAACACCCTGGCCAAAAACGCGCCGTTCCCCAAGGCGTGCGACCGGCAGGGCACGCAGCAGTGCTCCGACGGCACGGGCGGCGCGTCCAGGCAGCCCACCTCGGTCAAGCCGCAGGCCAACGCCGCCTCCGGCGGCGGCTCCAACGGCGGCAACTCCGGTGGGAGCAAGGGCGGTTCCGGCGGTACGGGCGGCGGCTCGTCCGGCACCACGGCGGGCGCGAGCGGCGGTACGGGCACCACGTCCGGCGGCACCACGGCCGGTACGAGCGGCGCCGCCACCGGCGGTACGACCGCCGCGGGCGGCACCGGCCAGAGCGTCGACCCCGACACCGGACTGCCCGCGGGCGACTCCGGCGGCACCGGCGGCAACCAGGACATCGTCGCCTCCAGCGTCGGCGTCGGCAACGAGACCTTCTGGGGCATGCGGACCTGGCTCATGGGGCTCTCCGCCCTGGCGCTGCTGCTGGTGGTCCTCGCCCCGCCCACCCTCGCCAGGCGGCTGACCAGGAACGGGAGGCGTGATGGCCGCGCGTAACCACCCCGGAGCCGCCCGAGGCCGCGTCCTGTCGGTCCGCCTCGGCGCGCTCCTCACCTCGGTGCTCGCCGCCGTCGGCCTGACCCTGCTGCCGCCGTCGGCGGGCGGCGGACAGGCCCACGCGGACACCGGCACGGACACCGGCTCCGCCGTCACCAAGCCCGGCGCCAAGGGTCCCTACGACGACTTCTCGCACCTGAGGGTGACGGTCGAGCAGACGAGGAATCTGCGGACGCAGGGACTGAAGGTCTCATGGGCGGGCGGGGTGAAGAGCTCGCCCAACAACGCGGGCAACTACCTCCAGCTCATGCAGTGCTGGGGTGACGCGGCGACCGGCCCGACCCCGGAGCAGTGCGAGTACGGGAACCCGCCGCCGAACACGGGCGTGCTCAACGTCGGTCGGAGCGTGGGCAATCTGGACCCGCTGGAGCCGGCGCAGCACACCGTGCCCTTCACCACGGTGAAGGGCGCCAGCTCGACCGACGTCAACCAGTTCTTCACGCAGTACGCGACCAATGAGCAGGACCTCGCCACGACCGGCGTCGACGGCAGCGGCCAGACGATCTTCCAGGCGGAGGACGCGGACACCTCGCCGATCCTGGGGTGCGGCACGGTGGCGAGGACCGGTCAGGCGCCCGAGCCGTGCTGGCTCGTGGTCGTGCCCCGCGGCACCCACGAACCCGACGGCTCCGAAGCGCCGCCGCCCAACGGACTGATCAGCTCCCCGCTGTCCGCGGGGAACTGGGCCCAACGCATCGTGTTCCGCCTCGACTTCGCCCCGACCGACTCGCCCTGCCCGATCGGCCAGGACGAACAGCCCACCATCGGCTCCGAGATGATCTTCGAGGCGATGAGCTCCTGGGCGCCGACCCTGTGCACCTCGCAGAAGGTCACCTACGGATACGTTCCGCAGCTCGAGGACTTCTCCCGTACGCAGGTCACCAGCCCCGGTACGGGCTCGGCCGGACTCGCCTTCATCGAGAACCCGGTGCTGCCCCAGCCGGACGTGGCACCGGTCGTCCACGCGCCGGTCGCGGTCTCCGGACTCGTCATCGGCTACAGCGTCCAGGTCGCCGGATCGTCCCAACAGGTGCCCCGGATACGGCTGAACGCGCGGCTCGTGGCGAAGATGCTCACCGAGTCCTACCAGTGCGACCTGCCGGGCAACGACTTCCCGCGCGGCAGACTTCCGGCGAAGAACCCGTTCGGTATCGAGCGCGACCCCGAATTCGCGCGGCTCAACGCCGGTGTGCCCTACCCCGTGGGCAGTTCCTGCGGATTCGGTATCGGGGTCCCGCAGGGCGCGAGCGATTCGGCGGGGCAGCTGTGGAAATGGCTGCTCTCCGACCCCGACGCGCGGAGCTTCCTTTCCGGAAAACCCGACCCGTGGGGCACGGTCATCAATCCGTATTTCCTGGAACTGGCACCGGTCAGCACCCCGCCGTCCGGCTTCGACAAGCCGGACCCGACGGTGTGGGCACCCGACAGCCGCTTCCCCGACATCCGGCTGACGGCCGTCGGCGTGAACCCGTACGGCAGCGGTCTGAGCGACGACGCCAGGACGGTCCGCAAGGCCAACAACGGCGGCATCACCGGCTTCAACCCCACGTCCACGCCCCCGGCGCTGACGAAGGCCGAGACGCAGCCCGCGGGTTCGAACTTCATCATGGGCCTGACGGACGCGGCCAGCGCCGCCCGCTACCGGCTCGGCACCGCCGAACTCCTCAACGCCGACGGCCAGTTCGTCGCCCCGACGGTCGACTCGATGACCAGGGCGGTGAACGGGATGAAGGCGGGCAAGGCCCCGGGCGTCCTGGACGCGGACCCCTCCGCGAAGACACCGGGCGCCTACCCGCTCACCACCGTCACCTACGCCGCCGCCTCCACCTCGCTGGACGCCGCCGACCGCAAGACCTACGCCGCGCTGATCCGGTACGCGGCGGGCTCCGGCCAGCGACAGGGCATCGGCTTCGGCCTGTTGCCGCTCGGCTACGCACCCCTGACCGCCATCCTGCGCGAACAGGCCCTCACGGCCGCGTCCGCGCTGATCGCCGGTGTGCCCCCGGCCACGGGACCGGGTGACACGTCCTCCAACGGCGGTTCCGGCTCCGGCTCCGGCGGTACGGGAACGGCCGGCGGCGGTACGGGCGGCGGCGCCGGCCACGGAGCGACCGGCGGGGGACCGGGTCCGGGCGGCGCACCGCCCGCCTCCCCGTCGTCGTCGGCCCCCGCCGCCGGTACGACCAAGGGCTCCACCGGCGGACCCGCCGCCTCGCCCCCCGTCAGCAACGTCGCGCAGACCGGCGGCACCACCCCCCAGGCGATTCTCGGCGCCGTCCGCTGGGTGCTGCTGATCGTCCTCATCGCGGGCATCGCGGGCTCCCTGGCCGGACCCCTGCTGATGCGCGCGGGCGTCGTCCGCGGCAGGAAACCGGTGTGACGGGTACTTGGGCGCCCCTTGGAAGGAAAATAAAAGAGAATTTGGAATACCCGTTGTTCACTTTTGCGGGGCGGTAATTTTGGTTGCCACTTCTTGAGGAGATCGGCAGGATCATTCATGGCCGGACCGACAGGTCAGGTCTTCTGGGGGGAATTATCAATTCTCCTTGCGTGTCACACGTCTGGAAATTCCATCCGCATCGACTCGGAGGAAATACAGTGAACGTGAAATTCGCCAAGCGGGCGGCGATCGTGGTCGGTACCGCGACCCTCGGTGTCACCATCGTGGCCGGTACGGCTCAGGCCGACCCGGCGGCCGGTGTCCACCGCACGCTCGTCGCGGTCGGCTCCGACACCACGCAGGACGTGCTCAACGGCCTCGGCAACAAGATCGCCGACCCGAACCCGACCGGTTCCTCGGACGGCAACCTGATCGCGTCCTACGACGCCACCGGTTCCTCCACGATCTCGACGCGGGACACCACCTGTGCGTCGGTCACCCGCCCCGACGGCTCGGGCGCCGGGGTCAACGCGCTGCGCGCCGACATCGCGGCCGGCAGCCACTGCATCGACTTCGCCCGGTCCTCCTCCACCCCCAACGCCACGGGCCAGTTCACCTTCATCCCGTTCGCCGTGGACGCGGTGACGGCGGCGACGGCGACCACCACCAACCTGCCCGCCAACTTCACGTACCTGGCCGGTGGTTCCTCCCTGACGAACGCCCAGAAGGCCACGTCCGACCTGACCCGGGTCTACAACTGCCTGGACACGGCGGGCAACCCGCTGCCGGCCGGCACGTACCCGACCATCGGCGGCGTCACCGTCCACCCGCTGGTGCCGCAGGCCGGTTCCGGCACCCGCAAGTTCTGGGCCTCGACGCTGGGCTTCAACGCCACCACCCTGCCGTCCTGCGTCAAGGACACCGCCGCGAACGGCGCCGCCGTCCAGGAGCACAACGGCAGCGCCCTCCAGGGCCCGAACGACCTCATGCCGTTCTCGATCGCGCAGCACATCGCGCAGGGCCGCTCCCTGCCGGGCGTGACCGACCGTCGCAACGGCGCGGTGCTCAAGACCGTCAACTCCACCGCGCCGCTGAACGCGAGCGGGAACCTCAACACCGCGTTCCCGGTCACGCGTGAGGTCTACAACGTCATCCCGGACAGCCGGGTGACCGGCGAGACGCTCATCAAGAACACCTTCGTCGGCAGCGCCTCCAAGGTGTGCACCGCCAAGTACGACTCCACCACCACGGTGATCAACAAGTACGGCTTCGGCACCGACACCAACTGCGGCAACGCGACCACCCTGGTCAGCCGCGACCTCGTCTGACCCGTCGTCTGACCCGTCACAGCGGCGGACCACCGTCCGCCGGGCCGGGCGTCCCTCGGGGGCGCCCGGCCGCTCCCGGCACCGCGACGCGGTGCCACGCACACACCGGACTCCTTCAGGGGGAGAGAAGACAATGACGAGACGAAGACTGCGCGGCGTTCTGGTCGGCGCGCTCGCACTGGCCATGGGCACGGGCGCGCTGCTCGCGGGGGCGGGCACCGCAGGCGCCACCACCGGTACCCCGACGGCGACTTCGGGCACGGTCACCCTCACCGCCCGCGGCACCGGCATCGACGACGACTCGCCGTTCGCGCGGGTGTCGGTCGACAAGGCGTGCCCGGCGAACTACCAGGACGCCCTCACGGTGTCGCTCGTGGTGCCGGACGGCCGGGAATCGCTCCTGGCCTCCCACCTGACCGGCGGCGCACCGTACGCCAAGGCCCCGGTCACGGCGCAGGTCCCGGAGGCGTCGGGCAACGGCACCATCGTCCGGTCGATCGCCACCGCCTTCGACGTCGCCAGTGTCCCGGTGGCGGACGGCACCTACCCGATCCACGTGACCTGCGCGAACGCCGACCGGGCGAACTTCCCCGAGCACCCGACGTTCACCGGCTTCATCGACGTGACCGGTGACACCTGGCAGGTCTCCAGTCACGCCGCCCCGGTCGCCACCAGCGTCAGGCTCAGCGCCGACCCGGCCCACCACGTCCAGGTCGGCAAGCCCTTCACGCTCACCGCGAAGGTCGCGGGCGGCGTGCCCGGAGCCGTCCAGTTCGAGGCGGACAACGGCGTCACCGTGTACGACACCCCGGTGCCGGTCGTGAACGGCGTGGCCACCTTCCAGCCGCCGGCCAACACCGCCCCGAACGTCCGCAGTTACATCGCGGTCTTCATCCCCGCCGACCAACTCGCCTACGCGCAGGACTACTCGGTCCTCAGCTACTCGTTCGTCAACGCGCCGTTCGTCACGGTGACCGACGCGGACGGCAACGCCCTCGGGGACAGCCCGCAGTTGACCCCCGGACAGCACATCAAGGTCTCCGCGCAGGGCTTCCTGCCGCAGAGCCAGGAGCAGGTGCTGCCGTTCGTGTCCAACGCCCTCGCGCTCTTCGCCCCGGTGGCGACCGACGCGCGGGGCTCGGTCACCGGCTACGACCTGACGGTGCCGAAGCTGATCGCCCGCGGCTCCCACACCCTGACCCTCACCGGTCTGTGCAGCTTCGTCCAGGTCTCCTTCACCTTCACCACGAAGTGACCGCGAAACAGCGCTGACCAGCACAGACGTACCACCGGCCGGGCATCGTCCAGATGCCCGGCTGCCGCCGTGACACGGCGGGAACGGCACCGCCACCGCACGACCCGCACGTGATCACCGCACGACCCGCACGACCCGCACGACTCGTACGACCGACGCATATCCCCGAGGGGACGAGGAGACATGAAACGAAGAATGCACGCGGCGCTGCTGAGCGTGCTCGCACTGGTCCTGGGCACCGGGGCCCTGGTCCTCACCACCGCGGGGACCGCGAACGCGGATCTGGCCGGGAACGTGACGCTGTCGCCCGCCGCCGGCACCGTCGACGACTCCCCGGCCTTCACGTCGGTCTCGGTCGACCAGGCATGCCCCACGAACTACCAGGACGCCGTGAGCGTGTACATCGTCCTCGACGGCGCGGAGTCGCTCCTGGCGACCCACTTGACCAACGGCGCCCCGTTCTCGACCGCCCCCATCACCGCGCGGCTCCCGGCCTCGGGGGGCAACGGCACGATCCTCCGGTCGATCAGCTCCGCGTTCGACGCGTCAAGCGTGGAACTCGCCGACGGCACGTATCCGATCGACGTGGTCTGCAAGTCCGCCGACCCGTCCGCCGGGGACCTGCCGACCTTCACCACGTTCATCGAGATCACCGGCTCCGACTGGGCGGTGAAGACGGTCACCCCGCCGACGTCGACCTCCGTCGTTCTCACCGTCGACCCGGCGGGCCGGGCCGTGGCGGACAAGAAGATCACCCTCAAGGCCACCGTCACGCCGGACACCGCCGAAGGCACCGTGACCTTCAAGCAGGGCGCCGTGCCCGTCACCGGCGGGAACATGATTCCGCTGGTCAACGGCGTGGCGACGGCGAGCATTCCAGGGATCGGCAACCCCGGCGTCATCACGCTCTCGGCGCAGTTCACGCCCAGCGACCCGCTCAAGTTCGCCGCCAGCCAGAACGGGGTGTCGTATCCCGTGGTGGCCGAGCCCGACCTGACCGTGCTCGACGACTCCGGGACCGAACTGCACGACACCCCGGCGCTCACCAAGGGTCAGAAGATCAAGGTCACCGCGGAGGGGTTCCTGCCGGGCCCCACGGGCGGGAACGGCGAGAAGATCACCTTCGCGCTGGACGGGTCCCCGGCCGCCGACGACGCGACCGCCGACAACAGCGGCAAGATCGCCAACTACGCGGTGACCCTGCCCGCCGACCTCGCCGACGGCAGCCACTCCCTGGTGCTGACCGGCGCGACCAGCGGCATCAAGCAGACGTTCGCGTTCACGGCGGGCGCGGGCACCTCGCCGACCGACGACCCGACCGGCACGCCGACCGACGAGCCCACGGACACCCCGACCGACACCCCCACGGACACGCCCACCGACACCGGCGGCGCGGACGGCGGAGGCACGTCGACCGACGGCGGCGCGTCCAACGGCGGTCTGTCCAGCGGCGGTTCGTCGGGAACGTCGGGCGGCTCCGGCGGCGGCAACGGCCCGCTGGCGGCCACCGGAGCCACCGGTGTCGTCCCGCTGAGCGTGCTGGCGTTCCTGATGGTGACCGGTGGCGGCTATGCCGCCTACCGGGTGCGCAGGGACGGCAAGTTGCTCACCTTCGGTCCCACGCCGCGCGACTGACCGTACGCGGCACGCGGCACGCGGTACGCCGGGCGGCGGGCGGTTCCGACCGTCCGCCGCCCGGCGACCGGCCGTACTGCCGCCGTACGACCGGCCGTTACGACCGACCGCTACGACCGGTCCGTACGACCGCTGTCGGGGCCGCGTACGAGACCGCGGCGCCGACCCCCCCCGTCCGAGCACGTCAGCGAAACGCACGCACGCGAAGGAGCGCCACCCGTGGCCGTACTGTCACCGTCCCGCGAGGCCGCCGGGCCGCCGCCGGAACCGGCCGAGCCGCAGAAAGGTCGGGCGGCCGAACAGCCGCCCGCCGCCTGGTTCGTCATCCCGGGCGCGGCACTGACCCTGCTGGCCGCGCTGCTGCTCGGATTCGTCGTCAATCTCACGCTGCTCGGCCACGTCGAGCACGCCCGCGCCCAGCAGACCGGTTACGCCGACCTGCGCGCCCAACTCGCCAAGGGCACGGCCCCGGTGGGCCGCCTGGACGACAAGGGCGAGCCCGTGCCGCTGGGTTCGCCGGTCGCGGTGCTGCACATCAAGGCGATCGGCCTCAAGGAGGTCGTCTTCCAGGGCACGACGTCCGGTGTGCTCAGGTCGGGTCCTGGGCACCGCAGGGACACCCCGCTGCCGGGCCAGCCGGGCACCAGCATCGTGATGGGCCGTCAGTGGGGCTACGGCAGCCCGTTCAACCACATCGACGAGCTGAAGGCCGGGGACCCGATCACCGTCACGACGGGCCAGGGCCAGCAGCGGTACCAGGTGACCGGGGTGCGGCACGCGGGCGACCCGGCGCCCGCGCTGCCCGGCACCGGACAGGGCCGGCTGATCCTGATGACCGCGACCGGCGGCCTCTACACCCCGCACGGTGTGCTGCGGGTGGACGCGGAACTGGTCAGCGACGTCCAGCCGGGCCCGGCGGCGGGCGGCGGCATCTCGGCGGCCGAGCAGCCGCTGGCCGGTGACCCGGCCGCCTGGCTGCCGATCCTGCTGTGGACGCAGGGGCTGCTGCTCGTCGCGGTCGCCGTCACCTGGACCTACCGGCGCTGGGGGCGCTGGCAGACGTGGATCTGCGCGGTCCCGGTGCTCGCCGCCGTCGTGGTCGCCCTGTCCGGTGAGGCCACCCGCCTGCTGCCCAACCTGCTGTGAGACCGGCGTACTTGGGACCGGTGTGCTGGACCGGCGTGCTGGAGGCCGGACCTCCCGGGACCGGACCGCCTGGTACCGGACCGCCTGGGACCTGACCGCTTGAGCCGCTTTCGGACCGAGCCCGCCACGAACCGCCCCGACGCATACCCGACGCATATGAGGAACACGATGTCAGCGACTGACGAGACCGTCGTACTGCCGCCCGTCCCCGGCGACCCGCCGACCGGCGGCGACCCCCGCTCCGACCCCCGCTCCGACCCCCGTTCCGCCTCCCGTTCCGCGACCCTCGACGCCCGTGAGGTGTCGGCCTGGTTCGGCGACCACAAGGTGCTCGACCGGGTGTCGCTCACCATGCCCGCACAGCGCGTCACCGCGCTGATCGGCCCCTCCGGCTGCGGCAAGTCCACCTTCCTGCGCATCCTCAACCGCATGCACGAACTGATCGGCACCGCCTCGCTCGCCGGGCAGGTCCTGCTCGACGGCGAGGACATCTACGACCGGGGCCGCCGGATCACCCACGCCCGCCGCGAGATCGGCATGGTGTTCCAGAAGCCGAACCCGTTCCCCGCGATGTCGATCTACGACAACGTGCTGGCCGGACTGAAGATGAACGGCGTCAAGGCCGGGCGCGGCGAGCGCGACGACCTGGTCGAGGAGTGCCTGACCAAGGCCGGGCTGTGGAAGGAAGTACGCGACCGGCTGCGGCAGCCCGGCGGCGCGCTCTCCGGCGGCCAGCAGCAACGCCTGTGCATCGCACGGTCGTTGGCGGTACGGCCGCGCGTGCTGCTGATGGACGAGCCGTGCTCCGCGCTCGACCCGACCTCCACGCGGCGCATCGAGCAGACCATCGGGGAGCTGTCCGACGACGTGACCATCGTCATCGTCACCCACAACATGCAGCAGGCCGCCCGTGTCTCGGACTCCTGCGCCTTCTTCCTCGCCGAACAGGGCACGCCCGGCGTCATCGTGGAGCACGGCCCGACCGACGACATGTTCAACCGCCCGCAGGACCCACGCACGTCGGACTACGTCAACGGCCGGTTCGGCTGAGCGGCGGCGCCCCGTGCGACCTCCGCGCAGCCCACGGTGCCGCCCGTACGCACCCGCGCTGCTGACCGCGTCCGTGGCCACCGCGCTGGCCGCGGCCCTGACCTCGTGCGCCCACCCGGCGGCGCACACCCCACCGGCCGCCGCGGACCGTACGCGCGTCCCCGTACAGCGGCCGTCCGCGCTCGCCGGGTCCACCGCGCCTACCGTGCCCGACCCGTCCACCGCGTCACCGGCCGGAGACGCCAACCGGCCGCACCCGTACGCCGATCCGGCCGCGAGCACCCCACCGGCCTTCCCGCCGCCGACCGGGAAGGCCGAGGCCGCGAAGGGCACGAAGGGCACGAAGGGCACGAAGGGAGCCGGGGCATCCGCCGCCCCCTCCCGGACGGGCGCGCCGCCGCCCGCCACGACGGCCGCCCGGCCGGGGCCGAACCCGTCCCGCGGCGCACCCGCCGCGCCGAAGAAGGCCGCCGCCGAGCGTCAATACCCGCCCGGCACCACGGTGTTGCGGATCGGCGACTGGTCACGGCCCGTCGTGCGCGGCGACCAGGCCACCATCGACGCGTGCGGGGCGGCCGTGCTGTTCGCGGGACCCGATCCGGCGCTCTCCGACGGCTACGAGATGCGGACCTCCGTCATCGTCGGCCACGACTACTGCGGCTACGACAAGCTCGCCCCGCTGCCGGTCGGCACCCGCGTCACCCTGGACACCCCGAAGGGCACGCTGTCCTTCCACGTCTACGCCACCTACATCAACCCCGGCAGGGGCGGCCCCGACAACGGCCTCTACTGGGGCGACCTCACCCTCCAGACCTGCGTGGGCCCGGACACCGGCTTCAGCTATCTGACCCGCGACTGAACGGGCCCGACCCGCACGCGATGTGACGCGCCGTCAAATACCCGCCGCCGACGCCACATCCGCCTTCAGCGCGGCCATTACCTCGTCGGCCGTACGCCGCGCCGCGCCCAGATCGGCGGCCGATGCGACCGGCACCACGACCTCCAGGTAGCACTTCAGCTTCGGCTCGGTCCCGCTCGGCCGGACGACCACCCGCGCCGACTCGACGGTCCCGGCGCCCGCCAGGCGGTAGCGCAGCCCGTCCGTCGGCGGCAACTGCTCGCTGCCCTCGGCCAGATCGTCGGCCGACGTCACCGCGAGGCCCGCGAGCGCGGCCGGCGGCCGGTCGCGCAGCCGGGCCATCGCGTCCGCGATCAGCGAGAGGTCCGCGACCCGCGCCGAGAGCTGGTCGGTGGCGTGCAGACCGTGGTCGAGCGCGATGTCGTCCAGCAGGTCGGTGAGCGTGCGCGAGTGCTGCTTGAGGGTCGCGGCCAGTTCGGCGATCAGCAGCGCCGCCGTGATGCCGTCCTTGTCGCGTACGCCCTCCGGGTCGACGCAGTAGCCCAGCGCCTCCTCGTACCCGTACCGCAGGCCCTCGACGCGGGCGATCCACTTGAAGCCGGTCAGCGTGTCCCGGTACGCCAGGCCCGCGCCCGCCGCGATCCTCGACAGCAGCGACGACGAGACGATGCTCGCCGCGAACGTGTCGCGCCCGGCCACCGCCGCGCCCGTACGCACCAGGTGCACCGCGAGCAGCGCGCCCAACTCGTCGCCGCGCAGCGTCCGCCAGCCCGCGGGGGAGTCACGGTCGGGTACGGCGACGGCGCAGCGGTCGGCGTCCGGGTCGTTGGCGATCACGACGTCGGGGCCGACGGACTGGGCGCATTTGAACGCCAGGTCCATCGCCCCCGGCTCCTCCGGGTTCGGGAAGGCCACGGTGGGGAAGTCCGGGTCGGGCTCGGCCTGTTCGGACACGGGCGTCGGCGCGGGGAAACCGGCGCGGGAGAAGGCCGCCATCAGCGTCCGCAGGCCCACCCCGTGCATCGGCGTGTAGACCACCGACACATCGCGCGCGCCGCCCTCGGCGACCACGCCCGCCGCGCGGGCCAGATACGCCTCCACCACGTCGGGGCCGAGCACCCGCCAACCGCCCGCCGCCAGCGGCACATCGGCCAGCGCGCCCACCGCGGCGATCCGTTCGGCGATCTCCGCGTCGGCCGGGGGCACGATCTGCGAGCCGTCGCCCAGATAGACTTTGTAGCCGTTGTCCTGCGGCGGATTGTGGCTCGCGGTCACCATCACCCCGGCCGCGGCGCCCAAGTGCCTGATGGCGTAGGCCAGTACGGGCGTCGGCAGCGGCGAGGGCAGCAGCGCGGCGCGCAGCCCGGCGCCGACCATCACGGCCACGGTGTCGCGCGCGAAGTCGTACGACTTGTGCCGGGCGTCGTAGCCGACCACGACCAGGGCGTCCTCGGCGCGCTCCCCGAGATACGCGGCCAGGCCCGCGGCGGCCCTGATCACCACCGCGCGGTTCATCCGCATCGGCCCGGCGCCCAGCTCGCCGCGCAGGCCCGCGGTGCCGAACTGGAGCGTGCCGCTGAAACGGTCCGCCAGATCCGCGAGCGCCTGCGCGCCGCCCGGGTCGTCCGGGCCCGCCTGCGCGGCCTCCAGGACGCCCGCCAGCTCCGCGCGGGTGTCCGGGTCCGGGTCCTCCGCCAGCCACTGGCGCGCGCGCTCCACCAGCTCACGCCCGCCGTTTCCGCCCGCCATGCCGCTCTCCGTTCCACGTGGGTCGGGCCGCCAGGGCCCGCCCCTCCAGCCGATGCCGCCGCGCGGGGCGGCAGGGCCGGTTTCCACCGGCAGGGTCAGTTTTACGTACTACCCCGCCCGTCCACCCGGCTTTACGCGCCCGCGGGCTCCACGTGCCTACAGACGTCCGAGGACGCGCCCGAGCAGCGAACCCATCCGGGTCGCGGACTCGCGGCCCGCCTCCAGCACTTCCTCGTGGTTGAGCGGCGCGCCCGTCATGCCCGCGGCCAGGTTCGTGACCAGCGAGATGCCCAGCACCTCGGCGCCGGCCTCGCGGGCCGCGATGGCCTCCAGCGTGGTCGACATCCCGACCAGGTCGCCGCCGATCGCCCGCACCATCCCGATCTCGGCCGGGGTCTCGTAGTGCGGCCCGGGAAGCTGGACGTAGACGCCCTCCTCCAGGGTCGGGTCGATCTCGCGGCACAGCGTCCGCAGCCGCGGCGAGTACAGGTCGGTGAGGTCGACGAAATTCGCGCCCACTATCGGCGAGGTCGCCGTCATGTTGATGTGGTCGCTGATCAGCACCGGCTGGCCCGGCAGGTAACCGGGGCGCAGGCCGCCGCAGCCGTTGGTGAGCACCACCGTCTTGCAGCCGGCCGCCACCGCCGTGCGCACTCCGTGCACGACGCTGGAGACGCCCCGGCCCTCGTACAGGTGCGTACGGCCCAGGAAGATCAGGGCGCGCACTCCGCCGATCCGCACGGAGCGGAGTTTGCCCGAGTGGCCCTCCACCGCCGGGGCCGGGAAGCCCGGCAGGTCGGTGATCGACAGCTCATAGTCCGCCACGCCCAGCTCGTCGGCCGCGGGCACCCAGCCCGAGCCCATCACCAGGGCGACGTCGTGGGTCTCGGCGCCGGTCAGCTCGCGCAGGCGGGCGGCGGCGGCGTCGGCCGCGGCGTAGGGGTCGGCATTCACAGAAGCGTTCACGCGCATGAGGGTAACCTGTCTCGGCCTACGCGCGTAGACGGTGCCCTGGGCTTACGAAGTGCGGCTCCTCCGGCAGGGCCCCGTTTTTGCCCGCCCGCCCACCCGTGCGGGTGTTTTGTCGTCTGCGGGTGCCGCTTGTGCCTGGTCGGTGCCGGTCCGGGGCACCTCCTCGAAATCCGTATCACCTGGCCTTTCCGCATTCGGTACCCGGCCGTCAACGTATTTCTGCGGGGGCACCCCGGCCCGTCCCCTTCCGGTACGTCGGCGTCCGGCGGTCCGGTGGGGGTTGCCGGGAGGGGGGTGGGTGGGGGCTCGGCCCCTGCGCCCCCCGACCCGCCCGCGGCGGCGGGAGGGGGATGGATGGGCTCGGGCACGTCGGCGTCTGACGGTCGGCTGTGGTGGCGGAGGGGGGTGCGGTGCGGGTCCTGCGCCGCCGTCGACCTGCCGGGGTGGGCGCGAGGGCTCCAGTACGCCGGCGTGTGCCTGTGCGCTGTGGCTGAGGGAGGTGTCAAAGACCGGTGGGGGCGCCCGGCTGTTCCTCCGCCGTGGGAAATCGGCGGAGACTGCCTGTCTCTGACACCTGTCCGCCTGCGGACCGTGTGAGGGGCCGTGCAGCCCCTTGGGTGGAGGACGCGCGGGGTGCCCTCACGGTCTTGGACACCCACCCCGGCAACCCCCACCGGACAGGCGGACGCCGACGTACCGGGAGGGGACGGGCCGGGGTGCCCCCGCAGAAATGCGGTGACAAGAAGGGCACCGGATACGCGGGGCCAGGTAGCCGCATTTCGAGGAGGTGCCCCGGACCGGCACCGACCAGGCACAAGCGGCACCCGCAGACGACAAAGCACCCGCACGGGTGGGCGGGCGGGCAAAAAAGACACGGGCGGGAAAGGCCCAGGCGCTAGCAGGGCCTCTTGCGGAGGGACATGACGTAGTCATGCGGGGCCCCGGCAGACTCGGCGGCGTCAGCCAACTCACCGAGGTAGCGGGCAGAGGGCAGCCCGCCCTCGTAATCGTTGAGCACGTAGAGCCACGAGGCGACCTCCCCGTCGAGCGTGTGAACGCGGACGGTGGCGCGCCGGTAGAGACCAAGCGGCACACCCTCCCAGCGATCGAGCGACTCCTCATCGACGGGCGCGATGTCGTACAGCCCGACGAAGACCTGGCTGTCCTCGTCCTCCACGAGCGTGGCGAGCGCCCCCTCCCACCCCATCTGCTCGCCGCCGAAGGTGAGCCGCCAGCCGTCGAGCCAGCCGGTGCCGCGCAGGGGGGAGTGCGGGGCGCGGCGGGTCATCAGCCGCGCGTCGAGGTTGCTGGCGTAGGCGGCGTAGAGCGACATGACCACGAGAGTACGGGAGCACGCGCGGCGGACGGCCGCACGCCGTTTCGGGGTGTCCGGACGGCGGGCGGCGGCGCCCGGATCGGACAAGCGTGCCCCCTGGCGGAGAACACTTGGCGCGTGCGGGACAATGGGGTACGTGACAAGGATCGTGATCATCGGAGGCGGACCCGGCGGCTACGAAGCTGCCCTGGTGGCGGCGCAGCTCGGCGCGGAGGTGACCGTCGTGGACTGCGACGGCCTGGGCGGGGCGTCGGTGCTGACCGACTGCGTACCGTCCAAGACCCTCATCGCCACCGCCGAGGTGATGACGACGTTCGATTCGTCGTACGAGGAACTCGGCATCATCGTCGCCGACGACACCCCGCCGCTGGAGCGCGCGGCGCGCGTCGTCGGGGTGGACCTGGGCAAGGTCAACCGACGCGTGAAGCGCCTGGCGCTCGCGCAGTCGCACGACATCACCGCGTCCGTGACGCGGGCCGGCGCCCGGGTGATGCGCGGGCGGGGGCGGCTCGACGGCTGTCAGACCGCCGCCGACGGCAGCCGCTGCGTGGTGGTCGAGGCCGCGGACGGCACGACCGAGCGGCTGACCGCAGACGCGGTGCTCGTGGCGACCGGCGCGCGCCCGCGCGAACTGGAGGACGCGCTGCCGGACGGCGAGCGCATCCTCAACTGGACGCAGGTCTACGACCTGGACGAGCTGCCCGAGGAACTGATCGTGGTCGGCTCCGGCGTGACCGGCGCGGAGTTCGCGGGCGCGTACCAGGCGCTCGGCTCCACGGTGACGCTCGTGTCGTCCCGCGACCGGGTGCTGCCCGGCGAGGACCCGGACGCCGCCGCCGTACTGGAGGACGTCTTCCGGCGTCGCGGCATGAACGTGATGGCCCGCTCCCGCGCCCAGTCCGTCAAGCGGATCGGCGACCGGGTCGAGGTCGCGCTGGCCGACGGCCGGGTGATCACGGGCACGCACTGCCTGATGGCGGTCGGCGCGATCCCGAACACCTCGGGCATGGGCCTGGAGGAGTCGGGTGTGAAGCTGACCGACTCCGGTCACATCTGGACCGACAAGGTGTCGCGGACGAGCGCGCCCGGCGTGTACGCGGCCGGTGACGTGACCGGGATCTTCGCGCTCGCGTCGGTCGCGGCCATGCAGGGCCGGATCGCGATGTACCACTTCCTCGGCGACGCGGTGGCCCCGCTCAACCTCAAGACGGTCTCCTCGAACGTCTTCACCGACCCGGAGATCGCCACCGTCGGCTACACGCAGGCCGACGTGGACAACAAGCGGATCGTGGCCAATGTCGTCAAGCTGCCGCTGCTGCGCAATCCGCGGGCCAAGATGCAGGGCATCAGGGACGGCTTCGTGAAGCTGTTCTGCCGTCCCGGCACGGGCATCGTGGTCGGGGGAGTGGTGGTCGCGCCCAAGGCCAGCGAGCTGATCCACCCCATCTCGATCGCCGTCGACAACAATCTGACGGTCGAGCAGATCGCCAGCGCCTTCACCGTGTACCCGTCGCTGTCCGGCTCGGTGGCCGAGGTGGCACGGCAGTTGCACACCCGCAAGGCGGCCGAGGCGGATCTGGGCTGACGGCCCCTCGCGTCATCCGGAAAGGCGCCGTTTGCGAACGCACGGTCGGCGTATAGCACTCGCCGGTCTCTTTCGTGCACGACTTCCGTCATCTGGTGCAAAGTGCTGAAAGCCGACGGACGTTGGCGTTACTGTCGGTTCCGTGTTCGCTGCAGAACGTCGCCAATTGATCCTCGAAATGGTGCGGGCGAACGGGGCGGTCTCGCTCCGTGAACTCGCCCGTGTCGTCCAGACCTCAGAAGTGACCGTGCGCCGGGACGTGCGGGCGTTGGAGGCCGAAGGACTGCTGGACCGCCGGCACGGCGGTGCGGTCCTGCCCGGTGGCTTCACCAGGGAGTCCGGTTTCCCGCAGAAATCCCATCTAGCGACCGCGGAGAAGTCGGCCATCGCCGAACTCGCCGCCGATCTCGTGGACGAGGGCGAGGCCATCGTCGTCGGCGCGGGGACCACCACGCAGGAGCTGGCCCGTCGGCTCGCGCGGGTGCCGGGACTGACCGTGGTCACCAACTCCCTGCTGGTGGCACAGGCGTTGGCGCACGCCAACCGGGTCGAGGTGGTGATGACCGGCGGCACGCTGCGCGGGTCGAACTACGGCCTGGTGGGCAGCGGCGCCGAGCAGTCCCTCCAGGGGCTGCGGGTCTCCCGCGCCTTCCTGTCCGGCGCGGGCCTGACCGCCGAACGCGGCCTGTCCACGTCCAACATGCTCTCCGCGAGCGTGGACCGGGCGCTGGTGCAGTCCGCCGCCGAGGTCGTCGTCCTCGCCGACCACACCAAGCTCGGCACCGACACGATGTTCCAGACCGTGCCCACCGACCTCATCACCCACCTGGTCACCGACGAGCCGCCCGGCGGCGACGAGCGGGCCGGTACCGAACTCCAGGCGCTCGCCGACCGCGGCGTGCAGATCACCGTGGCGCCGCTGACCGGCGCGGACGCCATCGCCGCCGGACGTCCGCGCCACGACCAGCCTTTGCCAGGACCCCGGCGGCCCCAGCCCCTGCGCAGCGCCCAGCCGCTGCCCGGCGGCGGCCCGTCGCTGGCCGGAGGCGGCGGCACCGAGCCCACCCCGCGGCTGGCGGACGTCCGCCGCCGCTAGGGCACCCCGCCCACCGGGGCTCCCCGCCCACCGGAGAGCTCTCCACTCACCGGAGCTCCCCGCTACCCGAGCTTCCTAGACCGGCTCCGCTGCCGTCTCCCTCACGGCCCTGCGGCCGGTGTCCTCCACGGCCCCGCGGCCGGTGTCCTGCCGGGTCCGCAGGCCGTCCAGGGTCAGCGTCATCAGGCGAACGAACAGCCCCGTGTCCTCCCGGTTGTTCTCCGCGGTCAGCACGATCGCGTTGATCAGCTTGAGCAGGTCGGACATGGTGGCGTCCGGCCTGATCTCGCCCGCGTCCTGCGCGCGCCGCAGCAGCGCCTCGCCCGACGAGCGCAGCAGCGCCTTGCACGCGGGCATCTTCGCGTCCGGCGCGGACATGATGGCCTTGGCGAGGCCGCGGTACGCGGTGGAGTGCACGGCGACCGCGTAGAGCCACTTGGTGAGCGCGTCGACCGGGTCCGGCTCCTCCAGCAGTTCTTGCGCGCGCGCGTTGAGCTTGACCAGCTCCCGCTCGAAGACGGCGTTCATCAGGGTGTAGCGGTCGGGGAAGTGGCGGTACAGCGTGCCGATGCCCACCCCGGCCTGCCGCGCGATGTCCTCCAGGGCGACGTCGGTGCCGTGCACGAAGAAGGCCTGGGCGGCCTCTTCCAGCAGCCGGTCGTAATTGCGCTGCGCGTCTGCCCGCATGGCGTCATGCCTCCTGAAGTGCCGGTCCTCACGGCTCGCCCGTACCCGCGGCGCGCCCACGTCCACGGCTGACCACGCCCACGCCACCCGTGCCCGCGGCTCGCCCGAACCCATCGTTCGTCAAAGTCCGCCCAAAAGCGATTGTAGAACCGGAGGCTGTCTCCGTATAGTTAACGGAGGAACCCTCCGTTTATTGCTCTCCGCTGGAGGCTTACTCAGCATGTCCACACCCGCAGTGCGCGCGCTCTCCACCGCATCCCGCACTCCGTCCCCCGCCCGTGGGCGCCCGTTCATCGCCCTCGTGGCCATCGTCGGCACGCAGCTCATGCTGCTGCTCGACGCCACCGTGGTGAATGTCGCCCTGCCGGGCATCGGCACCCATCTCGGCTTCTCGCCCACCGGCATGTCCTGGGTGCTGAACGTCTACACGCTCGCCTTCGGCGGCCTGCTGCTGCTCGGCAGCCGGATAGGCGACCTGATCGGCCGCCGCAGGGCGCTGATGTGGGGCGTCGGCGCCTTCACCCTCGCCTCCGTGGCCGGCGGCGTCGCCAACGACTCCACCACCCTGCTCATCGCCCGCGGCCTGCAAGGCGCCGCCGCCGCGCTGGCCGCGCCCAGCACCCTGGCGCTGATCGCCACCTCGTTCTCCGAGGGCTCGGAACGCAACCGCGCGCTGAGCGTCTTCTCCGCGATCTCCGGCGCCGGTTCCGCGATCGGCCTCACCGTCGGCGGCATGCTCACCGACTGGGGCTCCTGGCGCTGGGTCTTCTTCGTCAACGTCCCCGTGGGCCTGGCCATCGTGCTGCTCGCCCCGCGCTACATCAAGGAGACCGAGCGCCACCCCGGCGGCCGGTTCGACATCGCCGGCGCCCTGACCGGCACCCTCGGCATGGCCTCGCTGGTCTACGCCTTCATCCGCGTCGGCGAGAGCCACTGGACCGACTCCCGCGCCCTGACCAGCTTCGTCATCGCCGCCGCCCTGCTCGTGTCGTTCCTGATCAACGAGACCCGCGTCGAGCGCCCGCTGGTCGTGCTGCGGCTCTTCCTCGACCGCAACCGCGCGCTGGCGTACGGGATCATGCTGCTCGTCCCCGCCGGGATGTTCGGCGTGTTCTACTTCTCCACCCAGTACCTTCAGACGTATCTGCACTACAGCCCGCTGCGGACCGGCTTCGCCTTCCTGCCGCTGGCAGGACCGCTGTTCGTCGCCGCCCGCCTCGCCCCGCGCGCCCTCGCCCGCTTCGGCGCCAAGCGCGTCGCCGCCACCGGCGGTCTGTTCAACGTCGGCGGCACGGTCTGGCTCTCCACGCTCAACGCGTCCGACGGGTACGCGGGCGGCATCCTCGGCCCGCTGATCCTGATCGGTGTCGGCGTCGGCTTCACGATGATGCCGCTCAACACCTTCATCCTCTCCGGCGTCGAGCCGAAGGAGGCGGGCTCCGCGTCCGGGCTGCTCCAGACGATGCAGCAGGTCGGCGGCAGCCTCGGACTGTCCATCCTGGTCACGGTGTTCGGCACCGTCTCGCGCCACGCGCACAGCGAGCCGTTCATCCACGGCGCCACCGCCGCCTTCACCGCCGCCGCGGTCTTCACCGCCCTGTCCGTCGCCCTGGTCCTGGCGCTGCGCAGCCCGAAACCGGTGTCCCTGCGCTGACGGCGACCCGTTGACAGGGCTCTGTTGACCGTGTTGACGGTACGGAGCCGCGTGCGTGGACCAACGCGCGAACGCCGGTGGGGCCGGTCGTCGTGACCGCCCCCACCGGCGTTTCGTACGTACGGCCGCTGCCGTACCGCCTTCGTGCGTGCTGTGGCGTCAGTCCTTGATTTCGCAGATGACGGCGCCGGAGGAGACGGAGGTGCCGACTTCGGCCTTGAGGCCGATGACGGTGCCCGACCGGTGGGCGTTCAGGGGCTGTTCCATCTTCATGGCCTCCAGGACCACGATCAAGTCACCCGCGGTGACCTGCTGGCCCTCCTCGACCGCGACCTTCACGATGGTGCCCTGCATCGGCGAGGGCAGCGCGTCGCCCGAGACCGCCGCACCCGCCTTCGCCGCCGTCCGCCGCTTGGGCTTGGCACCCCCCGCGGCCGCCGTCCGCGCCAGCGTCATCCCCAGCGACGCGGGCAGGGACACCTCCAGACGCTTCCCGCCGACCTCCACCACCACGGTCTCCCGGCCCGGCGCGTCGTCCTCGTCCACGACCGCACCCGCGAACGGCGGGATCGTGTTGTCGAACTCCGTCTCGATCCACCGCGTGTGCACCGTGAACGGACTGCCGTCGGTGGGTGCGAACGCCGGGTCGGTGACGACCGCACGGTGGAAGGGGATCGCCGTCGCCATCCCCTCCACCGTGAACTCGCCCAGCGCCCGCGCCGCACG